>NZ_JBHZAK010000011.1:144738-307224 GCF_042754165.1 Nocardia sp. NPDC059229
GACCGGGGTCCGGTCAGTGCCATTGACCGGGGTCCGGTCAGTGCCATTGACCGGGGTCCGGTCAGTGCCATTGACCGGGGTCCGGTCAGTGCCATTGACCGGGGTCCGGTCAGTGCCATTGGCCAGGGTCCGGTCAGTGCGATCGACCGAGGTTCCTTTGCACCGCGAAAACAGCACGGCCAGCACCATTCCGGCCGCGACCATGACGGGCAGCAGAGCCACGCGGCGGTCATGGGCGAGGACCTGCGTCGGCTCCCACAGCCCACCCTCGACAGGATGCAACGCGAGGACCGCGCCCAGCAGCCGCGGGGTGGCGAATTCGAGCGCCCCGCGCAGCGCGACCGCGCCGAGCCCGGCCGCCACCGCCACTATCAGCAGCGACGCGACGCGAATGCCCCAGCGTGATCGCCGTCGGGCGCCGACCTCCGTCATCGACCGCTGGACTCCGCTTCCGGCGGTGCCAGTTCCAGCAGTGCCTGCACTGCCGACAGTGCCGATCCGGGTTCGGCTGCCGAGTCCATCAGGTCCGGCAGGGCCGCCCGCACAATCCCGGCCAGTCGGTACATCAAGGTGGTTTCCAACCGCCCGGTGGCCGCGCCCGACTCCACCCGCCGCACGAATTCGCGCGTCGCCTCGTTCAGTTCGGTCCCGGCATTCGTCAATTCTGGTGCGGCATAACGGAAGTCTTCGAGCAGCTGCTCCGCCACCGTGCTGTCCGGATACGCGGACAACACCACGACATCCAGCCGTGCGCGCGCCAGTTTGAGCAACAGCACCGGCCCGCGCGACACGTCGGCGCCCTCGGCGGCCACCCGGTATCGATCGATCGCCTCCCATGCGTACAGCGGTTCGGCGGCCACCTCGCAGCGCAGCACCAGGGCGTCACCGAGTTGTTCGGAAACCTGGACACCGAGCCGGCCGTACGGTTCCACGGCCTCCACCACGATGCGGAGCACCCGGGTGGAATCGATCAGGAAATCCACCCCGCCGACCGCGGAATACCGCCGGAACAGCAACCCGCCGAGTTCGGCCACGAATTCCGGATCGTCCTCCGCGTCGGGCATTTCGGTGAGCGCGGTTTTCGCCACCGCGATCGCCTCGTCCAGATCCGAGGTGTCGCCGAATCGCTCCCAGCGGACGCGCAAGAGCATTGTCATGCTGTGCAGCACCGTGATTCGCGGCGCATAACCCATCGGGACCGACGCCAGCGCGTACCGGCACCGCGTGAGCGCGAGATCCGGATCATCCAGCGCGACGGTTGCCACGGCATCACTCAGCACCGCGTCATAGCGGCGACGGTCGTCCTCGTCGGGCGGTTCGCCGGGTGGATCGGGAAAGCTCGGGGCAATGCGCCGCAGGGTTTCCGGTGACAGATAGGCGAAAGGCGCGCCACCGCCGGAGGACGGCTCGGAAACGGTGGCCCGGAAGACTTTTCCGGGCACGTCGTAATGCGTCTCGATGAATTGCGAGACGGCATTCAGCACCCCGGTCGCCTCGCTGCGCGGCAGGGCGTCCCGCAGGATGGCCGCGACCTCCTGCCGGAAGACGAACACCCGGCTGTCCTCGGGAATGGTGTAGGGCGGCGCGGAGGTCTCGGTGGCCTCCTCGATCAGGCCGCCCGCCAGCACCTCGGCCAGCACGCTCGCTCGGGTGCCGGGCAGCACCGCCCGCTGCACCAGCCGCATGATCGGCAGCAGCAGCGGCACCTGCGCCAAACTGGCGGCCAGGCGGAAGGCGTCCGGTGAGGAGGCCGAACGGAAGCGGCGCACCCGTTCCAGCGGACGATCCCCGAGTTCGGCGTTCTGCCGGGCGGCGAGCGTGCGCGAGCGGTCCGGGTCGCTCGCCGGGCGGCTCAGCAGCGGGAAACCGGCGGCCCGGCGGCGGCCGGTGAGCAGGTCGGTCCAGGGCGCGATCCAGCCCGGGGTCATCTCCAGCACCGGGACGGGCATCGGGCCGGAACCCGCCGGCGCGACCACGCGCAGCGGCGAGGGACAGTTGGGGATCACCGGAGTTATTCGGCCCTGCTCCCAGTTCAGACCGGTCCTACTCCAGATGCTGCTGGGCAGCGGCTGAATGACCGCCACCGGGGACACCTTGGCCAGCTGCTGCAGCTCCGCCGCGGCCGTGCCCCACTGCCACGCGTCACCCAGGCAGGCGCTGAAGACCATGATCACCCGGCTGCCGGAGGCGTCGTAGAGCTCCGACAGCGCCCGGTCCGCGGGTTCCCGTGCGCCCGTGGCCAATCGGAGCGCGCCCGCGGCGTCCTCGTCCAGATACCAGACTCGCACCTGGCGAAAACCGACCTTCTCCACCATCTCTCGCACCGCGCGGGCCAGGCCGCCCCAGGCGACCATGGACGGATGCCGGTCGAACACCAGCGCGGCCTCGCGCCGGCGCACCAGTGCCGGGCGGGTGACCGGCCAGGCCACGCCCGTGCTCGCGCTGCGCTGCACCGTCGCGTCCTCGTCGAACTCGCGCTGGCCGGGATCCGGAAGTCGTTGTCCGAGCGGGCGGAATTCGCCCAGCAGCCGCAGTTCCGAATCCAGCGGTGCGGGTGCCGAGACCTCGATCTCCGCGCGGAAGGGCCAGCCGTAGGTACGGCCGGGTGGCGCGGCGGGCGCGGCCCGGGGCGCCACCGGCAGGTCCGGCGGCGATAGCGCCGGAATCGGCGAAATGGGCTCGGACTCAGGTACTTCGGCCGCCGGCGGTGGCGACGGTGTCGCGGCCGCGGGCTGATCCTCGATGTGCTTGGCGAGCCAGAGCGCCTCGGCGACCTGGTCGGGGTCCATCTCCAGCCCGCGCAGAGCCTCCAGCAGTTCCGACAGGCTTCCCACCTCAGCCCCCGCTCTCCGTCGGCTGCATCAGACGCTCCGCCAGCCGTTTCCGTCCCTCCTGGTTCAGATCGTCGCCGGCGGCCCGGGTGAGAACATGCAGAGCGATCAAAAGCCGATCGGTCGGTAGTGTTCCCAGATCATCTCGTCGTCTGATGAAAGTCTCGATAATCTCGTCATATTCCCGCACCACCGAGTCTCCCAGATGTGCGGCGACCACGCGCTCCAATTGCGCGCGTTCGGGTTTCGCCAACTGGAGTTGCAGGCAGCGGCGCAGGAAGGCGGGCGGGAATTCGCGCTCCCCATTGCTCGTCAAGATCACGATCGGGAATGCGTTGCACTGCACGAAACCCTCGGAAATCGAGACTTGTTCCCGGCCCTCGTGGGTGAAAACGTCAACTGTCTCGCGCTGCGCCCGAATTCGGCGCAATTCGTCGATCTGGTACTCGCCGTTCTCGAACACGTGCAGCAGGTCGTTGGGCAGATCGACGTCGGCCTTGTCGATTTCGTCGATCAACAGCACCCGCGGCCGCCGGTACGGCAGCAGCGCGGTGCCCAGCGGTCCGAGCGTGATGTAGTCGGCCAGCTCCACCCGCCCCGCGTCCGGCAGCTGCGCCTCCTCGAAGCGCCGCAGGGCATCGTAGTGGTACAGCCCCTCGCGCAGCGTGCTGCGACTGGTGATCGGCCAGGTCAGCACCGGCCCCAGCGCCAGCTCGCGGGCAATGAGATAGGCCAGCGAGGATTTCCCCAATCCCGGTGCGCCCGTGATCAGCAACGGTCTGCGGCACAGCAGCGCGGCGTTGATGACATCCAGATCGTCGGGCCGCAACTGATGCGCGCCGATGTCGCCCGCGCCGAGCTTGCGCCGGATCTGATCGGGCTGATCCGCCCGCTCCCGGGGCGGCGGCACCAGCGGCGCGCCGGTGAAGGTGCGCGCGAGCATGGGCGGCGGCACGGCGTCCCAGCCGTCGGGCCGCGGTTCCCCCGAACCATGGAACACATGCCAATTGGGTGCTGTCATCCCCACTCCCTCATGCCATCCGCGGACCCGCCAGCGGCGGCCGGCGACGGCTCTCCCCCGGCTTGTCGAACAGGAAAACGATCTTGCGCCAGAACTGATCTCGCTGGGCCGAGGGCTGCGGCCGGCGCTGTTCGCGCCACACCGCGGCATGCCAGTCCGCCGGCGGTTCGCTCTGCAGCCACGCGGTCAGCTTCACGTGGAATCGGAACCCGCCGCACGGCGCGCCCCCCACCGGGTGATCGGGGCAGCGTTCGGTGCGCCAGACCGTCACCGGCAGGGCGTTGCTCCGGGACGCCGCCAGGGCGTGCACGGTCGGCGGTTCGGTGATCGCGAGACTGTCGTGCGGCGCCAGATCGTCCTCGTCGTAGACGAACAGTTCCTGCAGCAGACCCAGATCCTGGGCGCGCGGGTCGGCACAGCAGATCCAGACCACCCCGTCGGACGCCTGCCGCAGCAGCCGCCGATAACGCTCCTCGACTTCGACGATCTTCTCGTCGTCCTTTTCCCAGGTACTGCTGCGGCGCAATCGCATCACGTATTTGCTGAACGGACGCGCATCCGGGCGCCGCCATTCATACAGCGGTTCCTCTGTCAGAAATTCGTCCGGCAGCGCGACAACGATTTCGACCCCGTGCGTCGCTGCCCGGGTTTTGCTCAACTGACGATCCAGAGCCGACTTCAATTCCTCTTTGACCAGATCGTATTCGCCCGGCGCATAGGATTTTTCGTCCTCGATCTGGAGGATTTCCTGGTCGTCGAATCTCTGGTGCACCTCGTAGCGAAAGGATGCGGGCCGCCCGTCGACCTTCGGCTTCTCGCTCGGCTGAATCACGCCGAAAAGTGTTGTGCGCACCGCGGCCTCGGGCAGCTGCGCCACCAGATACTGTTCCAGCGCCTCGAGTGCCGCGGGCGTGAGTATGCGGCCCTTGATGCGCTGCAGTCCTTCGAGAACTGCCTTGTCGAGTCCCGGCAGCAGCCGGGAGACCAGGATGCAGAAGCGGGCCAGGGCCTCATTGGGCCGCGGGAACTCGGTACCCAGGAATTCGACCAGATCGCGCAGTGTCGCAAGGCGATTCACCTCCCGCGGCCGGACGAAGTCGCGGAAGAGGTGGCTGACCAACTCCTCGGGGGCCAGCCGGCCGGGGCCCGCCGGAATCTGCGCGAGCAGGCCGTGCAGATCGATCATCCAGCGGCGCAGCGCCGCGGAACGACCGGACAACCGGTCCGACCACAGCTGATTCGCGCTCTGATACCGGTCGTGCGAGGTGATGATCTCCTGATAGAGCTCCGGCGGGCACAGCCGCCGCAGGCCGTCCAGCAGCAGGGCCACCGCGCCGCCCTGGGGTGCGTTGTAGTTCTCGCTCCCCTTCACCAATCCGAACACCCCGCCGTGCCGGACCGACCATACCGGTCCGCCCGACATGCCCTGGATCACCGCACGAGTCCCGTCGATCGTGCAGAACTTCGGCGGATGCGGTTCCCGCACAACGCAATCGCGATAGTTCTCGACGAAGTCCGCGACATAGCCCGGGTTGTAGGCGCAGATGAGCAGCTTGTCCCCGGGCTCCGGCACCGGTTCGGCCATGAGCACGCAGGGGACGGCCCGCACCTCGTCGGGCTCGAGGATGCGCAGCACGGCGATATCGTCGAAGTCCCAGCGAGTGCTGTCCGGTGGAGCCGGGTGGGCGACCACGACCTCGGCCGCGCAGGTCCCACCGGTGAAGCGGAGCTCGACCCGCGCACCCTCGGTGCGAGCGACATGTGCGGCGGTGATCGCGAAGCCGGGAGCCACCCGGAACGCCGTGCCGAGCGACTTCCCATCCCGCCGCCGCGGCACCGGAACCACCTCGGCGGTCGCGCCTTTCAGCAGTTCGGCTGTGTCATCTGGCACCCGGCATCACCCTGCCGCCTGGTCCCCCGCATCGCGCGCGTCCAGCTCCCAGTCGAGCTTGATCTTCACCGACGCCTTCGCACCGCCGGAGGCCAGCACGGCCATCACACCGTGGGCATCGACGGACAGCTCCAGCCCGAATTCGACCGAGACCTTGTCGGCCCGCAGACCGGAAACGCTCTGGCGCACCGAGGCGGCCACACCCTTGACGGTGTCACCGAACTTCTCGAGTTTGAAGTAGTCGCCGAGGCCGGCGTCACCACCGGCCTGCTCGTCCTCATCGGAGATGACCCGGGCATGGATGATCGTGCCGTCGGGCAGTTCGATCTGCTTGATGTCGCCCATGGTCGCCCCCTGTCACCGCTGCCGCGTCAGCGCCCCTGCATTGAACCACCGAAACATTCTGAGCGGCAACCGTTTCAACGCGTCAGAGCAGCGCGGTGAGTACCAGCCAGGCCACGAAGGCCGACGGCAGCATGGAATCCAGGCGATCCATGATCCCGCCGTGGCCGGGCAGCAGCGTGCCCATGTCCTTGATGCCGAGCTCCCGCTTGACCTGCGATTCGATCAGGTCCCCGCTGGTCGCCACCAGCACCAGGCCCACCCCGAGCAACACGCCGATCATCGAGTTCGCCTGCAGCAGCAGCGTCACCGTGAGCAGGCCGCCGATCACACAGAACACCAGCGATCCGCCGAAGCCCTCCCAGGACTTCTTCGGGCTGATGTGCGGCACCATCGGGTGCTTGCCGAACAGCACACCGGCCACATAGCCGCCCACGTCCGAGCAGACCACCAGGATCATGAAGGTGAGCACCCGCAGGTTGCCCTCGTCCTCCTGCAGCATCAGCACCGCGAAGGCCGCCAGCAGCGGAATCCAGGCCAGCACGAACACCGCGATGGCGGTGTCGCGCAGGTAGTTTCGCGGCGTGGCCCGCAGGCCGTGGTCGAACAGTCGCCACACCATGATCGTCAGCGCGGTCGCGCCGAAGGCGCCCAGCACCCCCTGCGGCCCGGACGGCCAGGCCAGCCACACCACCGCCTGCCCGCCGACCAGCAGCGGAATCCGGGGAACCAGCACATCGGCCTCGCGCAGCCGCTTGGCCACCTCCCAGGTGGCCACCGCGATCGCCACCGCGATCACGCCGATCAGCACCTTGGGCGCCCACAGCAGAATCGCGATGAGGGACAACCCCAGCCCGAATCCGACCGCCAGCGCCGCCGGCAGGTTGCGGCCCGCCTTCGACGCGGGCGGCTTCCCCTCGTCATTTCCCGGCCCTGCCGACTCCCCGCCCGCCGCCGGCGGTGCGCTGGCGTCCTCCGGCATCTCGCCGGTGGCGGCAGTCTCTTCGGCCACGATTGTCCCGTCGCTCACTTGTCGTCCGTTCGTCCCTGCCCCCGGCCGGCGTCGGCCGTCCTAGACCTCGAGCAGCTCAGCTTCCTTGTGCTTCACCAGTTCGTCGACGTGTGCGACGTACTTCTGCGTGGTCTTGTCGAGTTCCTTCTCGGCGCGGCCGACCTCGTCCTCGCCGGCCTCGCCGTCCTTCTGGATGCGGCCGAGCTCGTCCATCGCCTTGCGGCGGACATTGCGGATCGAGATCTTGGCGTCCTCGCCCTTGGACTTGGCCTGCTTGACCATTTCCCGGCGGCGCTCCTCGGTGAGCTGCGGGACGCTGACGCGAATGATGTCGCCATTGTTGGTCGGGTTCACCCCGAGGTCCGAGTTGCGGATCGCGGTCTCGATCGGCTGCAGCTGGGACTGCTCGTAGGGCTTGATGACGAGCATGCGCGGCTCGGGCACGGTGATGGAGGCCATCTGGGTGATCGGCGTCGGCGAACCGTAGTAGTCGACCACTACTCGCGAGAACATACTGGGATTCGCGCGCCCGGTCCGAATGGAGCCCAGATCGTCCTTCACCACCGAGACGGCCTTCTCCATTTTTTCCTCGGCGTCGAAGAGCGCTTCTTCAATCACGGCGATTCCTCCACTGCGTCATCGTTCTTGTCTCGGTCATGACCGGACCAGCGTGCCGATCTTCTCACCGGCGACCGCGCGGGCGATATTTCCCTTGGTCAACAGATTGAACACCAGCATGGGCATCTGGTTGTCCATACACAGGCTGAAAGCGGTGGCATCGGCGACCTTCAGGCCGCGTTCCAACGCCTCCTTGTGGGTGATCTCGGTGAACATGGTGGCGTCGGGGTCCTCCCGCGGATCCGCGGTGAAGACGCCGTCCACGGCCTTGGCCATCAGGACCACCTCGGCGCCGATCTCCAGCGCGCGCTGGGCGGCGGTGGTGTCGGTGGAGAAGTAGGGCATGCCCATGCCCGCGCCGAAGATCACGACGCGGCCCTTCTCCAAGTGCCGCTTGGCGCGCAGCGGCAGGTACGGCTCGGCGACCTGACCCATGGTGATGGCGGTCTGTACCCGGGTATCGATGCCCTGCTTCTGCAGGAAGTCCTGCAGCGCAAGGGAATTCATGACGGTACCGAGCATGCCCATGTAGTCCGAGCGGGCCCGCTCCATGCCGCGCTCCTCGAGCTCGGCGCCGCGGAAGAAGTTGCCGCCGCCGATGACGACCGCCACCTGGACACCGGTCTCGACGACCTCGGCGATCTGCTCCGCGACCGCCTGCACCACATCGGGATCGAGACCCACCCGACCACCGCCGAACATCTCGCCACCGAGCTTGAGGAGCACTCGGCGGTAGCCCTTGCGATCGGGGGCGGTATCCGGGTCCGTCATCGGTCTCCTTGTCTCGGCGGTCGAGCGTGCGCACGCACATGAAAAGACCATCCCGGCCGATGAATTGCACGGGACGGCTTGAAAGCTCCATCCATCCTGCCTCACGACCGGTGGCGAGCGTGACCCGACCCTCGATACGGCCTACCGATTCGTAACTTTTACCCGATTTGCCCGGCCGCCAGGACCGCAGCGATTCGCCCGGCGGCAACCAGCGTGGCAGGGGCCTGCACCACCATCAGCAGGTTCGGGTACTCGACCGGGCGCAATTGGAATACTTCGAGTTCGATCGGCCCGGCCCGCGGATGGCGCACGGTAATGGTGGCGGGCCGGAATCGGCGCACCGGATACTCCGACCACCAGCGCCGGAAGTCCGGGCTCGCAACGGACAATTCCGATACCAAGGCGGCCAGCCGGGGATCGTCGGGGCGACGGCCCACGGCATCGCGCACCTGACTGACCACCGCACGCGCCGCACGCTCCCAATGCGCCATGCGCATGCGATTCGCGTTCTCGGTGAACATCATCCAGAGCAGATTGCGGCGTTCCGGCGGCAGGGCGAGCGGATCGTCGCGGACCAGCACATAGGCCCGATTCCAGACCAGATAGTCGAATCCGGCGTCGTACACGCTCGCCGGACTGGGCATGACCGCGTCCACCAGACGCTGCAGCCGAGACCGGTCGGCCTCGGGCCCGGCGTCCTCCGGCTCCGCGAGACCGGCCAGAAACCGCAGGTGACGATGCTGATCGGGATCCAGCCGGAGGGTGCGGGCCAGGGCGTCGATGACCTGCCGGCTGGCCGCCACCTCGCGCCCCTGCTCCAGCCACGTGTACCAGGTCACCCCCACCCCCGACAGCTCGGCGACCTCCTCGCGCCGCAATCCGGGCGTGCGCCGCCGCGCGGGATCGCCGTACGGCACCAGGCCCACGTCCCCCGGCTGCAACCGCGCCCGCTGCGCCCGCAGGAACTCGCCCAGCTGCGCGTGCCGGGCGGAGACGTGATGCGAGCCGGAAGTGCCATTGCCGCTTACCATTCGGCCGTCCCCCTGTACAGAGACCTGCCTAGCATTATCGCCACCAGGACAGGCGTGCATGCGGCTTCCTACCGTCGAATCGAGATCGACGCGACGGGAGCTGGAGATGAGAGCGGACAACGGACCGGTACTGGTCATCGGAGCAACCGGGCGGCAAGGCAGCGCCACCACCACCGCACTACTGGAGCGGGGCCGGTCGGTCCGGGCCTTCGTCCGGAATCCGGACGCACCGCAGGCCCGCCGGCTACGGGACGCGGGGGCCGAGCTCACCGTCGGCGACCTGGATGACGAGGAATCGCTGCGGACCGCCATGGACGGCGCACACGGCGTCTTCCTCATGCTGACCATGATGGACGGCGCCCACATCAGCCTGGCCGCGGTCGCCGACGAGGAGCGGCGCGGGAAAGCGGTGGCGGACCTGGCCGCCAAAGCCGGTGTCGCGCACCTGGTCTACAGCTCGCTGCACGGGGTCGGAGCGGGCTCCGGCATCGAGTACTACGACGCCAAGGAGCACATCGAGAACCACATCCGCGCCCTCGGACTGCCCGCGACCGTGCTACGGCCGGTGTCGTTCATGGACAATTTCGCCACCTACAACCAGCCGGCCCGCGACGGAGACCACCTGGTCCTGGCCCTGCCGGTGCCGCCGGACCTGCCCATGCCGCTCATCGCCATCCGCGATATCGGCTGCTTCGCCGCCCTGGCCTTCGACCGCCCCGACACGTTCCTGGGCCGCACCCTGACCCTCGCCGGCGACAGCCCGACGCCCACACAGATCACCGAAACCCTCGCGCGCGCAGCCGGATTGCTCCCGCGGACCGTCCAGGTCCCCGTCGAGCAGATCCGCGCCTTCGACGAGCAGGTGGGAAAGATGTTCGCCTTCTTCAACTCCCGCCCCGCGCCGGCCATCGACGTGCCCGCCCTGCGCGCGGCCCTCCCCGACCTGATGACCCTCGACGCCTGGCTGACCGCCACCGACTGGACCCTCTGAGGAGCACACCATGACCGACGGACTACTGGCCGCCGACGGCCTGCTGCTGCCACCCGGCGTAGGTGAGAAGGTGCAGCCCACCATGACCCTCAAGGTCGGGGCCGACCACTCCGATGCCTGGTCCGCCTTCGAGGCCGAGGTTCCGCCCGGTTTCGACGTCGGCGCGCACTGGCACGGGCACGCCCAGGAGATCTTCTACATCGTCGACGGCGAACTCGACCTGCTGGCCTTCCACCCCGGGGCCGAGACCGTGGGCGACTGGCTCACCTGGCAGGCCGCCGACGGCACGCCCGTCTACCGCGGCGGCCCGGGCAGCTTCATGTACGTGCCCGCGGGCTGCCCCCACGCCTTCCACAATCCCGGAACCACCACCGCCAGAATGCTTTTCATGGTCACGCCGGCCGGGCACGAGAAATACCTCGCCGAGCTGAGCGACCTGCTACTGTCCGGTTCGGCAACCACGGAGGCTATCTCCGAGCTACGGCTGAAGCACGACATCCACCAGCTGACGGCACTACAGAACCGACCCACCTGACGCCCGGCCCCCGGAAACATTGCCCAGGAAACAGGGGGCGCTCAATCCTGTTTCAAATAAAGCTGTTTCACATATCTTCGGCGCGTGACCACGAAGAACCGCACGGTCCGGACCGGACTGGCAGCCCTCGCCCTCGCAGCGACCCTCGCGACCGTCGCGGGCCCCGCAGCGGCCGACATCCCCCTCGAGCCCCCTTCGTCCTCCAGCCCGTCCGCCATCGCCGACGCCTCCACCGGCAGCGGCAATTTCAATCCCGCGACCGGAAGCGGCCAGAAGGAGAACGGAACCAGCGGCGGAACCAGTTCCGGTTCGGCCTCCGGCTCGGCGACCGGAAGCCAGCAGCTCGTCAATCCCTTCAGTTCCGCACCGATGGGCAACAGCACCGTCGCGGAGACGATCCTGAAAGCCCTGGACTACGTCCCGTGCACCAGCCTGTCCAACCCGCACACGAACAGCGTTCTCGCCAGCACGGTCGCGCTGCTGATGAGCCTGACGACCGGGACCTGGTACCTGGGCGCGGGGTGCGCGTCGTGATCAGAAACCACACTGCCCGAACAGGATTCGCGGCTCTCGCACTCGCGATGGGCGTCATCGGCTGCGCGGGCCAGGCCTCGGCCGAGGTACCCCGCACGCCCGTCGACCCGATCAGTCTCGCCACAGGCACCGACAGCGGGAGCAGCGGCCTGACCCTCCCCTCCGGCAGCAGCAATTTCCTCGGTTACCTCGGGGAACTGCTCGCCCCGCCGTCGAAGGACCCCTGCCACGGACTCTGCAGCTGAACCGGATTCCGTTCCCGGCGCAGTAGGGCATTCAGAATCACAAGGAGAAATCGTGAACACACGCAACGTCGCCATCCGGGCCGGACTGGCCACCCTCGCAATCGCCGGGGCCATCGTCGCCGCGGGCCCCGCCACAGCCGACATCACTCTCGAGCCGGCCGCGCCCCCGAGCACCTCCGATATCGCGGGTACCTCGAGTGGCAGCGGGGTGACCGGCAGCCAGCAGTTGATCTACCCCTTCAGCTCCGCCCCGGTCGGCACCGGAACCCTGGCAGAGCTGCTCCTCTCCGCCTCGGGCTACAGCTTTCCGTGCGGTCAGGGCAGCAGCGGGCTGGGGCAGCTGGGATGGCTGCTGATCAACGGCTCCTCCGGCGGCGGCTGGGGGAACTGCGCCAGGTAGCACGGCGATACGAGAAGGCCCCTCGCTCATCGGAAACCGATGGGCGAGGGGCCTTTTCGATGCTTCAGGCGATCAGGCCTGGCCGACCTCGAAGCGGGCGAAGCGGGTGATGGTGACACCGGCGTCGTCCAGCTGCTGCTTGACGGTCTTCTTGGAGTCGGTGACCGACGCCTGCTCCAGCAGGACGACGTCCTTGTAGAAGCCGTTGACGCGACCCTCGACGATCTTCGGCAGGGCGGCCTCCGGCTTGCCCTCCTCCTTGGCGGTCGCCTCGGCGATCTCGCGCTCCTTGGCGACGAGCTCGGCCGGGACGTCCTCGCGGGTCAGGTACTTGGCCTTGAGGGCCGCGACCTGCATGCCGGCCGCACGGGCGGCGTCGGCGTCGGTGCCGGTGTACTCGACCAGAACGCCGACGGCGGGCGGCAGGTCGGTGGCGCGCTTGTGCAGGTAGACGGTGGTGGTGCCGTCGAAGGTGGCGACGCGGCGCAGCTCGAGCTTCTCGCCGATCTTGGCGGCCAGCTCCTGCAGCACCTGGTCGGCGGTCTTGCCGTCGACCTCAACGGCCTTCAGGGCGTCCAGGTCGGCCGGGCGGGCCTTCGCGGCGGCGGCCACGATGGCGTTCGCGACGTCCTGGAACTCCTGGTTCTTGGCCACGAAGTCGGTCTCGGAGTTGATCTCGATCAGGATGCCGTCCTGCGCGACGACCAGGCCCTCGGCGGTGGCGCGCTCAGCGCGCTTGCCGACATCCTTGGCGCCCTTGATACGCAGGAACTCGACGGCCTTGTCGAAGTCGCCCGCGTTCTCCTCGAGCGCCTTCTTGCAGTCCATCATGCCGGAGCCGGTGAGCTCGCGGAGCCGCTTCACATCGGCGGCGGTGTAGTTCGCCATCTCGGGCGAGCCTCCCTTTGTGAGTGAAAGTCTGTGGGGGTCACACCTTGCCGACCGTCATGGAACATGAGCGGTCGGCAAGGTGAACAGATGCCTCGCGGCTGGAAATCAGAAGTCGGCCGGGGTCTTGGGGGCCGGCTCTTCCTTCAGCTCGGCCTCGGCCGCGGTCTCCGGCTCGGCGGCCGGGGTGGCCTGAGCCAGCAGCTCCTGCTCCCACTCGGCGAGCGGCTCGCCGGCGCCGGCCTCGGGCTTCGCATCGCCGGTGGCACGCGCGGCGCGAGCCTGCACGCCCTCGGCGACGGCGGAGGCGACGACCTTGGTCAGCAGCGCGGCCGAGCGGATCGCGTCGTCGTTGCCCGGGATCGGGTAGTCGACCAGGTCCGGGTCGCAGTTGGTGTCCAGGATCGCGATGACCGGGATGTTCAGCTTGCGAGCCTCACCGACGGCGATGTGCTCCTTGTTGGTGTCGACAACCCAGATGGCCGAGGGAACCTTGGCCATGTCCCGGATGCCGCCCAGGGTGCGCTCCAGCTTGTTCTTCTCACGCGTCAGCATGAGGATTTCCTTCTTGGTGCGACCCTCGAAACCGCCGGTCTGCTCCATCGACTCCAGCTCCTTCAGGCGCTGCAGCCGCTTGTGGACGGTCGAGAAGTTGGTGAGCATGCCGCCCAGCCAGCGCTGGTTCACGTAGGGCATGCCGACGCGGGTCGCCTCGGAGGCAATCGACTCCTGGGCCTGCTTCTTGGTGCCGACGAAGAGAACGGTGCCGCCGTGGGCAACGGTCTCCTTGACGAACTCGTAGGCCTTGTCGATGTAGGTCAGCGTCTGCTGCAGGTCGATGATGTAGATGCCGTTGCGGTCGGTGAAGATGAACCGCTTCATCTTCGGGTTCCACCGGCGGGTCTGGTGACCGAAGTGCGCGCCGCTATCGAGCAGCTGCTTCATTGTTACGACAGCCATGGCTCCGTAACTTCCTCTCGTTGCTGGTTGACACAGGAATCGGCGATCCCTGCCCTGGCGCTCACGGCCACCGGAACCCTCCGAAAACGAATCAGGGGGACCAGCCGGCGACACTCACTGTGGGCGCGCGAAGTCGGTCTGCGTTAACGCAAACCGCTGGATCAGTTTACGCAGCAGAGGCGTCAGACCGAAATCGGGCCCAGGGGGTGTGCGTTACTCAGGTGCGCAATCGCAGGTCAGCGGCCTACGGTGGGGCAATGCTGCGAACCGGGCGACTGGCGCTCACACCGGTGTGCGCGAGCGATCGCGACGAACTCGTGGCGCTGTGGCATGACCCGCTCGTCCGCGAATTCCTCTTCGACGGCGAAATGCTCTCCGTCGATGAGGTCACGCGGATCATCACGAATTCCGAAAATAGTTTCGCCACCGTGAATTTCGGGCTCTGGGCGCTCCGGGAAAGGAGCGGCGGGCCACTGGTCGGCACGGCTGGATTGCGTGGACTCGACGGCGGCCCCGACCTGGAGATCGTCTACAGCCTGACCCCGGCCCGCTGGGGCCGCGGCCTGGCAGGCGAGGCCGCAGCCGCGGTCCTGGACTACGCCTTCGACACGCTCGGGCTGGATCGAGTCCTCGCCGAAATCGACGAAGGCAATACCGCCTCACGAGCCGTTGTCGAGCGCCTGGGAATGCGTCCCTACGAGACGGTCCGGGGCGTACTCGGCCCGATGGTCCACTACTCCCTGACGCGACCCAGCAACTGACATTCACGTTGTCCACAACCGGTCGTGTCATCCACACTCGCCGCGCACCCTCTCGCCCACCGCCCCCACCACGGCGCAGGCTGATTCCCATGCCCGAACCACCGCCTCCCACCCAGCACACCGACGTCTCAGCCGTGCCGTCCATGACGGCTTCGAATGCCGCGGGCGTTTCCCCCGGACTGCACACCAGATTTCGGCTCGCATCGCGTGCACATGGTCCAGGCGGCACGGTCGTCCGGGTCGTGGCCGGAGCGTGCGCGACGAGCCTGATCGGGCTGTGCGCCGCCATGCCTGCCGCCGGCGGTTTACCTGCGCCCGGTGGCGATTTCGACTGGCCGCTGCGGCCGCGGCCGGGGGTCGTGCGCGCCTTCGACAAGCCCGAACACGATTGGCTGCCGGGGCATCGGGGGGTGGATTTGGCGGGCGATCGGGGGCAGGTGGTGCTCGCGGCCGGGGACGGCATCGTCGTCTTCGCGGGAATCGTGGCCGACAAACCAGTTGTCTCCATCGACCATCCCGGCGGGCTCCGAACGACCTACGAGCCCGTGTCCGCGGCAATTCCCGTGGGCCGCAGGCTGACTCGCGGCACACCGATCGGGCTGCTGGAGGCCGGACACCCGCCCTGCTCTCCATGCCTGCACTGGGGAGCGCGGCGGGACGGCGAATACCTCGATCCGCTCGGGCTGCTCCACCGCACTCCGATCCGGCTCAAGCCCCTCACCGGCGACATCCCGGCCGGTCCCGGCCGCATGGACGTGAACTTCGAAACCGAGCGAGGATGGTGACCATGTCGCAGAAACCCGCGCCCTTCACGTACTCCGATGTCGGCGCGACCGCGGGTGAATTTCCGCCGGGCTATGACCATTTCCGGCTCCGCAGGCACATCGGTTCGGGCCGAGCGCTGTTCGAGCAGGCGGCCGAACACATTCTCGGGTACGGGATGCAGCGCGGTACCGGGATATTCCAGGACGCGACCACGCCGGTGGCCGAGCCGGGAACCGAGCTGACCGTGCGGCTCGGGCTGGGGCCGATCGGCGTGAATGCGCCGTGCCGGGTCGTCTACGTCCTCGACGAGCCGGATCGGCGCGGTTTCGCCTACGGGACGCTCCCCGGCCACCCCGAGAGCGGTGAGGAGTTGTTCTGCGTCGAATACGACCCTGCCGACGGCTCGGTCCACGGGGTCATCGCCGCGTTCTCGAAACCGGGCGCCTGGTACACCCGGCTCGGCGGCCCGATCGTGCGACTCATCCAGCGCTGGTTCGCACACCGCTACATCGGAACCATCCGGCCACGCTGAGGCACGCGGCCTCAGCCATCCGCAAGGTGAGCCGAGAGGGCAGCGGCCTCGGCGCGCAGCGAGGCGGCACGGTCCGCCCCACCGGAGAGCGCATCGTATTCCCCTGCGGCAGTGAGACGGTCGTCGATCTCGGCACGCACGATACCGGCGATATCGGACTCGGTGAGGTCGCGCCGAGCGCGTTCGGCCGCGCCCAGCCCCACAGCACTGGATTCGATGGCCCCGGCACGAACATCGGAACCGTCCACAGCTTCGGCATTGTCGATAGCGCCCAGAGCCGAACGAAGCGCCGCGGTGGCATTGCGATCGCGAGCCTTCATAGCCACGGGCAGCGCGGCGCGCAGACGTTCACGCAGGGAAGATGGGTTCGTCATGATCATCGACGCTACCCGCTACGATTTCGGCTATGGCGCTGCGGTGGTGGGGCGTCCGGGACCGAAACACATTGTCCGAGGGGGCGCCTGGCACGGCGGGGACACATGCACCTGGAGGCGATCCTCACACCCCGGCCCCGCCACTCGGTCCAGCAACCACACCTCGACCAACTCGAATACGTGCTGACGCCGTAATCACCGGCCGCGCCTACGATGAGGAGCCCGCCGCAAATGCATGCGGCGGGCCGCAGGGGACACCCGAGTCGGGAGGAGTGGATTGGCTAAAGGGCTGCGGGGGTGGCCTTTTCGCGTTCGGCGAGTTCGGACTTCCAGCGACGGAAGCCCTCTTCGGTGCGGCCGCGCCGCCAGTAACCGGAGATGGATGCCCAGTCGGCGGGGACGCCGCGGTCCTTGCGGATGTAGGGGCGGAGGTCGTGCATGACGGCCTGTGCTTCACCGTGGATGAAGACGTGCGCCTGGCCGTCACGCCAGGGGGCGGAGTGGACGGAAGCGGCGAGGCGGACTCCCGGTTCGTCGGCGCCGCGGTGAATCCAGGTCAGCTCCACGCCCTCCGGGTGCGCGAAGGCGAGCTCGTCGGCGGGATCCGCGACCTCCACGAATACTTGCCCGACCGCATCGGCGGGCAGCGACTCGCAGGCCGCGGCAATGGCGGGGAGTGCGGATTCGTCGCCGGCCAGCAGATGCCAGTCGGCGTCGGAACGCGGGGCGTAGCCGCCGCCCGGACCCATGAGGTCGATGGTGTCGCCCGGCTGGGCCGCGGCGGCCCATGGTCCGGCGACGCCCTCGTCACCGTGGTAGACGAAGTCGATGGTGAGCTCCTGCGCCGCGCGATCCACCCCGCGCACGGTGTAGGTGCGCACGGTGTCGCCGTCGGCACCGGGGAAGACCAGTTTGACGTAGGCGTCGGTGCGGTCGTTGGGCTGGAAGGACGTGAAGCCGGGGCCGCCCAGCCGGACCCGGATCAGGTGATCGGTCAGTCGGATCGTGTTCTGGACCACCAGCGTGATGCGTGTGCGTGCCAAAGGAAGCCTCCATAATTAGGATTACCTAAGTAACGCTAGCATGAATTCCGATAGGTCGTCGATAGCATTTCGATAGGCCGTCGGTCACTGGATATCGGCAATAAGCGCGGCCAGGGCGGCGGCCAGGCGACCGATTCCGGGACCGGGCGGACCGCCGGGTTCGGACAGGTACAGGTCGCGGCGGATCTCCACCATCAGCGCGGAGACGCGGGGCTCGGTGCCGTAGAAGTCCAGCGGCACATAGGTTCCCGCGAACGGGCTGTTGACGCCGACGCCACCGAAGTCCACGAAGGCCCCGGCCGCACGGGTGAGCAGTCCGGGCGGCGTGTGAAAGGCGTCCGCGCCCAGGCAGATCGGTGGACGCGGTGCGTCGCCGTGCAGCTCATAGGGCAGGGGCTGAGCCGGGTAGGAGTGGACGTCGATGATCACCGCACGGCCGGTCGCCGACAGGCGATCGGCGACCAGATCCGTCATGGCCTGGGCATAGGGGTGGAAGTAGCGGTCCAGCAACGGTGCGGGATCGAAATCGGCCGCCCGCAACGGCATCCGGTCCGTGGTGGCGGTGTACACCGCGCCCATGCCGACGGCGCGCATCTCCTCCCGCTCGTCCGGGAAGCGCTCCGGGTCGACGACCAGCCGGGACAGCCGGTTCACGAATTGCCATGGCCGGGTGGGCGACAGGTGTGCGGCCGTATCCGCCAGCCGCGCGGTATGGGCGTCGGTGATGGCGTCGAGCTCACGGTCGAGCGCCCCGTCATCGAGCAGCAGCTCCGCGCGGACAGCGGCGGGAATCGTGCGGGCGGAGTGCGGAACATGCAGCACCACAGGCGAATCGGCGGCACCGGGCAGCAGTTCGGCCGAGTCGGGCATTCGCATGGCGGTCAGGCGCGCGGGTGGGCTTGGTCGTGCACCTTCTTGAGCCGATCGATCGACACGTGGGTGTACAGCTGTGTGGTGGCCATGCTGGCATGGCCCAGGATCTCCTGCACCACCCGCAGATCGGCCCCGCCCTCGAGCAGATGGGTCGCGGCGGTGTGACGGAAACCGTGCGGGCCCATATCGGGTGCGCCCGGAATGGCGGAAACCACCTCGTGCACCACCGTTCTGGCCTGCCGCTGGTCGATCCGGCGCCCCCGCCGGCCCAGCAGCAGCGCGCGCCCCGACTCCGCGGTGGCGAAGGCGGCCCGACCGAACCGCAGCCAGCCGTCCAGAGCCTGCTCGGCGGGCACGCCGAACGGCACCGCCCGCTCCTTGTTCCCCTTGCCCAGCACGCGCACCAGCCGCCGTTCCCGATCCACGTCCTCGATGTCGAGCCCGCACAGCTCGCTCACCCGGATCCCGGTCGCGTACAGCATCTCGACAATCAGCCGATCCCGCAAGGCCATCGGATCATGCTGCGCCGCACCCGATTCCGCCGCCGCCATGGCCGCCTGCGCCTGCTCGCGCCCCAGCACCGACGGCAGCACCCGATGCGCCCGCGCCGACCCCAGCCGCGGCCCCGGATCCACCGCCAGCCGCCCCGTGTGCGTCAGCCAGGCCGTGAACGTCCGAGCCGACGAGGCCCGCCGCGCCATAGTGGTCCGCGCCGCGCCCCCCGCCGCCTGCGCCGCCAGCCACGACCGCAGCAACGCCAGATCCACCTCCCCCACACCGGAATCCACCGCCCGCCCCAGCAAATGCTCCAGCAACCCGCGCGCATCGCCCACATACGCCCGCACCGTATGCTCCGACCGATTCCGCCCCAACCGCAAGTGCCGCCCGTACTCGGCCAGCAATGCCTCCAAATCCTCGGGCAGCTCACTCATCCGTCCACGCTGACCCGAATCCCGCCACATATCAAGCACCGCCGCCGCCGCGCCCATCACAGGGCCGGACCACCAGCGGTTGTCCATGCCCGGCACCGCATTCCTGTGCAGGCGGGCCGGTTGGTCAGCGATGTCGATCGTGGGCGGCGACTATGGCGGCGGTGGCCGAGGTCGGGTGGGTGGTGCGGTACCAGCCGTTGCCGTCGCAGGCCACCAGGCCGGCGATCTCCAAAGCGGACAAGGTTGCCCGCACGGTGGGCAGTGGGAGGCCGGTGTCGGTGGCCAGACCACGAGGGAGGCGGGAACCGGTGTTGGGGAGGGCGGCGAAGACCAGGGCCTCGTCGCCGGAGGGATTGTCCTCCGGGCTGGGTGGGACCGCGCCCGGCAGGGACAGGCGCAGCGGCCCGGCTTCGTCGAGGATGTCCTCGGCGCGGGTGACGATGAAGGCTTCGCCCTCGCGGATCATGCGGTGGCAGCCGACGGAGGCGGCCGAGGTGACCGGGCCGGGAACGGCCATCGCGGGCCGGCCCAGCCGGCGGCACCATTTCACCGTGTTGCGCGCCCCGCTGCGCATCCCGGCCTCCACCACCACGACACCGTCCGCGAAGGCGGCTATCAGCCGATTGCGGGCCAGGAAATGGTGTTTGCGCGCGGAGGTGCCGGGTGGGTACTCGGTGACGACCAGACCGGTATCGACGATCTCGGCCAGCAGCTGATCGTGCTGCACGGGATACGGCCGATCCGGACCGCAGGCGAGCACGGCGATCGTCATCCCGCCGACGGCCAATGCGGCCCGGTGTGCCATCCCGTCGATCCCGAACGCCGCCCCGGACACGATCGTCCACCCGCGCGCCGCGAGCTCACCGGCAATCTCGCCGGTCGCATGATTCCCGTACCCGGTGCTGCACCGCGCCCCCACCACCGCGATAGCCCGCTCGGTGGTCTCCAGCAGCGACCGCGGCCCCCGCACCCACAACACCAGCGGCACAGCCGCATCCGCATCCTGCGCCGGATCCAGCTGCCCCAGCCCGAGCATCCGCCAGGCCGGCCACTCCGCATCGTCCGGCGTCACCACCCGCCCACCCAACCGCTCGATATACGCCAAATCCCTTTCCGCCCGGTCGATTCCCCGCCGCAGCTCGGTAGGCCCCCGCAACACCTCGGGCAATGCCCACTCCCGCACCGCCCGCGCCGCCTCCACCACCCCCACCGACCCGATCAACGCCGACAACGCCGCACAGGGCCCCTCCACCACCCGCGACAAATACACCCAAGCCAACCGCCTCTCATCCGCACTACCACCCGCAACCGCCCCGCCGACAGCGCCTTTCGCGCCGTGCTTCGCCCCCGTCCACCCGGAGCCCCGGCCGAATTCGCTGACGTGACCGGGTGCACGTGACCCGGAATCGGTTATGCCGACCGAACCAGGCTGACCAAGTCCGGTGTCGGTTGCACCGGCAGCACTTCCAGAGGTAGGCACAAGCGATGCTTTCGCCGCCACATCCCCTGAGGCCGAAGTGAATTCGTGGCGTACGCCAGTACGCTGCATCGAATCGGGGTTGTCCGTCGTCTCGCTCATGCTCCACCTCGCTGTCGAAAGCTCAATGCCTGCAGTACGTCCTGGGCGCTGGGCACCTCACCGCCACGCAGGTCACAGACAGTCCAGGCAACTCTGATCGCGCGGTCGGCGCCGCGGGCGGACATGCGGCCGTGCTGGAGGGCGTTCTCGACCGGGGCGAGCGCCTCACGGGGCAACCGGAAGCGTTGGCGGAGAACGTGGCCGGGCACCTCCGCATTGGTGGTCATGCCGAGTTCGACCCATCGTCGGGCCGCCGCGTTCCGTGCCGCCGTCACGCGGGCGCGGACCTCCTCGCTGCTCTCGACCTCGTCGCCGGTGAAGGCTCCGGCGGCCTGGGCGTGCATCTGCACCGAGAGATCGATGCGATCCATCAGCGGGCCGGAGAGTTTGCCGAGGTAGCGGCGGCGGGCCAGGGGCGCGCAGATGCAGTCGATATCGCGGGCGGGTGCGCACGGGCACGGGTTGGCCGCGAGGACGAGTTGGAATCGGGCCGGGAAACGGGACACCCCGTCCCGGCGCGCGATGCGAACCTCGCCTTCCTCCAAGGGAGTTCGCAGCGCCTCGAGGACCTTGCTGCCGATCTCGGCACACTCGTCCAGGAACAGGACGCCGCGATGGGCGCAGCTGACCGCCCCGGGCCGGGCGGACCCCGAACCGCCGCCGATCATCGCCGTGACCGACGACGAATGATGGGGTGCCACGAAGGGCGGCGCGGTGATCAGCGGAGCATCGTCGGACAGTGTGCCCGCCACCGAGTGAATTGCGGTCACCTCCAGGGAATCCCGTTCGCGCAGCGGCGGCAGCAAGCCTGGAAGCCGTTGCGCCAACATGGTTTTCCCGATGCCGGGCGGGCCGGTCAGCAGCAGGTGATGCCCGCCCGCCGCGGCCACCTCCAGGGCCCAGCGCGCCTCGTCCTGGCCCACCACCTCGCGCAGGTCCCCGATCGCTGTCTCGGCCGTCGGCTGGACCGGATCGGGAAGCGCGAGCTCACCGCCGCCACGCAGCCAATCCAGCAATTCGAGCAGCGTCGACGCCCCCAGGACGCGAATGCCGTCGACCAGGCCGGCCTCGGGCAGGGCGGCCGTCGGGACGATGACGGTGCGCCGCCCCGCGTTCCGCGCCGCCAGTACCGCCGGAAGAATGCCGCGCACCCGGCGCACGCGGCCATCCAATGCCAGTTCACCCAGCAGCACCGACTCCGAGAGCCGATTCGACGGGATCACTCCGGCCGCGTCCAGCACGGCGCCGGCCAGAGCGACGTCGTACACGCTGCCGACCTTCGGCAGCGTGGCCGGGGACAGGGCGAGGACGACGCGGCCGTCAGGCCACTTCTCACCCGTATTGGTGACGGCGGCGCGGACGCGGTCGCGGGATTCCTGGAGGGTGGTGTCGGGGCGGCCGACCAGGTGGACCGAGGGGAGGCCCTGGCCTATGTCGGCTTCTATTTCTACGAGTTGGCCCTCTACGCCGTTGACGGCGACGGAATAGGCTCTGCCCAAAGGCATTTCAGAACACCGCCTTCAGGTGGCGGATTTCCGGGGTACGGCCCGGACGCAGGAGGACGGCAACCACGTCGAAGCGGATGCGCAGAAATGGGCCGTGCTGTTCGCGCAGCCAGCGGGTGGCGAGTTCGCGAATGCGGCGCTGTTTGAGGTAGGTGACGGCTTCCTCGGGTGGGCCGCAGGTCAGGGTGCGGCGGGTTTTGACCTCGACGAAGGCCGTCACCTCGCCCTCGCGGGCGATGACGTCGAGCTCGCCGAAGCGGCATCGCCAATTGCGGGCGACGATCTCCATGCCGGCGGCGCGGAGAAAGTCCGCGGCCAGTTCCTCCCCCTGCGCTCCCAGCGCCAGATGCTGTGCCATTCAGCCAGCATGGCCGGGCCCGTGGCGGACCCGGCCATGCCGAACTGGGAAAAGAGTGAGCCTGTGGATAACCTGCGGCCTGTGGATCAGTCAGGAAGCCGCAGGTCGGTCTTCTCCAGCTCCTCGATATTCACGTCTTTGAAGGTGATCACGCGAACGTGCTTCACGAAGCGCGCCGGCCGGTACATGTCCCACACCCATGCATCCGACATCCGTACCTCGAAGTACACCTCGCCATCGGCGTTCTGCGGCCGCAGTTCGACGGAATTGGCGAGGTAGAAGCGACGTTCGGTCTCCACCACGTACGAGAATTGCCCGACGATGTCCTTGTACTCGCGGTACAGGGATAGCTCCATCTCGGTTTCGTACTTCTCGAGGTCCTCGGCGCTCATCGGGTGGAACGTCCTCCTTGTCGCCCAACTGGGTGTAGAGACATCATCCCGCATACGCCGTGTCGGTAGCCACTCGGCCGGTCTCCCGGACGTTTCGCCACGAACGGCGGTGCTCGGGGGTGATGCCGAGACGGGTCAGCGCCTCATTGTGCTCGGGGGTGTTGTAGCCCTTGTGGGCGGCGAATCCGTAGCCCGGGTATAGCTCGTCCATCTCCACCATGATGCGGTCACGGGTCACCTTCGCCAGCACGCTGGCCGCGGCGATGCAGGCCGCCGAGGCGTCGCCGCCGATCACCGGCAGCGACGGCACCGGGATGCCGGGCACCCGGAAGCCGTCGGTGAGCACGTAGCCGGGCACCGGATCCAGCCCGGCCACCGCACGCCGCATGCCCTCGATATTGGCCACGTGGATGCCGATGGCGTCGATCTCCCAGGCCGGGACGACCACCACCTCCCAGGCCAGCGCGAGCCGCTTGATGATGGGGAACAGCTGTTCGCGGGCGTTCTCGGTGAGCTTCTTCGAGTCGTCGAGACCGGCGAGGGAAGCATAGGCCTTGGGTGGCAGCAGGCAGGAGGCCACCACCAGCGGGCCCGCCGCGCAGCCGCGCCCGGCCTCGTCGACGCCCGCGACCGGACCGAGGCCGCTGCGGATCAGCGCGGCTTCCAGGGTGCGTAGCCCGCCAGCCTGCCGCATGACCACGCGCGGCGGCCAGTCACCGCGGTCGATCCGCTGAATCTTCTTGCCGCCGCTCGCCTTCCGGCTCACACCGGACTCGGCGGCCCTCGCCATCTTCCCCACCGGTCGATTATCCCGCGATTCTCGCTTCTACTGCGGGTCCTGCGCCCGGACCGGACCCATCCGGCTCGGCGGCCAGATCTTGAACACGGCCTTGCCGCGCACGTCCTTCACCGGCACGGTGCCCTGCAGCTCGTCCTTCATGTGGTAACGGGAGTCGGCGGACTCGGCGCGGTTGTCACCCATCACCCACAGATTGCCGGCGGGCACCTTGATCTCGGGGAAGGCACGACCGCCCGCGTTGAACTGCACGTCCGGGTGCTGGGGGTCGAAGGGGTTGTTGAACTTCACGTACGGCTCGTCGAGCGGCTTCCAGTCGGCGCCGGGGCTGTCGTCCTTGACCAGGATCCGGCCTTGCGCGTCACAGCATTTGACCGATTGCCCACCCGTGGCGATCACCCGCTTCACCAGATCGTTCTCGTCCGGCGGCACCAGGCCGAAGAAGGACAGGAAGTTCTGCACCCCGCGCACCACGGTGGTTGAGGACCGGATCGACTTGTAGTGGCTGTTCCACGAGCTGGTCGGGCCCACGAACACCACCACGTCGCCCGGCTCGGGATCGCCGAAGTAGTAGCTCAACTTCTCGACATAGATGCGGTCGCCGGTGCAGCCCGCGCAGCCGTGCAGGGTGGGTTCCATGGACTGCGACGGAATGACGTAGGGCCGGCCGATGAAGGTCACCAGCAACGCCACGATCAGCGCCGCGAAACCGATCAGGATGGGCAGTTCCTGCCAGAACGGTCGTTGCTTCTTCTTCGACTTCGGCTGGGGTGCCTCGGGCGCCTCGGGCGTCTTCGCCCCATTGCCGTTGCCCGACCCGGACTTCGTCACCGACTCGCTCTCGTCTGCCACCGGAACAGAGTAGCCCGGCACCGCGAAGAACCATGCGGTGCCGGGCTACTCGTTGTCGGCGAGCCGACTGTCGATCCTGCGCCGAGCCGATCACGGGCTCAGCGGGGGCTGCGACTACTTCAGCGCTTTTCCTTGATCTTGGCGGCCTTGCCGCGCAGATCGCGCAGGTAGTACAGCTTGGCGCGACGCACGTCACCGCGGGTCACGACCTCGATCTTGTCCAGGTTGGGGCTGTGCACCGGGAAGGTGCGCTCCACGCCGACACCGAACGAAACCTTGCGCACGGTGAAGGTCTCGCGGATGCCACCGTTCTGGCGGCGGATGACGACGCCCTTGAAGACCTGGATGCGCTCCTTGTTGCCTTCGATAACCTTCACGTGCACGTTGACCGTGTCACCCGGGCGGAAGTCCGGGATGTCGCTGCGCAGCGAGCTTGCGTCGACGAAGTCGAGGGTGTTCATGTCCGTCCTTATTGGAGTTCGCGCGAACAGAGGAACCTGGCGGCTACCCGGGGAGGGTGCTCTACCGGTTCGTGCTCCGGATATTTGGGCGGTGCCTGGGCACAGCGCGCCCAAAGCAACCTGAACATTGTGCCAGACGCCGGGATCACGCGGTTAATCGGCCCCTACGTACGGGTATTCGCGCGGGTGAGGGCGGAGGCGATGTCCGAGACCAGCGGCGGGTAGTCGGTGGCGCCGGTGATCACCTGCAGGAAGACCAGCCGGTCCTGCTCGTCCGTCGCGGCATTCAGACAGTGTTGCAGCTCGCCGACCGTGGTCGCGCGGAGGGTCAGGACGGACTCGTCGTCGCCGCCGAAGGCGTGCGGGAGTTCGGGCCAGCGCCACGGGGCGATTTCGTTGTACGGGGCGGCCGGGCCGTGGATGGCGCGTTCGATGGCATAGCCGTCGTTGTCGACCAGGATGATCACGCCGTTCAGCTGCTCGCGGATCCAGGTGCCCAGCTCCTGGATCGAAAGCTGGGCGGCGCCATCGCCGATGACGAGGACCGCGCGACGGTCGGGGCAGGCGATGCCCGCGCCGAGGGCGGCCGGGAGGGCATAGCCGATCGAGCCCCACAGCGGCTGGCCGAGAAAGGTGATGCCGGTCGGCATGCGCAGCGTGGCGAGGCCGAAGAAGGCCGAGCCCTGGTCGGCTACCACAATGTTGTTGTTGCCCAGCGCTGCCGCGACCAGGGGCCACAGGGCGGCCTGGGTGAGCGGGGCGTCCACGGCGGGCGGGGCGTCCGGGGCGGCGGCCGCCGGGGCGGGAATCGGTGCGGGAGCGGCGAATTCGAGGGCGAGCTCGGTGAGGATCTCCAGTGCCGCGGTGAGCGACAGCGGCGCGAAGGCGTCGACTCCCCCGATCACCGTGCGCTCGGGACCGATATCGATGGCGCGGTGCGGGTCGATGCGGTGGCTGAAACCCGCGGTGATGCTGTCGGTGTACTGGACTCCGACGGTCACCAGGCGGTCGGCGTCCTCGACGGCGGCACGTACCTGCGGCGGGGAGGCCGCGCCGGTGTAGACGCCGAGGAAGTTCGGGGCGGATTCGTCGACCACGGTCTTGCCCCAGGCCAGGGTGGCGTGCGGGAGTCCGTGCGGTTGTCCCGGGGTCGGGCCGACCAGGGTGCGCAACCGGTCGGTCGCTCCGACCCGGTCGACGAAGATGTCCGCGAGGACGGTCACCCTCCGGCCGCCGAGGAATTCGCGTGCCGCCTGCGCGAAGGCTGCCCGCGCGCCCGCACTCGAGAAGTCGGCGGACGGCGCCAGCGGCGTGGCGGGCGGGGACACCTCCACCCGCGCGGTATCGGTGGCCAGCATGAGATACCCCGGACGGCGGTGCACGCGAACCGAATTCAGCACCCGGTCGATCTCCTGGCAGGCGTCGGCCGCGCCGAGATCGGCCTGCGCACAGGTGACTTCGGCGGCGATCCGGCGGAAGTGGTGGAAGTCGCCGTCGCCGAGGGTGTGGTGGATGACGCGGTGACCGGCCTGGATGTCCTTGGCGGGCACGCCGACGATGTGCACCACGGGCACATGCTCGGCGTAGCTGCCCGCGATGGCGTTGACCGCGCTCAGCTCGCCCACGCCGTAGGTGGTGACGACCGCGCCGATGCCGCGCAGGCGGGCATAGCCGTCGGCGGCGTAGCCGGCGTTCAGCTCGTTGGCGCTGCCGATCCAGCGGATGTCGGGGTGGGCGATGACATGGTCGAGGAACTGCAGATTGAAATCGCCGGGGACGCCGAAGATTTCGGTGACGCCGAGTTCCCGGAGCCGATCGAGCAGATAGTCGCCCACAACGTAGCCCATGGCTCAACACTGGCACGCCGACCGACAGTCAGCAACTCATTGGCTATCGACCGATTCTGGGGGACGCTCCGCGGACCCGGGCTCGAAGGGCCGATCCCCGTGCTTGCGCCCGTGCATGAGGTGCAGGTGGGCCGAGAGCGGCGCGGGCGGGGCCGGGACCACGGTCCGTGCCAGCTCCTCCTCGGCGGCGCGGAGCACGTGCGCGGCATCGGGCTTGCCCGCCAGCAGGTCCTGCACGAAGATCTTGGCCCGGATCACCGGGCGGCGATAGCGGCGCTCGCGCCGCACCGCACGCCGCATGAGGCCCGAGCCGGCGGCATAGCGCCAGCGCGCCCAGGGTGCGCCCGGGCGGCTCAGCCGCAGCGCGCCGATGACCAGCAGCGGCGGGAAGAACATTCCGAACAGACCGGTCCAAATCTTGCCCTTGGCAATGACAATGGCCGCCAGCAGCAGATTCCCGAACGCGAACCCGATCGTGAACAGCCGCTCGGGAACATTCTGATCGGTCCGGAGATCACGAATATTGCCGATGTTCAGCAACCACAGCGGATGGAAACCGAGCAGCAGCAGCCCGGTCACGGCAAGGGCGACGAACACCGCATCGACCGAGGTGCGGCCCTGCTCCTCCCAGTACACGTCGCGCAGGTAGTAGATGAGCGCGAACTCGTCGAGCACCAGCGCCGCGCCGAGCCCGAACACCGCGGCCAACGCACTGGTGACGCCGACGCTGCTCTGATACAGCGTCACGAACCCGACGCCGGAGCCGAGCACCAGGATCACCCCGAACACCATGTGGTGGATGTGCACGTCCCCGGCCCGCACATTGCCCGGCCACCAGCGCACCTGTTTGCGGATGAGCCGCACGCTGATTCGGATCAGCAGGAACCCCACGATGAACCCCAGAAGCAGGCATGCCAATGGCAATCTGCCGTGTGCCACCACGACATCTTCCCACCACCGATGCACGTGCATGCCCCTGTCGCCTCCGAAACCCTCGTGCGAACGCCAACCCCCGCCACGCTACCCGCGCCGCCGACCCGCACGGAAAGATCACATGCGGTCGCGACGATATAGAGCAACCTTCCAGCCACCATCGAAATGGCGGCCACCGGTGACTAGGCTCACCACCATGCGACTGAGTACACGAAACCAACTCGATGGAACAGTCACCCAGGTCACCCGCGGCGAGGCCATGGCGGTGGTGCGCATCCGCCTCGCAGGTGGTGACGAGATCACCTCCTCCATCACCCGCGACGCCGCCGACGACCTGGGTCTCGCCGACGGCAAGCCCGTCAAGGTCCTCATCAAATCCACCGAGGTCTCCCTCGGCGTCGAATAACCCACCACGAACACGCCGAGGCGCCTCCGAACCGGGACCGCCTCGGCGTCTTCATTTTTCGGAGCTTCCATGCCGGACGACATCACCTTCGAGCGCGTCGCCCCCGTGATCCCGGTCCTCGACCTCGACGCCGCCCTGGCCCGCTATCGCCGCCTCGGGTTCAGCGTCCACGCCTACGAGGGGGACGCTCACTACGGCTTCGCCGACCGCGGCCACGTATCCCTGCACCTCACCGAGTGGGACGAACACGACTCGATACGAACCGCCGCAGCCATCTACCTCTACGTCTCCGACGCCGACGCGCTGCACGCGGAGTGGGCCGCCGCAGACCTGCCCGGCCGCCTCACCACCCCGGTCGACACCGATTACGGCCTGAGGGAATTCGGCTACGTCGACCCCGATGGCACCCTGCACCGGGTCGGCTCGCCACTCGGCTAGCCGTGTCGGTCCAAGTTCGGAAACGGCCGTCCGGCCGGACCCGGGTGTGGGTGCGGCCGAACGGGTGGTTCGGAATCGGCCGGTCAGCGGCCGAAGCCGGCGCGGCGGAGGGCGTCGGCCATCGAACCGCTGGGGGCGGGCTGATTGCGGTTGCCGCCGCCCTGACGCTGTCCACCCTGGCGCTGGCCACCTTGGCCGCCCTGCCGGTTGTCGCGGTTGCCGCCGCGCTGGCCGCCGCCCTGGTTGTTGCGCGGGCCGCGGTCGGCGCGGTCGGGCTTGGCGTTTCCGGGCTCGTCGTCGAGGCGCAGCGACAGGCCGATGCGCTGGCGCTGGACGTCGACCTCGAGGACCTTGACCTTCACGACGTCGCCGGACTTCACGACCTCGCGAGGGTCCTTGACGAAGTTGTGGGACATGGCCGAGACGTGGACCAGGCCGTCCTGGTGGACGCCGATGTCGACGAAGGCGCCGAAGGCGGCCACATTGGTGACGACGCCCTCGAGCACCATGCCGGGCTTCAGGTCGGCGACCTTCTCGATGCCCGCGGCGAATTCGGCGGTCTTGAATTCGGGCCGAGGGTCGCGGCCGGGCTTCTCGAGTTCGGCGATGATGTCGGTGACGGTCGGGACACCGAACCGCTCATCGGTGAAGTCGGCCGGCCGCAGGGCGCGCAGGGCGGAGGTGTTGCCGATGATCTCCTGCACGCCCTTACCGCTGGCATCGAGGATGCGCCGGACCACGGGGTACGCCTCGGGGTGCACGCCGGAGGTGTCCAGCGGGTCGTCGCCCTCGCGGATGCGGAGGAAGCCCGCGCACTGTTCGAACGCCTTGGGGCCCAGGCGCGGGACATCCTTGAGTGCGGCGCGACTGCGGAACGGGCCGTTGGCATCGCGGTGCGCCACAATGCTTTCCGCGATCGAGTTGGAAATGCCCGAGACCCGGGACAGGAGCGGGACGGAGGCGATGTTCACGTCGACGCCGACGGCGTTCACCGCGTCCTCGACGACCGCGCCCAGCGAGCGGGCCAGCAGGGTTTCGGAGACGTCGTGCTGGTACTGGCCGACGCCGATGGACTTCGGGTCGATCTTCACCAGTTCGGCCAGCGGGTCCTGGAGCCGGCGGGCGATGGAGACGGCGCCGCGCAGCGACACGTCCATGTCGGGCAGTTCCTGCGAGGCGTATGCGGAGGCCGAGTACACCGACGCGCCCGCCTCGGAGACCACGATCTTGGTGGGCTTGTTCTCGGGGATGCGCGAGATCAGTTCGGCGGCAAGGGCGTCGGTCTCGCGAGAGGCGGTGCCGTTGCCGATGGCGATGAGCTCGACATTGAAGCGGGCGACCAATGCGCCCAGCACGGCCAGGGACTTCTCGGTCTGCCCCTGCGGCTTGTGCGGGTAGATGACCTCGGTGGCGACCACCTTGCCGGTGGCGTCCACGACGGCGACCTTCACACCGGTGCGGTAGCCCGGGTCCAGGCCCATGGTCGAGCGGGTGCCGGCGGGCGCCGCGAGCAGCAGGTCGCGCAGGTTGGCCGCGAACACGTCGACGGCATCGCGTTCGGCGGACTGCCGCAACCGCATTCGGGTGTCGATGCCCATGCTGACCTGCAGCTTGGTCCGCCACGCCCAGCGCACGGTGTCCAGCAGCCAGGAGTCGGCGGCGCGGCCCTGATCGGCGATCCCGAACTTGATGGCGATGCGGCCCTCGTAGATCGAGCGCTGCCCGTCCTCGCCACGGGCGGAGCTTGCGGAGCCCGCATCGGACGCCGTCTCGGTGTCGGGTTCGAGGTGCAGGTTGAGCACCTCTTCCTTCTCGCCGCGCAGCAGCGCCAGGATGCGGTGCGAGGGCAGCTTGCTGAAGGGCTCGGAGAATTCGAAGTAGTCGGCGAACTTCGCGCCCGCCTCCTCCTTGCCCGCGCGCACCGTCGAGCTCATCTGCCCGCGCTCCCACATGAGCTCGCGCAGTTCACCGACCAGGTCGGCGTCCTCGGCGAAACGCTCCACCAGGATGGCCCGCGCGCCGTCGAGCTGTTCGGCGTTGTACTGCGCGGGATCGGTGGTCGGGTCGGTCAGCAGTGCGTCGGCCACGGGCTCGTGCCCGGCCTCGCGCGCGATCTGCGCCTTGGTGCGCCGCTTGGGCTTGTAGGGCAGGTAGATGTCCTCGAGGCGGGCCTTGGTGTCGGCGAGCATGATCTGCGCGTGCAGCGCCTCGTCCAATTTGCCCTGGCTGCGGATGGATTCGATGATCGAGCCCCGGCGCTCGTCGAGTTCACGCAGGTAGCTCAGGCGCTCGTCGAGGGTGCGTAGCTGGGCGTCGTCGAGTCCGCCGGTGACTTCCTTGCGGTAGCGGGCGATGAACGGCACGGTCGACCCGGCGTCCAGTAGTTCGACGGCGGAGCGCACCTGCTCCTCGCGCACCCCCAGCTCGTCGGCGATACGCCGGCCGACGCTGGCGAGGCGGACGGTGCTCTCGGTGCTCACTGCACCCGTGGATGCGGCACCTGCGGATGCTGCGCTGACGGTTTCGGAGGCTGTCGTCACGCCCGCAGACACTACCGCCGCCACCCGACAGTGCGTGCAAGGCCCACACAGGATTCGGTCACTGCCCCGCCTCTCCGAGACTTCAGCGCCCCGCCGAGAGCCGTCACCCGTGACGCATGCGTGCCTGCGCCGGGTGCCGAATCAGGTCTGGGCGTACCCGGGGAGTTACCCCGATCCTCGCGAAATCAGTTGTTACGTACCGAATTTCACCGTCAGCCGAAATCTCTTGGGGACGCCTTGAATTCGGGGCAGTACACCGAGACGGCCGCGCGGGCGAGCCTTTCCCCGAATCCCCACTGGTCGGTCGCTACAACCGGGGTGCCCGCGCGCAGGTGGGCGCAGATGTCCTTGCCCTCGGCGATCAGGCGCTGCCCGTCCGCGGTGTCCTCGTAGCCGGGCGACGCGACCGTCTGGTCGCCCAGATGACTCAGGAATAGCACATCGAGGTTGTCCGCGACCGCCTTACCGCCGCCGAACATCGCGGCGAACAGGGCCAGCCCGGCCAGCGTCGCGCTGAGAAATCCTCTGGTTTCACGCATGATCGACTCTCCTTCACGCATGGCCCAGGTTATCCGGTAGGAGGTCGGGCCTGCGTTCGGCCGTGCGGCGCAGCGACTGTTCGTGCCGCCACCCGGCGATCTTGGCATGGTTGCCGGACAACAGGATTTCGGGGACGTCGAGGCCGCGCCAGGACACCGGCCGGGTGTAGGAGGGGCCTTCCAGGAGACCGTCGGAGAACGAATCCTGTTCGTGGGATTGCTGATTGCCGAGGACGCCCGGGATCAGCCGGACGAACGCCTCGGTCATGACCAGCACGGCGGCCTCGCCGCCGATGAGCACGTAGTCGCCGATGCTGACCTCTTCGACGCGCACCCGGCGCGCGGCATCGTCGAAGACGCGCTGGTCGATGCCCTCGTAGCGCCCGCAGGCGAACACGATGTGCTGTTCGGCGGACCACCGTTGCGCGGTCTCCTGCGTGAACGGCACGCCCGCCGGAGTCGGCACCACCAGGAGCGCATCGTCCGGGCACACCTCGTCGAGGGCGTCGCCCCACACGGTCGGCTTCATGACCATGCCCGGCCCGCCGCCGTACGGGGTGTCGTCCACCGACTTGTGGACGTCGTGGGTCCAGCGGCGCAGGTCGTGCACCTCGACCTCGAGCAGACCCTTGTCGATCGCCTTGCCCAGCAAGGCCGCTCGCATCGGCTCGAGGTATTCGGGGAAGATCGTGACTACGTCGATTCGCACGCCGCTACTCCGGGTCCAGCAGGCCCTCGGGCGGGTCGATGACGATCAGGCCGTCGGCGACCGACACCGTCGGCACCATGGCCAGCACGAACGGCACCAGGATCTCCCGGCCCGCGGGCGGGAACGCATCCCCGGCCTTGATCGAAAGCAGTTCTCCCGCAGCGGAATGCAGCACCTCGTTGACGGTGCCGACCTGGGTGCCGTCGCCGAGTTCGACGCGCAGGCCCTCGAGTTCGTGATCGTAGTACTCGTCCGGATCCTGCGACGGTGGCAGATCCGCGGAGTCCACCACGAAGAGCATGCCCCGCAACGCATCCGCGGCCGTGCGGTCGGCGACGCCGTCCAGACGCAGGAGAAGCCGGCCCGAGTGCTCCCGGACCGACTCCACTTCGAATTCCTGCGTCTGCTTCGCGCGCGGCAGCTTCCCCTTGAGGACGCTGCCGGGCGCGAACCGCAGTTCCGGCTCGTCGGTGCGGACTTCTACGACGAGTTCGCCACGCACACCGTGTGACTTGGCGACCCGCCCGACGACCAGTTCCATCTACTGATCCGTGTCGACCACGTCGACGCGAATGCCCTTACCGCCGATCCCGGCGACCAGGGTGCGCAGGGCGGTCGCGGTACGACCGCCACGACCGATCACCTTGCCCAGATCATCCGGGTGCACGTGCACCTCGACGGTCCGGCCGCGACGGCTGGTGATCAGCTCGACGTGGACGTCGTCGGGATTGGCGACGATGCCGCGCACCAGGTGCTCGACGGCATCGGCGACAACGGCACTCATTACTCGGCGGCTTCGGTGGTGGCCTCAGCGGCCTCGGCCTCGGCGGCCTCGTCCTTCTTGGCGGCCTTCTTCTTCGGGGTGACGGCCTCGGCGACCGGCTCGTTCTCGGCGGCGGCCAGCGCGGCGTTGAACAGGTCCAGCTTGGACGGCTTCGGGGCCTTGGTCTTCAGGGTGCCCTCGGCGCCCGGCAGGCCCTTGAACTTCTGCCAGTCGCCGGTGATCTCCAGCAGACGCTTCACCGGCTCGGTCGGCTGCGCGCCGACACCCAGCCAGTACTGAGCGCGCTCCGAGTCGATCTCGATGAGCGACGGCTCTTCCTTCGGGTGGTACTTGCCGATGGACTCGATGGCGCGGCCGTCACGACGAGTACGGGCGTCGGCGATGACGACGCGGTACTGCGGGTTGCGGATCTTGCCCATACGGGTCAGCTTGATACGAACAGCCATGAGCTGATGCCTTTCAAATGGTTGGTCACGTCGCAATTCAGCAGCCCACACGAGGTGGACCCGGTTTTGCGTCAAGTGCTGTGACCGCCGCGCGGTACGGAACCGGAGACGGGCTGACACTGTCCTCGATGAGGACGGTCGTCCATTCTGCCAGAGCACCGGCGGCCCGGAGAAATCGCCCCGACCCGGCCCGGGAACACCACAGCCCACCGGGTACGACCCCGATGGGCTGCGTCTCACGCAGAGCCTACGGCTGAACCGGGCCGGGCCCGGAGCTCCCGGACGTCAGCAGCTTCACGATCAAACCGGCCAACACGCTAATGGCCAGGGTTTCGATAGACCCCACGGTCATCTCCTCATCGAGTCGAAACAACAAACGTCTGAAGCATGACCGATTCACTTTGAATGCGCAGCCGAATCGCCAGACCCGCCCGACCGGCCCCTCCCCTACGGCGCACCCAGATCGTGGTGCCGAGTGACGGATTCGGTTACCGATTCCGAGGAAATGGGCGAGTCTTCAGCGCAACTCGGCGGTTGCCACCTCGACCGGGTGTACCGGTCCGAATGGCGTATCCGGCTGTGCCGGATTCAATCCAATCGACATGGTTCCATGTGCGGGATATGCGCGTTCCATACGCTGAACAAGCAATTCTCGTCGCCTCAGCACCCGGAGCTCAGCGGTGGCTGGTGACCGGGTCGCGGCGGTTGTAGACGCGGCCGCGTAATACCACCCAGGAGGGGGTGGCGAGCGCGGCCAGGTTCTCGCGTGGGTCTTCTTGGTACACAACGAAATCGGCGGGGGCGCCGGGTTCGATGCCTGGGCGGCCGAGCCAGGTGCGGGCCTGCCAGGACGAGGCGCCGAGGGCGTTGTGGGGGGTGAAGCCGGCGCCGGCGAGGGCGGCGATCTCGTCGGCGATGCGGCCGTGGCGGATGGAGCCGCCGGCGTCGGTGCCGGTGTAGATGGGGACGCCGGCCTCGTGGGCCTCGGCGACGGTGGCGCGGGAGCGGCGGTGCAGGTCGCGCATGTGGGCGGCGTAGGTGGGGAATTTGGTTGCGCCGTCGGCGATTCCGGGGAAGGTGTCGATATTGACGAGGGTGGGGACGAGGGCGGTGCCGCGGGCGGCCATCAGGGCGATGGTGTCGTCGGTGAGGCCGGTACCGTGCTCGATGCAGTCGATGCCGGCGTTCAGCAGGCCGGGCAGGGCGTCCTCGCCGAAGACGTGGGCGGTGACCCGGGCGCCTTCGCCATGGGCGGCATCGATGGCGGCCTTCAGGATGTCGTCGGACCACAGTGGGGCGAGGTCGCCGATCGCGCGGTCGATCCAGTCGCCGATGATCTTGACCCACCCGTCGCCGCGGCGGGCCTGCTCGGCGACGATCTCGGGCAGGTCGCGCTCGTCGTCGAGTTCGATGCCGAGTTCGCGGATGTAGCGCCGGGGGCGGGCGATGTGGCGGCCCGCGCGGATGATGCGCGGGAGGTCGTCGCGGTCGTCGATGAAACGGGTGTCGATGGGCGAGCCCGCATCGCGCAGCAGCAGGGCGCCCGCGTCCCGCTCAATCTCGGCCTGGGCGACCGCGCCCGCCGAATCCTCGTGTCCGCCGCCGTATTTGATGCCGACATGGCAGTGGGCGTCGACCAGGCCGGGCACGATCCAGCCGGAGGCCTCCACGGTGTCGGCGTCGGGAATCGGCTCCGCGGAGATCCGGCCGCCGCGCACCCAGAGGTCGCGGACTTCGTCATCGGGCAGGACCACGCCGCGGAAATGCAGCCGCATGCCGACCTCCTCGCCTGGACGGTATGTCTCGACACGAATCCGGGTCCACTATCGCATCAGTCGTCGAGCACGGTGATATCGGTGCGCTCCCGGCAAAGCCCGCGAATGGCATCCAGCCCGGCCGCGATCACCGGATGCGCGGCGCTGCCCCGCCGCACCGCGGACAGGTGACGGCGGACCGGGACCGGATCGTCGTGCAGCACGGTCAGTTCAGTATTCGCGTCCCGTAGCCGAATCGGACCGACAGTGTCGCCACTGCGGCTGGCCCACAGCCCAACCCTTCCAAGTCCTTTCGCGCCACCGCACCTCCGAGGGCATCGTCAGCTACACCCGCTGCGCCTGTGGCGCCGTGCGTATGCACCTGTCCCCCGCGGCATTCAAAATTTGAAGGACGCGAGTTTCAATATCCGTTTACCAGCGGGTCGCACATCATCTCGCTGGAGGCCCACCCATGTCATCGTTGTTCGCCCGCAATCGAATCCGCCTGACCATCGCCACGTTGGCGATCGGCGCGACCGTCACCGCAGTCGGCGCCACCGCACAGGCCGCGCCCGTCTCTCTCGACCAGCCGTCCCCGGACACCACCGCCGCCCCCGTAGCGACCAGCTCGGGGTCCAGCGCGTTCGGAATCAACTGGGATCCGGGCATGATCACCGCCTCGGCCGCGGCGCCCATCTCGATCGTGGCCGTGATCCTCTGCAGTATCGGGTTGAGCACCGGCAGCACCAAGGTCACGCCCGGGAACGACAACCCCTGCCTGCCGATCTGACCTCACCGCGACGATCACGGCCGGGCGAAATCGCCCAGCAGGCTCGACAGGTCGTGCCGGACCGGCAGCCCATGCCCGGGAACCAGAATCCCGGCCTCCACCGTGCAGAGAGCGCGGGCGCTCGCGAGCGTCCCCGCCTCATCGTGGTTGAACACGCTCGGAAGAAGTTGCAGACCGGTCTCGAGCAACAGAGGGTGGCCGGTGACCAGGGCGTCGCCGGAGAACAGCACACCCTCCGACGGCATCAGGTACGCGGTGTGACCGTTGGTGTGACCGGGCGTCGGCACCTCGACGAAACCGCCCGGTAGCGCCGCCAGGATGTCGGCGTCGGCGGTTCGAGCGGTCGGCACGGTCATCCCGATGTGACCGACGCAGGCGCGCAGGGTCTGCGCGACCCAGACCGCCCCACGCCGAGTCCGCAACTGCCGCACCATGTCCACGGGCGTGATCTGTTGCAGGTACTCACGTTTGGCGTGCCGGACCTCCTCGGCGCCGGTGTAGACCGGCACGCCCAGGCGTTCGACCAGGGTCGGAATCGCACCGATGTGATCGAGGTGCGCATGGGTCAGCAGGACCGCGGCGATATCGCCGAGCTCGTGCCCGATCTGGCGCACCGAGCTCAGCACCGACTCGGTGTCGGCGGGATATCCGGCGTCCACGACGGTCACACCGCGCTCGTCACTGACCAACGCCCAGTTGACGTTCGTGCCCGCGACGACGTAGACGGAATCGGAAACCTGGTCGATCTTCACGTACCCCTCCTCAGTGTCGGATTCGGTGATCGATCACGGCTGGATTCGATGTTCGATGACGCCGATGCCGTCGATCTCCAGGCGGAGCTCGTCGCCGGGAGCCAGCCAGCGGCCCACTTCCATACCGCTGCCACCGGGCAGGGTCCCGGTGGCCAGCAGCTCACCCGGATACAGCTGCTCGGAGCGCGAGACATGCGCGATGGCCTCACCGAGCGAGAAGCGCATGCCCCCGGTCCCGGTGCGGGACACCGTCTCCCCATTGATCGCCACCGTGGCCGTGAGCCGATCGAGCCGGTCGGCCACCGCCGCACCGGCGACCGCCGTTCCGGACATCGAGCTGACGAAATGCTTGGACTTCTGCGGGCCGAAACCCGACCGCATTTCCGCCAATTGCACGTCCCGCGCCGAGAAGTCGTTGACGACCACCACCGCCGCGATCGCGGCCAGCGCCTGCTCCGGCGACGCGTCGCGCAGCGGAGCGCCCAGCACCACCCCGAGTTCGAGTTCGAAATCCAGTGCGTGACTGTAGGCGGGCGGCGCGATCGGGACACCCGAGGGCACGATGGTCAGCGCATTGGACAGGTAGTAGATGGGCTGGGCGTACCAGAGCCGGTGCGGCCGGTAGGCCGGGAACGTCCGGCGGGTCAGCGTCTCGAACGCCTGCCCGAGCCGGTATCCGGCGGGCAGGAACCGGCGGGCCATCCCGCGCGCGGCGTCCACGGCATGCTTCTCGTAGAGCATGAAGTCCCGGAACGAGACCGGGCACACCGGCAGTACCGTGGCCCCGTCGGCGAGGTCCAGGCGCTCGTAGCGGGCCAGCTCGAACTCCTCGGTCCAGGCCGAGGGCACCAGATCGGCTGCGCCGCCATCGGATTCGCCGACCATCGTCCACCCGCCGCCGGTGTCGATCTGGCGGAGGATGCGCCGCCGGCCGCGGTCGAGAGTGCGGCGCAGGCGCGGGAGCGGGGTGGGTTCGGACATCGCATCACCGGTTCTGCCGTGTCGGAGGACACCAAGTGGTCACGCAGGAACCGTACCGATAATTCCGACCATTGCACGGCATGACCCATGGCGCAGTGGTCGTCGTCGGCGTACAGGACCAGTTGAGCGTTGGGGGCACCGATGGCGATGCCGATCGAATCCTGGGCGCTGATCAGGGCGCCCGCCCGCATCACCCCGGGCCCGGAACGCAGGATGACCCTTGGCCGGGAACGCAATTCGGCCCCGCCCGGGTGGGGCGGGGCCGAATCAGGTTCGCGCGGATCAGTTCTTGGGGAAGTTCAGCTTCGAGAGGTCGAAACCTTCCAGGCCCGGCGGCAGCTCGTTGAGACCGGCGGGGAGGTTGGAGAGGTCGGGCATACCGGCGGGCATGCCGCCCGGGAGGCCGGGCATGCCGGGGAAGCCGCCGCGCACCTTCGGCGGGGTCGGGCCGCGCCCGCCCTTCTTGCCCTTCTTGCCCTTCTTGGTGTTCTTGCCGCCACGGCCCGCGCCCGGCAGGCCGAACTGCCGGGACATCGCGCCCATCATCTTCCTGGCCTCGAAGAACCGGTCGACCAGCTGGTTGACGTCGGACACCGCGACGCCCGAGCCGTTGGCGATGCGCAGGCGGCGGGAGGCATTGATGATCTTGGGGTTGGCGCGCTCGGCGGGGGTCATGCCGCGGATGATGGCCTGCACCCGGTCGAGCTGCTTGTCGTCGACCTGGGCCAGCACGTCCTTCATCTGCCCCGCGCCGGGCAGCATGCCCAGCAGGTTGCCGATCGGGCCCATCTTGCGGATGGCCAGCATCTGCTCGAGGAAGTCCTCGAGGGTCAGCTCACCGGAGCCGATCTTGCGGGCGGCCTCCTCGGCCTGCTTGGCGTCGTAGACCTGTTCGGCCTGCTCGATCAGGGTGAGCAGGTCGCCCATGCCGAGGATGCGGCTGGCCATGCGGTCGGGGTGGAAGACGTCGAAGTCCTCGAGCTTCTCGCCGGTGGAGGCGAAAAGGATGGGCTGGCCGGTGATTTCACGCACCGACAGGGCCGCACCACCGCGGGCGTCACCGTCGAGCTTGGTGAGCACGACACCGGTGAAGCCGACGCCGTCGCGGAAGGCCTCGGCGGTGGCGACCGCGTCCTGACCGATCATGGCGTCGAGGACGAACAGGGTCTCGTCGGGGTTGACGGCGTCGCGGATGCCCGCGGCCTGCCGCATGAGCTCCTCGTCGATGCCGAGGCGACCGGCGGTGTCGACGATGACCACGTCGTACTGCTTGGTCTTCGCCTCTTCGATACCGGCGCGCGCCACATCGATCGGGTCGGAGGCCGAGACGCCCAGCGGGTTCTCGCCGCCGCCGATGGAGGTGCCCGGGTGCGGCGCGAAGACTGGCACCCCGGCCCGCTCGCCGACCACCTGCAGCTGGGTGACCGCGCCGGGACGCTGGAGGTCACAGGCCACCAGCAGCGGCGTATGTCCCTGTGCCTTGAGCCATTTGGCGAGCTTGCCCGCGAGGGTGGTCTTACCGGCACCCTGCAGACCGGCCAGCATGATGACGGTCGGCGGGTTCTTGGCCAGCCGCACCCGCCGGGTCTCGCCGCCGAGGATATTGATGAGCTCCTCGTTGACGATCTTGACGACCTGCTGCGCCGGATTCAGGGCGGCGGAGACCTCGGAGCCCTTGGCCCGCTCCTTGATCTTGGCGATGAAGCCGCGCACCACGGGCAGCGCCACGTCGGCCTCGAGCAGCGCCAGCCGGATCTCACGGGCGGTCGCGTCGATGTCCGCCGGCGACAGGCGTCCCTTGCCACGCAGATCCTTGAGGGCACCGGCCAACCGGTCGGAAAGGGATTCGAACACCGATGCTCCTGATCTCGAGGGACGTCACTCGAGATACCAGGGTAGTGGGATCCGCGTGATGCCGTTGCGCCAGGCTCGGACCTGCGCGAACGAGGCGGCGTGGCAAGTGGTTCCGGCGGCTATTCCAGCGAGCGGGGACGCGGGCCGGGCCGCCGCAGATCGTGGTTCTCGGTGGCGACCATACCGACCGCCTCGCGGGCGGTGAGGCCCAGTTCGAGGGCGAGCCCGTCCAGCAACGCCCATTCGGCGTCGGAGGGCGCCTGGTCGGCGACGGTGGACGCGATGGTCATCGCGGTCACCGCCTGCTGGCCGCTCAGGGTGCGCCCCGGCAGCCAGGAGACCACCCAGCGATCACCACCGACGCAGCGGGCGATGTGTGCGGTCAAATCGCTGGTCATCATCGACGCGGATACGACTTCGATTGCCACCGACCTGCTCCCCTCATGCTCGCGACAGCTTGGGACCTCCGGATCGACCTTGCACGCGAATACTAGGGTGTGGCTTGAATCACCCGACCGGTATTGCAGCAAATCTCCTGCAACATTCTGATTAACCGGCAAACGTGCGGTTTGCCCGCTAATCCCGGTTCCTGGCGAACAATGGGGAAACCTCCGGGAGATCCGATTCAGCTGTCCGATTCGAGAGGTTTCTTCGGTTGTTGTGGCGGCACCACCGTCAGCACCGCCGCCTCGATCTCCGCCCGCCGCCCGGGCGTGTCGGAAGCGCCCAGATCCAGACAGAACGAGTCGATGACCGCCGAACCCATGGTCACCACCTTCGCCCAGCAGACATTCACCCCGGCCTCGGCCAGCGCCGCGGCCAACCGGCTCAGCAACCCGATGCGATCCTCGGCACGCAATTCCAGCAGCACCCGGCCCGGATCGGCGGTCTCGTGCCAGAACACCCGTGGCCGCGCCTGCGCGAACGGCCTCGGCTGGGCGCCGCCCGCATCGCGCTCCTTGCGGGCCAGCACCGAGGCCAGATCCAGATCGCCGTTGATGGCGCGGATCAGTTCCTGGCGCAGCAGGCCCGGGTCCGGCGGATCACCGAAACGCGGTGCCACGACGAAGGTATCGATGGCCGAGGCGCCCACACTGGCGAGTTCGGCCGACAGCACCCGCAGCGAGTGCACGGCCAGCACGCCCGCCGCGTCGGAGAGCAGACCCGGATTGTCGGGCGCGACCACGGTGACCACATGCTGGTAACGGCTCTCTCCCGGCTTCAGATCCACGTGCACGCCACCGGATTCCGCGCGGGCGCGCAGCTCGTCGGGAATCGGGGTCGGCTCGGGCAGGGCGTAGCCCGCCATGGCCGTGCGGCAGTTGCGCACGAGATCGCCGATGAGCGAGGCCTTCCAGTCGTTCCAGACGCCGGGCCCGGTGGCCAGCGCGTCGGCCTCGGCCAGGGCGTGCAGCAGCTCCAGCAGCTGCGGGTCACCGTCGAGGGCGTCGATCACCATCTTCACGGTGTCGGAATCGGTGATGTCGCGCCGCGTGGCCGTGTCGGGCAGCAGCAGGTGGTGGCGCACCACACCCGCGAGCGTCTGCACGTCGGAAGGCCACAGCCCCAGGCGATTTCCGATGGAGACGGCCAGCTCCGCACCGACCACGCTGTGATCCTCGGTGCGGCCCTTGCCGATATCGTGCAGCAGCGCGCCCAGCAGCAGCAGGTCCGGGCGGGCGACCCGGGTGGACAGCGCCCCGGCCCGGGCGACGGTCTCCATGAGGTGACGGTCCACGGTCCAGGTGTGCATGGCATCGCGCGGCGGCAGGTCGCGCACCACGCCCCATTCCGGAAAGAGCCTGCCCCACAGGCCCGTCCGGTCCAGCGCCTCCACGGCATCGACGGCGCCGCGGCCCGTGCCCAGCAGGACCAGCAGGTCGTTGAGGGCTTCCTTGGGCCACGGCTCGCGTAGCTCGGGCGCGTCCTCGCCGAGCCGGTTGAGCGTGGTCGCCGACATCGGCAGCCCGGTCTGCGCCGAGGCCGCGGCCACCCGCAGGATCAGCCCGGGATCGCGCTGCGGCCGGGCATCGCGGGCAAGCACCACCTCCCCGGAGTGTTCGACCACCCCCTCATCGAGTGGTCGGCGTACCGGGGCGCGGCGCAAGCGCGCGAGCCCGCGCCGAGGCAGCGCGTTCCCTGCGGTCCGCAGCCCGACGTCGGTGGAGTAGCTCACCGTGCGGGCCGCATCACTGAGCGTGCGGGCCAGATCGAAGCGATCCCCGATGCGCAGGGCCGCCCCGATCTCGTCGGCGTCCTGGGCCCGCAACTGGTCGCGGGCCCGGCCCGCCACCCGGTGCAGTTCGGTGCGGACATCCAGCAGGCGGCGATGCGCCTGCTGCAACCCGCCACCGGGCACATCCGGACCGAGCCCCGGCATGGCGTCGGTCAGTTGTGCGATGGCGAGCGCGTCCAGCAGCTGGATGTCCCGCAGCCCGCCGCGCCCGTTCTTGATATCGGGCTCGGCGCGGTGCGCGACGTCTCCGCTTCTGCGCCAGCGGGTTTGGGCCTGTTCGATCAGGGCGTCGAAGCGGGACCGGATTCCGGCGCGCCAGTCCCGGCGCACGCCGCTGATGAGCAGGTTGCTCAGACCGTCGTCGCCCACGATGTGCCGGGCCTCGAGCATGCCGAGGGCGGCGGTGAGATCGTCGGCGGCCACGCGCAGCGCCTGCGGGACGGTGCGCACGCTGTGATCGAGCTTGATGTGGGCGTCCCACAGCGGATACCAGAGCTGATCGGCGACCTCGGCGACCCGATGCGGATCGACGTCGTCGTAGAGCAGCACCAGATCCAGGTCGGAGTAGGGCAGCATTTCCCGGCGGCCCAGTCCGCCCACGGCGACGAGGGCGAGCCCGCTGTCGGCCGTGATGCCGACCTCGTGGCCCTTGGTGGTCAGCCACAGCTCGTAGAGATCCACCAGCGCTTCCCGCAGCGCCTCGGGGTCCAGACGGGCCGCGCGGCCGTTGGCGCTGTGCTCCGCGAGCAGTTGGTTGCGGGCCCGGACCAGGTCCGAGGCTCCGCCGGAAACCTGCTCGGCCTCGGTTTTGTCGTCGCGTTCCTGCTGGAAACCCACAACCCACCACCACCCATCTGAATTCAGTTCTTCGCCGCACATGGGGGCGGCCCCGCCACCGCCGGTTCGACACCGACGGTGGCCGGGGCCGCCACTGGTTCCGCTGCTCTGGTTACCGCTTACAGAGCGTCGGAACCGCGTTCGCCGGTGCGCACCCGGACGATGGCGTCGACCGGGGTCACCCAGACCTTGCCGTCACCGATCTTGCCGGTGCGGGCGGCCTCCACGATGACCTCGACGACCTTGTCGACGGAGGCGTCGTCCACGACCACCTCGACCCGAACCTTCGGGACGAAGTCGACGGAGTACTCGGCACCGCGGTAGACCTCGGTGTGGCCCTTCTGGCGACCGTAACCCTGAACCTCGCTGACGGTCATGCCGAGCACGCCCGCCTGCTCCAGGCCGGTCTTCACGTCCTCCAGGGTGAACGGCTTCACGATCGCAGTGATCAGTTTCATTTTCGTCATGCCTCCTTGACGGCGGCGGTGCGCGCCGCACCACCCACAGCAGCGAAATCGTATGCCGTTTCAGCGTGATCCGACTCGTCCATGCCGACGAACTCCTCTTCCTCGCTCGCGCGGAGGCCGATGGTGAACTTGATGGCGAACGCGATGATCAGCGTCACGATGAACGAGAAGGCAAGCACCACACCGGCTCCCACGGCCTGACGCCACAGCTGGTTGAAGCCGCCGCCGTAGAACAGACCCGCGACACCGGCCGGCGCCTCCTTGGTGGCCACCAGGCCGACCATCAGGGTGCCGATGATGCCGCCGACCAGGTGGACGCCCACCACGTCGAGCGAGTCGTCGAAGCCCAGCTTGAACTTCAGGCCGACGGCCAGGGCACAGGCCACACCGGCGACCGCGCCGATGGCCAGCGCGCCGAGGACGTTCACCGAGGAGCAGGACGGGGTGATGGCGACCAGACCCGCGACGACGCCGGACGCGGCGCCCAGCGAGGTGGCGTGACCGTCACGCAGCTTCTCCACGAGCAGCCAGCCGAGCATGGCCGAGCAGGTGGCGAAGGTGGTGGTCAGGAAGGTGGAACCCGCGGTGCCGTTGGAGGACAGCGCCGAACCGGCGTTGAATCCGAACCAGCCGAACCACAGCAGACCGGCGCCGAGCATGACGAAGGGCAGGTTGTGCGGACGCATCGGGGTCTTCGGCCAGCCCTTGCGCTTACCCAGGACGAGGCAGAGGGCCAGGCCCGCGGCACCGGCGTTGATGTGGACCGCGGTACCACCGGCGAAGTCGATCACGTGCAGCTTGTTGGCGATCCAGCCGCCCTCGTGAATGACATTGCCGTCGGAGTCGGTGGCGTTGAAGTCGAAGACCCAGTGCGCGACCGGGAAGTAGACGATCGTGGCCCACACCGCGGCGAACAGCGCCCAGGCGCCGAACTTCAGGCGGTCCGCGACCGCGCCCGAGATCAGGGCGACGGTGATGATCGCGAACATCAGCTGGAACGCCACGAACACGGTCATCGGAATGTGAGTGTTACCGGCCAGCGGGATCCCGACGACCTTGGTCGGATCGGAATCCGCGACCGCGTCGGGACCGATCAGGCCCTTGAGGCCGAAGAACTGCTTCGGGTTGCCGATCAGTCCGAACTTGTTGTTGCCGAACGCTGCCGAGAATCCGAAGATTGCCCATAGCACGCCGACGATGCCCATGGCACTGACGCTCATCATGATCATGTTGAGCACGTTCTTGCTACGGACCATGCCGCCGTAGAAGAACGCGAGCCCCGGGGTCATTAAAAGCACCAATGCCGAACTCGCCAACATCCAGGCTGTGTCGCCGGTGTTCGGCAAATCAACGATGGGGTACGCCACCTTTGTCCTCCTCATCTCTGGCCCCGCAGCAACCTGCGAATAAGCCTGCAATGAGATTCACCAGTCGGTGTTTCAGCCGTGATCCTGCGGCGTTTCGCGTAGGTGAACGGGTGAGCTTGCAGTGTTGCGGTTACGTTTCCGAAACCGCACCGCTGTTATGACGACCGGGTGAGGATGATGTTGATTTCGGTATCGATGCAGTTCAGTAGCGGTTAACCGAGCAGGGCGTCGACGAAGGCGCCCGGTTCGAAGGGTGCGAGGTCGTCGGCGCCCTCTCCCAAACCGACCAGTTTGACTGGAACGCCCAGCTCATGCTGCACCTGGAAGACGATGCCGCCCTTGGCGGTTCCGTCCAGCTTGGTCAGCGCGACACCGGTGATGTCCACGACGTCGGCGAAGACCCGCGCCTGCATCAGGCCGTTCTGGCCGACCGTGGAGTCGAGCACCAGGATGACCTCGTCCACCGCGGCCTTCTTCTCCACCACACGCTTGACCTTGCCCAGCTCGTCCATCAGGCCGGTCTTGGTGTGCAGGCGGCCGGCGGTGTCGATGAGCACCACGTCCACGCCGCGATCGATGCCGGCCGACACCGCGTCGAAGGCCACAGCCGCGGGATCCGCGCCCTCCTTACCGCGCACGGTCTCCGCGCCCACGCGCTCACCCCAGGTCTGCAGCTGATCGGCGGCCGCGGCACGGAAGGTGTCGGCCGCGCCCAGCAGCACGCGGCGGCCGTCGGCCACCAGCACACGCGCCAATTTGCCGGTGGTGGTGGTCTTTCCGGTGCCGTTCACGCCCACGACCAGCAGGATCGACGGGTGATCGGCGTGCGGTAGGGCACGGATGGCGCGATCCAGCTCGGGTCGTAGCGCGTCGACGAGCACCTCGCGCAGCAGGACGCGCGCGTCGGCGGCGGTGCGGATGCTGCGGGCGGCCATCTCCTGGCGCAGCCGCTCCACGATGGCGGCGGTGCTGGCGGTACCCAGGTCGGCCATGACCAGGGTGTCCTCGATCTCCTCCCAGGAGTCCTCATCCAGATCGCCACCGCCCAGCAGGCCCAGCAGCGACTTGCCGACGGCGTTCTGGGAGCGGGACAGGCGACCGCGCAGCCGGGTCAGCCGGCCCGCGGTGGGCTCGATCTCGGCGATGGCCGCGGCGGCCGCCTCGGCGGGGGGCGCGGTTTCGGGCGCGGCGGCAGGCGCGCCCGAGTGCGCGGCGATGGCGGCCTCGGCGGCAGCGGCCACCTCGGCGGCGGCGACCGCGGCCTCGGCGGCCTCCTCGGCGGCGGCCTCTTCCGAGACAGGGTGCTCGACGACATCCCCGGCGGCGGTGCCGGCCGCGGTCTCACCGGCCTGATCGGCGGCCTCGACCGCCGCAGCTCGGGCGCTGTCCTCGGCGTTCTCGGGCGACTGCGTCGCCGCGTCACCCGCGTCGGCGACCTCGGCGGCCGGGGCGGATTCGGTGGCGACGGGCTCGGTGGGCGTGACGGGCTCGGTTGCCGGAGCGGGCTCAGGGCCCTGGACCGGGTCGGGGAGGCGGACATTGGTGATGCTGCGCTTGGCGGCGTCGCGCGGGACGGCGGCGTCGTCGCCGACGTGCGGCTGACCCTCGTCGTCGGTGCGCTCGGGCGGGAGCGGCAGCGGTTGCGGCTTGGGTTTGGCGGCGGGCGCCTGCTCGCGCTCGGCGGTGCCGCTGCCCTGGCTGAAGTTGAATCCGCTCGAGGCCTGATATCCGCCCGACCGGTCGGTCACCTCCTTGGTCTCGGTGACCTCCGGGGTCAGCGAGATCCGGCGGCGCTTGTTCAGGGCGTAGCCGGCAACCAGCGCCACGAGCAGCACCGCCGCGATCGCGGCGATGAGAATCCACAGTTCAGCAGTCGTCACGCCCCCATCCTTTCAGAGGCACCTGTATTACCGGATTCACATACCTACCGACGCGTCGCAGGGCAGTGTCGTCTATCACACAGCGATGCCGTGTGATGCGGAGACACGCCGGGTAGGGGCCTGGAAATCCCAGCAACTACCAACCGGTCTGCTCGAGAAAGTGCCACAGTGCGGAAGGAGCGGCGAATGCGACACCGAGACAATAGGATCGGCGACGTGACCGATCGAAATGTGCTTGGGGGACCGCTGGAGGAGTGTGGCACCGATCCTCTCACCGGCTTCTACCGGGACGGATGCTGCAGCACCGGTCCCGAGGATTTGGGCAGCCACACCGTCTGCACCGTGGTGACGGCGGAATTCCTGGAGCACCAGAAGTCGATCGGCAACGATCTCGTCACTCCGCGGCCCGAGAACAACTTCCCGGGCCTGCAACCGGGCGACAGGTGGTGTGTGGTGGCCGTGCGCTGGCTGCACGCCCACGAGGACGGGGTGGCCGCGCCGGTGGTGCTGGCCGCCACCCACGAGAACGCCCTCGAGGTGGTGCCCATGGAAACCCTGCGCAAGTACGCCGTCGACGTCCCCGACGACGTCAGCGACCTGCTCTGAGACCCTGCCGCAGTCGGCTCAGCCGCCGGTGTGTAGTCCGTTGTCGCTACCCCTGCGCAGCAATGCCTCTGTGGCGCTGCGCAATTCGACGCGGGCCGCGCACAGCTGCGGGTCCGAGGCGAAGGCCACGCGATCGGCGCCGGCGTGCAGGGGGCCGTGGAGGACCTGCAGGGCGATGGAGCCGGCGACGGCGCCGAAGAACAGGGCGATCAGGGCGGGGCGCTCACCGGCCAGGGTGAGGGCGAGCGCGGCCTGACCGCCGAACACGGCCGCGGTGGCCGCCGAGAGCACCAGCGAGTGGGTCATGTCGGCGCGCAGCGCCTCGCCCTCGTCGTAGGCGTCCACCACGGCGATGCCCAGGCCCAGCACCACCAGGTCGGCCGCGATCACCGACAGCATGGCCGTGCGCGGCAGGACGTTGAGCCCCAACAGGATCAGGGCCGCGCTGAGCCCGAGCAGCAGCGCGCCGATGGTGAGCAGGCCGGCCGCCGACCGCCGCGAATCCTCGGACCATTCGGCGTGCTGTCCCAGCATCCCGAGCATGGTGCCGAGCAGCGCCAGCAGGGTGAGCGCGCCGAGCAGGTACCCGGCGGGCAGGAAGCCGCCCGCGGCGGGCATGGCCAGCAGGGCGCACAGCGGCAGCAGCCCGACCCGCCACCAGCGGTCTACGCGCTCGACGGCGCCGAGGGGCAGCAGCCGCACGAAGACTCCGCTGAAGGCCAGCACCGGCGCGCACACCAGCACGATGCGCGGACCGTCGAACCAGGAGTTGCCGCCGGCCAGCCGATCCGCCACCACGGCCGCGGCGAATGCCAGCAGCCCGATGGCAGCCCTGCGTAACAACGGCTTTCGCGGATCCCGCGCCAGTAGATACAAACCGAGCCACCATGCGACACCGAACGTCGCGGCCGACACCCAAACCACGCAGGGAGCGTACTTCCCCACTGGCCCGTTGCGGGTCCATACGAAGACGCCAAATATGGCCTTCTACCAGTATTTTTCGCCTCCACACCCGCCTCGTCACACCTTCGCATCCGTTCGGACACACCCAGGTCACGGAGTGCCCCAACGGCTTTCAGGGCGGGGCCGATTAGGGGCTCATGCGGGGGTGGCGTGGCGACGGCGATGTGCCTTCTGACGGCAGGCGGCGGAGCAGTAGCGGGCCGGGCGGCCGGTGCCGGTCGGGTGGATCGGGGTCGCGCAGATCGGGCAGTGCGGCGTTTCGTCACGCGCCATGGTTTCGTCACGGGGCGCGGGCGGGTTCCGGAGTTTCGTCACGGTGCCGGACACGGGCCGGGCACGCATGGAGTCCAGGACCAGGGCGGCGGGGCGGGACAGCTCGTGGCCCGGGCTGAGGCGTTGGATGGCAACACATCCCGTGAACAGGGCCAGCACGTCGGAGAGCGCGAGGTCCGGGCGGACCGCGCCGGCGCGCTGCGCGGCGACCAGCAGATCGTCGAGGGCGGTGTGGAAGCGGGCGCCCGCGTCCTGCACCAGTTCGCGGGGCCAGCCGTCATTGGCGGCCAGGTCGCAGACGGCCTGGTTGCGATGGGACGTGACGATGACCTCGGTACAGAAGACGAAGAAGGCCCGGCCCGGGTCGGGCGCGTCCCGCAGGCGGTGCGCGAGAGCGGTGAGGCGGTCGATGCGCTGCTGCATGACCGCCTCCAGCAGTGCGGTTTTGGTGGGGAAATGCCGGTAGACGGTGCCCGCGCCGACGCCCGCGCGGCGGGCCACCTCGGCCAGCGACACGGCGACGCCGCCCTCGGCGAGGGCCCGCTGCGCCGCGGCCAGCACCAGCGCGCGATTGCGGCGCGCATCGGACCGGGTGTTCGGGGCGGGCTTGTCGCGGAGCAGAGTCGGCTCTACGCGGGACAGGGTGTGCTCTACGTGGGACAGGCTGGGCGCGGACATTTCGTTACGCGGGTCCTTTCCGGTGGTGGTCAACGGAAACGGGCGGTTCTAGCGTCCATATTCGGGTTGACCGACCCGAATACTACCGAACGAACGGCTGACGATGTCTTCTCGAAATGATCCGACCGAGCCTTCTCGCAATGATCTGGTGCTGGTGACCGGGGCGACCGGCAAGCAGGGCGGGGCCACCGCGCGCCGGCTGCTCGCCGCCGGCCGGGCGGTGCGGGCGCTGGTACGTGATCCGGAATCGCCTGCGGCACAGGTACTCGCGGCCGCGGGTGCACAACTGGCCGTCGGGGACTTCGACGCTCCCGAGTCCCTCGCCCCGGCGCTGTCCGGCGTGGGCGCGGCCTTCCTGGTGCCGCCCGCGACCTTCGGCCCGAACGGCTGGGACACCGAACTGGAGGTCGAGCGCGGCACGCGGTTCATCGCGGCGGCGCGCGCCGCCGGGGTGGAGTTCATCGTGTTCACCACCGTCGCCTCCTACACCGAGGACGGCAAGTGGGGTGCGCAGGGCAAGCGGCGGGTGGAGGAGGCGCTGCAGTCCAGTGGCCTGCACTGGACGATCCTGCGCCCGGCCCGCTTCATGGAGAACTACTTCATACAGGGCTTCCCGGTGGACGGCATCAACGATGGTGTGCACAAGCATCTGTTCCCGGCGGACCGGCCGGTGCAGTCCATCGCCCTCGACGATATCGCCGTGTTCGCGCACCTGGCCTTCGAGGATCCGGCCCGATTCCACGGCCGGGTCCTGGAATTGGCCGGTGACGATCCGACCATGCCCGCCGCGGCCGCCGCCATCACGGCCGCCACCGGGCACGCGGTGCGCTACCTGGAGGGCACCGAGGCCGAGGCCGAGGCCATGGGACCCGAGGTCGGGGCGGTCTGGCGCTTGTCGCGGCAGGGCCAGGGCTGGCACGCCGACATTCCCGCGCTGCGCGAAATCCATCCCGGCTTGCGGACTTTCGACATGTGGCTGGCCGAAACCGGTGCGGCACGGCTGAAGTCGCTGCTGGACGGGTGAGAACCGCGGGCGAGGAAGACCCGAGCCTCCTCTCCCGCGGTCACCGGACTGGGTAGGTCACTGCAGGGCACCGTTGTAGTCCGGCAGCTTGAAGGTCTTCAGGGCGTGGCCGCCGGACAGGTCGGAGGCGCTGTTGCCGATATTGGCGACGATGGTGTAGCCCTGGGCCTCGATGGAGGCGCGGGTGGCGGTCTTGTAGTCGGCGAGGGCGCCCGCGCCGCTGGAGCCGGTGGTGAGGCCGCCGCCGTACAGCCCGTCCACCGGGTAGCCGACAGTGGTCAGGTTGATCTGGGTGTAGAAGTTCATGAGCGCGGGCCGGCCGGTCACGAAGATGATGGACGCGCCTTGGCTTTTCGCCCACTGCGCCAGCTTCAGGATCGGCTGGATGGCCGGAGTGATCGGGCCCGGATGGTAGGTCGTCTCGAGCACGGTGTTGTCGACGTCGAAGACGATGGCGGGCTTGGTGGTTCCGGGCAGCGCGGTGGTGAGGTAGGTCTGCGCGTCGGCGGCGATCGGAGTGATGTCGCCGATCCACTGGCTGTAGGGCGGCAGGTTGCTGTTGCTGCCGCCGGAACCAGACAGGGAGCCGGTGCCCGAGCCGGACGCCGAGCCGGATCCGAGTGCGGAGGATCCGGAGTCGGCCAGGGCGGCCGGGAGCGGGGCGACCAGGCCGACGGCGATGCCGGCGGCCAGTACTGCGATGGAACGTCTCATGGGGCCGGACGCTAATGCCCCGCCTATGCGACGCGCAGGCGTTTCACTTTGCCCCGCACCGCAATCCCGCTCACCGGGACGGCGGCGCCACGATCGTCACCGGGTCACGGTGTCGCGCCGACCAGATTCTCCCCGCGCATGCGCTGCGAGATCACCTGCGTGATGCCGTCACCGCGCATGCTGACGCCGTAGAGCGCGTCGGCGATCTCCATGGTCGGCTTCTGGTGGGTGATGACGATGAGCTGGCTCTTCTCGCGCAGCTGCTCGAACAGGCCGATGAGCCGGCGCAGGTTGGTGTCGTCCAGCGCCGCCTCGACCTCGTCCATGACATAGAACGGGGAGGGCCGGGCCCGGAAGATCGACACCAGGAAAGCCACTGCCGCAAGGGATTTCTCGCCACCGGAGAGCAGCGACAGCCGCTTGACCTTCTTGCCCGGCGGGCGGGCCTCGACCTCGACGCCGGTGGTGAGCATGTCGCTGGGATCGGTGAGCAGCAGCCGCCCCTCGCCGCCGGGGAACAGGCGGCCGAAGACGCCGGTGAATTCGCGTTCGACGTCCTCGTAGGCCTCGGTGAAGACCTGCAGGATGCGCTCGTCCACCTCGGCGACCACGTCGAGCAGGTCCTGGCGGGCCTTCTTGACGTCCTCGAGCTGGGTGTTGAGGAAGGTGTAGCGCTCCTCGAGGGCCGCGAACTCCTCCAGCGCCAGGGGATTCACCTTGCCGAGGGTGGTGAGGTCCTTCTCGGCGCGCTTGGCGCGGCGCTCCTGGGTAGCGCGGTCGTAGGGCATGGGCTGGGGTGCGCTGACGGCTTCGCCGCGGTCGCGGGCCTGCTCGTACTCCATCATCTCCAGCGCGGTGGGCGGCATGGGGACGTCCGGGCCGTATTCGGCGATGAGGTCGTCGAGGCTGATGCCGAACTGTTCGGAGATGGTGGTCTCGACCTGTTCGATGCGCAGCGCGGCCTGGGCGCGGGCCACCTCGTCGCGGTGCACGGCGTCGGTGAGCTGGGTGAGCTGGGTGGTGAGGGCGCGGGAGCGTTCCTTGGTCTGCTCCACCTGGGCCGCGAATTCGCTACGGCGGCGCACCAATTCGTCGCGGCGGGTGGCGGCCTGGCCGACCACCTGCTCGAGTTCGGCGGCCACCCGTTCCGCGGACTCGGCGACCACGGCGGCGACGGCGGCGGCCTGGCGGCGGGCGGCCTGGGCGCGTTCGGCGCGGGCGCGGGTCTCGCGTTCGACGCGGGCCGCGCGGCGCAGCGAATCCGCTTTGCCGCGTACCGATTCCGCGCGTTCCTCGGCGGTGCGGACGGCCAGGCGGGCCTCGACCTCCATCGAGCGGGCCTCGGCGAGGGCGGCGGCGGCCTCCTCGCGGGCGTACCCCGCGGTCTCGGTGCCGGCGGCCTCCGGATCCATTTCGGCCTGTTCGAGTTCGGCGTGGCGCAGCCGGTCCTCGAGGTCGGCCAGCTTGGAAAGCGTGTCCTCGCGGCCGGTTTCGGCGTCGTCGCGCTGGGCCAGCAGGCGGTCGCATTCGCGCTGGGCGGTGCGGGCGGCGTGGCCGAGACGGCCCAGGCGGTCGTAGATGGCGACCAGGGCCTGATCGGATTCGTGCAGGGCGAGCAGGGCGTGATCGACCGCCTCCTTGCGGTCGGACTGCTCGGCGAGCGCGCCCGCGAGCGCGGCCTCGAGTTCCTCGGCCGTGCGCTGCCAGGAGGCCAATTCGTCCTTGGCGGAATCGATGTCGGCCTGCACCTCGAGCTGGCTGGGTGCGCGGTCGGAGCCGCCGAGCAACCAGCCGCTGCCGGTGAGGTCGCCGTCGCGGGTGACCACGCGCAGTTCCGGGCGCTCGGCGAGGACCCCGGCGGCTGTGGCGAGATCGTCGGTGACGGCGATGCCGGCGGTGAGGGCGGCGATGGCGGCGCGCAGATCGGCGGGGCAGTCCACCACCTCGGTGAGCCAGCGCGCGGCGGCCGGTAGTCGCGAATCCGCCGGTGCCACCGGCTGATCGGCGGCGTCGGCGTAGACGATGGCGGCGCGGCCGCCGTCGGATTCCTTGAGGGCCCGCACGGCGGCGTGGGCCGAGGGCCCGGTGTCGGCGGCGACGGCGTCGGCCAGCGGGCCCAGCGCGGCGGCGACCGCGGACTCGAAACCGCCGTGCACCCGGATCAGCCCGGACAGCGGGCCGAGCAGGCCGTCGGTGCGGTGCTCGAGCAGCCAGGCCGCGCCGTCCTTGCGGCGCAGGCCCATGGTGAGGGCCTCGATGCGGGCGGTCAGCGAGGCGACGCGTTTACCGGCCTCGCGGTCCTTCTCGCGCAGTTCGGTGACGCGCTGGTCGGCCAGGGCGAGCGCCTGGGCGGCGTGCTCGTAGGAGTGGTCGAGGCCCTCCTCACCCGCGTCGAGTTCGCTCAATTCACCCTGGACGGCCTCGAATTCGGCGTTCGCGTCCTCGCCGCGGCGGCGGGCCTCGGCGATGCCGGTGGACATGCGCGCGATCTCGCCGTCCACGGACTGGGCGCGAATGCGCAGGCTGTCGACCTGGCCGGACAGGCGGGCCAGGCCCTCGCGGCGGTCGGCGATGGCGCGGACGGCGGCCAGGTGGGCCTGTTCGGCAGCCTTGGCGGCCTGCTCGCGTTCGTACAGTTGCTCGCGGGCGGCTTCCAACGTTTCGGTGGCCATTTCGACCGCTTCGCGTAGTTCGGCCTCTTCGGCTTCGACCCGATCCGCCTCGCGCTCCAGCTGTTCCGGGTCGCGGCCGGCGCCGGCGGGTTGCTCGATGGTGAGGTTGCGCGCGCGATCGCGGGCAATGCGGATAGTGGCATTGACGCGTTCGGCCAGGGCGGACAGCTGGAACCAGGTCTGGGCGGCGGCCTCGGCGCTGGGGGTGAGCTTGGCGAGCTCGAATTCCTGCTGGGCCAGGGCGGCATTGGCGGCGTCCAGCTCGGCCTGCATATTGACCTGCTGCTCGCGGGCGTAGGCCTCCTTGCTCTGCTGACTCTCCAGTTCGCGGCGACGGCTCACCAGATCGTCGGCGGCCAGGCGCAAACGAGCGTCGCGGAGGTCGGACTGGACGGTCGCGGCGCGGCGGGCCACCTCGGCCTGTCGGCCCAGCGGCTTCAACTGCCTGCGCAATTCGGTGGTGAGGTCGGTGAGGCGGGCCAGGTTGGCCTGCATGGCGTCCAGCTTGCGGACCGCCTTCTCCTTGCGCCGCCGGTGCTTGAGCACGCCCGCGGCCTCCTCGATGAAGGCCCGCCGATCCTCCGGCCGCGATTCCAGAATCGCCGACAGCTGGCCCTGACCGACGATGACGTGCATTTCCCGGCCGATGCCGGAGTCGCTGAGCAGCTCCTGGACATCCATGAGCCGGCAGGAGTTTCCATTGATCTCGTACTCGCCCGCGCCGTCGCGGAACATGCGGCGGGTAATGGACACTTCGGAGTACTCGATTGGGAGCACGCCGTCGGAGTTGTCGATGGTCAGCGTGACTTCGGCACGACCGAGCGGGGCGCGGCCCGTGGTACCGGCGAAGATGACGTCCTGCATCTTCCCGCCCCGCAGGGCTTTCGCGCCCTGCTCACCCATCACCCAGGTGAGCGCGTCGACGACGTTGGATTTCCCCGACCCGTTGGGCCCGACCACGCAGGTGATCCCCGGTTCGAATCGCAACGTCGTCGCGGACGCGAAGGACTTGAACCCCTTCAGCGTCAGACTCTTCAGGTGCACAGCGGCTCAGACTACCCGCTCCGCCGGGATTGCCCCGAGTATGCCGGACACCAGGACTTGAGTCTCCCCCAAGGGGAAGCACCAAGGTTGACGCATGGACGACGAAACGCTCTACACGATCGGGGCGCTGGCCGAACGCACCGGCCTGACGGTCAAGACCATTCGGTTCTACTCCGACAAGGGGATCGTTCCGGCGACCATGTACAGCCCCGGCGGCTACCGGCTGTACGACATCGAGGCCGTGGCGCGCCTGGAACTGGTACGCACCCTACGCGAACTGGGCATGGACCTGGCGACCGTGCGGCGCGTGCTGTCCCGCGAAACCTCCCTGACCGAGGTCGCGACCGCGCACGCCGAAGCGGTGGACGTACAGATCCGCGTACTGCGGCTCCGGCGCGCGGTGCTCCGCGCGGTGGCCAACCGGGGATCGGATGACAAGGAGATGGGATTCATGCACAAACTGGTGCAATTGTCCGAAGCCGAACGCGCCCGGATCATTCACGACTTCGTCGACGACACCTTCGGCGCCGTGGACGGCAACCCCGCCGTCCTGGAACTACTCCGTTCCACCATGCCGGAACTCCCCGACGACCCCACCCCCGACCAGGTCGGCGCCTGGATGGACCTGGTGGAACTGGTGCAGGACAAGGAATTTCGCGCCGCGGTCCGCCGCATGGCGGAGTACCAGGCCGAGGAACGCGCCGCCGGCGACCACACCGGCCTCCACCACGACCTCACCGAGGCCGTCCGCACCGAAGTCGCCCGAGCCCTGACCGACGGCATCGCCCCCGAAAGCCCCGCCGCAGCACCCGTCCTCGACGCCCTCACAGCCCGCTACGCCGAAACCTTCACCAAGCCGGACGACCGCAATCTCCGAGAATGGATCCTGAACCGCCTGGAAATCGCCAACGACCCACGGGTAGAACGCTATTGGCGCCTGGTGGCCACCATCAACGCCTGGCCCCCACTCCCCGACCTGACCCCAGCCTTCGACTGGTTCGCCACCGCGCTCCGCACCCGAATCGGTCAGCGCTGAAGGGACGACCGCCAACGTCCAAGGCCGAACAGCGTGCCGCACCTCCTGCATCGGACGTGCGGCACGCTCGAGGGCGGCGGGGTCAGCGGGTGCGGTGGCGGTTCTGGGCGGCGGATTCCCAGCCCATGACGACGCGGAAGACGAGGACTGCGCCCCAGGGGCCGATGACCCAGATGGGCCAGGGGTAGGTGAATTCGCCTGTGGTGAGGGAGATTGCGGCCCAGATGACGAGGCAGAGGAGACTGACGCCCAGCCAGGCGCTGCCTTCGATCTGCTGCCAGATGGGGAAGCGGGTGCGGGAGATGGACCGGGGTGCAACGGTCTTGGGCAGTTTGGGGAGGTCCTGGAGGACAAGTTGGAGGTCTTCGCGGGTGGCGGTGGCGTAGACCCGGGTGAGGCGCTCGTTGTATTCGGCCAGGTCGAGGCGGCCGTCGGAGAGGTGGCGGCCGAGGAGGTCGGCGATCTGGGCGCGCTCGGCGTCGGAGGCGCGGGTGCCGGTGGTGATGTCCATGTCGATCCTCTCGGTCGGACGCTGCCATATGTTCCACAGTGGAATATGAATCCAGGATAAACCTCCACAGTGGAATGTCAAGGACATTGAAGTGATGGCGGGTGCCAGCACATTTGCCAGCAGGGGTGATGCGATGAGATGGTTAGTGCCAGTTCTCGGACAAGGAGTCATCGTGGACCTCGAATGGTCGCCTGCCGATCTGGCATTTCGTGATGAAGTGCGCAGCTTCCTCGACGAAAAGTTAACCGACGATCTTCGCCGTGCGGGACGGTTGGCGACCAGCGTCTACCCGGACCACGAGGCCAGCATGCAGTGGCAGGCCATCCTGCATGAACGCGGCTGGGCCGCCCCGGCATGGCCGGTGCAGTACGGCGGCTGCGACTGGAGCCTGACCCAGCACTACATCTTCGGCCGCGAATGCACCCTGGCCGGCGCACCGAACCTGTCCCCCATGGGAATTCGCATGGTCGCGCACGCCATCATGGCCTTCGGCACCCCGGAGCAGAAGGACTTCTTCCTGCCCCGCATCCTCACCGGCGACGTCTTCTTCTGCCAGGGCTATTCGGAGCCCGAGGCGGGCTCGGACCTGGCCTCGCTGACCATGGCCGCGGTGCCGGACGGCGAGGACCTGGTCGTCACCGGCTCCAAGATCTGGACCACGCACGCCACCGAGGCCAACTGGATCTTCGCCCTGGTCCGCACCTCCCGGCAGGCCAAGAAGCAGCAGGGCATCACCTTCGTGCTCATCGACATGCGCACCCCGGGGATCGAGATCCGCCCGCTGGTCATGACCTCCGGCGAGCAGGTGCAGAACCAGGTGTTCTTCGATCAGGTGCGGGTGCCGCAGGCGAATGTGCTGGGCGCCATCGACGACGGCTGGACCGTCGCCAAGTACCTGCTCAACTTCGAGCGCGGCGGCGGCGCGGCGGCCCCGGCCCTGCAGGTCATGGCCGAGGAGCTCGCCCAGGCGGCCACGCAGCAGGTCGCCCCGAACGGCGGCGCGCTCATCGACGACCCCGCCTTCGCCGCCAAGCTGGCCGATGCCCGCCTGCGCGCGGACGTGCTGGAGATCCTCGAATACCGCACCCTCGCACTGGTTTCCAGCGGGAAGGACCCGGGCCCGGCCGCGTCCACCATCAAGATCCTGGGCACCGAGCTGAGCCAGACACTCACCGAGCTCGCGCTGGAGGCCGCCGGTCCGCGCGGTCGCGCCTATCAGCCGCACGCCACCATGCCGGGCGGCCCGATCGCCGATTTCACCCCGCCCGCAGACGGTTTCGTCGCCGGCGCCGACTGGCAGGCGGTCGCACCGCTGCGGTACTTCAACGACCGCGCCGGCTCGATCTACGCCGGCAGCAACGAGATTCAGCGCAACATCATCGCCAAAGCCACCCTGGGACTGTAGCCATGGACTTCTCCTTCACCGCCGAACAAGAACTGCTCCGCGACACCGTCACCGAGTTCCTCGCGGCGCGCTATCCGCTCGAGCCCAGCCGCGCGGCGGCGCACACCGGGGCCGGCTGGCAGCCGGAGGTGTGGCGCGGGCTGGCCGAGGAGGTCGGGATTCTCGGGGCGAGCCTGCCGGAGTCGGTGGGCGGCATCGGGGGCGGCCCGGTCGAGACCATGATCATCGCCGAGGCGCTGGGCGCGGCACTGGTGCTGGAACCGTACGTGGACACCGTCGTGGTGGGCGGCGGCCTGCTGCGGCGCGCCGGCGGCAAGCGGGCCGAGGATCTGCTGACGGGCATCGCCGCCGGCGAGGTGGTCACCGGATTCGCCGCGCTGGAACCGCGATCCGGCTACGACTACACCGCTGTCGCGACCACGGCGGTCCGCGACGGTGACGACTGGGTGCTGACCGGTGAGAAGACGGTGGTGACCGCCGCACCGCTGGCCACCCACCTGCTGGTGACCACGCGACTGGACGGCGGCATCGCGCTGTTCGTGGTCGATTTCGACGCCGCCCATCCCCCCGCCGGGCTCACCGCGCGCCCGTACCGCACCATCGACGAGCGCCAGGCCGCGGACCTGACCTTCGAGGCCCTGCGCGTGCCCGCCGACGCCCTGCTGCTCGCGGACGCGGGCGAGGCCATTGCCGCCACCCTGGACGAGGCCATCGCGGCGGTGTGCGCCGAGGCGGTCGGAGCCATGCGCAAGGTGGTCGCCGACACCGTCGCCTACACCAAGCAGCGCCAGCAGTTCGGCGTCCCGATCGCCAGCTTCCAGGCGCTGCAGCACCGCATGGTGGACATGCTGCTGGAGCTCGAACAGGCCGTGGCCGCAACGTATCTGGTGACGCTGAAGCTGGACGCCCCCGCACCCGAGCGGGCCCGCGCCGCCTCGGCCGCCAAGGCCACCATCGGCCGCGCCGCCCGGCGCATCGGCCAGGAGTCGGTGCAACTGCACGGCGCCATGGGCATGACCGAAGAGCTGGCCATCGGCCACTTCTTCAAGCGCCTGACCGCCGTGCAGTACGAGTTCGGCACCACCGACCAGCACATCGCCCGCTATGCCGCACTGACGCGGCCGTAGCGGTTCCCGCGCACCGGTTCAGGGGTGACCCGGCCGTCGCGCGGGCGATCCCGTAGCTACCGGCGATGGCCCTGGTCGACGCCGACGGGTATCCGTCCGGCATCACGGCGTCCGGCGCGGGGCGCGGCGGCGGCGCCCCGCGCCGATCCTCGCACGGCGAGCACGATAACCAGCGCCAATGCGGGTCCGGTGACGAAGCACAGCAGACCCAGCGCGATCAGCAGAACTGTTCCCACGTGCGGATTATTGTCCGCCGCGCCGCATTTCGCACAATTACGGCAAACGCCACCCTCCGGACCGAAGGAGCCGACCGGTCCAGCTGGGACGCGGTCCGGGAACCCACCGGCAACTGCGGCCGCGACCAGCGCCATGCTGGTGTGATCGAGGCCACAGCGGCCCACCCGTCACGTCCGCGGGCCCTGTCTCGTCCTTGGTGTGGAAACGAACGGGAGGAAAGGACGACACCATGTCGCGTTTGAACATGCAACAGGCGGCCCCCGAGGTCTACAAGGCCTGGATCGCCGCTGAGACCGCGATCCGTCGCGGCCCCCTCGACGCCACCGTGCGGGAACTGGTCAAGATCCGGGTCTCGCAGGTCAACGGGTGCCTGTTCTGCATCGACATGCACTCCACCGAGGCCCGCAAGGAGGGCGAGACCGAGCGGCGGCTCTGGCACCTCAACGCCTGGCGGGAGTCCGAGCTCTTCACCCCGGCCGAACAGGCCGCGCTGGAATACGCCGAGGCCGCAACGCAACTCGGCCCGCACGGGGTGAGCGACGAGATCTGGGCAGGCGTGGAGAAGCACTTCGACGAGGGCCAGCGGGCGGGTCTGGTCGCGGTGACCGCGCAGATCAACCTGTGGAACCGGATCGGCGTCCCGCTGCGGCTGGAGCCCCTGGGCGAGTAGCCCGCACCGGCCACGGCCCGAATAGCGTTGACAGCCAGGAAGGTTCTGTGGCTGGCTGACGGTATGGGCCGTGGTGAGAGCGATTCCGGACGCGTCCGGATCGCGGCAGTGGGCGATCTGCACATGCGCGAGAGCATGCGCGGCCGATTCCGGCCCGCCCTGCTGGAACTGGGTGAACGCGCGGATGTGCTGCTACTGGCCGGTGATCTGACCAATGGCGGCACCCTGCGCGACACCGACGCGCTGTGCGCCGAGATCGAGGACCTGCCGGTCCCGGTGGTCGCGGTCCTGGGCAATCACGATCACGACCGCCGGCTCGGCTTCCGGATCTCGGTGCGGCTCAGCGAGATCGGCGTCCACATGCTCGACGGCACCGCGATCACCCTGCCCGTCAACGGGATTCGCCTGGGCATCGCCGGGGTGATGGGCGGCAGCGGCGGATTTCCCGGCCACCCGGGCAATCCCGCCGAGGGCAGTGTCGAACACCGCGCCCGCTTCCGCCGCGGCCCCGCCGACGCCACCCGCCTGCGCGCCGCCCTGGAATCCCTCGACACCGATCTCCGCATCGCCCTCATGCACTTCTCCCCCGTCGTCGGCACCCTGGCCGGCGAACCCCCGAAGATCTACCCGGGCCTGGGCTGCCACGATCTCGCCGAGGCGGTGGACGCGGCCGGCGCCGCCCTCGCCATCCACGGCCACGCCCACGGCGGCACCGAATTCGGCCGCACCGCGGGCGGCGTCGAGGTGCGCAACGCCTCCTATCCGGTCATCCGCGCAGCCTGCCGGGTGTACGAGCTCGGCCACCCGAGCGACAGGTAAACCCGTTCGCGGTACCGTTGACGAAATCTCTACACACGGTGTGCCGGGAAGTCTGGTCGGCCGGTCCGAAACCTCGGGCCGCACGGTCCGACCTGGGAGTTTCGATGCGGCATCCGTTTTCGATCTTGACGTATTCTGCTGCCGTGAATGCCCGGCTGTTCGTCGTATCCTGCAGTTATGCATGCCGCTCAGATGGCCGAGGATTATCCCGTGATCGACCTGGACTCCGACGCGATCGACGCGGCGAAGTTGCTGGCCGAGCATCGACTACCCGGGATTCTGGTGACCGATGCCAAGGGGGCGCCGCATTCGGTGCTGCCGGCATCGCAGGTGGCGCTGTTCATCGTGCCGAAGTACGTGCAGGACGATCCGTCGCTGGCGGGGGTGCTGAACGAGTCCATGTGCGGGCAGGTGGTGAAGCGGTTGCGGGGCAAGAAGGTTCGGGATGTGATTCCGGAGCGGCTCACCAAGATTCCGGCCGCGAAGGCCGACGACAATATCGTCGAGGTGGCCGCGCTGATGGCGAAGTACAAGTCGCCGCTGGTGGCGGTGCAGGACGGGACCACGCTGCTCGGCGTGATCACGTCCGCGCGGCTGCTCGAGGTGGCGCTGGCGAACTGAGCCCGCTGGGGCGGCAGTCGTGACCGCTGTCGCCATCGCCGTTTTCGTCGTCGCGTATGTGCTCATCGCGACGGAGCGGGTGCACAAGACCATTGCGGCGCTGGTCGGTGGGGGCGTGGTCATCGGCATCGGCATCCTCGACTCCGACGACGTCTTCTACTCGCACGAGACCGGCATCGACTGGAACGTCATCTACCTGCTGCTCGGCATGATGGTCATCGTCGGGGTACTGCGGCAGACCGGCATCTTCGAGTACGTCGCCATCTGGGCAGCCAAGCGCGCCAAGGGATCCGCGCTGCGGGTGATGATCCTGCTGGTGCTCATCACCGCCACTGCGTCCGGCTTCCTGGACAATGTCACCACCGTGCTGCTCATCGCCCCGGTCACCCTGCTGGTGTGCGAGCGCCTCGAGGTGCCGCCGACACCGTTCCTCATCGCCGAGGTGCTGGCCTCCAATATCGGCGGCGCGGCGACCCTCATCGGCGACCCGCCCAACATCATCATCGGCAGCCGGGCGGGGCTGTCGTTCAACGATTTCTTCCTGAATCTGACGCCGATCGTGCTGATCACGCTGGCCGTGTTCACCCTGCTGCTGCCGCGCCTGTTCAAGGGCTCGTTCGACGTCGATCCCGAACGCGCCGCCGACATCATGCAGCTGAACGAGCGCGAGGCGATCAGCGATCCGAAGCTGCTGATCAAGTGCGGAATTGTGCTCGCCGCCGTATTCGCGGGATTCTTCGGCCACCCGATCTTCCACCTCGAACCATCGCTGGTGGCATTGCTCGGCGCGGGCGCGCTGGTGCTGATTTCCGGTCTGCCGCAACAGGATTACCTGTCCGCGGTGGAATGGGAGACGCTGCTGTTCTTCGCCGGCCTGTTCGTGATGATCGGGGCGCTGGTGAAAACCGGTGTGATCGCCCGGATTGCGAAATCCGCGACCGAACTCACCGGCGGTGACGCGCTCGTGGCAACTCTGCTGATACTCGTGGTCTCGGCGGTGCTGTCGGGTGTCATCGACAACATCCCGTACGTGGCGACCATGAGTCCACTGGTGGCCCAGCTGGTGGAGCACGTCGATCACCCGGCCCAGGCGAACGCTCTGTGGTGGGCGCTGGCACTGGGCGCGGATTTCGGTGGCAATCTCACAGCAGTCGGGGCCAGCGCGAATGTGGTGATGCTCGGCATTGCGCGGCGATCGGACCATCCGATCTCGTTCTGGGAATTCACCCGGAAGGGCATTCCGGTGACTGCGGTCACGATTGCGGTGGCCGCGCCATATCTGTGGCTGCGCTATTTCGCATTCGCCTGACCAGCGACAATCGGCCCAACACGGACCACTTCTGTGTGGCGATTGGTAATTTCCGCGACCCCTGACCGACAATGGCAGCCGCCATGTCCATATCCAGCACCGATCACCCGACCGCGCCGGGCAGCGACCGACAGGACGCCCCGGACGCACCCACCAGGCCCGGGGCCTACCGACGCGATCTGGACGGATTGCGTGGCGTAGCTATCGCGCTGGTGGTCGCCTTCCACATCTGGGCCGGACGCGTCTCCGGCGGTGTGGACGTGTTCCTGGTGCTGTCCGGCTTCTTCTTCACCGGCATGCTGGTGCGCCGCGCCGACGGCGGATCGGTGGGTGTGCTGACCACCATCCGGCGCACGCTGCGCCGGCTGCTGCCCGCCATGGTGGTGGTGCTGGCGGCGGTGGTCGTCGCCACGGTGGTGCTGCTCCCCCACACCCGCTGGTCGAATATCGCGGGCCAGACGCTGGCCTCGCTGTTCTACTACCAGAACTGGTACCTGGCGCTGTCCTGGTCGGACTATCTGGCCGCGGATCCCTCGGTGAGCCCGCTGCAGCATCTGTGGTCGATGTCGGTACAGGGCCAGATGTATCTCGTGCTGCTGCTGACGGTCGCCGCCGTGGCCTGGGTGCTGCGCCGCGTGGTCCAGGCAGGGGCGTGGAAACTGGCCGCCGAGTACCTGCTGCTGCGCCGCGCCGGACAGGACGGCGTGCTGCGGCTGACGCTCGCGGTGATATTCGCCGCCGGCGCCATCATCTCGTTCCGCCATGCCGGTGAAGGCGTTTCGACCCAGCAGGGCTGGAACTATTACGACACCGTCGCCCGCGCCTGGGAACCGCTGGTGGGCGGTCTGCTCGCCCTGGCCGCGCCGCTGATCCGGCTGCCCAGGCCGACGCGGGAAGTGTTCGCCTGGGCCGGAATCGCGGCCATCGCCTGCTGTGGCTGGATGGTGAACGGCTCCCTGGTCTTCCCCGGCCCGGCCGCGCTGATTCCGGTCCTGGCCACGGCCGCACTGATTCTCGCGGGCGCGGGCCGCGACACCGCCGATCAGCCGGTGGTGAATCGCCTGCTGGCCACCGGACCGGTGGTGCAGCTCGGCGGGTTCGCCTACGCGCTGTACCTGTGGCACTGGCCGATGCTCATCTTCTATCTGGGTGAACAGCATCAGCGCCGGGCCGGGTGGCTGGGCGGGCTGGTCATCATCCTGATCTCGCTGCTGCTGGCCTTCGTGACCCATCATCTGGTCGAGGAGCCGCTGCGGCTGCGCTCGCGGCCCGCCGCGACCCCCGCGCTCGGCCGCGTGCTCGCCGGGGTGGCGGTGTCCACGGTCGGGGTGCTGCTGGTCGGCTCGACCCTCGCCTGGCAGTGGAGCATGGGTGCGAAGGCGCACGCGGTCGGCGAGCTGGATCCCGCCAAATATCCGGGTGCGGAGGCGCTCACCGATCACGCGCTAGTGCCCCGCGCCCCGATGCGCCCCACCACCGAGGAAGCCCCCGCCGATATCCCCTACCCCACGCGCGACGGCTGCATCTCCGACTTCGACACCCGCGCGGTCACCACCTGCACCTACGGTGATCGCGACGCGCACCGCACCCTCGCGGTGGTGGGCAATTCGCATGCCGAGCACTGGATTCCGGCATTGCAGATCCTGGGCGAGCAGTACCGTTTCCGGGTCGTCGTCTACTTGAAGATGGGCTGCCCGCTCACGGTCGCCGAGGATCCCGTGTACAAGGGCCAGCAGAATCCGGACTGCCGCGACTGGTCGTCCGAGGTGATCGACCGACTCGGCGTGGAGCGCCCCGACTACGTCTTCACCACCGCCACACGCCCCAGCGACAATGGCGGCGACGAGACCCCGCAGGACTACGTCGACGTCTGGTCGGCGCTCTCCGACCGCGGCCTCCAGCTCATCGGCATCCGCGACACTCCGTGGCTGCGCCGCAACGGCATTCGCTACCGCGCCATCGACTGCCTGGCCGGCGGCGGCGATCGCCTCAGCTGCGGCATCCCGCGCGCCGAGGCCCTCAATGCGGAGAACCCGGCCGCCACACCCGCCGCCGCCTTCCCGAACATGCACCTCATCGACCCCAACGACGCGGTCTGCGAACCCGACATCTGCCCCGTCGTGGAGGGCAACATCCTCATCTACCACGACGAACACCATCTGACCGCAAGCTATTCGCGGTCCATGGCCCCCGAACTGGCCCGCGAACTCCAGCCCATCCTGGACTGGTGGTAGCCCATCCTGGACCGATGGTTGCCCTGGCGCCGGGCGGATCGTTCAGCTCTTCAGGAAGTTCCGCACGCTGGTGAGCACGTAGATCGGATTCTCCTCCAGCACCCAATGATTGGCGCCGGGCACCATATCGGTGGTGACGTGCTCGGCGACCCGTGCGGAGAGCCCCCCGACGCCGGCGCCCATGCTGTGCTCGCCGCCGATGCCCAGCACAGGGACGGTAATCTTGCCGTCCTTGGCGATGAGAGCGTCGACCGCCTTCTCGCCGATCTCCTGCTCACGGAAGTACTCCAGTCCGGCGTGGGTGCGGCCGGGCTTGCTGAAAGCGCTGATCAGGCCATCGCTTTCGGCCTTGTCGATGGCGCCGTCGGCCTCCCGGTAGAAGGATCCGTAGAAGGCGGACTCCTTGCCGTCGATGAGCTGTTCGGCCAGGTCGTTCTTGGGGCCGTTCGCCAGCCAATCCCACCAAAAGGTCCCGGGCCTGTGCTGCACCAGCTCGAGGTAGTCGGTGGTCGGCGGGGCTTCGAGGATCGCCAGATGCCCCAGATCGGAACGGTATTCGGCGGCATAGGCCAATGCGATCGCCCCGCCCCAGTCGTGGCCGACGAGGTCGAAGCGGCCGAGGTTCAGGCCCTGGGTCACCGCGTGCACGTCGGCGGCGACAGCCAGGGCCTGATACCCGTCATCGGTCTCGGGGAATCCTGAATCCCCGAACCCGGGCAAGTCGACGGCGATCACGGTGTGGTCCTTGGCCAGATCGGGTGCGACCTTCTGAAACGCCTGCAGGTCTTCGGGCCAGCCGTGCAGCAGCACGATCGCCGGACCCTGTCCGCCCTTGACGTAGTGCATCGCGATCCCGTCGGCGTCGACGGTTCCGTCCTGGAATCCAGGGAATTCCGCGGGTTTCGGTGCCGCGGTGTCATGTGACGACGAGCAGGAGACCGCGACGAGAGCGGCCGCGGCCAGCAGCGCGGCAAGCAGCGCGGCAAGCGGGCCGACCCGCTTGCCGGATGTCGGAAAGTACATGGATGTCCTGAAACCTGGTGAGTGTCCGGTGGATTGATCTGCTCAGATCAGCTGGTCGAGAGCCGCCGCCGTCTCGCGGATGGCCTCGGCGACAGCGTGGAAGTCCTTGGCGAGGATCTTGGAGTGGTTGCTGGCGACCCGCACGCTGACCGTCAGGTTCGGGTTGACCGCCAGCAGCGGTTCCAGGGAGGCCCGCACCGCTTCGATCTCCGCTTCGGCCGCACCGAGATTGGCGCCGGTGGCCACGACGTAGCGGACGGGGCAGCGCAGCCGTTCCAGGACCGGGGCGAGGGCGGCGCAGAGCTGGTTGAGCTCGACATTGACCTCGGCATGCTGCTCGGCGCTCATCCGCGCGGCCAGGCCCAGGGGGCGCAGCACCGGCATCATCGGCCCCATCTTGCGGAACATCGCCCGGATCCGCTCCAGGTTCTCGTCATCGGTGAAACCCCAGGGCATCGCACCGTCGGCCGACACGACGCCCGTGATGCGGTCGGGGTTCCGGTCGGCCCAGTGCACCGCGACCAGCGCACCGTAGGACCAGCCCACCAGAATCGGCCGCTGCTCCACACCCCGCGCCGCGAGCACGGCATCGACATCCCGCACACAGGCGTCGAACGAGTAGTCCGCCGAGGTCCTCGACCTGCCGCGCGCCCGCTCGTCGAAGGTGATGTGCCGGAACCCGGGACCGAGATCGGCGATCACCTTCTTCCAGTTCTTCTGCGTGGCATAGGAACCGTTCAGGTAGACGACCGGAACGCCGCTACCGCCGGTGTCGGTGACCGCGAGGGCCGTGTCCTCCACCGCCACCATGCCGGTCCAGGTCGAGGTAGCTGGGGAAATGCTGTTGTTCGTCATGACAGGTTGCTCCTTGATCCGCTTGGGGCGATGTCCGCAACTGTCGTCGCCCCCGCTGGCAAACGCCTGACACGGACCTGACACGCCCCCTGACACGACGATTCCGGGCCCGCTGCTGCGCGGACCCGGATGGTGACGCCTCGCCTTTCGACCACGGAACCTTGTCGCCACCGGCGCTAGGCCGCGAATACTCCGACGCGGCAAGGGCTTCCGGCATCGAGACGGTGACATGCCAAGGGGCCCGGTCACCTTCGTGAGCGAAGCGACCGGACCCCAGGGATCGGCTGATCAGCCCTTGGACGGGTACTTGCTGTCCAGGTCGTAGTTCAGCTCGACGACATTGACCGTGGGCTCACCCATGAAGCCCAGGGCCCGGCCGCTCCTGTGGGCATCCACGAGGGCCTTGATCTGATCCTCGGAGACGTGGCGCGCCTTGGCAACCCGCGCCACCTGGATGGCCGCGTACTCCGGGGAGATCTGCGGGTCCAAGCCGGAGCCCGAGGCGGTCACCGCGTCGGTCGGCACCGGGGTGTCGGACGAGGCGTCGCCGCGGATCGGCACGATCTGACCGGCGGAGTAGTCCTCGCCACGCTTGGCGCACTCCACCTTCACGCCCTCGTACGCCTCCATGAACGGCGTCGTCGGGTTCTTCGGATCGGTCGAGCAGGCCTCGTTGATGCTGATCACCTGGGTCGGGTGGGTGACCAGACCGTGCGAGTCACGGTCGCCCATGACCGCCAGCACCGAGCCGACGCCACCGGAGGTGCAGTACGGACGGCTGCCGTCCACGCCCTCCAGCCGGCCGACCGCCGCGCTACGCGAGCACACGGTGCTGAGCAGGCTCAGCTTGTCCTTCTTCGGGTCACTGGCGTCGAGGGTGTCGACCACCGACTCCGGGCCCATATTGCCGAACGCGGTGTTGGTCGGGTCGTAGCCGTCGGGGATGCTGCCGTCGGTCGGGGCGGAGTTGGACGGCCGCGTCTGGAAGTACTGCACCAGTGCATTGCCCTTACCGTCGGTGAACGCCTGCCCGATCAGGCTGGAGCCCACCAGCTTTCCGTCCTTGGTGATCAGTGACCCGTCCGCCTTGTCCTTCAGCCCGGGTATCTGCGAGATACCCAGAACCACGGCCGGGTAGATGAGCCCGGTGATCACCGTGAGCACCAGCAGCGCGCGCAGCGCCGCGATGTGTTGCCGGATCCAGGTTGACATACGCATTAGGACATCCCCGGGAAGAATTGGATGACAAGGTCGATGAGCTTGATCCCGATGAACGGCGCGATGATGCCACCGATGCCGTAGACGTACAGGTTGCGGCTCAACAGTTTCGACGCGCTCGACGGACGGTAGTTCACGCCGCGCAGCGCCAGTGGGATCAGCCCCACGATGACGAGCGCGTTGAAGATGACCGCCGAGAGGATCGCCGACTGCGGCGAGTGCAGCCGCATGATGTTCAGGATGTCCAGACCAGGGAACAGCGACACGAACATCGCGGGAATGATCGCGAAGTACTTGGCGATGTCGTTGGCGATCGAGAACGTGGTGAGCGCACCACGGGTGATCAGCAACTGCTTGCCGATCTCCACGATCTCGATCAGCTTGGTCGGGTCGGAGTCCAGGTCGACCATGTTGCCGGCTTCCTTGGCTGCGGAAGTACCGGTGTTCATGGCCACACCCACGTCGGCCTGCGCCAGGGCGGGAGCGTCGTTGGTGCCGTCACCGGTCATCGCGACCATGCGACCGCCCTGCTGCTCCTTCTTGATGAGCGCCAGCTTGTCCTCGGGAGTCGCCTCCGCGAGGAAGTCGTCCACACCGGCCTCGTCCGCGATCGCCTTGGCGGTCAACGGGTTGTCACCGGTGATCATGACGGTGCGGATGCCCATCTTGCGCATCTCGTCGAAGCGCTCGCGCATGCCCTGCTTGACGACGTCCTTCAGGTGAATGACGCCGACCAGCTTGGCGGTGCCCTTCTTGATCTCCGCAACCACCAGCGGGGTGCCACCGGAGGCGGAGATGCCGTCGACGGTCACGCCGACCTCGTTGGGAATCTCGCCGCCGTTGGCGCGGACCCACTCGGTGACCGCGCTGGCCGCGCCCTTGCGCAACTGGTGGCCGTCGGCCAGGTCCACACCCGACATACGGGTCTGGGCGGTGAACTCCACCCAGCTGGCGCCGACCAGCTCGCCCGGGGTGCGCTCGCGCTTGTTGTACGCCTGCTTGGCGTACACCACGATGGAGCGGCCCTCGGGGGTCTCATCCGCGAGGCTGGAAAGCTGTGCGGCGTCGGCCAATTCGTCGGCGGTGATGCCCGGCATCGGCACGAAGTCCGCGGCCTGGCGGTTACCGAGGGTGATGGTGCCGGTCTTGTCCAGCAGCAGGGTGTTGACGTCGCCGGCCGCCTCGACGGCACGACCGGACATGGCCAGCACGTTGCGCTGCACGAGACGGTCCATACCGGCGATGCCGATGGCGGACAGCAGCGCGCCGATGGTGGTCGGGATCAGACACACCAGCAGCGAGACCATCACGATGCCGGTGACACCGTTGATGTCGAGCGCCTGGTTGTCACCCACACCCGGGTTGTTGACCTTCGAGAAGATGGCCAGCGGCTGCAGCGTCGCCACCGCGAACACGAAGATGATCGTCAGCGCGGCCAGCAGGATGTTCAGCGCGATCTCGTTCGGCGTCTTCTGCCGCGACGCGCCCTCGACGAGCGCGATCATCTTGTCGATGAACGAGCCGCCCGGCTCCTGGGTGATCTTGACGACGATCCGGTCCGACAGCACCGTGGTGCCGCCGGTGACCGCGGAACGGTCACCGCCGGACTCGCGGATCACCGGCGCGGACTCACCCGTGATGGCCGACTCGTCCACGGAGGCAATGCCTTCCACGACATCGCCGTCACCCGGAATGACCTGGCCCGCCTCGACGACCACGTAGTCGCCGCGCTGCAGCTCGGGGGCCGCGACCTTCTCCTCGACCACTCGCGCGCCCGGGGACCAGTCCACCAGACGGCGAGCGATGGTGTCGGTCTTGGCCTTTCGCAGGGTGTCGGCCTGCGCCTTACCGCGGCCCTCGGCCACGGCCTCGGCCAGGTTGGCGAAAATCACTGTCAGCCAGAGCCATACGACGATCGCCCAGGCGAAGAACGTCGGATGCACCAGCGCGAGAATGGTGGACCAGACCGCACCGATCTCGACGATCAGCATCACCGGATTGCGCCACATGACGCGCGGATCCAGCTTCTTGACCGCGTCCGGCAGGGACTTCACCAGCATCTTGGGGTCGAACAACCCTGCCGAGACGCCGCGTTTCGGCTTGCCGTGCGCCTGTTCCGCCGGCGCGGAATCGAGGGTGGGAGTGCTCATGAGTGGATTCCTTCAGCGAGCGGGCCGAGCGCCAGCATCGGCAGGAAGGTGAGCGCGACCAGGATGACGGTGACGCCCGCGACCATGCCGACGAACTGCGGCCGATGCGTCGGCAGCGTGCCCTCGGAGGCGGGGGTGTGACCCTGAGCCGCCAGCGAACCGGCCAGTGCCAGTACGAAGATCATGGGGAGGAAGCGACCGAAGACCATGGCCAGGCCGAGCGCAGTGTTCCACCACTGCGTGTTGCCGGACAGACCGGCGAAGGCCGAACCATTGTTGTTGGCCGCGGACGTGAAGGCATACAACACCTCCGAGAGCCCGTGCGGACCCGAGTTGGCCATGCCCGCACGCTCGCCCGGCAGTGCCATCGCGATGGCGGTGCCGGTCAGCACGATCAGCGGGGTCACCAGGAAATACGAAGCGGCCAGCTTGATTTCGCGCGGGTTGATCTTCTTGCCCAGGTACTCCGGGGTGCGGCCGACCATCAGACCGGCGACGAAGACCGTGATCACGGCCAAGATCAGCATGCCGTACAGGCCCGAGCCGGTGCCACCGGGCGCGACCTCACCGAGCTGCATGTTGAACATGGTCATCATGCCGCCGAGGCTGGTGTACGAGTCGTGCGCCGAGTCCACCGCACCGGTGGATGTCAGCGTGGTCGCGGTGGCGAAGGTCGCCGAATTCGATACACCGAAGCGGGTTTCCACGCCTTCCATGGACGCCCCGATGGCACTCGGGACGGTGCCGTGGTGCTGCAGCTGGAAGAAGTTCATCACCGTGACGCTGAGGAGGGCCAGGGTCGCCATGACGGCTGCGATGGCCACACCCTGCTTCTTGGAGCCGATCATGCGACCGAAGGTCCGCGGCAGCGAGAAGCTGATCACCAGCAGCATGAAGATCTCGACCCAGTTGGTCCACGCGGTCGGGTTCTCGAACGGGTGCGCCGAGTTCACGTTGTAGAAGCCGCCGCCGTTGGTGCCGAGCAGCTTGATCGCTTCCTGGCTGGCAACAGGTCCGCCCGGCAGGGTTTGCGAACCGGTGTTGCCCACCGTCTGGGCGATCTGGTCGTACACGTGCAGGTTCTGGATGGCGCCGCCCGCGACGAGCACGATGGCGAACACGATCGACAGCGGCAGCAGAATACGGATGGTTCCCCTCACCAGATCCACCCAGAAGTTGCCGAGTTCGCCGCTGCGACGCCGGGCGAAACCGCGCACCAGCGCGACCGCCACGGCCATACCGACAGCCGCCGAGACGAAGTTCTGCACGCTCAGGCCCACGGCCTGAACGACGTGACCCATCGTCGATTCACCGGCATAGTTCTGCCAGTTCGTGTTCGTGACGAAACTGATGGCGGTGTTCCACGCCAGATCCGGGGTCATCTTGGTACCCGGATCGTTCAAGTGCAATGGCAGTTTGCCCTGAATCAGCTGTAGGAAGAACAGGAGCAGCACGTTGATGGCCGAGAAGGCCAGCACGCTGCGCGCGTAGACGGCCCAGGTCATCTCGACGCCCGGCTGCACGCCGATCAGTCGATAGATGCCCTTCTCGGCCTTGGAGTGCTTCTCGCTGCTGTAAACCCGGTACATGTAGTCGCCCAAAGGCACATGCACCGCGGCCAGCGCGATGACCAGGGATACCGCGAACAGGATCCCCGCTGTTGTCGTGCTCACTTAGAACCTCTCCGGATACAGCAGCGCAGCTACCAGGTAAACGGCGATGCCGATGGCAAGGACCAGACCGATAATGTTCTGCGTCACAGCCGTTCCACCCCGCGTTGGATCAAGCCGAACAGGGCGAAGATCGCCACCGTCAGCACCGTGAACACCACGACAGACATGTCTTGAAACCTCTCTGCTAACGGGCACGTCCTGAGACGCGCCGGAGGTGAGTCAAGCGCCCGGATAGCCCAACTTCGAGGCCATTTACGCGTTCTTAGCGTCCCAGCGGGTTGCATTGACGCTCCGCTTACAGGGTCGCCCCGCGTGTCGCAGAGATGTCGTCGACATACCACCCAAAACCATCAAGAAACCGTCAGGACCAGGCATTTCGACGGAACCCGGACGCGGAGAAGCCCCGGAGAGCAATGCTCTCCGGGGCTGTCGCCAGAAGGCGCATCGGAACGGACCCGGTTGGCCGGGCCGTCCTCGACCGTGGCTTGAACGGCGGGGTTACTAGCGGGGGTAGGTCTTGACGATGGTGCCGTCGAGGCCGGCCGCCAGGTAGGCGCCGCCGTAGTCGTCCAAGAGGTAGACCAGCAGGCTGGGCTGGTCGTCGTTGAAGGTCCAGGCTGGGTTGACGATGATGTAGCGGCTGGTGGGTTTGGGGACGTTGAGTTGCTGGGCGGCGGCGGTGAGGAGGGCGGGGAGGAGGTCCCAGTTGATGGAGCCGAGGTCGATGGTGGGGGCGGTCAGCTCGCTGCCGGCGGCGTCGCGTTTTGCGGTGCCTTTGCGGTAGGAGAACTGGTCGTAAAGCTTGGGCTGGCCCTGGACCGGGGCGCCCGTGCTGATGTAGGTCGGGTAGATCGTGGTTTCGGTGAATTGCTTGCCGCCCGTGACCTTTTCGAGGGCGGCGACGGCCTTGCGGACGCCGTCGGGAGTGAGCAGGTCGGTGGTGTCGTCGTCCTTGGCGGTGGTGGGGGCGATGACGGTGGGTGGGATGATGCCGCTCAGGGGGATGCCGGTGGGCTGGGTGGGGATGTTCGGCTGACCCGATTGGCCTTGGCCGCCGCCGGAGGAGGAGGGCCACAAGGCGATGGCGGCGACCGCGGCGACGGCCAGGACGACAGCGACGCCGGCGAGGATCAAGGGGCGCGAATTGCGTTGCGGCGCAGGGGGGACGGGGTTCGGCGAGCCGTGCGGAAACGGCTGGGATGCGGTGAATCCGTGGGGCTGCTGGGCTGTCGGGTATCCCGTCGGCGGTGGCGAGGTCGGGAAGCCCTGCTGCTGCGGTGCGGTCGAAAACCCTTGGGGCGGGGGCATTGCCGGGAAGCCCTGCAACGGCGGCGCGTCCTGGGGTCCGGACGCCGTCGTGAATCCCTGGAAATGGGGCGGCGGCGTGAAGTCCTGCGGCGACGACTGGAAGCCCTGGGACGGCGGCGTGAAGTCCTGGGTGACCTGGGCGAGCATCTGGTCAACCTGGTCGGCCGGCGGGCGGTGGCCGGGGTTGGGGACCAGGAGGGCTTGCAGGACCGGGGTCAGCGGGCCCGCCTGGCGCGGGGGTGGGACCGCGCCCATCAGAACAGCGGCGAGGGTGGCGACGTCGGTGTCGCGGCGCATGGGCTGGTAGCCCTCGACGGCGGCGAACAGGACCAGGCCGAGGGACCAGAGATCGGAGGCGGGGTTGCCCTCGTGGCCCTGGAGGCGTTCGGGGGCGACGTACGGGAGGGAGCCGACGACGCTGCCGGTGGAGGTGAGACCGGTGAGGTCGTTCACTGCCGCGATGCCGAAGTCGGTGAGGACGGGCGAACCGTCGGTGCGCAGCAACACATTCGGGGGTTTCACATCGCGGTGCAGGACGCCCACCGCGTGCGCGGCGCGGAGGCCGGCCAGGATGCCGCGACCGACCCAGGCGGCCTGTCCCGGCGACATCGGCCCCTCGTCCATCCGGTCCGCGAGCGAGCCGCCCGCGACCAGTTCCATCACGATCCACGGATGCTTCTCGGCGGGTGTGTCCACGATGTGGTGGATGGCAACCACATTCGGGTGCGTGATGCGCGCCAGCGCGCGTGCCTCGCGCAGCACCCGTTCCCGCTGCACCTCCGCGGAGCCCGCGTCGCCTTCGGCCCGCACCTCTTTCAACGCCACCTCACGGTGTAGCGCGATGTCGTAGGCGCGCCACACCGTGCCCATGCCGCCACTGCCGAGTGGTTCGATCAACTCGAAACGCCCGTCGACCATTGCCCGCCCGGAATTCACGCACGACAGCTTAGGGTTCTCCCACTGCTCACGCGAGATCTCGTACCGGTCAGTCTTTTCGAGCCCGATGAATTCAGGCTAAGTACCCTGCAAACCGTTGCCGGTCCCGGTGGCTGCGCCGAGCTCGTAACCGACGGCTGCGCCCACGACGCCACCGGAAACACCGCCCACCAGCCCGCCGGCCACAGCGCCCACCACACCACCGACGACAGCCCCCGCGAGAGCGCCGCCTGCGACTCCCAAGGGCGCACCCATCCCCAGGGTCGGAACGGCCATGACGACACCGCCCATGACCGCGCCGGCAATCGCACCGACCGCAGCCCCGATAACCGCTCCCGGAACCGCCCCGACCACCGCGCACGGTATACCCGCCACGACCGCGCCGATGGCGATACCGGCGGCACCGCTACCCACGTTCAGCCTGGTGACCCTGTCCGAGTAGTTGTCGTCAACCGAGTGCAGGCCGCCACCGATGGCGGCATTGGTGGCGGCTGCAGCGTTTTTCGCCTGATCGAGCATGGTGTCGGGGACACTCTGCGGCACCGGGATGCCGAACGCACCGGGCTGTACCGGACTCGTCCAGAGCTGCTCGACAGCCGCGGGAGCCGGGACGCTGGGCTGCGCCGCAGCGTCGCCCGTGGCGATGGAGCAGGTCACCGCGACGGCCAGTGGTATCGCGCCGACGATCGGCAGCAGGGCGCGTCGCGACGCGCTGGTCTTGGATTCTCCATACCGACGAGTCATGCGACCACCTTCTCGCTGGATTCGACTTGGAACAGCTCCCCTGGCCACTGGTTATCGGACATGCGCATCAAGAATGATAGCTACACAGTAACTGTGTCCTGCAGAAAAGTGTGGCGCAAACCACATTATTTAGCCATAGGCCGCATCGAGCCACGGTGACTCCCGCATGACATGAAGGGTCTCCGCCTTCGATGCCGCAGAATGTTTGCCACTTTGTTGCTATCCGCGTAGCGGCTCACCGATCGACTCCTGGACGCCGACATCCAGCTAGATCTCGTACCGGTCGGCCTTTCGGGGCCCGCTCGGATCCTGTCAACAACGCGAGACACCACCGTAAAGAAACCGTCAGGATCAGCGACCTGACCAGCATCGGAGGTATGAAGTGGGAACCCGTACGCGCGCAGGTGCGCCCGGGCGCACACCCCCGATAGATAAAGGAGAAGCCGTGCCGCACATCGCCGTCACCCTGATGGTGATCTTCGGATTCCTCGGTTGCGCGCTGATACTGCGCGTCCTGGCCGCCGCCGAAGGCACCCGCGAATCCATCCGCACGGCACAGCAGGGCTTCCGCGCACCGCGCGCGATGATGGACGAGTGAAACGCGGCCAACTACGCATCTACCTCGGCGCGGCCCCCGGCGTGGGCAAGACCTTCTCGATGCTCGCCGAAGCGCATCGGCGGCTCGAGCGCGGGCGCGATGTGGTGGCCGCCGTCGTCGAGACCCACGGCCGCAACAAGACCGCCGAGTTGCTGGCCGGAATCGAGCGCATCCCGCCCAGGATGATCGAGTACCGGGGCACCACCATGCCCGAACTGGATGTGGACGCCGTGCTGCGGCGGCATCCGGCGGTGGTGCTGGTCGACGAGCTGGCGCACACCAATGTCCCGGGCAGCAAGCACGAGAAGCGCTGGCAGGACGTACAGGACCTGCTGAACGCGGGCATCGACGTGGTGTCGACGGTGAATGTGCAGCACCTGGAGAGCCTCAACGACGTGGTCGAGCAGATCACGGGCGTGGTGCAGCGGGAAACCGTGCCGGACTGGGTGGTTCGCTCCGCCGACCAGGTGGAGCTGGTGGACATCACGCCGGAAGCCCTGCGCCGCCGCATGTCCCACGGCAATGTCTACGCCGCCGAGAAGGTCGACGCGGCGCTGCGCAACTACTTCCGCCCGGGCAATCTGACCGCACTGCGCGAGCTGGCGCTACTGTGGCTGGCCGATCAGGTCGACGCCGCGCTCGCCAAATACCGTGCCGACCACAAGATCACCACCACCTGGGAGGCGCGCGAACGCGTCGTGGTGGCGGTGACCGGCGGCCCGGAATCGGAGACCATCGTGCGGCGCGCCAGCCGCATCGCCGCCAAGTCCAGCGCCGAGCTGATCGTGGTGCACATCGTGCGCGGTGACGGGTTGGCCGGGGTCTCGACGCAGCGGCTCAGCCGCCTGCGCGACCTGGCCACGAGTCTCGACGCCAGCCTGCACACCGTCACCGGTGAGGACGTGCCCACCGCGCTGCTGGATTTCGCGCGCCAGGTCAACGCCACCCAGCTGGTGCTGGGCACCTCCCGCCGCTCACGCTGGGCACGCATGCTCGACGAGGGTATCGGCGCCACCGTGGTGCAGGAGTCGGGCAAGATCGACGTGCACATGGTGACCCATGAGGAATCCAACAAGGGCGGCTTCCGCTGGTCCTCGCTGACCCGGCGCGAGCGCAAGGTCGGCTCCTGGTCGGCCGCGTTCATCGTGCCCTCGCTGATCTGCGCGGTCATCTACTTCTGGCTCGATCGCCTGCTGGACCTCAGCGGTGAGAGCGCCCTGTTCTTCATCGGCGTCATCGCGGTCGCGCTGCTCGGCGGTGTAGCCCCCGCGGCGCTGTCGGCGCTCCTGTCGGGCGTCCTGCTGAACTGGTTCTTCACCGAACCCCGCTACAGCCTCACCATCGACCAGCTCGACAACTTCCTCACCATCGTGGTGCTGCTGTTCGTGGCGGTCGCGGTCGCGGCGCTGGTGGATGTGGCCGCCAAGCGAACCCTGGAGGCGCGCAAGGCCTCTCGCCAGGCCGAGCTGCTGACGCTGTTCGCGGGCTCGGTGCTGCACGGCGCGGATCTCCCGGATCTGCTCGAACGCGCCCGCGAGACCTACGGCCAGGACGCCGTCAGCCTGGTCACCGACGACGAGGTAATCGCGTCGGTGGGCCAGCGGCCGCCGACGAAGGTCAGCGACGCCGAAACCGCTCTGGAGGCAGGCGATGACATGCACTGGCTGCTGTTGCGAGGACGTCCTGTGACCTCCAGGGACCGCCTGGTGCTGGGCGCGGTCGCGAATCAGGCGGCGGGACTGGTGCAACAGAAGCAGCTGCAGGAGGAGGCCAGCGCCGCGCAGGCGGTCATGGAGGCCGACAAGCTGCGCCGCGCCCTGCTCTCGGCGGTCAGCCATGATCTGCGCACCCCGCTGGCCGCGGCCAAGGCGGCGGTGTCCAGCCTGCGCAGCGACGATGTGGAGTTCTCCCCCGAGGACACCGCCGAACTGCTGGAGACCATCGAGGAATCCGTGGATCAGCTGACGGCGCTGGTCGGCAACCTGCTGGACTCCTCGCGCCTGGCGGTCGGCGTGATCAAGCCGCAGGTGCGCAAGGTCTACCTCGACGAGGTGGTGCATCATGCGCTCATGGGCATGGGCACCCGCGGCATGCGCCGCACCACCATGGACCGGGTGAAAGTGGACGTCGACACCGTCTCGGTGCGCGCCGATCCCGGTCTGCTGGAACGGGTCCTGGCCAATCTGATCGACAATGCCGCCCGCTACTCCCCCAGGGATTCGATGGTGCGGGTGGCAGCAGAGCAGGTCGGGACGCGGGTGGCCGTTACGGTGGTCGATACCGGTCCGGGCGTACCGACCGGCCTGGAGGACCAGCTGTTCGAGCCCTTCCAGCGACTCGGCGACCGCGACACCTCCACCGGCGTGGGCCTGGGCCTGTCGGTGGTGCGCGGTTTCGTGGACGCCATGGGTGGCACCGTGCACGCGGAGCCCACCCCGGGCGGCGGTTTGACCATGGTGATCGATCTGCCCGCGGGGGACGACCCCGCGAACACCGAAGAGGAGGTCGGGTGACGAACGCGGCGGCAGCGCCGATCAAAGTGCTCGTGGTCGACGACGAACCACAGATCCTGCGCGCCCTGCGCATCAATCTGTCGGTCCGCGGCTACGAGGTGACCACCGCGTCCAATGGGGCCGCGGCCCTGCGCGCGGCCGCCGAGAAGCACCCGGACGTCATAATTCTCGACCTCGGCCTGCCCGATATGGACGGCATCGAGGTGCTGGCCGGCCTGCGCGGCTGGTCCACCGCCCCGGTCATCGTGCTCTCCGCCCGCACCGACTCCTCCGACAAGGTGGAGGCCCTCGACGCCGGCGCCGACGACTACGTCACCAAGCCCTTCGGCATGGACGAACTGCTGGCCCGCCTGCGCGCCGCCGTCCGCCGCTCGGCCAGTACCGCCGACACCGCCGAGCCGGTCATCGAAACCGCCTCCTTCACCGTCGATCTCGCGGCCAAGAAGGTGACCCGCCATGGCCACGACGTGCACCTGACCCCCACCGAGTGGGGCGTGCTGGAGATGCTGGTCCGCAATCGCGGCAAGCTCGTCGGCCGCCGTGAGCTCCTGCGCGAGGTCTGGGGCCCGTCCTACGCGACCGAAACCCATTACCTGCGTGTCTATCTCGCCCAGCTGCGCCGCAAACTCGAGGACGACCCCTCCCAGCCCAAACATCTCCTCACCGAGGCGGGCATGGGCTACCGCTTCCAGTCGTAAATCCCCGGACAGCGATCAGGGAGCTCTCACCGCGCGGTATCGGACAGAATTCCGCGCTGAGAGCTCCCTGATCTGGTATGGACCCCTAGCTCGGCAGGGTCGCCGTGTGTTCGGATTTCACGGCGTCGAGTTTGCGGGGGTCCAGGCCGAGGCGGGCCAGGATGGTGGGAGCGACCTGGGTGAGGGAAACCTGGTCGGGGACATCGTGCTTCGAGATGCCCGAGCCCACGACCACCAGCGGGACGTGGCGGTCGTCGGGGCTGGTGCCACCGTGCTCGGCGATCTTGGACTTGCCGGCGGTGTAGACCGTGCCGTTGGTGCCCGCGAAGAGATCGGGCACGCGGGTGTCCTCGGCATCCGCGCCGAAGTACTTCACGGCGTCCGCGCCCGCGTACACCTGGCCGGTGTCCACGCCCGACGCGGTGAACGGCTTCGGGTTGCCGTTGATGTCGGTGCCGGTTCCGCTGGCCTCCAGCAGCTTTCGCTTCGCGAAGGCGGTGGCCTCGGGCGAACGGTCGGCCAGCCACCACAGGATGGCCGCGTCGTCGATGGAGTGCGCGATCAGCTTCGGCGTCTCGGGGTGGGTGGCCGCCCACTCCTTGTTCACCGCATCGATGATCGGCTTGTCGTCGACCCGGGTCAGCGCGTTGGGATCGATCGGCGACTGCCCGTGCTTGGCGGTCAGCACGATGGTGGTGGTGCCGGTCAGGCCCGCGCGGTCCAGGGCGGTGACGAAACGGCCGATCTGCTGGTCCACGAAATCCAGCGAAGCCGACAGCAGCGCACCGGGTTTCCCGTCGGCGGAGTAGCCCTTGGAGGCAGGCAGCTTCTGGGTGACCGACACCGCCTGGAAGTTCATGCCGAACACCGCGGGTACACCGACCTGCTGGGCGCCGGAGTGGTCCTTGCCATTGATCTCGTTGACGACCGCATCGGCCTTGTAGGTGTCGTAACGCCTGGTCTGGTCCGAATCCTTGGTCCAGGCATCACCTTTCGGCGACTTGCTGTCGATCTCCGGGGTGAACAGGTCATCGATCGAGCGGCCGCCCTTGCCGTTCATGATCTGGTACGCCGGGTGCTTGTCCGACCAGGCGGTGCGCTGCCCGGCGTCGTGCACCACCGAGAAGACAGTGTTCACCTTCAGGTAGTCGGACGGCGAAATCGGCTTGCAGGTAGCCGGATCCACCGGCAGCTTGGCCGGATCCAGCACCGAGCCCGGATCTCCGGTCATGGCCGTGATGCCGTCCGGCAGACCGGTCAGGCCCTGGCCGCCGTCGAGCTCGTCGGTGTTCTTGTCGATCTCTTCGGTCAGCGGGACCTGCGCACCCTTCTTGGCGGTGGCGCAGTCCTTGGTGCCGGCGGGGAGCAGGTCCCGGGCCCAGGTGTCGTCGTAGTAGACGCCGGTCGTCTTGGGGCTGCCGCCGGTGATCATCGCCATGGTGCCCGGGAAGGAGTCGGCCGGCGCCAGGACCTGCGCGCCGGTGTACTGCGCGCCGCGCGCGACCAGCTTGGCCAGCGCCGAATCCTGGTGCGCCGCCACATAACCGGCCAGATCCGACTGATGCATGCCGTCGATCGACAGCAGCAGCACATGCTGATCGTGCGCCGCCGAATTTCCGCTGCTCCCGCACCCGGCGGCCGCCAGCCCGAGCATCCCGCAGACCCCGGCCGCCGCCAGCCGGTAGCCCAGTCCCCGCACCTGACTCAATTCCGTCTCCTCACCTCCGGCCACCCGAACGGGTACGCCGAGATCCCGACAGAGTCGCGGGTGCGGGTAACGGCCGGGCGTCGCCGTGGTGATGGACGCGCGAACTTACCGCGTCAGGCGGAGCGGCAGCGTCTTGAGGCCGTTGTTCAGATTCGAACGGATCCGGCGGGATTCGCCGGTCTGCTCCAGTCCCGGGAAGCGGGTCAGCAGCTCCTCGAAGAACACCCGCCCCTCCAGCCGGGCCAGGTGCACGCCCAGGCAGAAGTGCTGGGCCAGCCCGAAGGACAGGTGCGGGTTGGGATTTCGGCGGATGTCGAACCGCTGTGCGTCGTCGAAGACGTCCTCGTCCCGATTGGCCGAGGTGTACCACATGGCCACCTTGTCCCCGGCCTTGATGGGCACCCCGCGGATCTCGGTGTCGGCGGTGGCGGTGCGCCGGAAGTAGTGCAGCGGGTTGGCGTATCGCAGGATCTCCTCCACCGCACCGGGAATCAGCGCCGGATCCGCGCGCAGTGCCGCGAGTTGCTCGGGATGCCGCAGCAGCAGTTCCAGACCCGAGGACAGCATGGTCTTGGTGGTGTCGTTCCCCGCGGTCACCAGCTGGGTGAAGAAGCTGCCGAACTCCAGGTCCGACATGGGTTTTCCACCGTAGGACCCGCCCAGGATGAGCGAGGTCAGATCCGCCTGCGGCGGCTCGGCCCGCCGCGCCATGGCGAACTGGATGGCGTAGATGGCCATATTGGTGAGCTCGGCCGTCACGTCGAAATCGCCGACCAGGTCCGGATCCTGCTGGCTGGTGGACTGTTCGGCCCAGCGCCGGATGCTCGGCCAGTCCGCGACCGGAATCCCGAACAGACCGCCCACCACTTGGCTGGGCAGCACGCCCGCCACGTCGTGCACGAATTCGACGTCGCCGTCGACGCTTTCGAGCAGGTTCCGGGTCAGCTCCCGGACCCGGTCCTCCAGCTCGCCGATGACCCGCGCCTTGAAGTGCTCGGCCAGCGGCCTGCGGTAGTCGGTGTGCCGCGGCGGATCCATCATGAGCAGCATGTTGCGGGTCTGCTCGAGGCGTTCGGGCGGCTGGTTCTCCAGGATCACGCCCTCCCGCTCGGCGGAGAACAGTTCCGGATTGCGGGCCACGTACGCCACATCCGCGTGTTTGAGGATCGCCCAGTAGCCGGGTTCGCCCGGCATCTCCTGCCAGTGCACCGGGTCCGTGCGCCGCAGATCGGCGAAGATCTCGTGGATCGGCCCGGACACATAGAGCTCCGGATCGTAGATGTCCATGACCGTGCCCACGGCCCACCTCGGTATTCGCTTGCGGGTATGCGTCTTTCGCTTCGGACGCTAACGCCGCGCGCGAGCAGGCGGCGCGGTTCCGCACCGCGATCCCATTCAGTGGACGCGCCGCATGCGCCCCCGATGCCGGGTACCCCGACGGTGATGAACCACCATGGAGGACATGTCTGTTGCGATCGTGTTCGACATGGACGGTGTGCTCATCGACACCGAACCCATCTGGGAAGAGGTGCGGCGCGCGTACGTCGAGGAGATGCGCGGGCGCTGGCTGCCCGACACCCAGGACCGGTTGATGGGAATGAGCACGGCCGAATGGTCGCGGTACCTGAGCGAGGAGCTGCTCGATGGCCGCCGCACACCCGACGAGGTCGCCGAGGACGTCATCACCCGGATGGCCGCCCGCTACAGCGACCACCTGCCGCTCATGCCGGACGCGGTCGACACCGTGCGCCGGCTGGCCGGTATCTACACCCTCGGGCTGGCCAGCTCGTCCCCGCGCCGGCTGATCGACGTGGTGCTCGATCACATGGGCGTCACCGACCTGTTCGCCGCCACCGTCTCGACCGAGGAGGTGGCGCGCGGCAAGCCCGCGCCCGACGGCTACCTGGAGGCCGCCGCGCGGCTGGGCATCGACCCCGACGCGTGTGTGGCCATCGAGGATTCCAGCAACGGCCTGCGCGCTGCCCACGCCGCGGGCATGACGGTGATCGCCGTTCCGCATCCCAAGTACCCGCCTGCCGTGGACGCCCTCGCGCTGGCGGCGTACGTCGCCGACAGCTTGAAAGAGGTCACCCCGGAGCTGATGGCGGAATTCCGCTGACGACCTCGGCGTTCCCACGAGCGGCAACCAGATGGTTGTCCCGGGTGACCCAATGGGAGGATCTTCCTTATGTCCGAACAGACCGCCGCACCGCAGACCGCCACCACCGACCCGGCCGCCGAGCCGGTCAAGCTGTGGGCCGAACGCACCGGCACCCGCGCCTACACCGGCCGCAACAACCGCGGTGGTGAGGTGCTCATCGCGTCCGCGGGCGTGCCCGGCGCGTTCACCCCGGGTGAGCTGCTGAAGATCGCGCTGGCGGGCTGCACCGGCCTGAGCGCCGACTTCACCCTCGCGCGCCGGCTGGGCGAGTCGTTCGACGCCACCGTGCACGTCTCCGGCGACGCCGACCGCGAGAACGAGGTGTACCCGGAGCTCAACGAGGAGTTCGAGCTCGACCTCAGCGAACTCGACGCCGAAACCCGCGAGCGCCTGCTGGTCGCCGCGCAGCGCGCCGTCGACAAGGTTTGCACGGTCGGCCGCACCCTCGAGGCGGGCACCACCGTCAACCTGACATTCCGCGTCGACGAATGAGCGGTGAACCGGTCCGGCTCAGCGCCTGGGTCCACGGCCTGGTCCAGGGAGTCGGCTTCCGCTGGTGGACGCGCTCGCGCGCCCTGGAACTGGGCCTGACCGGCTATGCCCGCAATCAGCGCGACGGCCGCGTGCACGTCGTGGCCGAAGGGCCCCGCGATCGCTGCGAAACCCTGCTCGACCTGCTACGTTCCGGTACTACACCGGGTCGGGTAAACCTGGTGGTGGAAGACTGGAGTGCCGCCGCGGGCGACATGACAGGATTCGAAGAACGCTAGCGAGCGGCGAGCCCACGGAGTCGACCAATGTCCACAGACCGTCCCGGTAGTCCGGAAAACCCGGACCGCCCCACCCCCGACCCCGCACACCCCGCCGAATCCCATACCGCCCCAGCCGATCCCGCCCACCCGGGCCACGAGCACTACCCGCTACCCAGCGATCCGGACGCCGAGACCGCCACGCCCATCGGCCGTACCGACCCGACCGTCCGATTCACACCGGAGACCGCGCGAGGTTCGGACTCCGCACCTGGTTCGACCGGAGTACCCGCACCAGGTCAACCACGCGGCCAGGAGCCAACTCTCGCGCTGCCCGCCGAATCCAGTGCAGAAGATGCGGGCGGCAAGTCCGAACAATCCGGCGCGCCGGGCCCTGGCCGTCCGGGCGGCTACGAACCGACGCTCGCGCTGCCGAACGAATCCGGCTCCGGCGAATCTCAGAGCGGCGCGGGCGGTTTCGGCGAGCCCGGTGCGGATCGACCGGCCGGGCATCAGCCGACGCTGCCGATGCCGGCGGATTTCGGGGCGGAGCACGGCGGCGAACAGCACGGGCCGCATCATCTCGCGGGGGAATTCCATGGTGGGCCAGGAGCTTTCGGGCGGCCGGGGGCCGGTGGCCCGACCGCCGCGCCGGGGCCGCTGCTGGGCAACGCCGGATTCGTCCTGCCCGGGCCGGTGCTGGAGCCGGCGGAACCGGCCTTGCCGGCGACGGTGGACGAGCCGGCCGCGCCGCCGCGACGTGGCAGCATCACCACGCAGGAGGCGGGGATCACCCAGCCGCGGCCGCCCACGGTCGCGGAGGCGCGGGCGCGGGAGAAGGCCCGGAAGCGGGCCGAGGCGCAGGAGCGGGCCGAGGCGGAGGCCGCGGAAGCCAAGCAGCGCAAGAAGAAGCGACTACTCATCGGCGGTGCCGCCGTGGTGGGGATCGCGGCGCTGGTCGGTGGCGGATATCTGGTGGCGTCGGCGTGGAACGGACCCGAGGTGACCGCCTATTGCACGGTGGTGGCGAACAAGGGTGAGACCGTGCCCACCGGGCAGGGGCAGAGTGTCACTGCGACACAGGACAATCAGGAGATCGTCGTTCCGGACAACTACTGCTCGGATGCGACGGACCACGGGGACGGCGGGATTCACCCGGGCTTCTTCTTCCTGGCGGGGCACTCGTATCGCTACTACTACGGCGGCACCGGCACCATCGGGCACGCGCCGAGCGGCGGTAGCACGTCGGCGCCCAGCGGTTCGACGGTGAAGACCAAGAGCGGCAGCACGATTCAACGCGGCGGACTCGGCGCGAAGATCCACGGTGGAGGTTCCTAGTGCGGCGGGTACGCAGCACTCCGCGGCCGGGCTGGCAGCGGATCATCGAGAGTCAGGGTCTGGTCTACGGCTCGCCGGGGCAATACCCGAACGGGCAACTCCGGCCCTACTGGGACGAGTCGGTGCACTACGAGTTCGACATGGACGAGATCCTGGCCATGGAGGCGCAGGTCGAGGTGCTGCACTCCATGTGCCTGCACGCCGTCGAACAGGTGGTGCTGACCGAGCGATTCGCCGATTTCGGTCTGCCGCAATGGAGTTGGGAACCCATCACCAAGTCCTGGCACCGCTCCGACCCGCACATCTACGGCCGCTTCGACATGCGCTACGACGGCCGCGGCCCGGCGAAACTGCTGGAGTACAACGCCGATACGCCCACCTCCCTGCTGGAGGCGGCAATCGTGCAGTGGCACTGGCTCACCGACACCCACCCGGACGACGACCAGTGGAATTCGCTGCACGAGAAGCTGGTCGAGCGCTGGGGTGAGATGCGCGAGACGCTGCCGGGCTCGCAGCTGCACTTCAGCTGGTCGGGCGCGGACTCCTCCGGCGAGGACAATGTCACCACCGCCTACATGCAGGAGACCGCCGCCGAGGCCGGATTCGACACCGTCGCCCTGCCCATCGAGGACGTCGGATTCGACACGGAGCTGCACCGTTTCGTGGATCTGGCCGAGGCTCCCATCGAGGCCATCTTCAAGCTCTACCCGTGGGAATGGGCCCTCGACGACGATTTCGGCCGCCGGGTGGTGGAGTCCCTGCCGGAAACCATGTGGATCGAACCGCTCTGGAAGTCCCTGCTGTCCAACAAGGCGATCCTGGCGGTGCTGTGGGAAATGTACCCCGGCCACCCCAACCTGCTGCCCGCCTACCTCGACGACCCGCACGAGCTGACCGAGTACATCCGCAAGCCGAAGCTGGGCCGCGAGGGCGCGAACATGACCATCGTCGGGGCGGGCATGGAAACCGCCACCGGCGGCGTCTACGGCGCCGAGGGGTACGTCTACCAAATGCTGGACCCGCTCCCCGAATTCGACGGCATGCGACCGGTGCTGGGTGCTTGGATCGTGGGCGACACCTCCGCGGGACTGGGTATCCGGGAGACCGTCGGCCTCATCACCGACGACAGCTCCACCTTCGTCCCGCACCGCATACCGCAGTAGCCACCACACACCGCAGTAGCCACCGCCCGATTCACCCCGACCCGGAGGATCCCGATGACCACCGCTCTCGCACTCGAAGCCGGGTACTGGCACTCCCTGGGCCGCGGCGTCGGCGCGATCCTGTGCTACGCCCTGCTGGGCCTGGTGCTGCTGCTCATCGGCTTCCAGGCCGTGGACTGGACCACCCCGGGTCCATTGCGCGCCATGGTGGCGCGCGGGCTGCCGAACGCCGTGATCGTCAGCTCCGCGGCCATGCTCAGCACGGCGTTCATCGTGGTGCTGGCCATCTACGCGCAGGCGGGCAAGCTGGCCGAGGGCCTGATCGCCACCACGATCTACGGACTGGTCGGCATCGTGGCCCAGGTGATCGCGATGCGCAGCCTGGAATTCGTGCTCGGCATCGATATCGGTACGGTGCTGAAGAATCCGGAGTTCAGCACCGAGTCCGTGGTGGTGTCCGCCGCGCACATCGCCATCGGCCTGGTGGTGGCGGTCGCGATCCTCTGAGGCCCGGCTAGCTGTACTGCGGCAGCTGGTCCGCGGCGCGCCCGGCCGCCGCCCGCAGCCACGTGGCCAGCCAGATCGTGCCGGCGCCCACGAACACATGGCCCACCCGCACGATCGGCGCGGGCAGTAGGAACGTCAGCGACAGCGCCGTCAGTCCGGCGGCGTAGCACCCGACAGCGAAGGGCGGGACCACGCGCACAAGCCACAGTGCCGCCGAGAACAGCCAGGTCCCGAGCAGGGTGAGCGCCGCTGTGGCGAGAAACGCCCAGCGCGCGGGCCCGTCGAGCAGGTGGCCGACCACCGCCGGATCCAGGTGCACCAGGACGAAGTTCATGGTGAACGCGATGCCCGCGAAGTATCCGAAGCTCAGGAAGTGCACCGCGAACGCCCACCCGCCGAACCGCCCCATCCGCTCGTACTGCGCCAGGTAGAGCCCCGCCGCGAACGCGATCCCGAACGGCACCGCCCCGCCGTTGAGCACCTCGGTGACCGGAAACTTCTGCCCGGCAATGGTTTCCAGGACACCAGCGAGTGCGGTGGCCGCACCACACACCACACCGGCGCTGTTCGCGGTGGCGGCGGCTGCCGACGTTTCGGGCAATGCCAAGGTCTTGTTCGTGCTGTTGCCGTTCGAAGCCTTTGTGACGCTGGGCCGCCGAGCCGCGATCGGGGTGGCGGCGACGATCCTCGGCGTGGTGGCCACCGCCGTCGCGCTGCACGCAGACGACCGCACCGGCACCGCGCGGCCGGCCGAGCTCGTGATGTTCTCGATCGGGGGCGCATCCAACCGGGAGATCGCTCGCGCCCTGTATGTCAGCGAGGGCACGGTGAAGAACCACGTCTCGAACATCCTGACGCGGCTGGGCGTCCGGGATCGGACCCAGGCCGCGATCTACGCGCTCGACCACGACCTGGCATAGCGGCGGTCAGCGCACCCGGCTGTACTTGATGAAGGCCACGCCGTCCTCGAAGACGCGGCTGGTGAGCACCCGGAACCGGGCGGGTTCGGGCAGGTGACCGGCCGTGCCGAACAGCGGGCGGCCGTGGCCCAGCACCATCGGGTAGAGCTTCAGGAACACCTGGTCGATCTCGGGCAGCAGGGTCTGGGCGAGCTCACCGCCGCCGCACAGCCAGATGCCGAGCCCCTTCTCGCGCTTGAGCTCGCGCACCCGCTCGATCGGGTTCTCGGCGATCAATTCCACATCGGGGGCGGGATTCTCCGGCAGCGTGGTGGACACCACGAACTGCCGCAGATGGGCGTACGGGCTGGAAGTGCCGGTCCGGACGCCGAAATCGTGCGTCTTGCGGCCCATGATCACGGTGTCGAAGTTCTGGCAGGTTTTGTCGAGGCCCTGCACCTGACGAACCTTGGTCGGGAGGGTCTCGGGATACTGCGCGATGATCGCGGGCCCGTGGTCACCTCCGACCGGGAAGAAGTCGACCGAGCCCGCATCGGTGGCGATGAATCCGTCGATGGTGGCCGCGACGTAGTAGGTCAGTTTGCGCATTTGTTTCCTCCAGCCGGCACAACATATGCCGCTAGTGAAAAAGGTAGCGCCTCGACAGACGGGATAGGGAGGCTCGGCCACACTGGAATGACCTTGACGCGAAGAATACCCGCTGGTCTCAGCCGCGCGGGCGGGGTTGGCAGCGAGGGCAGGAGAAAGACGAACGGTTCATGAACTTCTCCCGGCGCATGATCGCACCACAGCGCCGGCACGGCTCATCCTCGCGCCCATAGGCATTGAGCGACCGCTCGAAGTACCCGGACTGGCCGTTGACGTTCACGTAGAGGGCGTCGAAGGAGGTGCCGCCGGCCCGCAGCGCCTCGTCCATGACGTTCCGCGTCTCGCCGAGCAGCGTGTGCAGCGCGGGCCCGGTCAGCTTGGCCGCCGAGCGCTCACCGTGGATCTTGGCCCGCCACAGCGCTTCGTCGGCATAGATATTGCCGACCCCGGACACCACGGTCTGATCCAGCAGCAGCCGCTTGACCTCGGACTGCTTGCCGCGCAGGGTCTTCACCACGGCATCGGCGTCGAAGAGCGGATCCAGCGGGTCGCGCGCGATGTGCGCGGCGGACTCGGGCACCCAGGTCCCGTCCACCTCGACCAGATCCGAGAGCATCCAGCCGCCGAAGGTGCGCTGGTCCACGAACCGTAGTTCGTTCCCGTCGTCGAGGGCGGCGATGATGTGCGCGTGCTTTTCCAGCGGCGCGGTCGCGGGCTGCACCAGCATCTGCCCGGACATGCCGAGATGCACGACCAGAGACGTGTCGGGCTCGTCGAAGGTGAGCCACAGGAATTTGCCCCGCCGCTGCGCGTTCTCTACGCGCAGACCGGTCAATCGGGCGGCGAGATCGTCCCCGCCCAGCTCGTGCCGGCGCACCGAACGCGGATGCTTGACCGTCACCCGGTCCAGGACGCGGCCCACCAGATGCTCGGTGAGCCCGCGCCGGACGACTTCGACCTCGGGAAGTTCGGGCATCTAGCTCTTCGAGCCGTCGGCCGAACCCTCGGGCGCGTTCTCGGCGTTCAACGCCTGGTAGGCCGCGCCCGCGGCCTTCTGTTCCGCTTCCTTCTTGGAGCGGCCCACCCCCTGGCCGTAACCCTGACCACCGATCACCGCCGTGGCGGTGAACTCCTTGTCGTGGTCGGGCCCGGTGGAGGTGATCTCGTAACTGGGCACGCCGATGCCGCGCTCGGCCGTCAGCTCCTGCAGGCTGGTCTTCCAGTCGAGCCCGGCCCCCATGCGGGGACCGCGCTCGAGCAGTTCGGCGAACAGCCGCAGCACGACGGTGCGTGCCACATCGATGCCGTGCTGCAGGTGCACCGCACCCAGCAGCGACTCCATGCCGTCGGCCAGGATGCTCGGCTTGTCGCGGCCACCGGTGAGCTCCTCGCCCTTACCGAGAAGGAGATGGCGGCCGAGACCGCCCTCACCGAGGCAGCGGGCCACCTCGGCCAGCGCGTGCATGTTCACCACGCTCGCGCGCAGCTTCGCCAGCTCGCCCTCGGACTTGTCCGGGTGCTCCAGATAGAGACGCTCGGTGATGCTCAGGCCGAGCACCGAATCGCCCAGAAATTCCAGGCGCTCGTTGGTCGGCAAGCCACCGTTCTCGTAGGCGTACGACCGGTGCGTCAGCGCTAGGCGCAAAAGCTCCGGTTGTACGTCCACGCCGAGTGCCTCGAGCAGACTGGCATGGTCGGCTGCATCACCTACGGCGGGAATATCCGCCGCATCCTTGCTGGCGGTCACGGTCGCTGAACGCGAATCAGATCGCGGAGGTGACCTGACGGCCCTTGTAGGTGCCGCAGCTCGGGCACGCGATGTGCGGCAGGGTCTTCTGGCCGCAGGCGCGGTTCGGGCAGGTGATCAGGGTCGGCGCGGCGGCCTTCCACTGGCTGCGACGCGCGTGGGTGTTGGCACGGGACATCCGGCGCTTCGGAACGGCCACGACTAGCTCTCCTCTGTCTTCATACTTGCGGCACCGTTGTGTCCCGCAAGGGTGGAATCGGTTGATGGGTCCGACACGGTGTCCGTATCGGGGGACTCAGCGTTGAACTTGGCGAGCCCGGCCCAGCGAGGGTCAAGTATCTCATGACCGTGGCCGGAACCCGCAATCGCCATCCTGACACCGCATTCCGGGCACAATCCGGCGCAGTCCGGCTCACACAGCGGCTGCAACGGCAGCTCCAGGCCGACGGCGTCGACGACGACCGGCTCGAGGTCGATCATGTCGTCGACGAGACGGTGGATCTCGTCTTCCTCGGTGGTCTGCTCGGTGGCGCTGTCCGGGTAGGCGAACAGCTCGGTGAGCTGCAACTCGATCTCGTCGGTGAAGGATTCGAGGCAGCGCGAGCATTCACCCTCGATGGGAGCGGTCACCGTGCCCATGACGAGCACGCCCTCGGAGACCGACTGCAGCGTCAGATCCATTTCGATCTGCGCACCGGCGGGGATGGCGATCAGGTCGAGCCCGATCCGCGAGTCGGTGGTGAAGCTCCGATGCCGTTCCTTCATCGACCCCGGCGCGCGTCCGAGACTGCGTACGTCCAGCACGAAGCCCGCGTCGGTCATCTGATGACGATGACGCGAAGCTTTACCGGAATCGGCAGGCATCTACGAACTCACTCACCTTAGGTGTGGAATGGGCAACCACCCAACAATACCGAAAGCCCCGCTTGCAGCCCAAATGAGCAAGCGGGGCGAAACGATCAGCGATCAGCGGCGGAATTCCGAGGCGTAATCCGGGACGCTGGAGCCGGGGCGGACCTGGTGGCGGCCGCGGCCGAGGATGCGCAGCGTGTTGTGCAGGGTTTCCTCGAAGTCGGCGAGCTTGCCGTCGACGTAGTCGTCACATTCCTGGCGGAGGCGGTCGGAGTCGGCCTGGGCGGTGTCGATGAGCCGGGCGGATTCGGCGTGGGCGGCGCGGACCACCTCGGTCTGCGAGACCAGACGGTCCTGCTCGGCCTTGCCCTCGGCGACCGAGCGGTCGTAGGAGGCCTGTCCGGCGACGGCCAGGCGGTCGGCCTCGGCGCGGGCCCGGCCGGTGAGGGTGTCGTATTCCTTCTGGCCGTCGGCGACGGTGCGCTCGGCCTCCTCCTCCGCCGAGCCGACCAGGTGCTCGGCGTGGGCGCGGGCCTCGGCGACCATGCGATCGGCGTGCGCCTTGGCGTCGGCGAGGATGCGGTCGGCCTCGTCACGCGCGGAGGTAACGGTGTGGTGCGCTTGCTCATTGGCGGTCTTGACCGTGGTCTCGGCGCCGGTGCGGGCGTCGGTGACGATCTTGTCGCGGTGATCGAGCACGTCCTGGGCGTCGTCGAGTTCGCCGGGCAGGGCCTCGCGCACATCGTCCAGTAGTTCCAGCACCTCACCGCGCGGCACGATGCAGTTGCGGGTCGGCGGGATGCCACGGGCCTCTTCGATGATGGCCACCAGTTCGTCGAGCGCTTCGAATACCCGGTACATGTGCTACCCCACTCTCCTGCCAGGACTCACGGCGAGACTCTCCGCTTCCGCCAGTCTGCCAATCTCAGCGCTGTCAACAAGGTCCGACACGGCGTGTCGCTGGTTTTCCGGAACATGGCCTGTTTCACAGACCACAAAAACAAGTGGAGGAATCCACTCCACTTGGTGTTACCGTGGAAGGGCGAGAACGTGTCGGCCAATGGCTGTGGCCCGGAAGAACTCCGGACCGCCTGGCCGACACCCATGTGTTCGGATGGGGAAGACGATGGCTGTCCACGAGATTCCGGAACGGGCGACGATGCCCGTGACCGGGCTGGTGAACACCTATAGCTACGGCACCGAGGCCCTGGCCTACGGCACCGAGGCCCTGGCCTACGGCACCGAAGCCCTGCACGCGACGGGCTCGCGCTGGCTGGGCCGGCTCGGGGTATGGCTCCGCGGCGACGCGGTCTTCGCGCAGTTGATTCGCTTCGCCCTGGTGGGCGGCCTCAGCAATGTCGGCTACATCCTGCTGTTCCTCGCGCTCTACGGCGGCGGCCCGCAGCTGGCCAATCTGGCCGGCTCCATCGTGAGCACCGCGCTGGCCAACGAGATGCACCGGCGGCTCACCTTCCAGGCGGCCGACCGGGTGCGCTGGTACACAGCGCAATTGGAGGGCGGCGCGCTCGCGCTGGCCGGACTGGCCATCACCTCGGGTGGGCTGGCCATTCTCGAGGTCACCGATCCGGGCATCGGCGGCCTCACCGAAGCCATTGCGGTGCTGGGCATCACCGCCGCGGTCGGCACCATGCGCTTCCTCACCCTGCGGCTCTGGGTGTTCTGAGCCCCATCCGCTCCGTGTTCTCCGTGTGTGCGGGAACCCTTTTCGGCCTGTCGGCGTCCAAGACAGCATCGACGACGAAAGGAGTTCCGACATGGACCGTTGGCGCGGATGCCTTGGGGGACGGCGGGATACGGCCGGGCCGCGACCACAGCGGCCGACGGGGCGGGTCTGCGGGTCGTGCGTGCGGCACCGGCGCCCGCAGCCGCCCCGCCGGGAGGGCGAGTGACAACCCGGACCACGGCTGCCGCCGCGGCGATGGGCGCCACGGCCGAGACGATCGCCACCAGCGCCGGCGGGACGGCCGGGAGGGGCGGACGGCGGTGCGGGACAAGCGGATCCCGGCAGGCGCTGCTCGAGGGGTGCGGCGCACAGCGGAGCCTCGGGCAGCAGCGGGGGCACGGGCAGCGGCGGAGCCTCGGGCAGCAGCGCAGACCTGGGCAGCACGGGCTCGCGCCGGCACTGGACCGGCGCGAACAGCATCGGCAGTTGATCCGGGCCGTGCTACCGGACATGGCGGCGGGCACCGTGGTGAGTCACCAGTCGGCGGCCGTGCTCTATGGCACCACGCTGTGGCGCACTCCCCTGGACCGTGTGTGCGTCACCCGCAACCGACGTGGCGGCGGCCGGACCAGGCCGTGCACGAAAGTCCATGGTTCGCCGGTGGATTCGGCGGCGGAGCTCGACGGGCTGCTGGTCACCACCCCGGCGCGGACGGTGGTGGATCTGGCCCTGACCCTGCCGTTCGACGCGGCCGTCGTGGCGGGCGACGCGCTGGCGGGCATGTTCGGGCTGGGAGCGGCCGAACTGGGTGAGGAGCTCGCCCGGGCCAAGGGCCGCTACGGGATCGGCCAGGCGAAGCAGGTGATCGCGATGCTCGACGGCCGTAGTCGGAGCATCGGCGAGTCCCTCAGCCGCACCATGATCCAGCAGCACGCGCTACCGCTGCCCCGATCGCAGGGCAATGTGCTGACTCCGGACGGCCGGTTCGTCGGCCGGGTCGACTTCTACTACGAATCCGCCGGTGTCCTCTGTGAATTCGACGGGCCCACCGAGTACGGCCGGCTGCTGCGGCCGGGTCAGGACCTCGCGGCCGCCGTGCAGCGCGAGCGGACCCGCGAAACCTATCTGCGCGCCCTCGGTTTCGACGTGGTCCGCTGGACCTGGGACGACCTGGTCAGGGGGCGGCCGGCCCGGCACCTGCGGTCCGCTCTGGCCACCCGCCGACGCCGCCCGGACGGCCGGATCGAGCCGGCCCCGGCGCCCGAACCGCGCGGCCTGACGATCCGCGCACTTTGATATCGCCGTTCGCGCACTCTGAATCGGGCCGGATTCCGCAGGGGCGGAAGGGGTTGCGCCCCTGCGGTGGCGATCAGGCCCGGCGTTCGGCGATGCGGGCGAGCAGGCGCTTGTGGACGATCGGCGGGAGCAGGTCGGCGACGTCACCACCGTAGGCGGCGACCTCCTTGACCAGGGAGCTGGAGACGAAGCCGTAGGCCGGGTTGGTGGCGATGAAGTAGGTGTCGACACCGGTGAGCTTGCGGTTCATCTGGGCCATCTGGAGCTCGTAGCCGAAGTCGGTGGCATCGCGCAGGCCCTTGACGATGGCGGTGATGCCCTGCTGTTTGGCGAAGTCAACCAGCAGGCCGCGCCAGGATTCCACCCGCACATTGGGCAGGTGGGCGGTGACCTCGCGGATCAGGTCCATCCGCTCCTCGACGGTGAACATGCCCTGTTTGTTGGGGTTCACCACGACGGTCACGACGACCTCGTCGAATTGCCCGGCGGCGCGGGCGATCACGTCGAGATGTCCATTGGTCACGGGGTCGAACGACCCGGGGCACAGTGCTCCAGCCATGGCCGAACGCTACCGCATGTCGGCGGGGCTGCCGCAGCCCGGTCCGACCTCCGCTGCCAAGTTATGCCTGGTCAGCTATGGTTCCACAACCTAGCATCTGCTTGCCCCCCGTTCGCGTACTGTTCGGTTTGCTCGCGTTGATCGTTTCCTGACCCGATTGCGAAGCTGCATCGGCAATCTCGCTCGATGAAGGAAGTACACACATATGGCAAGGGCATCGTTGGGTCGGAAGATCGCAGTCACCGTGGCTGCGACGGTGAGCGCGTTCAGCGGCCTGGTGGGCGCGTCCGCGTCGGCCGATCCGGGGAACGGCCAAGGGGCGGCGCCGGAACACATCTTCTACATCATGATGGAGAACCAGGGGGACGACGACATCCTCGGCAACACCGCCGACGCGCCGTTCATCAACCAGCTGGCCAACGACAACGGCGTGTCCACCGGTTTCCACGGTGTGACCCACCCGAGTCTGCCGAACTATCTCTCCATGTTCTCGGGCGACTTCCAGGGCATCTGGGACGACTGCAAGGCCGGCGCCGACTCCACCTGCGCCCCCGAGGAATTCGTCCCGAACTCCGGCGACGGCACCTCCGGCGCCGCGCTGACCCCGGCGCAGATCGCCAGCGCGACCGCCAAGCCGCACATGTTCGCCGGCAAGAACCTGGTCGACGAGCTCGAGGGCAAGGGCAAGTCCTGGAAGGCCTACATGGGCGGCATGCCGTCGGCCGGCTTCCAGGGCGAGTTCGCGCCGGGCAATGTCAACGGCACCACGGTCAAGCTGTACGCCCAGAAGCACAACCCGTTCATGTACTTCTCGGACGTCAACTCCCCCGGCAACGCCCGCCTGCAGAAGGTCGTGCCGTTCGAGGACAACTTCGACGCCGACTTGAAGAGCGGCAACGTGCCGGCCTTCACCTGGATCAGCCCCGACCAGTGCTCGGACATGCACGGCCTCTCCCACGCGGCTGCGACGCTGATCAACAAGCCGACCTGTGAGGAGCCGGCTTCCGGTGTGGCGCACGGCCCGATCCACCTGGGTGACGACTACCTGAAGGACACCGTCACCAAGATCACGAACTCGGAGGTCTGGAAGAAGACCCGCTCCAGCATCGTGATCGCCTGGGACGAGAACGACTACTCCGGCTTCTCCGGCGGCCCGGGCAGCCCGGTCGGCGCCAACGGCACCGTGCTCGGTGGCGGCGACGCCCCGCTGCTGGTGATCAACTCCGACAAGGTGCACAAGGAAAAGGGCGAGCAGGGCAAGCCTCAGCCGCACCACAAGGTTTCGACCGAGGTCTCGGACCACTACTCGGTGCTGTCGGCCATCGAGCAGCTGTGGGACCTGGGCTGTCTGGCCAACACCTGCCAGTACAAGGCCCCGGAGTCGGTGAAGGACCTGTTCCAGAACTGACGTTCTCGGACCTTTGTGACGATGCCCGCCGTGTTCGCGCACGGCGGGCATCGCCGTATCCTCCACTCCCGCTTCGGATCTCGACGGCGGGCCGGGCCTCAGAGTTCGAGCGCGGCCTCCGCGCCGAAGGTGCGGACCAGGGCCGGGTCGTTGAACGCGGTGATGCGCCCGATCCTGGCCCCGATCAGCGTCAGGACGTGGATCCCGTAGGCCTCGTAGTGGTGGTCGTCGACGCGTTTGTGAACGATGAAGGCGGGCTGGTCATTCGCGCGGGTCGGCGTGAAACGCCACAGGCCCGGCCGCAGGATACGGCTGCGCAGGAACCCGAGGACCGCCTCGCGTCCGGTGAACCACGTTGGCGTGGGCGGCATTTCCATCTCCACGTCGGCACGCAGCAGTTGGAGCAGCGCGGCATGGTCGGCGCGGGTGAACGCGTCGACATAGCCGTCGAGCAGCCGCCGCTGCGCGAGTTCGTCCGGCTCGGCCAGGTCCGCCTCCACCGGCCCGGCCTGCGCCAATCGGCTCCGCGCCCGCCGCAGCGCACTGTCCACGGCGGTCGGCGTGGTGTCCAGCATGGCGGCGACCTCCGCGGTCCGGAAGGCCAGCACGTCGCGCAGCGTCAGCACCGCCCGCTGCCGGGCGGGCAGAAGTTGCAGTGCCGCAATGAAGGCCAGCCGCACTCCCGTCCGCCCGGCCACGATGGCGGCCGGATCGTCGAACCCGAACAACGAGTCCGGCGCGGGCTGCAACCACGCCACCTCGGGCTCCCGGGCCGCCATCGCCACCCGGTGATCGTCCTCCGGCGCACCCAGCCCCGACGGCAGCGGCCTACGTGAACGCCCCTCCAGCGCGGTCAGGCAGGCCATGGTCGCGATCCGGTACAGCCAGCGCCGCAGCGACGACCGGCCCTCGAACCCGCCGAACCCGCGCCAGGCCCGCAGGTAGGTCTCCTGCACCAGGTCCTCGGCATCGTGCACCGACCCCAGCATGCGATAGCAGTGCGCGAGCAGCTCCGGCCGGAATCGCTGTGTGAGAGCGGCGAATTCGCGCTCGGTGGGCGGTGCGGTGACCGCAGGCCGTTCGGTGTCGGAGGGCATGGCCGCTACTCCCGGAGGTGCGCTGGTCGTCATGGTCGCGGCCCCTCAGCCGATCTGCTTCAGCCCGGCGCCGCTCACCAAGTATTCCGCCGCACTGCGGGGATCATCGGCGAGTTCGACCACCGCCTTGCCGACCTGTTCGGGTGTGAGCACCGGCGCCATCCCGGCGAGATAGGTTTCCACGTCGATGCCCTGCCGGGCGGCATACCCCGCGACCGCCTTCTCACCGAGCCCGGTGGCCGGTGTCAGCCTGGGCAGCAGGGCCACGAACCGAATGCCGAGCCCGGCGCGGTCCGATTCCTCAGCGGCGTAGGTCCGGATGAATCGGATGGTGGACTTGGCTCCCGCGTATCCGCCGCTGAGCGGTGACCCGGCCAGCGCGGCCCCGCTGGACATGGCGATCACCGCACTCCCCGGGGGCAGCGGCTCCCGCAGGGCGGCCCCGATCCAGACGAACGCCTGCTTGGTATCGGTCTCCCAGTTGCGGCTGAAGGTCTCCCAGGTCTGCTCGTGCACGGGGGCCAGGGGCGGAGTGGCCCCGGCATTGAGCACCAGCAGATCCGGCCGGTACACGCGAATCACCTTCTGCGCCACGGCTTCCTCGGTAGCGTCGGCCGCCACCGGCACGAATCGGTCCCCGAGCTCCGCACGGACGTCCCGCAAGGTCTGCTCGTCCCGCGCCACGCCGATCACCCGCGCGCCCGACGCGACGAGTGAGGCGGCGATCGCCCGCCCGAATCCCCGGCTCGCACCGGTGACCACGGCGGTCCGTATCGAATCCGACATCACGTACTCCCTACTCCGGTCTGTTCCTGTCGGTATTCAGACCAGCGGGAGCCGGGAAATCCGTCGGGTGTCAGCCCTCGAATTCGGCGAGATCGATGCGGGTTTCGCCGTAGGTGCGGGACTTCAGCGGTGCGTAGCCGTCGGGCCAGGACACCTCGGGCGAGCGGGTGGAGCGTTCGACGACGATGAGGGCGTCGTCGTGGAGCCAGCCGTTGGCGGCGAGGGCGCGGAGGTCGGCCTGCACGGCGGCGACGTCGAGGTCGTAGGGCGGGTCGGAGAAGACCAGGTCGTAGCGTTCCGGCGGCACACCGGACAGGACGCTGGTGACCGAGTTCTGGCGCAGCTCCGCGCCCGGCAGCCCGAGGTCGCCGATATTGCCGCGAATGATGGCGGCGGCCTTGCGGTCCGCTTCGATGAGCAGCGCGTGCGAGGCGCCGCGGGACAGCGCCTCCAGGGCCAGCGCCCCCGAGCCCGCGTAGAGGTCGAGGACGTGCAGGCCGTCGAAATCCATGCGGGCGTGCAGGAGGCTGAACAGCGCCTCGCGCACACGGTCGGAGGTGGGGCGGGTGCCTGCCGGGGGGACGCGCAGGCGTCGGCCCCCGGCGGTACCCGCCACGATGCGGGTCATTCGGCGGCGGCCTCGGTGAGGCTCAGGTCGACGAGCAGGTCGCCGCCCTCCACCTGCTGCACCTTGGCGATGGCCACGCGGCGGACCACGCCCGCGCGCGGAGCGGTGATGGCGGCCTCCATCTTCATGGCCTCGATGGTGCCGATGGTGTCGCCCGCCGCGACCGAATCGCCTTCGGAGACGGCCAGGGTCACCACGCCGGCGAAGGGCGCCGCGATGTGGCCGGCATTGGTCTTGTCGGCCTTCTCGGCGGCGGGGATCTCGCTGGCGATGGAGCGGTCGCGCACCGTGATGGGGCGCAGCTGCCCGTTGAGGATGCACATGACCGTGCGCATGCCGCGCTCGTCGGGCTCGGAGATGGCCTCCAGGCCGATGAGCAGGGTGACGCCCTTGTCGAGCTGGACGTGATGTTCTTCGTCGTGGCGCAGGCCGTAGAAGAACTGGTTGGCCGACAGCCCGGTGGTGTCGCCGAACTTCTCGCGGTGGGCGACGAATTCGGCGGTGGGGCCGGGGAACAGCAGGCGGTTGAGGGTGGCCCGGCGCTCGGCCGAGGTCCCGTTCAGCCCGGCCTCGTCGGCCGTGGTCAGTTGGGTTTCCGGCTTGGCGGGGCCGCGGCCGGCGAGGGCGCGGCTGCGGAAGGGCTCGGGCCAGCCGCCGGCCGGGGTGCCGAGTTCGCCGCGTAGGAAGCCGATGACCGAGTCCGGGATGTCGTAGCGGCCCGGGTCGGCGGCGAAGTCCTCGACGTCGACGCCGGTGCCGACCAGTGCCAGCGCCAGATCGCCGACCACCTTGGAGGACGGGGTGACCTTGACCAGCCGGCCCAGCATCCGGTCGGCCGCGGCGTATTTGGCCTCGACCTGCTCGAACTGGTCGCCCAGGCCGAGCGCGATGGCCTGCTGGCGCAGGTTCGACAGCTGGCCGCCGGGAATCTCGTGGTGGTAGACGCGACCGGTCGGCCCCGGCAGCCCGGATTCGAAGGGCGCGTACACCTTTCGCAGCGCCTCCCAGTACGGCTCCAGGTCGCACACGTTCTGCAGGTTCAGCCCGGTGTCGTGGGGCGAATTCGCCGCTGCCGCAACGATGGCCGAGAGCGCGGGCTGAGACGTGGTGCCCGCCATGGGCGCCGACGCGCCGTCGACGGCGTCCGCACCGGCCTGCCAGGCCGCCAGGTAGGTGGCCAGCTGGCCGCCCGGGGTGTCGTGGGTGTGCACGTGCACGGGCAGGTCGAACTCCCGGCGCAGCGCGGTGACCAGGGTGTGCGCGGCGGGCGCGCGCAGCAGTCCGGCCATGTCCTTGATGCCGATGACGTGCGCCCCGGCCTCGACGATCTGCTCGGCGAGCTTGAGGTAGTAGTCGAGGGTGTAGAGGTCCTCGCTCGGGTTCGACAGGTCGCCGGTGTAGCTGAGCGCGACTTCGGCCAGGGCCGTGCCGGTTTCGCGGACGGCGTCGATGGCCGGGCGCATCTGGTCGACATTGTTGAGCGCGTCGAAGATGCGGAAGATGTCGATGCCGGTGGCGGTGGCCTCGGAAACGAAAGCGCGCGTGACCTTTTCGGGGTACGGCGTGTAGCCGACGGTATTGCGGCCGCGCAGCAGCATCTGCAGGTTGATGTTCGGCACCGCCTCGCGCAGCGCCGCGAGCCGCTCCCACGGGTCCTCGTAGAGGAAGCGCAGCGCCACGTCGTAGGTTGCGCCGCCCCAGCATTCGATGGACAGCAGCTCGGGCGTCATGCGCGCCACGTGCCCGGCCACATCGAGCAGGCCGTTGGTGCGGACCCGGGTGGCCAGCAGCGACTGGTGCGCGTCGCGGAAGGTGGTGTCGGTGACGGCCACCCCCTCGCGGTTGCGCAGCCACTGCGCGAAGCCCTCCGGTCCCAGCTCGAGCAGCCGCTGCCGGGAGCCGGGCGGGGGCGGCACGGTCATGTCGAGGACGGGCAGCTTGTCGTGCGGGTACACCTTGGTCGGCCGCGAGCCGTGCGGCTTGTTCACGGTGACGTCGGCCAGGTACTGCAGGATCTTGGTGCCGCGGTCGGCCGAGCTCTTGAGGGTGAGCAGCTGCGGCCGCTCATCGATGAACGAGGTGGTCACCCGGCCCGCGCGGAAGTCCGGATCGTCCAGCACCGCGAGCAGGAACGGGATGTTGGTCGTCACGCCGCGGATGCGGAATTCGGCGACCGCGCGCCGGGCGCGCGCCACCGCGGTGGCGAAATCGCGCCCGCGGCAGGTGAGCTTGACCAGCATGGAGTCGAAGTAGGCCCCGACCTCCGCGCCGACATTCGCGCCGCCGTCCAGGCGCACGCCCGCGCCGCCGGGCGAGCGGTAGCCGGTGATGCGGCCGGTGTCGGGCCGGAAGCCGTTGGCCGGGTCCTCGGTGGTGATGCGGCACTGCAGCGCCGCGCCCCGGATCTGGATGCCGTCCTGGCTCAGGCCCAGATCCGCCAGGGTCTCCCCGGCGGCGATGCGCAGCTGCGACTGCACCAGGTCGACATCGGTGATCTCCTCGGTCACCGTGTGCTCCACCTGGATTCGCGGGTTCATCTCGATGAAGACGTGATTGCCGCGCTCGTCGAGCAGGAATTCCACGGTGCCCGCGCAGGAGTAACCGATCTGGCGGGCGAAGGCCACCGCGTCGGCGCAAATGCGGTCGCGGAGTTCGGGATCCAGATTCGGGGCGGGGGCGAGCTCGATCACCTTCTGGTGGCGGCGCTGCAGCGAGCAGTCGCGCTCGAAGAGGTGGATGACATTGCCCTGCTGGTCGGCCAGGATCTGAACCTCGATATGGCGGGGGTTGACCACCGCCTGCTCGAGGAACACGGTCGCGTCGCCGAAGGCGGATTCGGCCTCGCGCGCGGCGGCTTCGATGGATTCGCGCAGCTGGGCCGGATCGGTGACCCGCCGCATGCCGCGCCCGCCACCGCCGGCCACGGCCTTGACGAACAGCGGGAACTCCATGGACTCCGCGGCGGTCATGAGCGCGTCCACATCGGCGGACGGTTCGCTCGAGCGCAGCACCGGCAGCCCGGCGGCCTTGGCGGCGGCGATGGCGCGCGCCTTGTTACCGGTCAGTTCGAGGACCTGCGCGGACGGGCCGATGAAGGTGATGTCCTCGCGGGCGCAGGCGGCGGCCAGGTCCGGGTTCTCCGACAGGAAGCCGTAGCCCGGGTAGATGGCGTCCGCACCGGCGCTCTTGGCGGCCTTGATGATCTCCTCGATCGACAGGTACGCCCGCACGGGGTGGCCGGGCTCACCGATCTGGTAGGCCTCGTCGGCCTTGAGCCGGTGCACGGAGTTGCGGTCCTCGTACGGAAAAACCGCGACGGTACCGATGCCGAGTTCGTAGGCCGCGCGGAAGGCGCGAATGGCGATCTCGCCGCGGTTGGCGACCAGGACTTTGGAGAACATGGGTAGAAGGTACCTGCCCGGGGATACGGATCGGGCATCGAAGTCCCGTTCGGTGCAATCTTCACAGGACGGACCTCTCGCTTGCGAATTTGTGTTAATCACCGCGATACATCCCTGTCGGTGAGGGTTGCGGCGCTCCGACCACGGAATTCGCCGCCATGCTAAGGATTGCGGCCCCGAGGCCCGCCGCGGCGCGGGGGCGCGCCGAGACATCACGGTGCCCGGATTGCCGCGCGATCGTGTCCGAGACCACACCGCCGGCCGCCAAAGCCGCGCGAGAAGACTTGCGCGCCGGTAACATCCGGCGCGAGGAGGGGACGGTGAGATCGTTCGCGTCGCGCGCGCCGCTGCTGTGCGGTGTCGCGGTCGTGCTCGCCGCCGCGACCGGCTGTACCGCCAGCGTTTCCGGGCAACCGGTGCGGCAGCAGACCGATCCGGGCAGCCTCGAGGTCGGCAACTATCAGATCACGCCGCGCGTGGTGGGAAATGCCAAGACCGACAAGCAATCCCGCATCCGCGAGTCACAGCGGCTGTCGGATTACGTGGCACTGCCGTTCGAGGCCGACCGGGACTACGCCTACGAGTGCTCCAACGACGTCCGCCCGCACATCGTCACCAATCACAAGGGCCTGGGCGACATCCTCATCAACGACACCTTCGACGAGGTCGCCCACGATCTACGTGGAGGCTGGGTCGATACCTGGTGCACCGGATCCGATTCCGACGACAAGCACCGCAGGCTGAGCATCGCGGTGCTGGAGCTGCCGGACGCCGGGCGGGCCGCGGCCGTCGGCCCCGCGCTCGAGCACGACGACTTCACCTACAACGTCGACAACCGGGCCGTCACCCTGCCGAAATACCCTGACAGCAAGGCGCATTGGCGGCCGAACGTGGCCTCGATCGGCTCCTGGACCGCGCACGACCGCTACGTGGTGTTCATCAAGGTCGTCGACGAGCTGGCCACCGCACCGGACCTGGCCGACCTGACCGCCCGCACCGAGCGGATGCTGGAGGTGGCGCTACCGCTGCTGGACCGGTTCCAGCCCACACCCACGGATCGGTTCGAGCACCTGCCGCTCGATCCGGACGGCATTCTCGGCCGCACCCTGCCGACGAATCCCGAAGAGCCCATGCGGCCGGACCCGGACGGGGTGTACACGGGCCGCGGTGCACTGCAGAGCCTGACCGACCACGACCTCGATTTCCTGACGGTCGGCGACATCGACCTGGTCGGCTATGGCGACGCGCTGGTGTTCCACAGCCGGACCGGGACGGCGGCCCGGGCGCTGTGGGACCGGTGGAATCCGGCCACGGACACCTCCGGCGATCGCCGGAGCATCGCCCCGCCACCGGGTTTCCCCGGCGACATCGGCTGTTTCGCGGTGCTGGATCACGGAAATGTGGTCGCCAACCAGTGCAACTTCCACGTGGACCGGTACACCGTGCAGGTCGGCTCCATGAACGTGCCGGAGCTGTATCAGAAGACCTCGGCCGAGTACGTGCTGGTGACGAGCAGGTGACGGCGTGAGGCGAATCCGCGAATTCCGCAGGCCGCGAATGGTTCTGGCGATCGTGACCGTGGTGACCGCCGTCCTGGCGTTGGGCATCGCGGTGGCGTTGCCGGCGGTTCCGGGTCGCCCGATCCCCGGCATGACACCGGCCGACTTCTCGAAACTCATTGTCGGACCGTATCCTTCGGCCCCGGTCGAGTACGCCCCGACGTACTCGGTCGCCACCGACGCGTACCAGATCGAGTCGCGCCGCATGATGACCTATCTGGTCGGTCCGGACGAAATCGATCCCGACGTCACGTATCTGGGCGGGGCCCGGGTGCTGGACACCTCCGACGCGAACTTCGACGACACCGACGGCCCCTTCCCCAAGGCCTGGCAGGCGATCGCCCAGCACAATCGCATGATCGCGGGCGCGTACATCTGGCGCAACAACAACAGTGTCCGGGCGCGCAAGCACATCACGCTGGCGGTCATGCGGTTCCCGACCGAGCCGGCCGCCCGGGCCGCGATCGACGGGTTCGCCGATGCGCTGGCCGCCCCTGGGCTGCACGCGATTCCGATCGACGGCGTCGACGCGCGGGCGTCGTCGATCACCGATGCCAAGGGCCAGGTCTTCGCAGTGCACGGCGTGTACGCGATCGTCGGCCACGCCGTGATCCCGCAGGCCGATCCCGCCGCGCTGGGGGTGCGGCTGCGGGCCATGGTGCAGGCCCAGCTCGCCCGGATGGCCGATCTGACGCCGACCCCGCTGGAGGACCTCCCCGATCTGCCGATCAACCCCGACAACATCCTGGGTCTGACGCTGCCGAACAAGTACGACACCTCCGATGCCGATCAGTTCGGATGGAATTACGGCGGTGTCTACACCCCGGCGGGCGCCCTGCACTACGAACGCGACGGCGCCGCCGCCCGCAAGGCGTTCGCGGCGGCCGGGGTGGATCTGGTCGCCCGCAATGCCGCGACCGTCTACCGCACCCGGGATCTGGCGGCCGCCTTCGGTTTACAGGCCGCGCTGACCACCCTGGGCCGCGACGACGACGAATTCCCCAATCCGCCCGGCATCACCGACGCGCACTGCATCCAGCTCGACGAACCCGAGCCGATTCGCCAGTACACCTACATCTGCGCGGTCGTGTACGGCCGGTATGTCGCGGTGATCGGGGCGGAGGCGCGGTTCAGCGGCGGCGCACCGGCCTCGTTCCCGCAACGGGTGGCGGCGCAGTATTCGATGCTGGCCAAGAGTGGACAGTCATGACCACCGCGCGCACCAGCACCCTGCCCGGCCGCCTGGTCCTGCTGGCGTTGGCGGCCGTCCTCGCGGCGTCGTGCGGCTCGGACCATCGCGATCCCGCGACACCCGCCTCGAAGGCCGCGATCGTCGATACCTCCCAACTGGATCCGGGCAACTACCCGGTCGTACCGCGCGCGATCACCAGCCAGAAGCCCGACATCACGGTGGGCGATCTGCTGCAGGAGTCGATCCGGATGGCCGAACACGTGCCACTGGCGCTGGATATCGACAACCGCCTGGTGTTCAACAATTCCGCGCACGCGATCACGGCGGACTACCCGCCGATCAGCATCGACAACTTCAATGACGAAGCGCCGGGCCTGATCTCGGGCTGGGAGTCGGGCGGGCGGCATCGGTCCGACACCACGCTCGGGCTGAACGTGGACATCACGGTGCTGCGGTTCGCGAAGCCCGAGCAGGCCGCGGCGGCCGGCAATTTCCTTGTCGGACTGGCCAGTCCGGATTATCCGGACAAGGCGCCGCTGCAGATTCCGGGGTACCCCACCGCCAAGGCGGCGCTGACCTCGCTCGAATGGGTGAAGGCCACCTACGCGCAGGACGACTACCTCTACTGGCTCTACATCGAGGACGACCTCACGGTGCCCGACGGTCCGGGGGCGCTGCTGGACACGGCGAAACTGGTGCTGGACAAGACGATCGAGGCCATGCGGGACTACCGGCCCACCCCGCTGGATCAGCTCGCCGGGCTGGCCGCCGATCCCGAGGATCTGCTCGGCCGCACCCTGCCGCCGGGCAAGGGCCAGATCTGGGCGACCGAGGGACTGTACGGTCCCCATGCCGCCCTGACCCTCGACGACCGGCCGGTGGCCACGCGGCGCGCCTTCGACGAGGCCGGGGTGGACCTGGTGGCGCATGCGCTCTCCGGCGTCTACCGGGCCCGGGACGCGGCCGGCGCGCAACGGCTCACCGGCGCCTTCGTGGACGAGCTGGGCGACCGGTACAAACCCATCGACCCGCCGCCCGGCCTGGCGACCGCCCGGTGCCTGCAGCTGAAGGACGAGAAGAACGCCGCCGGAGCGAAATTCATGTGCTATCTGCCCTACGACCACTTTGTCGCCGAGGTGTTCGCCGACCAGTCCCAGGATCTGCGCCAACGACTTTCGGCACAGTACGAGCTACTGGCCTACGGGCACATCTGATGCCGGGCCGGAGGTGACGATCGTTGCTACATTCGTAAGGGTCGGGATCCTGGCAGTGCTGAGGGAGGATGTCCATGCCGTTGCGGCCCGGCACGATCGTGGGCGGCCACCGGGTGATCCGCGTGCTCGGCAGTGGCGGCATGGGCACCGTGTATCTGGTGCAGGATCCGATGTTCCCGCGGCGGCTCGACGCGCTGAAGGTGCTCAGCGCCGATCTGTCCCACGACGAGCACTACCGGGCGCGGTTCGAGCGTGAGGCGAATCTCGCTGCGGAGCTGGATCATCCGAACATCGTCACGGTCTACGCGCGCGGCGAGGAGGACGGCCGGCTGTGGATCGCCATGCAGTACGTGCCCGGCACCGATGCCGCCGTGGAATTGAAGAAGAACCCCGCCGGCATGACGCCGCAGCGGGCGCTGCGCATCATCACCGAGGTCGGCAAGGCCCTCGACCACGCGCACCGGCGCGGGCTGCTGCACCGCGATGTGAAGCCCGCGAACTTCCTGCTCTCGCCGGGTGAACCGGACGACGAGCCCGGCGGCGAGGAGCGGGTGCTGCTCACCGATTTCGGTGTGGCCACATCGATTACCGACGGCCGCGAGCTCACCGCCACCGACAGCCTGATGGCGACGCTGGCCTATGCGCCGCCCGAACGCCTGGTCGCCGGGCCGCTCGACCATCGCGGCGACATCTACAGCCTGGGCTGCGCGTTCGTGAAGCTGCTCACCGGCCGCACCCCGTTCCCGGTGACCTCCCTGGCCCAGGCCACCCTGGGCCACCTGCAGGAGCCGCCGCCCGCGCTGAGCCCGCTGCGCCCGGATCTGCCGCCGGCGCTGGACGCGGTCATCGCCAAGGTGCTGGCCAAGGATCCGGACCACCGCTACGCGACCTGCCACGACTTCACCCATGACGCGGCGCTGGCACTGCAGGGCCGGATGCCGTCCGCCGCACCGGTCGTCCCCGAGCCGCGCCGGCGGCGCCGGCTCGCTCCGTTCATCGCGGCAATCGTTGTGCTGCTCGGTATTTCGGGCATCACCGCCTTCCTGGCCACCAACCACGAGTCCGGCGGCTCGACCGGCGCGACCACCACCGTGCACACCGATGCGCTGGATCAGGTTCGCTCCGCCCACCCCACCTTCCAGAACAAGACCGTCGCCGCGTTCAACTTCGGCGACGGCAGCCTCTCCGCCGACCTGGACACCAGCGATCAGGCGAAGTTCCTGGTGGACATCGGCTTTCGCTACAGCACCGACTACCGCGCCCAGCCCGGCGAGGCGTCGCCGCGCCCACTGTCCCCCTCCGACGTCTCGGTCCCCGACGTCGACATCGTGATCGTCGTGCGCACCGACCGGCAGGCGGGCAACGGCGGCCTGCGCGGCCTGCCCAGCAGCTTCCTCTCCTCCAGCCTCTCCCACGCCAGGCTGGTGATCGTCGACGATCCCGCCACCGTCCAGTCCTTCCAGACCTGGTCCGACCGCTCCCCCGACGTCCTTGTCCAGAAGGTCGTGCCCGCGATAGTGAAGGTGCTCTGACCGAGCCCGGTCGACGTCCTCCGCATCGAGAGTTGTTGTGGCGCTTGATGGGCGGCCCGGCGCAGTTGCGCCACGACGGTTGGCCGGACCCGCCGGTCCTGTTACGCTGCGGCCCGTACAGGAGGTCGAGGTGATCGGAAAGCGGTGGGGGGGCCGGTGCCTGCCGGTCGTGGCCGTGCTGGCGCTGGCGGGATGCGGATCGCCCCCGGCAACCCAAATCAGTCCCGGTGCAACGACTTCCGCGCATTCGAACCGGGATCTGTGCACGCGGATGATCGACTTCTTCCACAACACGCTCGGCGTTCCCGAGGTGCAGGTGGCCGAACTCAGCCAGGGCACGATCGACGCTTCGATCGATACCACCGGATCCTGCTACCTGAACCTGCAGCGCCGCGCCCCCTACGTGGCGTGGCTGACGGTCCGCAATATGCACAAGCCGGACCACACCGACCCGATCGGCGCCCGTTACCAGCGCCTGGACGGTTTCGGCGAGGACGTCTGGCGCACCCCGGACGACAGCTATCTGACCCGGGTCGGCACCTGGGAAGGGATGCTGGCGATCGATGACAAGATCGCCGCGACGAGCTCGGTCCCACTGCGGATGACGGACCAGAAGGTCCAGGACACCATCCAATTCCTCATCGCGACCACCCGCGACATGCAATAGCGCCCGCCCCTCCGGAATCCGCCGTCCCTAGGCTGGCGTCATGACCGAGCAACCGCGACTGCGCTATCGACTGATCACCGGGCCCGACGAAGCGACCTTCTGCGAGCGGATCAGCGCACTGCTGGATGAGGGGTATCGATTGCACGGATCACCGGCGGTGACATTCAACGGCACCGCGGTCATCGCCGCGCAGGCGGTGGTGTGGGGCGATGACTGACGGGCTCGAGCCCGTCGCCGATGCGGCGGGCGGCCGCGGACAATTCCGTGAGGTAGTGGCGGCGCTCGGTGCGGGTGACGTCCTCGCGCAGGGGGCCGATCTGTAATTCCATGACCGCGTGGCCGCCGCCGTCGAAAACCGGGGCACTCATATAACTGAGCGGCAGTGTCGCGTCGCTGTCGAAGGTCTGCTGGTCGTAGGCGCTGCCGCCGAAGGTCGCCAGCTGTGCCAGCACCTTGCCCTGCAGGTCCGTGTTTCCCGGATGTTCGGCGAGGTGGTCGGCGACCTCGGAGAGCACCCGGACTCCGGGGAGGCTGTCGCGTTCCAGCCGCCAGGCGCAGTAGCCTGCGGTGCGGAGGGTGTCGAGGACGGCGCGATATTCGTCACGTCGCTCGGCCCCGCGGGTGTCGATCCAATCCCGTTGGCGGGCCGCGCCGGTGTGGGCGATGATCGCGGCGCCGGCCGGCGCCAGCAGCGGAATCCGTACGCCGGACTCCATTCCCACGGTGAGGCGGTCGCGGGTGACGGCGACGAACTTCAGATGGCCGCCGCTGAGCGCGGTCAGCGCCGCACCACAGTCGACGCGATCGGCCAGCCGCGCCAATTCCCGGTCCAGCCAGGCGCGATCGCGCTGCCCCAGCGCGGCGCGCGCCCCGACCGCGGCGAGCCGCTCGCCGAGTTCATAGCGCAGATCGGGCCGCCGGCGCACCCAGCCGCCTTCGGCGAGCGCGGCCAGGATCGCTCCGGTGGTGGACCGGTTCAGGTCCAGGCTGTCGGCGATCTCGGCGGAGGTGAGCGAGTCGTCCTGGGCGGCCAGCAGTTCCACGATGGCGATGACGCGCTGGGTGGGCGGCGAGCTCTCGGTCTTGCCAGTGGGCACGCGGGTCTCCTAGCCTGAGCCGCGGCACAAATAGCCGTACGGCTGAATACGAATAATTGCACCGAGGAGCAGGGCATGGCAACCACCGGGGTGAAGGGTTGATCGCGGATTTCGCCGACCACTGGCTGCTGTACTGCTCCATCCCGCTCGTCGCCGCCCTCATCGGCTGGGTGACCAAGATCGTCGCCGTGCAGATGCTGATGTATCCGCTCGAATTCAAGGGCATCCCACCGTGGCTGGGCTGGCAGGGCGTCATTCCACGCTCCGCGCCGCGCATGGCGACCATCGCGGTGGATCTCATGTTCGGCAAGCTCATCTATCCGCAGGACATCATCGCCCGCATCGATGTCGCCGAGCTGACCACGCGGCTGCGCGAACCCCTCGACGCCGGTGTCGATTACATGGTCCGCGCCATGATGATGAAGCATCAGCCCCGGCTCTGGGTGAACATGCCCGACGCCGCCCAGCGCGCCATCATCGAACGCGCGCAACGGGATCTGCCGCAGCTGATCGCGGACATCGTCTACGACCTGCGCACCAATATCGACCAGGTGATGGATCTGCGCGGCATGGCCATCAGCGCACTGGTGGACGACAAGTCGCTGCTGGTGGAGATGGTGCGCCGGGTGGGCCGCAACGAGCTGCGCTTCATCGTCCGCTCGGGCCTGATCTTCGGCACGGTGCTGGGCTTCGTGCAGATGATCACCTGGGCGCTCACCCACTCCCCGCTGCTCATGCCCGCTTTCGGCGGTTTCACCGGATTGATCACCGACTGGCTGGCGCTGCAGATGATCTTCCGTCCGATCCGTCCGATCGGTATTGGACCGTTCAAGTGGCAGGGCCTGTTCCACAAGCGCCGGGAGCAGGTCTGCACCGACTACGGCGATCTCATCGCCACCGAGATCCTCACCCCCGCACGCATTCTCGAGGCCGTCCTCAATGGCGAGCGTGCCGACCGGTTGGCATCTCTCCTGAGCCGGCACGCCAGCGAGTTCCTCGAACTGCAGACCGGCCCGGCCCGCCCGCTCATGATGATGGTCGCGCGCGACAGCTACACCGCCCTGGAACGCGATGCGGTCACCTTCGTGCTCGATCACGTCAAGGCCGCCGCGCACTCCGGTTTCGATCAGCACGCCATCGAGGCCCTGGATGTGCGCAACCTCGTCATCGAGAAGACGAAGCAACTCACCGACGACGAGTACGAGGGCCTGCTGCGCCCGGCGTTCAAACAGGACGAATGGAAGCTGGTGGCCATCGGTGCGGTACTCGGGTTCCTGGTCGGCGAACTCCAGGTTCACCTGATTCTGGGGTGAGCCCGCTGATTTCGGCGGACATTCCGGACCTCGTTCCCCCTCGGCGGCGTCGGGTTGGTCGTACGATGGGGACTCGCGCACAAAACCGCTCGTAGCACCGAATTCGCATGCTACGCAGGCCGTCCGTCATGGCGAAGTGCCACGCAGGGTCGGTGACGTTGCGGCGAGTCTCCTCAAATTGCGATGTTTGCGAAGCCGAATCGGTACCATCCTGCACGTGCGCAAGATGTATGCGGGCGCCCGACTACGGCGGTTGCGCGAGGAACGGCGGATGACCCAGGCGGCCTTGGCCAAATCCCTGGACCTGTCGCCCAGCTACCTCAACCAGCTCGAACGTGATCAGCGGCCGCTCACCATTCCCGTGCTACTGAAACTGAATTCCACCTTCGACCTCGATGTGCAGTTCTTCGCCGCGGACTCCGACGCGCGGCTGGTCTCGGACCTGCACGAGATCCTGGTGGAGGCCGCGGGCGGCAATGCCGCGCCGGTGGCCGAGGTCGAGGACCTGGCCACCCGCATGCCCGAGGTCGCGAAAATCGTTGTGGCCATGCACCGCCGACTACGTGCCGCGACCGACCAGTTGGATCTCTTGTCCTCCAAGGTGGCCACCCCCACCGGCGCGCCCGGCGTCCCCATGCCCTACGAGGACGTGCGCGACTTCTTCTACGATCACCACAATCACATCGCCCAGCTGGATCTCGCGGCCGAGCGGCTGTTCGAGGAGAGCGGGCTCACCATCGGCTCCCTCGACCGGCAGCTGGCCCGGGTCGCGGAGGAACGCGCCGGGGTCACCGTCCTGGTCCGCGGCGACGGCGCCGATCCGAACATCCCCAAGCGCCACTACGAACCCGAGACCCGCACCCTCACCCTGGCCCGGCGGCTGCGGCCCGGGCAGCGGGCCTTCCAGATCGCCACCACCCTGGCCTTCCTGCTGCACGGCGGCCTGCTCGACGAGGTTCTCGACGAAAGTCCCGCGCTCACCGGCGAATCCCGCACCCTGGCCCGGATCGGGCTGGCCAACTACTTCGCCGGCGCGCTCGTCCTGCCGTACAGCAAGTTCCTGCGCTCGGCCGAGGAGCTGCACTACGACATCGACCTGCTGAGCCTGCGCTTCGAGGTCGGCTTCGAGACCGTCTGCCATCGGCTCAGCACCCTGCAGCGGCAGGGCCAGCGCGGGGTACCGTTCTTCCTGATCCGCACCGATCGCGCGGGCAATATCTCGAAACGCCAGTCCGCCACCGCCTTCCACTTCTCCCGGGTGGGTGGCAGCTGCCCGCTGTGGGTGGTGCACGAGGCGTTCAACCATCCCGGCCGCATGCTGTCCCAGATCGCCGCCATGCCCGACGGGCGGCGCTACCTGTGGGTGGCCCGCACCACCGCGCCCACCCCGACCGGATTCGGCACGGCCGGAAAGGAATTCGCCATCGGGCTGGGCTGCGACATCGAATACGCCGACCGGCTGGTGTATTCGCGCAGCCTGGAGCTGGACGATCCGGCCGCGGCCGCGCCCATCGGCGCGGGCTGCAAGGTGTGCGAGCGCCCCGGCTGCGCCCAGCGCGCCTTCCCGCAGATCGGGCGGCCGCTGGCGATCAGCGAGCACACCAGTTCGGATCTGCCGTATCCCCGTCTGCCCCGCTGAGATTCCCGCATACCGCGCCGAGCGCCCGCCCGGCTACCGCCGAGTTCCCCGGTAGCACCGCGCCTTCCGATGCCCTCGGCGGGCCGGTGTCCGTCGCGCACCCATCGTCGCTGGTGAAAGCCCTGACGCTGCTCAGCAACTCCTTTTATCCATTGTGGATATCCACTCCGCCCCATGGCATTAAATACCGAAAGGTATTGAATACTGTCTAGTATTCTTTATTTCGGACCCGGGAGAATGATGAGTTACCCGGATTGATCCGGCGTTTGCCGCCCATCACGAGCAGATCATGTGTAGCGTCTGGATTTGCTGGAATTCTCTCCTGAAAAAAACGTGGCGCAGTGGTCGGTATCGACGGATGCCTCAAACGCATCATGGACATTCCCGGTGCATGCAGCGTAACCCTGGTAGACGGCGCGAGCGGCCTGGCCATTGCCGCGGCGGGGCGCCACGATGTGGTCGATCAACACGAAGACGCCGCTGCGGCAACCGATGTCGTGCGCTCCGTGCTCACCTCCCCGGCACTGGTCACCGGCCGCGCCGGCGACGACATCACCGAGATCATCGTCTGCGGAACCCAGGGATATCACCTGCTGAATTTGATCGACGGCGATTTCGACGGACGGCTTTTCGTGCACATCCTCTTCGACGGTGACACCGGCAATCTCGCCATGGCGCGATACCAGCTGCGGGCAATTCTTGCCGAATTTGCCGAGGACGATCATGGACAGTGAACTCGTCCTCGAACTACGGCGGCTGGAGCAGCAATGCGGCACCGGCGCACTCACCGTGGGCGACGGCGCATTTCATCTCGTCGAGGGCGCGATCGTGGCCGCCGAATGCCGGCGCACCACCGGGCTGGACCGGATGGCGGTGACGGCCGGCCTGACCGATGCCGAGGGCTGGCGGCGCGCCCGCGCGGCCGCGGCCGGCGGGCCACGGCCGGGCCCGGCCGGCGGGCTACTGACGAGCCTTCGCCTGGAAACCCTTGCGCTGCTGTCGGTCTTCGACGCCGCCTACATGTTGCTGGCCGCGCCCGGGCCGCTGGAATTCCGGGCCGGGCCGCCACACTGGCTGGCCGCCGCCTGCCGCATCACCCCGGGCGCGCTCCTGCACGAATGCGCCCGGCGCGGCGACCCGGCCGCGGGCGAGTGGCCGGTGGAACTGGTCGACCGGGTCGCCGTGGTGCCGGTGCGGCGGGTCCGGCGGCGGCGCGTCGTACTCACCGGCGGCCAGGCCGAGGTGCTCGCCGCCGTCGACGCCCGGCACAGCATCACCGCCATCGCCGAGGAACTGGGCCGCACCACCTACGGCTGTCTGCTGGCGGTGCGCGAACTCACCGCGGCCGGACTGATCGAGCCGCCGGTCATGGTCACCCTCGCCGACCACATCGGCCTGCCGGCCCCGCCCGACGCCGGCGGCCGCCCCGATCCCGGTGACCGCACCGGCGCGCGCCACCGTGCCGCGGAACCGGCCGTCCCGGCCCAGCCCGCAAGCGCGGCAGCCGATTCCATGCCCCCGCTGCGCCGCCGCATCCGGCAGGCCGCGGCGGTCACCGTCCCCGACCGCTGGGAGCCGCCCGACCGGGACGTGCTCATACGACTGCGGGCAGCACTGGAGGAACTGGCATGACCGCGGCCGGTGCACCCGGTGGGAGACAACGGGCACAACCGCTCGGCGAACGGATAGGGAGGCGGCCTTGGAGGAGCACGCGTGACCGCGCGGAAGAGGCGGCTCGGTGAATTGATAGGAAGGTTGACCAAAGTGGCGATGTCCGGCCCAGAACCGAACACGCAGGTACTCAACGAGCTGAAGTCGCTGCGGGACCGGGTGCCGCAGCTGACGGGCACACTGGTGGCGTCCACCGACGGGCTGCTCATCGCGCACGATCTGCCCGCGCACATCGAGCCCGCGGGCATGGCCGCGCTCACCGCCGCCCAGCTCTCGCTCTCCCACCGGCTTTCGGCCACCGCGCACGGCGGCGGCTTCCACGAGGTGGTGGTGCACGGCGAAACCGGGGACGTGGTGATCTACGCGGTCGGCTGGACCGCCTCGCTCACCGTGCTCGCCCGTCCGGGCGCGAATATCGGCCGCCTGCACCTGGAATCACGGCCCGCCGCCCGCGCCATCGCCGACCACCTCGCGGCGGTGACCGGGGAGGCCGACCCCACCCAGACCCTCAACCCCAAGTGATAACACCGATTGAAAGGAAAACCCATGTCCAACATGGATATCGCACTGAAGGACATGATGGTGATCGACGGCGCCATCGGCGCGGCCGTGGTCGACTACAACAGCGGCATGGCGCTCGGCATGCTCGGCAGTTCCAAGGCGCTGGATCTCCAGATCGCCGCGGCCGGCAATACCGAGGTGGTCAGAGCCAAGATGCGCACCATCGATCAACTGGGCATCAAAGAGAACATCGAGGACATCCTCATCACCCTCAGCGGCCAGTACCACGTCATCCGGCCGATGACCGGCCGTAAATCCAAGGGCCTGTTCCTCTATCTCGCCCTGGACCGCGGCCGCGCCAACCTGGCCATGGCCCGGCACCGCCTCAAGGGCATCGAGGAGGACCTCGAAGTGTGAGAATCCGCCCGGCAGCATCCCTGTTCGCCCGTACGGACGGCATCGCCGAATTCCGTGCGGGCGAACGTGTCTGTACCCATGGCGAGCCGTCGATCTTGAATCCCCATGACGGGTCACCGATTTGCAATCGATCGGGCGCGCACCCAGCGGCTACCCGGTAGTGTGAACACCGTCGAACAATCGGTCATCCGGCCGTCTCCGGACCCCGTGTTCGCATTCGTTCAGCCGATGCCAGACGGCGCTGTCCCGCATCGTGGACCCCGGCTGCTCTTCCTCGCCTCGCGTCCGACCCGACCTGTGAAAGGACGAAAGGAACCGCCCTCATGATCACCCAGGCAGATCTGCCCGCTGGACTCCAACTGCGGACGAGCGCGGCCGGCGGCCCCCATGGCAGCTGCGTCCAGGTCGGCTACTGGCCCGGCCGCGGCATCGTGGTCGCGCACAGCAAGGAAGGCAGCAACGGCGCGGTGCTGCTCTTCACGGTCCGGGAGTGGGAAGCCTTCATCCAGGGCGTGAAGGCCGACGAATTCCCCGCCGCCGGCTGACTTTCCGGACGCGCCGCACCCACCCGTCCGCCATCGGTACTCGAGACCGGCCGGTCCCGCGGAATGCGACGGCGGGGGTGGGAACGGGTTAGGTTCGGTGGCTGTGGCGTTCGAATACCGGGTTGGCGACATCCTCGAGCTGTCCTGTCCGTTCACCGCGGCGCGGGTAACCGAGGTGACGGCGAACGACGTCTTCGTCGAATGGCCGTGGTGGGCCGTGGATCCGGCGAGCGACGGAGTGCGGTGGAACGGCGTGGTGGCGGTGGCGGCCGGGCCGGACGCGCCCGGATGGGAACGGGAAGTGTTCCGGATCCAGCCCGCCGCCGGGGAACTCGCTGCCGAGGCCGACTGCCGCATCGGGATTCCGCCGACCGTCGTCCACGTCGCCGCCGTGCGGCACTTCGATCCACCGCGCGTGACGGGGTGGCTGCCGCGGCCGCGGCGGGAGGTCGTCTACCTGCGCGCGGGACAGTCCTTCGATCCGGAGCTCGACGATCAGGGCGCCGCGTTCGACCCCGAGGACGACATCCCCCGGCGCGTCGAATTACGGTTCCGCCCATACGCCTTCCTGGAGATCGGCGACGAGGTCGCCGACGCCGGCGGGTGCGTGTGGCGCTTCGGCGGACCCTGGACCTGGCAGCCGTTCGACGGGACCGAGCCCGGCCGGCCCACCTGGCCGCTGCTGCTGCTCACCCGCGACGGCGACAGCGATGACGCGGCCGCGGTCGACGTCACCGAGGCCACGCTCACCGGTTCGCACGACGAAGAACTCGCCCGGTGGAACGAACTGGCGCAGCTGACCCCGGAGCCCACGGACGGCTGAGCCGTCAGGACTTGGCCAGATACTCCAGGCGTTCGCCGTCCACGGCCGCGCGCATCATGCTCGCCAGGCCGGGATGGTTCCGCAGGCCCGGATCGGACTCGACGATCTCACGCGCCAGCTGCTGTGCGGCCGTGATGACTTCGAGGTCGTCGAGCAGCGACAGCAGGCGCAGGCTGCGGGCCGTGCCCGACTGCGCCGAGCCCAGCACATCGCCCTCGCGGCGCTGCCGCAGATCCAGCACGGCCAGTTCGAAGCCGTCGGTGGTGCCCGCGACCGCCTCCAACCGGGCCATGGCCGTTCCCATCGGATTGGTCTCGGTGATGAGCAGGCACAGGCCCGCATGCTTGCCCCGGCCGACGCGGCCGCGCAGCTGATGCAGCTGGCTCACGCCGAAACGATCCGCGTCCACGATCACCATGACCGTGGCATTCGGGACGTCGACACCGACCTCGACCACCGTGGTGCACACCAGCACATCGATCTCGGCGTCATTGAAGGCGCGCATGACGCGGTCCTTCTCATCGGCCGGCAGCCGACCGTGCAGCAGGCCCACCCGCAGCTCCTTGAAGGCCCCGGAGCCGAGCATCTCGTACATGTCGACCGCCGAGTGGGTGGTCGGCCCCTCCTTCTCCTCCTCGGCTTTCGCCTTGCGGCCCTTGCCCTTTCCGTTCTCCTCCTCGTCGCCGATGCGCGAGCACACCACATAGGCCTGACGCCCCTGCGCCACCTCCTCGCCGATGCGCTCCCACGCCCGATCCACCCACGCCGGTTTCACCTTGGCGGGAACGACTTTCGAGGTGATCGGGGAGCGGCCGCGCGGAAGCTGGGTCAGCACCGAGGTTTCCAGATCGCCCAGCGTGGTCATGGCGATGGTGCGCGGAATCGGGGTGGCCGTCATGACCAGCAGGTGCGGGCTGGCGGCGTCCTTGGCCTTGGCGCGCAGGGCATCCCGCTGCTCCACGCCGAAACGATGCTGCTCGTCGACCACCACCATGCCCAGATCGAAGAACTCCACATTGTCCTGGATCAGGGCGTGCGTGCCGATCACCAGGCCCGCCTCGCCGGTGACCGCGTCCAGCAGGGCCGCCTTCTTCTGGCCCGCCGACATGGAGCCGGTCACCAGCACCACCTTGGTGGCCTGGTCGGCCGCGCCCAGCTCCCCCGCGTTCCCGAGATCGCCGAGCATCTTCGTCAAGGACCGATAGTGCTGCGCCGCAAGAACTTCCGTTGGCGCGAGCAGCGCGCACTGCTGGCCGTTGTCCACCACCTGCAGCATGGCGTGCAGGGCCACGATGGTCTTGCCCGAACCCACCTCACCCTGGAGCAGCCGGTGCATGGGATGGCTGCGCGACAGGTCGGCGGAGATCTCGTCGATGACCGTGCGCTGCCCCTCGGTCAGCTCGAACGGCAGCCGCTTGTCGAAGGCGGCCGCGATGCCGTCGGTGCGCGGCGGGCACGACTTGGCCGCCCGGCCCTCCACCTGATGGCGGCGCTCGGCCAGCACCAGCTGCAGGGCCATCGCCTCGTCGAAACGCAAACGGCCGCGGGCGGCTTCGATATCGGCCTTGTGCTCGGGTAGGTGGATCAGGCGCAGCGCGTCGGAGACCGGCAACAGCGCGCGCTCGGTCCGCAGCGCTTCCGGCAGCGGATCGTCGATGGGGTCGAGCTGGTCGAGCACCTGGCGGATGCAGCGCAGCAGATCCCAGCTCTGCACCTTGGCGGTCGCCGGGTACACCGGGATGAATTCGCGCTCGAAGAACGAGACATCCACTCCCCCCGCGCCTTTCGCGCTCTGCGCCAGGCCGCGCAGCGCACCGCCGCCGCGCACCGTGGTGAGGCTCTCGATCGACCCGTCACCCTTTTCCGGCAGGATCAGATAGTCCGGGTGCGAGAGGTTCCAGCGGTCGGGCCGCCACCAGTGCACGGTGCCCGACATCATCGCCCGCACACCCTCTTTCACCAGATAGCGCACCTTGTCGCCATTGAAGAAGGTGATCTCCACCGGGCGCGCGCCACCGGTGTCCAGGTTCACCTTGAGCAGGCTGCCGCGCCGATTCTTCATGGGCCGCAGCTCGGTCTTGGTGATCCGCCCCATCACCGTGATGTGCTGACCCTCCTCGGGCGCCTCCTCGGTGAGCGGCTGCCCCTGGGTGGCGTAGCGCAGCGGATAGTGCCGTAGCAGGTCCTCCACGGTCTGCATGTCGAAGTGCTCCTGCAGCCCCTCGGCCGCCTTCACCCCGAGCACGTGGTCGAGCCGATCCGCCAGTGTCGCCATCTATTCCACCCCGATCTGCACCAGGTCACCGGCCTGCCCGCCCGGGTACACCACCACTTCCACACCCGGGAAACCCGCGGCCACATGCCCGGCCAGATCAGCGGAAAGCCCTTCCGGCGCATCGCATCCGATGAGCATGGTCACCAATTCACCGCCCAGCCCGAGCATCCGGTCCAGCAGCGTGCGCCCCGCCGCCCGCACATCCGGATCGATCACCACCACATCGTGGCCCACCAGGCCGAGCCCGTCCCCCGCCTCGCACATCCCCACCATGGTCAGCGCCCGCTCCGGCGCCATTCGCAAAGCCCCCCATCGTGTCCCGGCCGCCGCCTCCGACATGGCGAAGGCGTCGTCCGCCGCGGCCCGCCCCGTATCGTGCATGGCCAGCGCCGCCAGCCCCTGCACCATCGACCCGCACGGCAGCATCAGCACCTCCCGCTGCCCGTCCCGCGCCGCCACACTCACCGCCACCAGCTCGTGCGCGGGTAGCGCTCCGTTCGGCAGCACCAGTACCTCCCGCTGCCGGACCGCGCGAATCGCTTCGAGGAGCACGTCCGCCGTCACGTCGCCCTCCAGCACCACAGCGCCCGCGTCCTCGAACAGCCGCACCGCACCCGCCCCGGCCGCCACCGCCAGAATCGCCCGATCCGTCCCGCCGGGGGCATGGGTGGACACGGTCAGCGTCTCGATACGAATCCCGCTCAGCGCCCCCGTCTCGAGCCCGGCCTCGACCGCCGCCCCCGCATCGGCGCAGTGCACGTGCGCCGACCAGGTCTGCGACCCGTCACCCACGACGACCACCGAATCCCCCAGCGCGCCGAGCCGATCCCGCAGGGCGCCGATCCGCTCCTCGTCGGTCCCGCGCACCAGGAACATGACCTCGTAGTGCGGCGCGGCCACCCCCGCCCGGCCGAACGATCCGCTCGCAGCCGAATTCGCCACCGCGACAACCGGATTCGATGCCGCTCCGGCAGCTGTCCCGAGCCCCGCGCCCGGAGCGTCCGCGTCGAGCTCGCCCGTGGCGCTCACCCCGTGTTGTTCCGGTGCGCCGCGCCGGTAAGCCGGTCGCGCCGGCGCGCTCCCACCGGCCGCCGCCACCAATTCGTCCAGCAGCACCAGCAATCCGCGCGCCCCGGCGTCCACCACCCCGGCCTCGCGCAGTACCCCCAGTTGGGTGGGCGTCTCCCCCAACGCCTTGGCCGCTCCATCGGCCGCCGCCAGCGCCACCGCGACCAGATCCCGCTCCGAACAGTCGGCAGCCCGCTCGGCAGCCCGCTCCAGCACCGTGAGCATGGTCCCCTCGACCGGCGAACTCAGCGCCTCCCGTACCAGCCGCGCGGCCTGCCGTAACGCCTCCCGCAGCGCCTGCTCCGTCAGCGGCCCCGCGGCCACCGCGTCCGCTATCCCGCGTAGCACCTGGGACAGGATGATCCCCGAGTTGCCCCGCGCTCCGATGGTCGCCGCTCTGGCCATGGCCGTGGCAACCGCCCGAGCGGACAGCTCCGGCTCGTTCGTACGCACTGCCGGCTCGTTCGTGCGCACCCCTGGTTCGTTCGTGCGCACTGCCTCGGCACCGCTGACGGCTGCCCGCATGGTGCTGAGCAGATTGGTGCCGGTGTCGGAGTCGGCGACGGGGAAGACATTGAGGGCGTTGATCTCGTCCCGGTGGCGTTCCAGGGCGGTCAGGGCGAGCCGGCCCCACCTCAGCAGGGCAGTTCCATCCAGGCCCTCGTGACCGTCGAACGCGTCCGCTACCCCGGGCACCGTCACCGTCCTCTCGCGTCGTGGAATCCCGGCCGCCAGCCTAGTCGGGGCAACCGACACCACGCCGCCACCTGGCATTCGTACGCCGCACACGGAACCGTGCCCGGGGGCTGATTGGACACGCCCGGGCGGGGTTGGCTACTCTTGTGCGGTTGCCTCACGCAGGCACGGTCCTGCCCTCTCAGGTATCGGCCCGCGTTCACCAGCAATTTGCTGGTAGGTACGTCCAAGACATCAGGCTTTCGGACACGCTGTGCACCGTGCAGCGCGTCCCACTATGACATGAAGGAGCTCGCGACTATGGCTGCCGTCTGTGACGTCTGCGCCAAGGGCCCCGGCTTCGGTAAGTCGGTTTCGCACTCGCACCGGCGCACCAACCGTCGCTGGAACCCGAACATCCAGACCGTGCGCGCCCAGGTTGCCCCCGGCAACACCCGCCGCATGAACGTCTGCACCTCCTGCCTGAAGGCGGGCAAGGTCGTTCGCGGCTGAATCAGTTTTTCCACAGAAGCCCCGGCACCCGGAATTGGGTGATCCGGGGCTTTTGTCTGCAGTGGGAGGACGCATGAGCGAATGGCGGGTGGTCCCGCTCGGGGCCGAGCACGCCCACAGTCTCGGCGCCTGCCACGTCGCCTGCTGGCGTGAGGCGTATCAGGGCCTGATCCCCCAGCACGTGCTGGATGCCTTCGATGTGGATCGGCGCGCCGCGGCCTGGGACCGGGTCCGGGTGAAGTATCCGGGGCACGTGTGGGTCGCCGTCGTCGACGACACCGTCGTCGGATTCGCGGCCGCCGGCCCCGCGGCCGAGGAGAACTCGCCCACGCCACGGGAACTCAATGCCATGTATGTGCGTGCCGCCTACTACGGCACCGGCCTCGCCGACGAGCTGATGCGCACGGTGCTGCCGGACGACGCCGAAACCTCACTCTGGGTGTTCGAGGAGAACCCTCGCGCGCAGGCCTTCTACAAGAAGTACGGCTTCGAACTCGACGGGGAACGCCGAGTCGAAGCCTTCAGTCCCGCAATGCAGGTGCGGATGGTGCGCCGGGCGCCGCGCGACGAGGACCGGCGCCCGACGCCCGGGATCACGCCGCGCCGTTGATGCAGTCCACCTGCTGGCTGATCGACTGCACCACGCACGCCAGGCGCGAGGTCACGTTCGACGACAGGCCGCTCACGCTGTTGGTGTCGAGCAGGCTGCCGACCGGGGTGACCGTGGTGGTCTTCGCATCGGGGACGTACGGGTCCAGCGTCAACGGCTCGGCGTTCGCGGCGGCCGGGGCCGCGGCCAGCGCCGCACCCGCGGCCAGCGCGACGAAAACACCACGGGCAGTCTTCTTCTGCATACACATGCTCCTGAATCAGGTAACGGATCAGCGCTACGGCAGACGCCAGTCCACCGGCGCGGCCCCTAGGGTACCCAGCAATTCGTTGGTTCGGGAGAAAGGCCGAGAACCGAAGAATCCTCGTGAAGCCGACAGCGGTGAGGGATGAACGGATTCGATGTACGGAGTGCTGCCCAGCATGGGCTTCAATGTCGAGGCGTCGCGGCCCCACAGAATCGCCACCAGCGGCTGGTCCCGGGCCACGAGCGCGCGAATTGCCTGCTCGGTCACCGCTTCCCAGCCCTTGCCGCGATGCGAGGCCGGCTGGCCCGGCTGCACGGTCAGCACTCGGTTCAGCATCAGCACCCCCTGATCGCACCACGGCGACAGATCACCGTTGGACGGTGTCGGGAAGCCGAGATCCTTGGAGTACTCCGAGTAGATGTTCGACAGGCTGCGCGGAATGGGCGAAACATCCGGAGCCACCGAGAAACTCAGCCCCACCGGATGGCCCGGAGTCGGATACGGATCCTGGCCGACGATGAGGACCCGTACCTTGTCGAACGGCCGCTGGAAGGCCCGCAGCACGTTCTCCCCCTTCGGGAGATAGCCACGCCCCTCGGCGTTTTCGGTTCGCAGGAATTCACCCATCGCGGCAATGCGGTCGGTCACCGGCTCGAGGGCCTCGGCCCAGCCCGTATCGATGACTTCCGACAGTGGTTTCGCACCCATGTCGGGAAAACTTATCGTGTCGAGTTTCATTGCGGTACCGGACCCGGCTATGCGAAGGATTCCCAACCGGCCGGTCCGGACCGGAGGGTGCCGTCGACGGTGACGCCCGCGCCTGCGCGGACCTGTCCGATGCGCACCCATCCCTCCGGCAAATCGCCCGAATCGGCGAAAGTCGCTGCGAATGCGTGATCCTCGCCGCCCGCCAGAATCCAGTCGAGGGGGTTGACGCCCAGCGCCTTCCCCACCGCCGCCAGTCCGGGATCGGCCAGCGTCGCCGCCGCCAGATCGATGGCCACACCGGAGGATTCGGCGATATGCCCGAGATCGGCGAGCAGCCCATCCGACACATCGGTCAGCGCGGTGATCTCCGCGGTGTCCGGCAGCTCCAGCACCGCGTCGTACGGCGGCCGCGGAACCCGGTGCGCGGCAACCGCGTCCGCGAACTCGGCGGCGTCGGCCCCGGCCGTCAGCACCGCCAGCCCCGCGGCCGACCAGCCCAGCCTCCCGGCCACCGCCACCACATCGCCCGGCCGCGCACCCGACAGCTTGATGGGCGCGCGGCGTGGATCGCCGAACGCCGTCACCGAAATGATCAGCAGCGGGCTGCGCACCATGTCGCCGCCCGCGATGGAGGCCCCGGCCCGCCCGGCCTCGGCCCACAGGCCGTCCGCCAGCGCGCGCACGAATTCGACCGGGGTGTCCGACGGGCAGCCCAGGCCCACCACGAAGGCGCTGGGCACCGCGCCCATGGCGACCACGTCCGCGGCGTTCTGGGCAATGGCCTTGCGGCCGATATCGTGCGCGCTCGACCAGTCGGTGCGGAAGTGCCGGTCCTGCACCAGCATGTCGGTGGTCACCACGAACCGGCCCTCGGGCGCGGCGATCACCGCCGCGTCGTCGCCCGGACCGAGCAGCACCCCCGGCGTCTGCGTCCGCCCCTGGTTCACCAGCGCGATGAGCCCGAATTCCCCGAGCTCGCCCACGGTGCGGGCGGCCGGAACGGACTGCGGCCTGCTGCTGGCGGTGATGGCGGTCTCCTTCGGGACGAGTGTGATGCGGACGCCTGACCGCTCGACGGTACCCTCGAACCCGCAATCGACGACCAGCAGCCGGGACGCGTGCCCGGCACGCCACGATCGGGGACCGACGACCGGATGAGCAACGACACCCGCGGCACCGAACCGGACACCACGCCGGAGCGCACCGACGCGACCGAAGCCGACGCGGCGAAGCCTGCCGACGCCACGGCGGAGGCCACGGACGCCACGGCGGCGGAGACCGCAGACGCCGCGAAGTCGGAGGACTCGGAGGCTGCGAAGTCGAAGGATTCCGACGCCGTTGAAGAGGCTGCCGCGAGCCAGGACTCGGACGAGGACTATGAGGTCCGCCGCTCGCCGGCTCTCATCGCCACCGCCGTCGCCCTCCCGGTCGCGCTGGTCGTCGGACTGCTCGTCATGGGTGTACTGGCCAATCGTCATCACAGCCGCGACCCGCTGGTGCTGGGCGCCGTGCCCGCGCCCACCGCGTCCGGCCCGGAGTGCACCGCCCTGATGCCCGCGCTGCCCGACAAGATCGGCGACTACACCACCTCCGAGCTGGTGCAGCCCGCGCCGCCCGCCACGCACGCCTGGCAGCTGCCGGACGGCGGCGACGCCATCGTGGTGCGCTGCGGCCTGGATCGGCCGCTGGAATTCGTCAAGTCCTCGAGCATGAACCAGATCCAGACCAGCAAAGCGGTCAATGGCGACTCGGGCGTCAACTGGTTCGAGGTGCGTGACCAGACCAGCGGTGTCACCTCCGGCACCTACTGGGCGGTGGACCGTGGCATCTATATCGCGCTGACCATGCCCGACAATGCCGGACCCGCTCCGCTGCAGGACATTTCGGCGGCCATCCAGCAGACGATCCCGCAGAAGCCGATCGACCCGAACCCGATCCCGAACTGACGGCGGCCGGTCCGGCAGATATATATCTGCCGGTGCTCGCTCCATCCGTCAGAGCTTGCGGAGCGTGGCCTTCCCGGCCGTGAGGTCGATCTCCGCACCCTCGTCCCCGTCGCCCGGGTTCTCCCGGTGCATCAGCACCGACTGCCGCTGCTCCATCTCGTGCCGCTTGGCCGAGTTGAATGCCGCGTCGAACTGCTCCAGGCCGATGGCCGCCGCGCTGCGGTCGCCATCCTCGGCCCGCATCCACGGCAGCGCGGTGCGCCCGGTCACCCTGCGGTAGGCCACATCGGCGAAGGCCACCGCGATGATCAGCAGGGCCAGGCCGGGAATCGTCAGAGCCACGATCACCTGATCGAGGCTACGCCCTGCCCGAGGCGGCCGCCGTCACCCGCAGGTCGCATGCGAACGGCCCGGTCCCTCATCCGAATTGATGAACCGGGCCGCCGGAGATGCGGTCAGCGCAGGCCGGTGCCGCGCGCGCGAGCCGTCTCGATGAGGGTGCTCACCAGCGTCCGGTTGTCGATGCCGGTGGCCTCCCACATGCGCGGGTACATGGAGATGGCGGTGAACCCGGGCATGGTGTTGATCTCGTTGATGACCGGACCGTCGGCGGTCACGAAGAAGTCGACGCGGGCCAGGCCCTGGCAGTCCAGCGCCCGGAAGGCCTGCACCGCCAGTTCCCGGATCTGCTGGGACACATCGTCGTTCAGCTTGGCGGGGACGTCGAACTCGCAGACGTCGTCGAGGTACTTGGTGTCGAAATCGTAGAAGTCGGGCGCCTCGGCGTCGTCCTCGGGCATCCGGATCTCGGCCACCACACTGGCTTCCACCCGGCCGTCCGGGAATTCCAGTACGCCGCACTCGACTTCGCGGCCGACGATGCCGGCCTCCACGATCACCTTCGGGTCGTGGCGGCGCGCGGTCTCGATGGCGGCGTCGAGCTCGTCCCAGCTGTCCACCTTGGTGATGCCGATGGACGACCCGCCGCGGGCGGGCTTCACGAAGACCGGCAGCGCCAGGCGGGCCCGGTCGGCGTCGGTGACCGTCGCCACGCCGGGCCGCAGCACCACCTGCACACCGATCGGAAGACCTTCGGCCGCAAGGAGTTTCTTGGTGAACTCCTTGTCCATCCCGGCCGCGCTGGCCAGCACGCCCGGACCCACATAGGGCAGCTCGGCCAGCTCCAGCAGACCCTGCAGGGTGCCGTCCTCACCGAAGGCGCCGTGCAGCACCGGGAACACCACGTCCACGGCGCCCAGCACGGTGTCGGCGCCGTCCAGCGGCACCAGCGCGCCGCCGCGCGAGGGATCGGCGGTCAGCGCCAGCGCGGTGCCCTGTTCGTCGACCGCGGGTAGCGCCCGATCCTGCGCGGACAGCGCCCGCGGATCCGCGTCGCCGAGCACCCAGGTGCCGTCGCGCGTGATGCCGATCGGAACCGCCTCGTACCGTTCGGGATCGAGGCTCGCCAGCACGGTGCGTGCCGAGACACACGACACCCCGTGCTCGTTGCTGCGGCCGCCGAACACCACCGCCACCCTGGTCCTGTTGGTCATGCCCCGAACCGTACCCGGTCGAATATGGCGGCAGTGTTACACGGTCATCCCGACCAGGGACGGGTCATTCCGATTTCAGGCGGCGACCCTGCAACTGCCCGACCGCCTCGGCCGCCGACAGCCCCTCGTGGCACACCTGGTGCACGGCATTGGTGAGCGGCATTTCCACCCCGTGCGCCGCGGCCAGCGCCCGCACCGATGTGCAGGACTTCACACCCTCCACGACCTGGCCATGAGTGGCGTCCAGCGCGGTCTCCATGGTGCCGCCCGCACCCAGCGCGTGCCCGAAGGAGCGATTGCGCGAGAGCGGCGAGGTGCAGGTGGCCACCAGATCGCCGACACCCGCCAGCCCCGCGAAGGTGACCGGTTCCGCGCCCACGGCCACCCCGAGCCGGATGATCTCGGCCAGCCCGCGGGTGATGAGGGTGGCGATCGAGTTGTCACCCAACCCCATCCCCGAGGCGATACCGCAGGCCAGCGCGATCACGTTCTTGCAGGCGCCGCCGATCTCGCAGCCGATCACATCGGAATTGGTGTAGGGCCGGAAATAGCCGGTGGCGCAGGCGTGCTGGACCGCCTCGGCCCGCGCCACGTCCGGGCAGGCCACCACGGTCGCGGCGGGCTGACCGGCCGCGATCTCGTGCGACAGGTTCGGGCCCGACAGCACCGCGATCCGGCTCGGATCCGCGCCGCTGACCTCCGCGACGACCTGACTCATCCGCAGCAGGGTGCCGGTCTCGATGCCCTTGGCCAGACTCAGCAGCGTGGCGTCGGCCGGGATGAGGTCCTTCCAGGCCGCGAGATTGGCGCGCAGCGACTGCGAGGGCACCGCCAGCACCACGATGTCGGCACCGTCCAGCGCGACCGCGGGATCATCGGTCGCGGCCAGGGGCGGCAACGCCACATCGGGCAGATACCAGGGATTGCGATGCTCGGTGGCAAGCACTTTGGCCACCTCCGGCCGTCGAGCCCACACGATGGTCTCGGTTCCCGCCTCCGCCAACACCTTCGCGAACGCGGTCCCCCACGACCCCGCGCCCAACACCGCTGCCCTTGCCATCTGCTCAATATATGCGTGTGTGATCGGAGCCATGCCGTTGTGGCATCTCCTGGAATTCGACGCCGCTCACACGGCCGTCATCTTGGAGTGGGAGGATTCGGGCATGCGCGCGGCCGGAGCGGAGCGGAGGGCACAGTGAACACAGCCGTGCACGCGGTCATCGCGGTCAAGAGTCTCGGACTCGCCAAGAGTCGGTTGTCCGATGGGCTGCCCGCGCATCAGCGGCCGCGCCTGGTGCTGGCCATGTTGTCGGACACGGTGACCGCCGCGGCCGCCGCCCGCGGGGTCGCCTCGGTGACGGTGGTGACCCCGGATCCGGCGGTCGCCGATCTGGTGCGCGACCTGGGCGCGACGGTCCATCCCGAACCCGCCGCGATCCCGCCGCACACCAGCGGACTGAACGCCGCCCTGGCCGCTGGCGCGGCCGCGGTGCGAAAGGCCCACGGCCCGGTCGATCTGCTTGCCCTGCAAGCGGATCTGCCCGCGCTGCGCCCGGCCGAACTCTGCGACATGCTGGCGAGCACCGGGCATCAGCGCTCGGTGGTCGCCGATCACGAGGGCAGCGGCACCGTCGCCCTGCTGGTGCGCGGCGGATCCGCCGCGCTGAACCCGCTTTTCGGTCCGGACTCCGCCCGCCGTCACATCGCCGGCGGCGCGGTGGAGTTGCTGGGCAACTGGCCCGGGCTGCGGCAGGACGTCGACACCGCCGCGGATCTCGAGCGCGCCGCCGCGCTCGGGGTCGGGACGGCCACCGGCGCGCTGTTGCGTGAAATCGGCGTGTCGCAGGCGTGTCGAGCAACCGAAGATCTGCGACGAGCTGGGTCCTCACTGTGCTGACGCGGCGTGATCTGCGCTGCAATGGATGGTGCCAGTTCGGCACCCCACCCGCGACATAAGGAATGATCGTGAGAGTGAGCGATACGGATACCGTCAAGCAATCGCCGCTACTACCGGCGGCGCCGCCCGCGGCAACCACACCGCCCACCGCCATAGCGCCGCTCCCGGCGGACCGCTACGTCAATCGGGAACTCAGCTGGCTCGATTTCAACGCCCGCGTCCTCGCCCTCGCCGAGGACCATTCCCAGCCGCTGCTCGAGCGCGCCAAATTCCTCGCCATTTTCGCCTCGAATCTGGACGAGTTCTACATGGTCCGGGTGGCCGGTCTGAAGCGCCGCGCGGAAACCGGACTGTCGGTGCGGTCCGCCGACGGCCTCTCCCCCACCGAGCAGCTCGAGATGATCGCCGTGCGCACCCAGGAGATCGGTGAGCGCCACGCCCGCGTCTTCCTGGACCAGGTGCTGCCCGCGCTGACCGCCGAGGGCATCGCCATCATCCGCTGGGCCGACCTGGAGGACACCGAGCGGCAGCGCCTGTCCGGATATTTCCAGGATCAGGTCTTCCCGGTGCTGACCCCGCTGGCGGTCGACCCGGCCCACCCGTTCCCCTACATCAGTGGCCTGAGCCTGAATCTCGCCGTGACGGTGAAGGATTCGGTCACCGGCGGTGAGCACTTCGCCCGGGTCAAGGTGCCCGACAATGTGGATCGCTTCGTCCGGGTCCGCAGGGTCGCGACCGGCAATACCGCCTCGAGCCGCGATTCCGCTGCGGCACAAGGCCCCTCCCTGGCCGCCTTCCTCCCCATGGAGGAGCTGATCGCGGCGCATCTGGATCAGCTGTTCCCGGGAATGGAAGTGGTGGAACAGCATTCGTTCCGGATCACCCGCAATGCCGACCTGGAGGTCGAGGAGGACCGCGACGAGGACCTGCTGCAGGCTCTGGAGCGCGAACTCGCCCGCCGCCGCTTCGGATCCCCGGTGCGGCTGGAAGTCTCCGACGACATGACCGAGCACATGCTCGATCTGCTGCTGCGCGAACTCGACGTGGACCCGGCCGATGTCATCCAGGTGCCCGGCCTGCTCGACCTGTCCTGCCTGTGGCAGGTCTACGGCGTGGACCGCCCCATCCTCAAGGACGCCCCCTACGTCCCGGCCACCCCGCCGGCGTTCGGCGAACGCGAAACGCCCCGAAACGTTTTCGCCGCCCTGCGCGAGAACGACGTGCTGGTGCACCACCCCTACGACTCCTTCTCCACCAGCGTGCAGCGGTTCATCGAGCAGGCCGCCGCCGACCCGCAGGTGCTGGCCATCAAGCAGACCCTGTACCGCACCTCGGGTGACTCCCCCATCGTCAACGCGCTCATCGACGCCGCCGAGGCGGGCAAGCAGGTGGTCGCGCTGGTCGAGATCAAGGCCCGCTTCGACGAGCAGGCCAATATCAAATGGGCGCGGGCGCTGGAGCAGGCCGGCGTGCACGTGGTCTACGGCCTGGTCGGGCTCAAGACCCACTGCAAGACCTGCCTGGTGGTGCGGCGCGAGGGTGCCACCATCCGTCGCTACTGCCACATCGGCACCGGTAATTACAATCCCAAGACCGCACGCCTGTACGAGGACGTCGGATTGCTCACGGCCGCACCGGAGATCGGCGCGGACCTCACCGACCTGTTCAACTCGCTGACCGGGTACTCGCGAAAGGCCAACTACCGCAACCTGCTGGTCGCCCCGACCGGCGTGCGCGCGGGCATCGTCGAACGCATCGAGCGTGAGGTCGAGCTGGCCTCGCAGGGCGAACCGGCGCGAATCCGGCTGAAGGCCAACGCCATCGTCGACGAGCAGATCATCGACGCCCTCTACCGCGCCTCCCAGGCCGGGGTGCCGGTCGACATCGTGGTGCGCGGCATCTGCGGGCTGCGGCCCGGGGTGGCGGGTATGAGCGAGAACATCCGGGTGCGCTCGATTCTCGGCCGCTTCCTGGAACATTCGCGTGTTCTGCACTTCCAGGCGCAGAACGAATACTGGATCGGCAGCGCCGACATGATGCATCGCAACCTGGACCGGCGCGTGGAAGTGCTGGCGCAGGTGAAGGATCCGAAGCTGACCGAGCAACTGGGCCAGGTGTTCGACTCCGCGCTGCACCCGGCCACCCGCTGCTGGGTGCTGCAGGCCGACGGCAGCTGGGCCGCCCAGCCCGGACCCGACGTCCCCGGCGATCAGATCCGCGATCACCAGGAGCACCTGATGCGGCTGCGACGTCCGGTGCACCAGTGAGCCCAGCCCACTTCGATCCTGCCGCCGATTTCGCCGATCCCCGCGTCGCCGCCAATATTCTGGCGGCGGGCGCGGTGCTGTGGCGTCCGGCGGCGGATGGCGCGCTCGAGATCGCCCTGGTGCACCGGCCCAAATACGACGACTGGTCGCTGCCCAAGGGGAAATTGGATCCCGGTGAGACGCCGGTGGTCACGGCCGTGCGCGAGGTGGCCGAGGAAACGGGCCTGAATTCGCGCCTGGGCCGCTATCTGGGCCACGTGACGTATCCGGTGACCGGGCATCGCAAGCTCAAGCGAGTGGACTACTGGGCCGCCCGGGTCCTGGACGGGGAGTTCGAATCCAATCTGGAGGTCGACGCCCTGGACTGGCGCCGTCTCGACACCGTGATGGACGCCCTGTCCTATCCCATGGACCGCAGCATCGTCCGGAACTTCCTGCGCCAGCCCGCCGAAACCGCCACCCTGCTGCTGGTGCGGCACGCCAAGGCCGGTCGTAGCGACCGTTTCGCCGGTGACGACGATCTGCGCCCGCTCGAAAAGGCCGGTCGCTCACAGGCTCGCGCCCTGGTGCCGAACCTGCTCGCCTTCGGCGCGGCCGAAATCCTCTCCGCCCCACCGGACCGCTGTGTCCAAACTGTGACCCCGCTGGCGGAAAAGCTGGGCGTGGACGTGGAACTCGAACCGCTGTTCTCCGAATCCGGTTATGCGGCAGCACCCGATGCCGCCCGCAAACGCGCCCGCGACCTGGTCTCCGCCGACACCGTGCGGGTGATCTCCAGTCAGGGCAAGGTGATTCCGGATCTGCTGGAGTGGTGGGCCGCCGCCGACGGCATCAGCCTGCCACCGGCCCGCAATCGCAAGGGCAGCGTCTGGGTGCTGTCCTTCCACGACGGCCGTCTGATCGCGGCCGACCATCTCGACCGCGCTCTCACCCCGGCCGATCTCCCCCGGGGCTGACGGCTTTCCGGCCCGTCGGCGGGCGCTTTTTCCCCGCCGGCCGACGGCCCGGCCCGGCGAGAACCCTTGGAACGTCGCTGTACCGGCCCCTGTCCGGCCGAATCCATCCGGCGCACTGCCGATTTCCGCCGGGCGTACTGCCGATTCCAGCCTGGCACACTGCCGATTCCAGCCCCCATCGAACCCCCAACCCACCCCCCCACACACATGCGAGACGGCCCGGCGATGCCGGGCCGTCTCACGTGTTGTCCTGCTCGAAAACCCCCGTCAGCGACGGGTTGTGGCCTCGCTACCGGCGAGCGGTGCGCTTGGCCGCGGTCTTCTTGGCGGGAGCCTTCTTGGCCGTCTTCTTGGCGGCGGCCTTCGAAGCGGTGGCCTTGGTGGCCTTCTTGGCGACCGTGGTCTTCTTGGCAGCGGTGGCCTTGGCCGGGGTCTTCTTCGCGACCGTCTTCTTCGCCACCGTCTTCTTGGCCGTGGCCTTCTTGGCGGGCGCCTTCGAGGCGGCCTTCTTGGCCGTGGTCTTGGCCGGCGCCTTGGTGGCGGCCTTCTTGGCCGTCTTCTTGGCGGTGGTCTTCTTGGCGGTGGTCTTACCCGAAACCGGGGCGGCCACACCGCGCTTCACGGCCGGGCCGCTCGAAGCGATCTTCTGCTTGCCGGCAATGATCGCCTTGAACTGAGCGCCGGGACGGAACGCCGGCACCGAAGTCGGCTTTACCTTGACGGTTTCGCCGGTGCGCGGGTTACGAGCGACCCGGGCGGCCCGCTTACGCTGTTCGAAGACACCGAATCCGGTGATGGTGACGCTCTGACCTTTGTTCACAGCACGCACGATCGTGTCGACCATCTGCTCGACTGCAGCAGTAGCGGTGCGCCTGTCAGTACCCAACTTCTCGGTCAGAACATCGATCAGTTCCGCCTTGTTCATTGAATCCTCCGCAGACTAATGGCCCGTCGTCGGACCGACTAGGTACCACGGTAAACCCTTTCCGGGCAAGAGTCTATGTGCCACGCGGAAATACATGACGCATGGCACACGCTCAGCTACCTGGTTTGAGGGGGTTCAGCTAACGCCCATCAATGATTACGTCTGCGAAATACGGGCCGGAATGGTGGCGGGTTTCCAAGTCGGCCTTGCGTTTTCGAACCGGTCGATCTCATCACTGTGCCGCAGAGTGAGCCCGATGTCGTCCAGCCCTTCCAGCAGGCGCCACCGGGTGTAGTCGTCAATATCGAACGGCAACACGACCGTTCCGGCCGAGACGGTTCGCGCCTCGAGGTCCACCGCCAATTCCAAACCCGGCTGTTCCTCGAGCAACTTCCAGAGCAATTCCACATCGCTCTGCGCCATCCGGGCCGTCAGAAGCCCGTCCTTACCCGCGTTCCCGCGGAAGATGTCGGCGAAGCGAGACGAGATCACCACCCGGAACCCGTAGTCCTTCAAGGCCCAAACGGCGTGCTCACGTGAGGATCCGGTACCAAAATCCGGACCAGCGACCAGCACACTACCCCGGTTGAAGGGCTCAGTGTTCAGAATGAAGTTCGGATCCGTCCGCCACGCCGCGAACAGGCCGTCCTCGAAACCCGTTCGGGTAACGCGCTTCAGATACACCGCCGGGATGATCTGGTCGGTGTCGACATTGGATCGGCGCAACGGAACGCCGATCCCCTTGTGGACCTTGAAGGCTTCCATCGGTGATTCTCCTGAGTCTGTGGGGGCAGCGGCATCTGGGCCGCTACCGGAATGTGATCAGTTCAGATCCGCAGGTGAGGACAGGGTTCCACGCACCGCGGTGGCCGCGGCGACCAGCGGCGAGACCAGGTGCGTGCGACCGCCCTTGCCCTGTCGCCCTTCGAAGTTCCGGTTCGAGGTGGCGGCGCAGCGCTGACCGGGGGAAAGCTGATCCGGGTTCATACCCAGGCACATCGAGCATCCCGGCTGGCGCCATTCCGCGCCCGCGGCGGTGAAAATCTCGCCCAGACCCTCTTTTTCCGCCTGCAGCCGCACCCGCATCGAGCCCGGCACGATCAGCATGCGTACACCGTCCGCGACCTTTCGGCCCGTCAGAATGTCTGCGACCGCACGCAAATCCTCGATCCGGCCATTGGTGCACGAACCCACGAAAACCGTGTCCACGGTGACATCCCGCAGCGGAGTGCCCGGCCGCAGGTCCATGTACTGCAGCGCCTTCTCGGCGGCCGCACGCTCGTTCTCGTCGACGATCTGCTCCGGATCCGGCACCGAGTCGCCCAGCGGCGCACCCTGTCCCGGGTTGGTGCCCCAGGTGACGAAGGGGGTCAGCGCGGAGGCGTCGATGTGGACCTCCGCGTCGAAAACCGCGCCCTCATCGGTCTTCAGGGCGTCCCAGGCGGCCACGGCGGCCTCCCAGTCCGCGCCCTCGGGCGCGTGCGGGCGGCCCTTCAGGAACTCGTAGGTGACCTCGTCGGGCGCGACCATGCCCGCGCGGGCGCCGGCCTCGATCGACATGTTGCACATGGTCATCCGGGCCTCCATGGACATGCCGCGCACCGCCTCGCCGCGGTACTCCAGCACGTAGCCCTGGCCGCCGCCGGTGCCGATCTGCGCGATGACCGCCAGGATCACGTCCTTGGAGGTGACGCCCGCGGGCAGCTGCCCGTCGATATTGATGGCCATGGTCTTGAACGGGCGCAGCGACAAAGTCTGCGTCGCCAGCACGTGTTCCACTTCCGAGGTGCCGATGCCCATGGCCAGCGCGCCGAACGCACCGTGGGTGGAGGTGTGCGAATCACCGCACACCACCGTGGTTCCCGGCTGGGTCAGGCCCAGCTGCGGGCCCACCACGTGGACGATGCCCTGATCGAGATCGCCCATCGGGTGCAGGCGCACACCGAATTCCTCGCAGTTCTTGCGCAGCGTCTCGACCTGCAGGCGCGACACCGGATCCGCGATCGGCTTGTCGATATCGATGGTCGGGACGTTGTGGTCCTCGGTGGCGATGGTGAGATCCGGGCGGCGCACCGGGCGACCCGCGGCGCGCAGTCCGTCGAACGCCTGCGGGCTGGTGACCTCGTGCACCAGGTGCAGGTCGATGTAGATGAGGTCGGGTTCGCGATTCGCGCCCTCGCCCGCGCCGCGGACGACGACGTGCTGGTCCCAAACCTTCTCCGCCAGAGTGCGTGGCCGGTCGGCCATAACTGCTCACCTCTCGATTGACATACCCACGCCCGGGCTGGTGACGCGGGGGCTGGCGTCCGAGCTGGGAGCGGTTGGTTTGCATTTCCCAACATGCGAGACGCTAATATCGTTCTATGAGACAGCATAGCGGTATCGGGGTTCTGGACAAAGCGATGGCCGTCCTGCACGCCGTAGCCGAGCAACCCTGCGGCCTCAACGAGCTCTGTGCCCGCACCGGACTGCCCCGCGCCACCGCGCACCGCCTGGCCGTGGGCCTGGAAACCCACCGCATGCTGGCCCGTGACAGCCAGGGTCTGTGGCGGCCCGGCCCGGCCCTGTCGGAGCTGGCGACAACCGCCAGCGACCCGCTCCTCGACGCCGCCGCCACCATCCTGCCGCGCCTGCGCGAGATCACCGGCGAGAGCGTGCAGCTCTACCGGCGCGACGGCAATGCCCGCGTCTGCGTGGCCGCCATGGAACCCGCCGCGGGTCTGCGCGACACCGTGCCGATCGGGGCGCGCCTGCCGCTCACCGCGGGCTCGGCCGCCAAAGTGCTACTGGCCTGGGCCGATCCCGAGATGCAGCGCACGGTCCTGCCCGAGGCCGTCTTCGGCGAGCGAGCCCTGGCCGAGGTGCGCCGCCGCGGCTGGGCGCAGAGCGCCGCCGAGCGCGCGGCCGGCGTGGCCAGCGTGTCCGCGCCCGTGCGCGACGCCGCGGGCGGCGTGGTCGCGGCCGTCTCGGTATCCGGACCCATCGACCGCATGGGCCGCCGGCCGGGCGCCCGCTGGGCCGCCGATCTGGTGGCCGCCGCCGACGCCCTCCACAAGCGCCTCTGACGGACTTTGCGGGCCCGGGGCAACCCTCGGGGTGGCCACTGCCGTCACGACAGCCCCACGGGTCGCTCAGCCACCCGACCGCAGTTTCCCGACTTCCCGACCGCAGCCCTCGCCGGATTCCGGCGGGGGCTGCGCTGGTTTGCGGACCCGGAGGCGCCGTTTCCAGGGCCGGATCGGCCGCTCCGGCTGTGAGCCAGGTGGCAGGAAATGGCCACTGTGACTGCGCTCATACGCCGTAAATTACAGTCGGCCCATGGGAGTTAATCAACGCGCGCAGATCGTGATGTCCGACCAGGAGATCACCGAATTCATCGAGCGCAGCCGGATCGCCACCATGGCCACGCTGGGCGCCACGGGCGCACCGCATCTGGTCGCCATGTGGTACGCGGTGATCGACGGCGAGATCTGGTTCGAGACCAAGGCCAAGGCCCAGAAGACGGTGAACCTGCGCCGCGATCCGCGTATCACCGTGATGCTCGAGGCCGGCGACACCTACGACCAGCTGCGCGGCATTTCCATCGAGGGCCGCGCGGAGGTCATCGACGACCCCGAGGCGCTGTTCAAGGTGGGAATCAGCGTCTGGGAGCGCTACACGGGGCCGTACAGCGACGAGGCCAAGCCGTTCGTGGAGGCCATGCTGAACAAGCGGGTGGCCGTGCGCGTGGTGCCCGAGCGCACCCGCAGCTGGGATCACCGCAAACTCGGCCTGCCCGCCATGCCGCTGGGCGGCAGCACCGCTGGTCAGCAACCATAGGCACGGCTGGCCGGCAACCATGGACGCTGCTGGCCGGCAACCGTGGTCATACAGCAAAGCGAAGGCCCCCAGCCAATTGGCTGGGGGCCTTCGCTTTGTAGTCCCGACGGGATTTGAACCCGCGCTACCGCCTTGAGAGGGCGGCGTCCTAGGCCGCTAGACGACGGGACCAGGATGAGATTCCGGCAGACTTTGTGGTCCGCCGAAGCTTCTCGAATTCGAGAGCCGGAGCTCTCGCAGCTGGGGTACCAGGACTCGAACCTAGAATGGCTGAACCAGAATCAGCTGTGTTGCCAATTACACCATACCCCATTGACCTGGGCTTTCAGGTTCCTCCCGGGGGAAGCTCCCGACCGCTTTCCGGCCGAGAAGAAGATTAGCAGCATCCCCCGGCAGATACACAAACCGGCTGGTCAGGGGCCGGTTTGTGCATCATTTCGGATTACCTGCGGGCCTTCGCGGAACCGATCTCAGGCGATGCCGGCGAGCGCGGACCGCATGCGGTCCATGGTGAGCTCGCGGCCCAGCAGTTCCAGCGACTCGAACAGCGGCGGGCTGATGTGGGAACCGGTCACCGCCACGCGCACGGGCGCGAAGGCCTTGTTCGGCTTGAGGCCCAGTTCGTCGATGAGCGCGGCTTTGAGCGCCTCTTCGAGGGGCGTGACGGTCCATTCCGAAACGCCTTCGAGGGCCTTCACCGCCGCCTGCAGCACCGGAGCGGCATCAGGGCCCAGATTCTTTTTCTCCGCGGCGGGGTCGATGGCGAACTCTTCGGGCTTGATGAAGAGGAACTTCAGCAGATCCCAGGCTTCGCCGAGCACCTTGATCCGGGTCTGCACCAGATCGGCTGCGGTTTCGAACAGCTTCTCGTCGATCTCGGCGCCGATATGGCCGTGTCCGGTAAGGAACTCGCGCAGCCGGTGAGCAAAATCACCGGGGGTCAGCTTCCGAATATGTTCGGCGTTCAGCGCATCGGCCTTCTTCTGGTCGAATCGAGCCGGATTCGAATTCACCTTCGAGATATCGAAGGCTGCCACCATCTCGGTCATCGAGAACAGGTCATGATCATCGGCGATGCTCCAGCCGAGCAGCGCCAGATAATTCAGCAAACCCTCGGGAATGAACCCGCGGTCGCGGTGATGGAAGAGATTGGACTCCGGATCACGCTTGGACAACTTCTTGTTGCCCTGACCCATCACGAAGGGCAGGTGACCGAACTCCGGGGTGAACTCCGCGACACCGATTCGTTTCAGTGACTCGTAGAGCGCGAGCTGCCGCGGAGTGGAGGACAGCAGATCCTCGCCGCGCAAAACGTGGGTGATCTTCATCATGGCGTCGTCGACCGGGTTGACCAGCGTATAGAGCGGATCGCCATTACCGCGGGTGAGCGCGAAGTCGGGGACCACGCCCGTGCGGAAGGTGGTCTCGCCGCGCACCAGGTCGTTCCAGGTGAGGTCCTGGTCGGGCATGCGCAGCCGGACCACCGCCGGGCGGCCCTCTGCCTTGTAGGCGGCGATCTGCTCGGCGGTCAGGTCGCGGTCGAAGTTGTCGTAGCCGAGCTTCGGATCGCGGCCGGCGGCCTGGTGCCGGGCCTCGACTTCGTCAGGGGTGGAGAAGGATTCGTAGGCCTCCCCCGCCGCCAGCAGGCGCTGCACCACATCGAGATGAATGTCACGCCGCTGCGACTGCCGGTACGGGCCGTAGGGGCCGCCGACCTCGGGGCCCTCGTCCCAGGTGAGGCCGAGCCAGCGCAGGGCGTCGAGGATGGCGTTGTAGGACTCCTCGGAATCGCGTGCGGCGTCGGTGTCTTCGATGCGGAAGACGAAGGTGCCGCCGTGGTGGCGCGCGTAGGCCCAGTTGAACAGGGCGGTACGGACCAGACCCACATGCGGTGTGCCGGTGGGTGACGGGCAGAAACGAACCCGGACGTCAGTCATGGCTCTCTTTCGTTCAGCGTTTGGCGGCAACGGGATTGGACAGGGTGCCGATGCCGGAGACGGTCACCGACACGGTCTGGCCGGCCTGCAGCGGGCCGACGCCCTCCGGAGTGCCGGTGAGGATGACATCACCCGGGAGCAAGGTCATTACGGCGGTGACCCACTCGATCAGCTTCGGAATATCGTGCAGCAGAAGTGAAGTGCGGCTGCGCTGCTTCACCTGGCCGTCGACCTCGGTGACGATCTCCAGATCCGAAGGGTCCAGCGCGGTCTCGATCCACGGGCCGAGCGGGCAGAAGGTGTCGTAGCCCTTGGCGCGGGTCCACTGGCCGTCGTGCCGCTGCTGGTCGCGGGCGGTGACGTCATTGGCGACGGTGTAACCCAGGATCACCTCGTTGGCGCGGGCGGCGGGCACGTCCTTGCAGGGGCGGCCGATGACGATCGCCAGTTCGCCCTCGTAGTCGACCTGAGAAGAGCTGGGCGGCAGGATGATCGGGGCATTGGGGCTCTGGATCGAGGTGCTCGGCTTCATGAAGATGACCGGGTCGGCCGGGGCCGGGCCGCCCATCTCCTCGGCGTGCGCGGCGTAGTTCTTGCCGATGCAGATCACCTTGCTGGCGAGGATCGGGGCCAGCAGGCGCACGTCGGCCAGCGGCCAGCTGCGACCGGTGAAGGTCGGGGTGCCGAACGGGTGTTCGGCGATCTCTCGGACGACGGCGTCGGAACCGTCCCCTTCGATGCTGACGAAAGCGACTCCATCTGGGCTGGCAACTCGACCTAGGCGCATGGTTGGCATCCTATCGACCGGCCTCGACCTGCCCGAACGCGCCCAACCGCGGGGCGGGACCGGAGCCGGGGACGAGGGCGGGCCGGGCGGGGGCGGGGACGGCCGGGCGGGGCGGCATCCCGGCCCGCATCGCCCCGATCCGAATGTGGAAAGCCCTTATACGCAAGCGAACTCGGGTCTCGCGGGTGGACTCACAAGATCAGTGAGCGAGTGTGAGCAAACTGACAGCTCGTCCCAGAAATCGTCTTGCGCATCACGTGTACGGTGAGAGCCGGTGTTCACAGTGTAGGACACTAATTCCATATAGTGAGACAGAGGTGAGGGCGATGGCCACCGTGACACAGATCGGGACGAAACGACGGTGGACCATGCTGGCGCTCGGTGTCTTCGCCCAGAGCTCCAGCGCCGCGCTGGTGCACGGCACCGCCTTCCTGCTGCCTGCACTGACCCAGCGTGGAATGCCGCTGGCCACGGCCGGTCTGCTGGTCGCCATGCCCACCGTCGGCCTGGTCTGCACGCTGATCGCGTGGGGCTGGATCGTCGATCATGTGGGCGAGCACAAGGCCCTGGTGGCCGGTCCCGCGCTGATGTTCGCGGCGGGCGTGGCGGCGGCGACGGTCTCGAACTATGTTGCGCTGGGCGCATTGCTGTTCCTGGCCGGGGCCGGAGCGGGCAGCACCAATGCCGCCAGCGGGCGGGTCATCGTGGGCTGGTTCCCGCCGGATCAGCGCGGGATGGCCATGGGCATCCGGCAGGCCGCCCAGCCGCTGGGCGTGGCCGTCGGCGCCATGACCATCCCGGCCGTCGCTGCGGCACACGGGTTCTCGACGGCCGTCCTGGTCCCCGCGGCCATGGCGGGCGCGGCCGCGGTCGGCTGCCTGTTCGGGATTGTGGATCCGCCGCGGCCCGAATCCGCCGGGGGCGCAGGGCGTCCCGCCAACCCGTACCGCGGCGACTCCACGCTGTGGCGCATTCACGGGGTGTCGATTCTGCTGGTGATCCCGCAGGCCACCATCTGGACCTTCGGCCTGCTGTGGCTGCACCGGGATGTCGGCATGTCGCTGCCGGCGGCGGGCGCGCTGGTCACCGCCACCCAAATCCTGGGCGCGGGAGGGCGAATCGGCGCGGGGATCTGGTCGGATCGGGTGGGCAGCCGGTTGCGGCCGCTGCGCACGGTGGCGATCGCGGCCGTAATCTCCATGTCCGCGTTGGCCGTAGCGGCCTGGACGCACCAGTGGTGGGCGGCCGTCCCGATTCTGGTCGCGGCCTCGGTCATCACGGTGGCCGACAACGGCCTGGCCTTCACGGCGGTGGCCGAGATCGCCGGTCCCTATTGGTCGGGTCGCGGGCTGGGGATCCAGAACACGGGCCAGAACCTGGCGGCGGCCGTGATCGCTCCGGCCTTCGGCGCATTGATCACCGCGGCCGGTTTTCCGATCACCTACCTGCTGGCGGCGGTGGTGGCGCTGGCGGCAGTCCCGTTGGTGCCCAGGGGTTCCCGGTGACCGGCTGATTGCCGGCAAATCCGGAAGAGCTGTGCCCGTTAAGTTTTCGCATCCGAATAAAAATCTGCGATATGCCTCACTGGCCCAGGAGGTTTCAACGAAACCCCTCCCAGGATTGCATTTCGGCGACGAGGAGGGAACGGACGAAGCGTGTGAAGTAGTCGGGTTTCGACGATTCGCCGGGTGGTACGGACCGGCGAATCACCTTGTCGGACTCGATATCCGGCCGTGAACAAGGAAAAGCCCCCGTTCCCGCGGTCGCGGGAACGGGGGCTTGACCGTGGAACGCTAGAGCGAGGCGGCGATCCGGTCGCCGACCTCGACGGTCGAGGCGGCGCCCGAGCGCGCCGCCAGATCCTTGGCGACGGCGGCCTCGATGCGGGCGGCCTCCTCGGCCTTGCCGAGGTGGTTCAGCAGCAGGGACACCGACAGGATCGCGGCGGTCGGGTCGGCCTTGGACTGGCCCGCGATGTCCGGGGCCGAACCGTGCACCGGCTCGAACATGGACGGGTTGGTGCCCGAGGCGTCGATATTGCCGGAGGCGGCCAGGCCGATGCCACCGGAGACGGCGGCGGCCAGGTCGGTGATGATGTCGCCGAAGAGGTTGTCGGTGACGATCACGTCGAAGCGGCCCGGGTCGGTGACCATGTGGATGGTGGCGGCATCGATGTGCTGGTAGGCGGTTTCGATATCCGGGTACTCCGCGCCGACCTCGGCGACCGTGCGCGACCACAGCGAACCGGCGAAGGCCAGCACATTGTTCTTGTGCACCAGGGTCAGGTGCTTGCGGCGCTTGCGGGCGGTCTCGAAGGCGTAGCGGACCACGCGCTCGACGCCGAAGCGGGTGTTGGTGGAGACCTCGGTGGCCACCTCGTGCGGGGTGTTGACGCGGATCGCGCCGCCGGTGCCGGTGTAGGGGCCCTCGGTGCCCTCGCGCACGACCACGAAGTCGATGTCCGGGTTGGCCGCGAGCGGGCTGGTGACGCCCGGGTACAGCTTGGACGGGCGCAGGTTCACGTGGTGGTCCAGCTCGAAGCGGGTGCGCAGCAGCAGGCCGCGCTCGAGCAGGCCGCTCTGCACCGACGGGTCGCCGATGGCGCCCAGCAGGATGGCGTCGTGCTGCTTGAGCTCCGGGATGACATTGTCCGGGAGGATCTCGCCGGTGGCATGGAACCGCTTGGCTCCCAGGTCGTATTCGGTCTTCTCGACACCGGGCACCACCACGTCGAGCACCTTGAGGGCCTCGGCGATGACCTCGGGACCGATACCGTCGCCCGGAATGACAGCCAGTTTCATGAAATCCATGCTCCGTTCGATAAAACGCGCGGGTGATCCTCTCCGCGCTGGCTGGAGAGTCACCGGCCACCATAGCGGGTACGCCCGCAACCCCTTTCACCAGGGCGAATCGCTCCCAACCAGTGGGATAACCGGCCGCTCGCACGGGGCCACGCCAGCGGGCTGCGGCTGCACGTGGGACTACGAGGGCTGAATTCCCGCGCGCCGACACTCTTGTTGCACGCGCAGGGAAAAAGCGTCCTGCTGCCCCGCCACCGTCCGGCACCACTCCTGCGCCTGCGTGCCACACGCCCGCTGCTGCTGACCACCCATCGTCCCGGCGGAAAGCACTGCGACACAACCGTTCTCGGAGCGCGAGTAATCCGGCCGATGATCGAGCACCGCCCACGCCACCACCCCCGCCACGATCAGCGCGACGACGACAGTGCTCCCGATCAGCAGATTGCGCCGCTCCCGCGCGGACAGCGGCTCGGTCGGCGGCGTCTTTCCTCGCATTCATCAATCATGGCGGCGTCGGTAATGTTCGGTGGATGTTCGACAATCTCCGACTCGAGCGCAAACTTCATCGCCTGGAACGCAAGATCGATCTCATCATCGAGCATCTGGGTATCGCCGATCCGGGCGGCGTCATCGACTACAGCGCGATCGACGATCTCCTGCAGCGCGGCAAGAAGATCCAGGCCATCAAGCTGTACCGGGACCAGGACCCGACGGCCGGTCTGGCCGAGGCGCGCGACGCGATCGAAGCCCGGGATCGCCGGCCGGGTCGCTGATACTTCCCCTCGAACGCATCGGGCCCCTTCCACTGTCCGTGGAAGGGGCCCTCATCGCGTAGCGGTCTATCTCAGTCCAGGCTGACCAGGGCGACCTTGGCCGCGCCGACGGCCTCGGCGATGGCGGTCTGGACGTCGGCCGGGACCTCCTTGTTGACGCGGAGGACGACGGTGGCGCCTTCCTGGTCGAGGTCCTGGGTGAGCTGGGCGGCGAGGATGTCGATGCCCGCGTCGCCGAGCTTGGTGGCCAGGCGGCCGAGCTGGCCGGGCTTGTCCTCGTAGGCGAGGACGGCCAGGTTCAGGCCCTCGGCGCGCATGTCGTAGTTGCGGCCGTTGATGTTGACGATCTTCTCGACCTGGGCGGGCTCGGTCAGGGTGCCGGCCACGTTCAGGGTGCGGCCGTCGCCGAACACGGCGCGCAGGTCGACCAGGCTGCGGTGGGTCGGGCTCTCGCTGTGGGTGGTGACGGAGGCCTGAAGGCCGCGGTCCTTGGCCAGCGACGGGGCGTTGACGAAGGTCACCGAGTCCTCGATGAGGGCCGAGAACACGCCGCGCAGAGCCGAGAGCTCGAACACCGCAACGTCTTCCGAGGACAGCTCGCCGCGCACCTGGACCTCGATGGAGACCGGCAGCTCGTCGGCGAGGGCGCCCAGCAGCGCGCCCTGCTTGCGGACGATGTCCAGCCACGGGGCGACGATCTCGTTGACCGCGCCACCGGTGACGTTCACCGCACCCGGCACGAACTCACCGGCGAGGGCGAGCTGCACGGACTTGGCGACATCGGTGCCGGCGCGGTCCTGGGCCTCGGCGGTGGAGGCGCCCAGGTGCGGGGTCACCACGACCTGCGGCAGGTTGAACAGCGGGCTGTCGGTGGACGGCTCGGTCTCGAAGACGTCGATACCGGCGGCGCGCACGTGGCCGGAGGTGATGGCGTCGGCCAGGGCCTGCTCGTCGATCAGACCGCCGCGGGCGGCGTTGACGATGATGACGCCCTTCTTGGTCTTGGCGAGCGTCTCCTTGTTCAGCATGCCCTTGGTCTCAGGAGTCTTGGGCAGGTGAATGGAGATGAAGTCGGCGCGCTCGAGCACCTCGTCCAGGGTCAGCAGCTCGATGCCCAGCTGGGCGGCGCGGGCCGGAGAGGTGTAGGGGTCGTAGGCGACGACCTTGGTCTCGAAGGCGGCGAGACGCTGCGCGAACAGCTGGCCGATGCGGCCCAGGCCGATGACGCCGACGGTCTTGCCGAAGATCTCGACACCGTTGAACTTGCTGCGCTGCCAGGTGTGCTCGCGCAGGGTGGCGTCGGCGGCCGGGATCTGGCGGGCGGCCGAGAGCAGCAGGGTGACGGCGTGCTCGGCGGCGGTGTGGATGTTGGAGGTCGGCGCGTTGACGACCATGACGCCGCGCTCGGTGGCCGCGGGCACGTCGACATTGTCGAGGCCGACACCGGCCCGGGCGACGATCTTGAGGTTCTTGCCGGCCTCGAGCACCTCGGCATCGACGGTGGTGGCCGAACGGACCAGCAGCGCATCGGCTTCCGGCACGGCCGCGAGCAGCTCGGGGCGGTTGGGGCCATCGACCCAGCGCACCTCGACACCGTCGCCGAGCGCGTCGACGGTCGACTGGGCGAGCTTGTCGGCGATCAGAACAACAGGACGGCCTGCTTGGCTCACGGTGGGGTACTCCTGAGGAAGGGTTCCGGGATTTACGGGCGATAGCTTAGTGCGCTGGGATCCGGGGTGTTTTACCGCCTGGTAGGCAACTGCCATCAAACCTGTGAACTGCGGGTTTACCCGGAGCGTGTGTCGGAGATCCCGGAACCGGCTCTGGGAGCACGACTCAGGCGGCAACTTCGGCCGTCAGCATCGGATCTGCCGCCGCGCCGTCGGCCGCGGTCCAGATCAGCGCCAGTGACTGCAGCGCTTCGATATTCACAAGGACAGCCCCGATACCGCTTCTCGCGTGGACCTTTCCGATGCGTCGGTTCTCGCCTGCGGGTTCCACGTCGGCGGCCGGTAGGTCGGCATCCCAGCAGGCCGGGGTGTCGGCGGCCCGGTCCGCCACGGCGATCATGATCTCGGCCACGGCGTAGCCAAAGATAGGGCATCGCCGGGAAGGTGTCTCAGCGAAAGTGCGACCCCGGCTTTCGGCTGACTTTTACGGACTTGCGCGCTCGGGAGGCGCAATTCAGGGCGTTGAGACACCCTTCACGGATAGCCGAAAGCCCGGCATCGGAGCTACGGAGTCCGAGGCCGGGCTTTCGAAAGTCGAGTAATCGACGTCAGCAGTTCCTAGCGGCCGAAGGAGCCGGTCCACAGGGTGGACAGGATGCCGTGCAGCGCGGCCGAACCGGTGTCGAGCAGGCCGTTGAGGGCAGCGGAACCGGTGTCGATGATAACGGGGATCATGAAAATACCTCTTCTGAATTCCGTACGAACTTTCTGACGTGAAGCCTATCGGGCCGGTTTCACGGCCTGTTACGGGGGATTTACGTTGTGTGACCGGCATCACGCCATCTGGATTCTGTGGTCCCATTCATATGAGTGTCGAATTCCCGCCATATAACGTGGCTATCACGCCCCTATTTCTGGGGGCCTCGGTGCACGGAAAACGCGTGGACCAGCGGGATCCCGGGGCGCTAACGTCGACCGTCATGACCCTGCGCTCGATCCCCGCTTCCATGGACCCGGCGGTGGTCGCCACGATCGACGGCGAACTGGACCGGATCGTGCGCGAACACCGCGTCGACGTGCTGCTCGCCATCGAGAGCGGTAGCCGCGCCTGGGGCTTCCCCTCCCCCGACTCGGACTACGACTGCCGCTTCGTCTACCTCCGGCCGCTGGACGGCTACCTCACCCCCTGGCCCGGTCGCGACGTCATCGAGACTCCCTTGGTGGGCTTACTCGATGTCAACGGCTGGGACCTCGTGAAGGCGCTGCGGCTGCTGGTGAACGGGAACGCGGTCCTCATCGAATGGCTCATGTCGCCGATCGTCTACCGCGGTGACGCGCAATTCCGGGACGAATTGCGCGCACTGGCCGACGAAGTCGCCGACCGCAACCGGGTAGCCCGGCACTACCTGCATCTGGGCCGCCGGCAGTGGCGTCTCTTCGATACCAATCGTTCGCTGAAAAAGGTGTTCTATTCGTTGCGGCCGGCCATGGCATTGCGCTGGCTACACGAATACCCGGATAAAGCAGTGGCGCCTATGCATTTGCCGACCCTGCTCGACGAATGCGACCTTCGCGACGATTTCACTACCGCGGTGAAGGAACTGACGGAGTTGAAATCCCGCACCCGGGAAATGGGCGCCGGCAGCGTGCCCGAACCGATCGCGACGTTCATCTCCAGCGAGTTCGAACGAGCCGCCGCGGAATTCGTCGGGGATAACCCGGCCCAGCGGCAACAGGCACAGGCTCTATCCGCGGAATTCTTCCGCCGGCGGCTGCACGGCTGACAGAACCCCACGGGCATCACGTAACGGCGGCCGCCCCGATCACCTCGGGACGGCCGCCGCGATGCGTGTTCGGCCAGACGCCGCGTCTCAGTAGTCGGCTCCCGCGATGACCCGCACGATCAGCGCCTCGGGCCCCGGCTTGGTGCCCCGCACCTCGAATTCGACCCGCTGCCCCTCCACGAGCGACCGGAAGCCCTCGCCCTCCACCGCGGTGTACTCCACGAACACGTCCGGCCCGCCACTGTCCGGGCTCAGGAACCCGAACCCCTTTTCGCTGTCGAACCACTTCACCGTGCCGTGCACCATTACCAAACCTTCTCGATCCGACCGGACTCCCACGTCCCCGCGCGTGCCGCGGTCCATGGTGTCACGCCCCCGGCCCACGCGGTCGGCCGCCACGCCCGCCCAGCCGCTCCCGCAGCCACGACCAACCCACACGGCCCTACCGCTATATCGAATCCCCCTGCCCCCGCGTATCACTCACCCGCCGAGTCCTCTGCGCCGCGCCACCCTGGCCAACGCCCCTCCCGTACACCCCATTTCACCTGGAATCCCGAACGCCAGCACGCGCCCAGTGCCTCGTATCCCGCACCTCCCGACCAAGATCAGGGAGCTGCGCCGGAGGTGATTCGGACAAATCTCCGCACTGAGAGCACCCGGGTCTTGGATCGCCTGGTCGCACGGATGCTCCGTGTGTTGTGGTCCTCGGGCCGATGTGAGATGGGCTCGCGTACATCTGGTTCCGCAGCCCATGCCTACAAGCCCATGCACCTAGCACGAACTCCTGCAAGCTCTCGCAGCGCTCGTCCCATCCGGGACCATGGGGTATCGCCCCACCACGACCGCCGCATCGCGTTCGCCTCTTCGCGTCCACGGAACGAGGTCACCCGGGAATCGCACTCCGCGCGGCTGTTCTTTCGCGGTGTTCTCACCGCAGGTGCCCGGGCCGGCCCTTCTTCGGCCCGGGCACCGCGCCCCGCATCGCGCATTGCCGCGTCACGCGGGCCGTGCCCCTCCGGCCCGGCGCTGACAATGCGGCGCGGGCGACCCTACCCCGGGGTCGCTGGCGGTCAGGGAGCTCTGGTGGTGGCGATTCGGGCGAATCTCCCCGGTGAGAGCACCCTGATCTTGGTTTCCTCAGCCGGCGCGCATGTTTCGGGGTGGGGTGTTCTCGTCGGCGTCGGGATCGCGCATGGCGTAGACGCGTTCGAGGAAGTCGCGGTGGGCTCGGAGGGTGGCGTCGAGGAGTTCGCGCCAGGTGCGGCGGTCCACTCGGTGGTCGCTGACCAGGGAGGAGAGGGACGCGGGGCCGAGCTTGTCGATGTGGTCGACGATGAAAGTGAGGCGGCGGCGCGGGAATTGCGCGCCGATGCGGGGGTTCTCGTCGAGGAAGTGGTCGAGCTCGTGGAGGTAGTTGACGGCGCGGTTGTACTCCTCGTCGGTGAGGTGGTAGTCCATGCGCTTGATCTCGACGATCCACAGTTCGCCGGAGTCGTGCAGCAGGACGAAGTCGGGTTCGCGCTTCTCGCTGCCGATGGACGTGGTCACCAGCGGGGTGCCGAATTTCTGTGCGTACCAGCGTTCGAAGCTGGCGCGCACGCGTTTGAGGGATTCGTTCATGCCCAGCGGGGTCCACTCGGGGGCGAGCAGCCAGGGGGCGGATTCGATGAGCTCCTGGAAGGGTCGTTCCAGGGAGCGGCGGTCGTCGATGAGCGAGCGCAGCCGGTTCACCACGGCGACACGCTCACTGGCGATCTGGCCCAGCGAGTAGATCTCGGCCACCCGGGCCCGCTCGAACAGCGCGACCACCACGTCCAGTGCGGGATCGGCGTCCTCGGCGATCTCCTTGAGGGTGTCGAGCAGGCTGCGCTGCGGGCCCAGCGAGAGCGCCAACCGCAGCATGTTCTCGATGTGCGTGGGATCGTCCATCGAGGCACGATCCTTGTGCGCCACCAGGATTCGCGCCGCGTCCAGGACCGAGTCGCGGAACACGCGGTCGCCGGGCGCGATGGCGTCGAGGGTTTCGTGGATGCGGGAGCGCTCGACGAACTCCTCCCAGACCCGGCGGCGGATGGATTTCTCGCCGAGCCTGCCGATCTCCTTGATCAGCGCCCGGCCCCACTGCGCGAGCGCCTCACCGCGCGGGGAGCTCCACATGATGTCCTGGCGGTCGGAGCGGACGAGATCGTCGTCATCGTCGAGCCAGTCGACGTGGATGGCGCCGACCAGATAGGAGCGCAGTTTGAATTCGCCGGTGAATCCGGAGGAGATGCCGAAATCCCTTGTCTGCGCGACGATCTTGCCGCGCGCGTAGATGCGGACCCCGGCCATCGCCTCGTCCCGGTACGGCTGCTTCGAATAGGCGATCCAGCCCGTCACCGGCAGGAATTGCCGCCCGAATCGCACCGGCACCCGGCCGGCGTCGATCCTGGTCTCCTCCATGACGTCGATCGGCAGCTGGCTGAGAATGAAGCTCTCCGGGCCGATGGCATTGCGCACCTCCACCCGCCAGTCCGCGCGTTCGATGCCGAAGCGGGCCGCCAGCTGCCGGTTCAGTTCGGTGCCCGTATTCACCCGCTTGCGAAAGAAATTCCGCAGGATGATGGTGGTGCCCCTGCTGGAGGCGAACGTGCCGTCCAGCCGGCCGGGGCGGGGGAAGTAGTCGCTCTCGGTGTCGGAGAGCATGTCATCGAGGTCCATCACGATGTGGGAGACGTTCCAGCCCAGGGGGGTTCGGTCGTCGTCCCGGCTGCCCGCCGTGATCACCTCGATGGTGCGGCAGATGCCGAAGGCGGCGAGCTTCCCGATTCCCTTGCGCCCCATCACCGGCCGCCGCCGTTCCCGGGACAGATCGGACCCGGTGCGCACGCGCCGGTCGGATCCGACCATCAGATAGTGCTCGTTGATCTCCTCCGCGGTCATTCCGTGCCCGTTGTCGGAGACGACGATCTCGTATGCCGGTTCGTCTGCGGCCCTGACGGTTCCGGCCAGCATCGCACCCCACGGCAGCACGACCTCGACCTCGGTGGCGTCGGCATCGTAGGAATTGGCGATGAGTTCGGCCAGGACCGCCGAGACCCTGTCGTAGAGCCGGATGCCGAGTTTGTCGATCGCCAGCCGGCTGATGCGCATCGTGTACTTGTGGTCATCGCGTTCCCGCGCGGCCGCATGCACGTCGTTGTACATGGTGGGCCCCCAATTGCCCTCGGAGCAGCCGTCGTTCAGCTACCTCTGAATACGATGCAACGCTGATTGATTAACAGCAGGCTGAACATTTACCGACCGCTTCGTCACGGTGTGATTCCAGGATTCACCAACCGATAGCCCACGGCAACGGCAAGGTCTCGGTTACCTCCGCGAGTGTGCGAGCGACCCTTGACAACCCGCTCCTTACCTTCGTCGACGCCGCCCGCCGGCCCGTCCCCGCCGACGAGCGAGCCAATCGGCGAGGCAGTGGTCTACCGCCGGAATCGGGGGTGTCGACCATCGAACAGATGCGATCGCGCCAACTTCCAGAACCGGGCGGCGATACCCTCTCGGCTTCAGCCTCAGCAACCCGATCCACCACTCCGGACGCCATCGCGGTCCCCGACGGGCCGAGCGTTGTGCGGGGATCGGGGGTGAGGGCGGTTGGGTGACAGGTCGGGCGGATGGAGGCAGAATGCGGGGCGGCGGCGGGCGCTGTCCGCTGTGACGCGAGACAAAAGGGGTACCGGGTGGCCAGTAGTCAGACCATTGCCGCACGTCAGCGCTTTTTCGGTGCGGAGGCGGTGGACCCGGTGAGCGGGGCGGTGCGGGAGGATCAGGTGCTGGTGTCCTGGTTCGGGTGTGCCAGTTTCGCGGTGGCCATGGGTGGCGTGGTGTTTCTGCTGGACGCGTGGGTTCCGCGCGGGGCGACGTCCGGGTATGTGCCGACCGGGCCGGAGGAGGTCGCGGCGCTGGATCCGGCGGCGATCTTCATCGGGCACGGGCATTTCGATCATGCGGCCGATGCGGGGGCGATCGCGCGGGCGAGCGGGGCGGTGGTGCATGGGACAGCCGAGCACTGCGCGACGGCTCGCAAGCAGGTGGGCGGGGCCGAATTGGCTTGTCAGGAACTGGGTTCCGGCAAGTCTGCGCCGGGCGACCGCTACGACTTCGAGCTCGCGCCGGGGCTTTCGGTGACCGCGGTGCGCCACCTGCACTCGGCGCGGACACCGCGGCACGAGGGGGCGGATGCCTCCGCACCCGTGCGACCCAAGCCCTGCCTGTGCGATATCCGCGCCTATCCTCCGGGGCTGGCCGACGCCGGACACCTGGCGCGCAACCTGCTCGCGCCGGAGGGCGGAGTTCTGCTGTACCAGTTCCGGCTCGGCGATTTCGTGCTGACCTGGCACGATTCCTCCGGCCCGCTGCTGGACAAGGCACCGCACGTCCTGGATGTGCTGCGCACGCTGCCCGCCTCGGACGTGCACATCGGCGCGGTGCAGGGATACAACCAGTTCACGAATGGGCTGCGGGACCCGCGCAGCTATATCGAGGCGCTGCGGCCGAAGGTGTTCGTACCCAACCATCACGACAACTGGCTGCCGCTGATCACCGCCCGGGGTGAGGCGTTCCGGACGCCGCTGCACGAGGAACTGGCGCGGATACCGGAGGCTGAGCGGCCGGAGATCCGGATGCTGCTGGACCGCGACGACTATCTTGCGCCAGGGCGGCTGGCGTTCGCCCTCGCACCGCAGGACTGATCGACTGGAGTCCAGGGCTGGTCGGCCGACAGGCGGACGGCGAATGGTCGACGCCAACGGGCTGCGCTGCAGCCCGGTCAGAGTGGGGTTGTGTCGATCAGCGAGGGCCCGTCGATCAGCGGAAGCGGAGAAGCATTGTGATGCTGGTGGTTCCGGCCGGATTGATGACTTCTGATCCGGATACGTCGACGAAGCCGAGGCGTTCGTAGAGCCGCCGGGCCGGATTCTCCAGGCGGACACTCAGACTCACGGCGTCGTACTGTTCGCGGGCGGCGTCGAGGGCTGCGGTCATCAACGCCGTTCCTAGTCCGGTGCCACGGCTCTCGGGCGCGACACCGATTGCCAGTTCCGGAGTGTCGCTGTCGATGTACCCCAGGGCCGCGTCCTCGGCGGTGAACCGGCGCAGCCATGCGGCACCGAGCAGTACGCCGTCGAACCCGCCGACCACACCGAGATCACCTGCGGCACCCCAGTTCTGGACGTATTTCGCGAGCTTCGGCTGATCCATCAGCTCGTCCGGCGAGACCATGCCGCGATCGCGGGCGTACGACGCCTCGAACAGCATGGCCCACAGGAATTTCTCGTCCGCTACGTCGGCGGGCCGGACAAACACCATGGGGTCAGCCGATCACGAATTCCGCGGATGTTCCAGTGAATTCGTTGACTGCTCCGCCGGCGTCGCGGCTGTCACCGGTGTACTGAATCCGGTAGCGGCCCGAGGGGGCACTGTCCGGCACCGTCCACTGGATGGTGATGGTGGAGGCGGCGGGCTGGCCGTCCGGGCGGGACCAGTGCAGTTCGGTGCACCAGTCGTTGTCGTCGTAGACGCGCCGCCAGTCATCGCCGGAGCCCTGCTGGATCTCGAAGTAGGTGCCGTCCAGGTGGAAGTTGTTATTCGGGTGAGCGCCGACGAACTCGACCGAAACCGTCTGTCCTGCCCCGTAGTTCGCGTCCGGCTGGGTGAGGACGTCACCGTAGGCGCGTCCGGCGTGCGGCAGGTCGGCCGGGACCGGCGACAGCAGGTTCGGCTGCAATCCGAAGGCCCAGTCGAGCGGGGCCGGGCCGCGGCCGAGGTCGATGCGCGCCGCCAAAGCCTTTGCCAGCCGGTCGAATTCCTGCATATGGGCGGAGAGCGTCCAACGCCCGTACAGGGTTTCGCCGCCCTCGTACTGCTGGGAGGCGTATTCCTCAGGGGTGGTGACGTATCCGCAGTAGCCATTGGCGTAGCCCTGCAGCAGCACGTTCTCCAGCGGCACATTCAGTGCCCGCGCCACCAGTCGCCGGATTCGCAGCCCCGACACGACCGTGTACTCCGACGGCCCCGAGGCCAGCACCAGATCGCCGATGCGCATCAGCTGCAGCGGCACGATCTGCGGCACCCACGGCCGCGGCGGCAGCACCCCCAGCGGGGCCAGAATCAGCTTGGGCGCCTGCACATCTCGCATCCAGTCTTCGATCGGCGAGTTGAGTCCGCCCAGCGCGGCCACCATCGGATTGGCGTCGCCCTCCTGCAGGAACGACAGCTGCGAGTTCCAGTTGTCCTCGGTGCTGGTCGCCATGGCCGCCGCGCCCATCATGGCGGGCGAGGTGCGGGCCGGCTTGCCATCCGGGGTGTAGTCGCCGTCGATGGGGGTGTCCGCGAGGTTCACATAGTGCAGCACCGAATCCACGCCGGCACTGCCCATCGGCGTCGCGGCGTCGAAAGCCTTTCGGCCCGCCTGATATTGGCGCTCACCGATGATGGCGCAGTTGGTGCGATTGTCCTCGGTCGGCCCCGACGGATGCATGGGCCGGATCCACAGATTGGGCGTCATATCGCCGGCATTGGTCTGCGGGAAGGCGGCCACGAACGACGGCGCACCGTCCAGGTGCCGCACACCCATCTCGTCGTGCTCCCAGCGATAGCTGGCGTATCCCTTGTTGTCCGCCGAGATGAGGGTGTTGCGATCGGTCAGCGAGGTACCGTGCGTCGCGAACCAGGTGATCGCCCCGACATCCTTGCCGCCCTGCCGGAATCGCAGCACGGTGACCTGCGGATCGATGGCATCCGGAAACGCCGCCTTGTCCCCATCCGGATTGGCCTCGAACGCCACCCGCGACCGGTTCACGCTGGCATCGTGCAACTCCCCCCGCCCGAGCATGATCGACCCCGGCCCGAGATTCTCGTGCGCCGCAACGATCGCCTTCACGATCCCGTTCACCTCGGCATCATGCGAGTTCTGCTGAAACCCCATGGCCGCAAGCGAATACGCATACTCCCGCGCGGTACCACCACACGAGTTGTGGTTGTGCGTCGCATTGAGATTGACGTTCCGTTCGGTATACAGATCCGCGAACCGCTGCTGAAGTTGCTGCATCACCACCAGATGCACCGACTGGAACAAGCAGGCATTGTCCGTATTCACGAACGCAACCCGATCCCCCGTAGCCTGATCCACCACGACATAGGCCCGCGCATAACACCGCGTCAACAGCCCCGTAGTGACCTGATCGGCCTCGGAGTACCCCATCATCCCCTGCCCAGCCGGGGCCCCCGTAATGTCCGCGATCCCAACCCCGACAAGGTAGTCCTGCCCCGCAGCCCGATGCCTGATGGGTTGCGCCCCAACCATATTCGCACCGAACGCCGCCGCACCGGCCCCCACGCCGCCCACCGCAGCCCCCACCAGCACAGCCCGCCGGGACAGAGTCATCGCATCCTCACTTCCACACCCGCGACAATGCGAACCAGCCCGCACCCGCCAAAGAGTGAACCTGTTTCATTTCAGGTTTCCCGCAGACTAGTCGGTCACTTGACCAATTTCTAGCCATGGGAGCCGAACCGCGCCCGCCACCCTATCGCCAGCCGCCTTCCCACCCGCCACCGCACACGCTTATACCACCAGGTCACCGCCGTTTTCCCCGAGCCCAGCAACCCAATGCGCCAGCGAGCCCCTGTCAAAGAGTTTGCACGCCCGCAACCTCAGCGAGTCGCTCGATCCAGCTCAACCAACCGCTCCCGAACCAACTCCGGCCGCTCATCCACGATGAAGTGCCCACACCCCACGACCAACTCAAGCGAGTAGTCATCCGCCCGAGCCGTCTCCGCCGCAGCCAGCGAGTAATGCACGGCCGAGTCCTCTTTCCCGAACAACGCCCGAATCGGCACGGTAGCCCGCCGAGTCTCCGGATTCCGCGCCGAAGCCGGCACCTCCTTCAACAGGAACGTCCGATAGGTGTCAGTAGCAGTCCGAGCCACCACCGGATCCCTGAACCGCTCCGAGAACACCCGAACTGTCTCTCGATCCATCCCATGCCCCTCAGACATAGCGGCCCCAAACAACCACTCCAAGAACCGAGTCCGCCGCTGCAACGGCACCCCCACACTCGCCATCAACGGCTGATAAGCCAACAACCGCCAAGCCTGCCGAGCCACATCCCCCTTAGGCACCCAGGGATGCGCCATGTTCAACACGAGGAATCCCCTGAACCTCTCCGGCTCGCGAAGCACCATCCGATACCCAACAAACCCACCCCAGTCATGGCCGACCAACAGGACGTCCTTGCCCAGCCCCATCGCATCCATCAGCGAAAGCACATCCGACGCAACGTCATCCTTGGCCCACCGATGAGGCGCGGCCTCCGACCATCCATACCCTGGCAGATCGGGCGCAATGATCCGCAACCCTTCCGGTGGATTCGCCAGCAGGTCCCGATACACGTAGTGATGCTGCGGCCACCCATGCAAGGCAACCACCGGGCGACCCTCTCCAGCCTCGGATATGTGAAAACGCACTCCCCGCGCCTCGACAAAGCTCCGACGAACACTCTGAATAGCGGGCGGGTCCTGATGAGCAGCCATAGCCCACGTTAACCTGCACAACGTAGTACAGCCCGAAATATGCTCGACCTCGTCCGGACAGACGACCCGGCCCTGTAGCAGTCTCACGATAGCTCGCCGTTAAGATCGACGAGGCACTGCCGGCATCCAAACCATCTGCGGCATAGGGGATTACGTTGCATGCACAGAGATGACACCGTCCCGGTGATCTTGACTCAGCGACCATCCGCCGGAATCATTGGCGTACAACATCATGCGACCGCTGTGAGGATTCTGGGTGGAGGATCACGAGCCGCTGTTGATGCGGCGGTACCAGGCATGGATCGTGCCTGCTGCGGACTCAGACGACACCGAACGTGAGGTGTACTTCAAGAGCGCCTTGGTCGTCCTCGACACCAATGTCCTCTTGGACTTGTACGAGTACACGCCACAGGCGAGGAGTCAGGTTTTCGCCGCACTCGAATTGATCTCGCCACGCCTGTGGCTTCCCCACCAGGTTGGGTTGGAGTTCGTACGCGGTCGGCACAGCAGGGTGAAGTCGCACGACGCGGCACTTAGGGATGCGTCCGACCAGATCGGTAAGAAGTTCGGCGAAGCGGTCCGCGCGCTAGTCACTGTCCGAAAACAGGTCCAGCACTTGCTACAGACGTACACCAGGGACGAACAAGCCCAGAAGGACCTTGAAGCGGCCATCAACAACAAGACCGTGGACGACCATCTGAAGGAGTGGGCAGCCCTTCTCCGCGGCCAGGTGAAAGCCCTTAAGGATGCACAGGACCACCGCGAAGGCACACTGTGGACCGATGACAGCATCCTGCAGAAGGTCGCAAACCTCTTCGACGACCGAGTAGGTGAACCGCCGCATCCGCATGTGCTGCGACAGCGGGTCGAGGATGCCTTTGCATACCGTTTTCCGAACGAGATCCCGCCAGGCTTCGCAGACGCTGACAAGAGCACGCCTCTTCGGTCGGCGGGCGACTACCTCCTGTGGGAGGAGGTGATCGAGCAGGCCGCCGCAATGCCTGAGCCACGCCGTGTCCTACTCGTCTCTTCTGACACCAAAGAGGATTGGTACGAGCCTGCGAGGGATGGCGCGAAAGCGAGGCCATGGCCGATGCTGTTCGACGAGATCAGGCAGCGTGCTGGGGCCGAACTGCGTATAGAGCAGCCACAGGAGTTCTTCGACGGAATCCGCCAGTTCCTGGACGCAGACATTGGAGAAGAGACTTCAGAGGAAATCAAGCGGGCGGCTGAATTGCCTCCGCCGCCAGAATCGAGTCCGCTCCCCGGGATCGTCGTAACAGAGATGGGCGCGGCAGTCTTGGAACCGACGGCAGAGTTGCGGGTGGCCGCCTACCAATCCGCAGGCTTGACAACCAGTTCGATCCGTCGCGCGGTTGAGTCTCCCGCACACCGCCTGTTCCAGTGGTGGCTTATCGGAGTAACCGCCGAGCTCGGGCGCCGAAATCCTGGGGACGACGAGCCCCTTATCGAGATGCTGGCCGCAGTCCGGTCCATTCCTCCCCCCGGCCCGGACTGGCTGCGGGGAACGGTTCTGCGCGATGGTGAGTGGCCCTACCGAAGCTCGACGTGGATAGCTCCATGGTTCGCCCAAGTCGTCCAGCCTGCTCCTGAGGCCGACCGGCTAGTTCTTCAGCGACTTGCCGCAAGGCAAGCCGACTTGCACGGAACCACCACCTGAAAGTGCTTGGCGCTGGCCCGAACGCCACCTCACCGCCCAAGTTGAGCGCTACGTTTGTAGATCGGCCAGTGCAGCGCACTACAAGAAGAAGCGGGGATCAAAGCGATGTCGCACAAGCTGCTGGACATCACACCGACACCGGAGGTCCTGGTCGCTCTGACCCGGACGCCTATTACAGAGATCGATGCGTTGAGCGAGCTCATCGACAACGCGGTCGACTCCTTCTACGCAGCCCGCATCGCCGGGACTCCTTCAGCAGTCCAACAGGTCTTGGTGGAGATCCCTGGTGCCTCAGAGGTAAACCGGGGCGAAGGTCTTGTCCGGGTCCGCGACACAGGTCCTGGGTTGACTGAGGAGCAGATCGCCGATGCGATGCGGGCCGGATACTCTAACAAGAACCACTATGACACCCTCGGGCTGTTCGGAATGGGCTTCAACATCGCGACAGGCAAACTCGGACAAGTCACCCGGGTGATCTCTGCGCGCACGGAGAACGACTACGCAATCCAAGTCACGCTCGACATTCCGCATCTCCAGCGGGCCGGCACCTTCACTGTTGAGGCTGAGCAGGTCTCGAAACCTCCCCAAATGACGCATGGCACCGTCGTGGAGGTAAGGGGCTGGTGGCCGGACGGCGACGCCAACAGCCGATTCATCAAGAGACTGGCACAGATACCGAAAAGCACTGTCCGCGAACGTCTTGGGCGCAGGTACGCCACTTTGCTACGCGGGGAACTTGGGAGTCCAGTACTCCTCAGCGTGAATGGCGACAACTGCCGGGCGTACGAACACTGCACCTGGTCCGAGTCGCGCTTCGTCGACCACCAGAAGTACGGAAAGGTACCTGCGAGGTTCTCCTTTGACGAAGCAGTCGACCGGTCTCGCCGCTGCTTGAAAGACGCGACCGAATTCGGATCCGGCGACTCCTGCCCCCGATGCGGCGGCCGCGAAAGCCGAGAGGTTGTGCAGAGAGTGCGTGGCTGGGTCGGGATCCAACGCTTCGATGACGCTAACGACTACGGCATCGATCTGATCCGAAACGGCAGGGCAATCCGTGAGGCAGAAAAGCCCGCCTTCTTCGAATTCGCCGACGAGGTAACTGGGAAGCTGGAGCGCGAGTATCCGATCGACCAGCAGTACGGCCGCATCGTGGGAGAAATCCACCTCGACCAGGTCCCGGTCGATTTCCAGAAACAAAACTTCCAAAGGGCTACCGCCGAGTGGCAGGCTGCGATTCGATTTCTACGCGGAGGCTCGCTGCTACCGAACAAATGGGCGGACGGCGAGCCCAATAACTCGCCGGTCTCTCGCCTGTTCCAGGGCTACCGCAAGGTTCGGAGCTTCGGCCGCGGCGATATGTACATGGGCCAGTACAGCAAGGCGAAAGGAAAGGCCGAGCGTATCTCCAGGGAGGTTGAGCGGGAGTATTATCAGCGATTCCTGAGCCGGGAGCCGGGCTATTACGATGATATGAAGTGGTGGGAACTGGTCGAATCCGCAAACGAGCCTCCGTTAGACGAGCTTCTCGCCTGCCCTGCATGTGCGTCTCAGAACACGAAAGGCGCTGAAGCCTGCATTGGTTGCGGGCACGTTTTTGAGGGCAAGTCCTGCCGTAATTCCGAATGCGATGCAGTAATTGTTCGCTCTGCCATTAGCTGTCAACGCTGCGGCACTTCTCAGGTCGTGAAGGTGCTGATGCCCTGGCACTGCGCATTCTGCGATACGGATAACGAAGCAGGGGCCGAGCATTGTGCGACCTGCGGCAGCCTGAAGGACTCCCCACACCCTGCGAGCGATGAAGCCCTCTCGTACGGCGCCGAGCCAGAGCCGGGCCTCGGGGTGCAGAATCTATCGGTCATACTCGCCAACGGAAAGTCCAGTGATCCACTGGACATCTCCGTCTTCAGCGTCCAGAGACCGATCACGGCCGACTGGGGTCGAGACCCGGTTCCGCTGGTGACTTTTCCAAAGTCCGGGTACCTAGTGATCTATATCAACCTCACGCACCAGGTCTTTTCTGAAACTAGTCTCTACCCTCAGTATTTGATCGCGACTGAAGCAGCTCAGTACGTCTATAGTCTGCACCCGTACCTACGGAGCCGGCCAGGCCACACGGTTGCCGTGTTGACATCCGAACTGCTCAAGCAAGGCTGGGGCGATGATGTCGACGAGAATGCCGACACCGTACGCAGCACCATCAAAGAACTCTTCACTGCAATCATCGAGAAGGTACAGAACTCACCGTGGGCTGAAGACTTCTACCGCGAGCTCGACGATGCCCAGCAAAGGGCAATGGCTGAGGCCATGATCAAATCTGGCGTGGACCTAGCCCAGCTAGGCCACATGAAGTCGACTGGAAGTTACCTACGCTACTGTGACCGCGAAACTCTCGCGGCCTTCTTCAAGTTCCGGCCGCAGGATTGGTTTGACGGCCAGGTCTGGCAGGACACGTGGCCACAAGAGAGCGATATGGGTCCGGTTGTCACCGCCAAGATGCGCCATGAGCTCCAAGTCAAGTACCTGCGCTGCTTGGAAGACGCCGCGTCGTACCTACGGTACGAACAGCCGGAGCGTCTCATCGTCGTCAGGGCCCGCGCCGCAGCGGAATTCCTGGCCGACAAGCTGTCGTCATGACCCAACGAATCGTGACAGAGCTGGGCCTGAGCGGCACCGGTTGGCAGGCGTTCGAGCGCACGGTGCAACGACTCCTGGCTGCACGCGGATACCAGGGCGTGCGGCTAGCGGGTGCTTCTGGGGATGGGGGAGCTGACGTTATTGGCACGCTTTCCGGAAGGCGCTGGCTGTTTCAGGTGAAGCGCTGGCGCACACCAGTCGGCACCGAAGTCGTCGCCGAGGTCGTCGCAGCGTGCCGCCGCTACGAGGCAGATATACCGGTAATCGTCAGCCTCAACGGTTTTACCCAGACGGTCCGAGCCCAACAGGTCCAACTCATGCACAAAGGAATTCCCTTGCAGCTGTGGGACCGCAGAGTCCTTCTGAAGCAGGCAGAACTAGTGCCGACCGAGCCTTTAGCACAGCGCATGCCAGAGCGATATGAGCTCCGCTCCTACCAAGTACGCGCAGTGGACTCCATCATGCGGGAATTCGTTAATGGCTCCCGCAGCGCACTCGTCGTCCTAGCCACCGGCCTGGGAAAGACCTTCGTTGCCTCCGAGTTCTACAGGCGTTTTGCCGCACTCCGACCTGGCACCAAAACGCTAGTTTTGGCCCACCGCAACGAGCTTGTCTACCAACTGGAGCGTTCCTTCTGGCCTTTGCTGCCAGCGTCGGTGGCTACCGGGGTGTGGAATGGCTACGAGCGTCCTGACACCGACACGCTTGAGGATCTCGACGTCGTCTTCGCATGCATCGACACAGTGGCCTCCGCTGTCGCATCTGGAAGAGTCCTGCCCGACTTCAGACTTGCAATCGTCGACGAATGCCACCACCTCGGCACAACTGCGTATGACGCAGTGTTGGGCGAGCTCTCCGCAGGTGACGGTGGAGCCTTCCTGGTCGGTATGACCGCTACGCCATGGCGACCAGACGGCAAGTCTTTGAACCGATGGTTCGACTTCCCTGTCGTTGACATCGACATTGTGCGAGGGCTTCAGGAGGGCTACCTGGCTAACGTGGACTATCGGATGTATACGGACAACATCGACTGGGACAACCTCAAAACGGGCCTCTCCTCTAAGACCTCTGCAGCACTTACCCCTCGAGGGATCAACCGGACCCTGTTCATCGAAGAATGGGACGACGCCGTCGTTGATCGACTAGCCGATGCATGGGGAGAACAGCCTCGTCCCCGCGCAATCGTCTTCTGCGGCACCATCGACCACGCGGAGCGCGTGGCGGCCCGTATCAACTCCCTCGCGTTCACTAGTGCCGAAGTCATCGCTTCCCGTACCTCCGATGGCCGGTCGGTGGGCGCTGCGGAGCGGAGCCGGATCCTATGGAACTTCTCCGATGGCCACACGGGAGTACTGTGCGCTGTTGATGTGCTGAACGAAGGAGTCGATGTTCCAGATGTCAATATCGTTGTCTTCCAACGCGTCACACACAGCCGTCGCATCTTTATCCAGCAGCTCGGGCGAGGGCTCCGCCTCGCACCGGGCAAGGATCGCGTCGTCGTTCTCGACTTCGTCTCTGATATCCGCCGCTTCGCGGCCGGCCTTGAACTGCAGGCGTCCCTCAAGCAGCCTGACGCCCAGCGGAACCCGCGGGTACGCATCGGCAGCAAGGTGTCCTTCATGCGGGCCAACGACGAAGACAAACGAGGGGCCCAGTTCTTACGGGAGTGGCTCGGAGACCTGCAGGCCATCCAGGATGCAGGTGAGGACGTCCATATTCTGCGCTACCCACCCGACAATGCAATAACAATGATTAGCGAATAATAGGGGAGATTCATTATGGCACAAGGGAATTCCGATCCACAGGCGGATTGGTCCCGCCTCAAACCGGATACCGTACACGCGGTGGGCAAGCTACACGAGCTATTGGAGAGCGAGGCTCCCAACCAGGACATTCTGGATATGTACAACTACACTAAGAAACTCCTCGCCGAATCGATGAAAGCGCTCTTCCTCTCGACGCTTCCGAACAACTGCCCAACGTTCCACGAGGTTCGCACCGAGCTGGCCGTTAAGATGAAAGATCAATGGGGAGAACATATTCCGGATAGATACCTCACCGTCCCATACGGCAGCAAGACCCATGAGACCCTCTTCGCAGTCCTCCTCCAATGGATTGGCAAGCCTGTAAGCGCCGACTGGCTGCGCTTTACAACCCAAGACTCAGTCCACACCGAACGCAGGACACGTGAGCTACGAGAGCTCGGACTGCAGATCCAGACTGGCAAGTCAAGCGGCGCCGACGTATACACGCTCCAATCCCTGATGATTGATACTGCCTTCGTCCCATCGATCATCAAGAACAACCTCCGCATGAAGCACGCATCCGACCAGGAAAAGGCAGAGGTACTAGCTATTCTCGGGCTTGAGAACCCTTGACCTCACCTCCGGACCCGCAGGCAGGAGGCCACCGGTCCGAGGCTGTCGTACCGAGTGGATAAGGTTGTCCGACGCAAGCCGGGTCATCAGGACCCGGCATTTCAATACGGGGAGGTCGGCATGACCACGAGCGAGCGGAAGCTCACCTCTGTGGAGATCTGCGCCGGAGCAGGAGGCCAGGCCCTCGGCCTCGAGAACGCTGGCTTCTCCCACTCCGCGCTAGTGGAGATCGATGCGAACGCGTGCGCCACCCTTGAATTGAACCTGACGAACAGGAATCCGGGAGCGGATGTCATCCAAGGCGACGTCCTGACTTTCCGGGACGACGTCCTCAACGGGGATCGCAGCTACCAGCAGCTTGACCTTCTCTCGGGCGGCGTACCTTGCCCGCCATTCTCGATGGCAGGAAAGCAGCTGGGCCATGAGGATGAGAGGGATCTCTTTCCCGCCATGCTCGATTTGGTCGGGGCGCTGCAGCCCAAGGCAGTCATGATCGAGAACGTCCGCGGACTCCTGCAACCAAAGTTCCGAGCTTACCGGCGGTGGATCTTGTGGAGGCTTGAGCACGCCTTCTGCGAAAGCCCTGCGCCCTTGCTCGATGAACCGCTCGCGTGCAGCGACTATGTCCACCACGGCTACATCGTCCACCGTGAAGACGAGCCCGAAAACGTTCGGAGCTGGCAGCTGCTCAACGCCAGCGACTACGGTGTCCCTCAACTCCGGCCGCGTTCAGTCCTGGTGGCGCTCAAGCCTAGATACGACCCGTACTTCAGTTGGCCCGAGAAACACCCTGAAAAGGCTCCAACTGTTGGAGAGGTGCTTGAGCACTCGATGTCTAAGAGGCATTGGCCTGGCGCGGCAGCCTGGGCGCTCAAGGCCAAAAGGATTGCGCCGACCCTGGTCGGCGGATCCAAGAAACACGGTGGCGCTGACCTCGGACCCACTCGGGCGAAGCAGGCATGGGCCACGATGAGCGTGGACGCTATGGGGGTAGCCGATGAAGTCCCCGACGAGAATGCTCCGAAAGACCACCACCCCAAGCTGACAGTCGAGCAAGCAGCCCTCCTGCAGGGATTTCCACCCGACTGGAAGATCACTGGACGCAAGACGGCTGCCTACCGCCAAGTCGGCAATGCCTTTCCACCCCCAGTCGCTGAGGCGATCGGCCGTCAGATCGCTATGGCAATCAGGTCCGCGGAGCGCGGGGACCCGAAGCCCGAGCGCGACGCTGAACAACTGTTCTGACAACTTCCTCCGAGGCGGATGCGGGATCCTCGTGCTCCCAGAACCGCAACACGAGCCATCCCGCTGCCTCGAGTTTTGCGTCCGTGTCGCGGTCACGGACAACGTTTCCGCCGATCTTCGAATTCCAGTAATCAGGATTAGTCTTCGGCGGAACGTAGTGTTCCGGGCAACCGTGCCAGAAGCAGCCGTCTACGAATACTGCAACCTTTGCCGGGCCAAAGACTAGGTCAACGCTGCGGCGTATCTCTGGGAGTGGTCGCTGGGCCACCCGGTATCGCAGGCCAGCTGCATGCACTAGCGACCGCAACGCCAGCTCCGGCTTTGTATCCCGACTACGGTTTCCCACCATGCTTCGCCGGTTTCCCTGGGATGATGCCCATGATCCGCTGGGCGGATGCCAAGGCACCCCATCCCTTTCCAACTGCCCAGCTTGAGCTTTCTTGCTCATTTGCCTCCAAGTACCCATGGCTGTGCGATACCGCCCTCCAAGCCGCTAACGCACAGATCGGCTGAGCCCACAAGCAAACAATATCGTGATCGGGTCAGCCTACGGCTCAGTAAGGACACAATCCGGTCAGCGCCGATGAACCGAATCAGTTGCCATCGAAGACAGGCGGTTGCACGATCCGGAGGATGCGACAACTGAGGCTTCCCCCGAATAGTGGACACCGATTTGGCAGGACCGAAGGTCCTGCTGGAAGGATGTCTCCATGCCTCCTCGTAAGCGCCGGTCATTCACGACCGAGTACAAGGTCGAGGCTGCCCATCGGGTGATCGATTCCGGACGCACGATCGCCGACGTTGCCCGGGAACTGGGCTTGAACGAGGGCTTGCTCAGCAACTGGGTCAAAGACGAACGGCGCAGGATCGCCGCCGCTGAGGCCCATGGCGAGAAGCCCCTGGACTCGGCCGAGCGGGCCGAGTTGCTGCGGCTGCGAAAGCAAGTCGCCGACCAGGACAAAGACATCGCGTTCCTGAAAAAAGCTTCGGCGTACTTTGCCGCGATGCAGACGAACCGGCCCGGTTCGCTCTGATGGCCGAGTACGCCGACCCCGACGACCTAGCGGCCAGCGCCACCACCACGCGAGGATCGCGCCCCCGGTTCTCGATCGTGCGGATGGCACGGCTTCTGGGGGTATCGACCTCGGGCTACTACGAGCATGTCAAACGATGCGCGGCAACGGTTTTGACGCCACGTCAGCAGCGTCGCGCCGATCTCGAAGTGAAGATCACCGATATCCACGCCGAGTTCGACGGGACCTACGGATCACCGCGGATTACCGCCGAGCTGCGCGAGCGCGGTGAGATCGTGACCCGCAAAACCGTCGCCAAGATCATGGCCGGTCTCGGGGTCGAGGGCATCAGCCCACGCACGTTCAAGGTGAAAACGACGGTGGTCGACCCGAAGGCGTCGTTCCCGCCGGATCTGGTCGTCCGGGACTTCGATCGGGGCCGAATCGACGCGGTCTGGCTGACCGATATCACCTATCTCACC
>NZ_JBHZAK010000012.1:0-290398 GCF_042754165.1 Nocardia sp. NPDC059229
CCTTTTCCACAACCCTCCCGCACCCCCAGGTGTGGCGGCCCGACCACCACCCTTCACCGCCCCCCCACCCCCGCGGCCCCCCCCCCCACCCGGGAGGCGGCCCGCGTCGTATTTCCCGGGCTCTGCGGGTGCCGGGTGCGAGAATCGCGGCGTGCCCGAATTGCGCGCCGTGCGAGGCGATATCACCGAACAGCAGGTCGATGTCATTGTGAACGCCGCGAATTCCTCGCTGCTCGGCGGCGGGGGAGTGGACGGGGCGATCCACCGCAAGGGCGGACCGGAGATCCTCGCCGCCTGCCGCGCACTGCGGGCCTCCCAGTACGGCGGCGGCCTGAAGACCGGGCAGGCGGTCGCGACCACCGCCGGAAACCTCCCCGCCCGCTGGGTGATTCACACCGTCGGCCCCGTGTGGTCGGCGACCGAGGACCGCTCCGCGCTGCTGGCCTCCTGCTACCGCGAATCCCTGCGCGTGGCAGACGAACTCGGAGCAGACACCGTGGCCTTCCCCGCCATCTCCACCGGCGTGTACGGCTGGCCCATGGACGACGGCGCCCGCATCGCCGTAGAGACCGTGCGCGGCGCCCAGACCCGAGTGCGGGAGGTGCGGTTCGTCCTCTTCGGCGACGAGGCGTTCCGAATCTTCGCCGCGGCACTCGCCGCGAATCAGGGTGCCTGAGCGGGCGAATTCCGGGTTTACCCCGATATACGTGAAACCTCCTGTGCGGCAAGCTGAATCCCGGGTCGGGTCATAGTCGATAGGAGTTGATTCACACATGGCTCAACGGTTGCTGGTGGGTCTGGGCGCTGCGGCCCTGATCACTGCCGCGGCTGGCGCCCTGGCCCCGGCGGCATTCGCGACGGATCTGGCCGAGGGGGTTTCGTGCAGCGATCGCAGCTGCCGCAACGACACCGACGACATCTACCGCATTCAGGTGCGGGTGCACTGCTCGGGATTCGGTGACGGGTACGAGACGTCGGTCTGGGTGAACAGCCACACCACCGAACAGACGCAGGTCGGGTGCACCGGCCGCTGGGTGTCCGGCGGATTCCGCCCCGGCACGCCTTCGATGAACCCGGACGGCACCTGGAACTCGCCTCCGATGGAGAAGGAGCCCGACACGTTCGAGCCCAGTTACCTGACGGGCATCGACTACCTGAGTGCCGTGGTCGACAACAGCGGCCGCCGGCGCCCCGGCGCCCCCGCGCCCAGCGGTTCCTGATTCCGGCCGGATCACCCGAGCCCGCACCGCGACCGGCCGTGTCGATGGACAATGTCGCCGCGAGGGTCCGTTAGACTCTCGAACAGTTGTTCGTTCATGGTGAGAGGGGTTTCGGTGCGGGTGATGGGCGTCGACCCCGGGCTCACCCGGTGCGGCATCAGCATGGTCGTCGGCAGCATGGGCCGGCAGGTCTCCATGCTCGCCGTCGACGTGGTGCGCACCCCGCCGGAAATGGAGCTGGCGCAACGGCTTCTGCTGGTCGCCGATGCCGCCGAGGCCTGGATGGACACCCATGAGCCCGAGGCCGTGGCCATCGAACGTGTCTTCTCCCAGCACAATGTGCGCACCGCCATGGCCACCGCGCAGGCGGGCGGCGTCGTCGCGCTCGCGGCCGCCCGGCGGCAGATCCCGGTGCACTTCCACACGCCGTCCCAGGTGAAGGCGGCCGTCACCGGCAATGGTTCGGCGGACAAGGCGCAAGTGACCGCCATGGTGACCCGTATTCTCGGGCTGGCCGTCGCGCCCAAGCCCGCCGACGCCGCCGACGCGCTCGCCCTGGCGATCTGCCACTGCTGGCGCGCACCCATGCTGGAACGCATGGCCAAGGCGGAGGCGATGGCCGAGCGGCAACGGCGCATGTACGAGGAAAGGCTTGCCCAGCAACGGAAGGCGGTAACGCGGTGATCGCGTCGGTACGCGGCGAGGTACTCGAGATCGGGCTCGACCATGTGGTCCTCGAGGCGGCGGGGGTCGGCTATCGGCTCAATGCCACCCCGGCCACCCTGGCCGGGCTCACCCGCGGCGAGGACGCCCGGCTCTACACGACCATGATCGTGCGCGAGGACTCCATGACGCTGTTCGGCTTCGCCGACACCGAGGCGCGGGAGCTGTTCGTGCTGTTGCAGACCGTGTCGGGTGTGGGCCCGAAGCTGGCCATGGCCGTGCTGGCGGTGCTCGAACCCGAGGCGTTGCGCAAGGCGCTCGCGGAATCGAATGTGGCGGCGCTGACCCGGGTCCCGGGTGTCGGCAAGCGCGGCGCCGAACGCATGGTGGTCGAGCTGCGGGACAAGGTGAATCTGGTTCCGGTGCAGTCCGGCCCGCCCGGATCCGGGCCCGCGCCCATGGCCACCCCGGTGCGGGAGCAGGTGGTGGACGCGCTCATCGGGCTGGGCTTCCCGGCCCGGCAGGCGGAGGGCGCGGTGGACGCCGTGCTGGCCGACGACCCCGGCATCGGCACCTCGCAGGCGCTGCGCACGGCGCTCGGGCTCCTGGGCAAGAATCGATAGGCCGTCATGACCGACGAGTTCGACGATATCGACGACACCGAATCCACCGTCAGCGCAAGCTATCTGCAATCCGATGGCGAGATCGAGGCCAGCCTGCGCCCGAAGTCCCTCGACGACTTCATCGGCCAGCCGCGCGTGCGCGAACAGCTGGCGCTGGTGCTGCGCGGGGCGAAACTGCGCGGCGGCACCCCCGACCACGTGCTGCTGTCCGGCCCGCCGGGGCTGGGCAAGACGAGTATGGCCATGATCATCGCCGGCGAACTGGGCACCGCGCTGCGGCTCACCTCCGGCCCGGCGCTGGAACGCGCGGGCGACCTGGCCGCCATGCTCAGCAATCTGGTCGAGGGCGATGTGCTGTTCATCGACGAGATCCACCGCATGGCGCGGCCGGCCGAGGAAATGCTGTACCTGGCCATGGAGGACTTCCGCGTCGACGTGGTGGTCGGCAAAGGCCCTGGCGCGACGTCGATTCCACTCGATATCGCGCCTTTCACGCTGGTCGGCGCGACCACTCGATCAGGTGCCCTGACCGGCCCGCTGCGCGACCGCTTCGGCTTCACCGGCCACATGGACTTCTACGAACCCGAAGAGCTGCAGAAGATTCTGGAACGCTCGGCCCGAATCCTGGGCGTGCGCTTGGAGTCCGACGCGGCGGCCGAAATCGCGGGCCGCTCCCGTGGCACGCCCCGCATTGCGAACCGGCTGCTCCGGCGCGTCCGTGATTATGCCGAGGTCAAGGCGGACGGACTTGTCACGCGTGAAATCGCCTGTGCCGCGCTGGCGGTGTACGACGTGGACGCACTGGGGCTGGACCGCCTCGACCGCGCGGTGCTGAGCGCGCTGATCCGCAGCTTCAACGGCGGCCCGGTCGGGGTCTCGACCCTCGCCGTCGCGGTCGGCGAGGAAGCGGCCACGGTCGAGGAGGTGTGTGAACCCTTCCTGGTACGGGCCGGATTGGTGGCCCGCACGCCCCGCGGCCGCATCGCGACAGCGGCGGCGTGGGAGCACCTCGGCTTGGTCCCGCCGCCGGACCTGGTTTTCGGATCGATCGAAGTGCGGCGTCACGAGCCGCAGCTGGATCTGTTCGAGCCGTAAACCGTTCACGGGTGCGAACTTCCGCGAACAGAACCGCGCCGCTTGCCGTTCTCCGGCGGGCGGCGCGGTTCCATTGCTACTTCACTCGACGGTGAGGACGAGCTTTCCGACGGTACGGCCGGTCTCGCCGAGAGCATGGGCCTTGGCCGCGTCGGCGAGCGGGAACGACCCCGCGATGGTGGGGCGCAGCGCGCCGGACTCGGCGAGCTCGCGCAGCGCCTCCATCCCGGTGTGATCGGCCTCGACGAGCAGGATTTCGGCACGCACGCCGAGCTGCTCGGCATCGGCCTTGTAGTGGTCACCGCCATTGGCGCGCAGGGAAACCAGCATGCCGCCGGGCCGCAGGGTGCGCAGGGACCGCTGGGCGTGGTCGGCATCGATGGGGTCGAGGACCATATCGATTTCGCGGACCGTGTCCGCGAAATCGGTCGTGCGGTAGTCGATCACCTCGTCGACGCCGATGCCGCGCAGGAAATCGTGGTTGGCGGCGCTGGCGGTGCCGATCACGTACGCGCCGCGCGCCTTGGCGATCTGCACCGCGAAGTGCCCCACACCGCCGGCCGCGGCGTGGATCAGAACCCGCTGCCCGGCCTGGACATTCGCGGTGTCGACCAGCGCCTGGTAGGCGGTCAGGGCGGCCAGCGGGATGGCGGCGGACTGCGCGTGGTCGAGATTGGCGGGCTTGCGGGCGAAGGCCCGGGCCGGTCCGGTGACGTATTCGGCGGCCGCGCCGTGCCCGTGCGGGTAGGGGAGCATGCCGAACACCTCGTCGCCGGGCTTGAACAGGGTGACGCCGATCCCGGTCGCTACCACCTCGCCGGAGACGTCCCAGCCCAGCACGAACGGGGGCGGGGGCAGGAACAGGCCCGCGCGGCGGCGGTGACCCCAGTCGGTCGGGTTCAGGGCCGTGGCGCGCACCCGCACCAGGATCTCGCTCGGACCGGGCTGCGGCACCGGCAGTTCCACCTCGTGCAGAACCTCGGGACCGCCGAGCACGTCCTGGCCGATGGCCTTCATGGTGGTGGGGATGGTGATCTCCTTCTCGCTCATGCTTCCAGCTTGCCGCCGGGAGAGCGGGGAGGAAATGGCACGATTGCCAATATTCGATAGGATCGTGCCATGCAGTCGGAGAAGGTACAGCCGCACCGGGTCGTCGTCCTGGCGCTCGACGGGGTCTACCCGTTCGAACTCGGCATCCCGAACCGGGTGTTCGGCACCGCCGATGGGCGGTACGAGGTGATCACCTGCTCGCTGGACGGGCGGCCGGTGCGCAGCAGTTCCGACTTCGACATCGCGGTCGCGCACGACGCGAGCCTGCTGGAAACCGCCGACACCGTGGTGATTCCGCCGTGCGATGTCGTGCCGATCCTGGAAAATGGCCTGCCGCAGTCGGTTTCGTGCGCGCTGGCCTCCATCCGTCCTGGCGTGCGGCTGGTCTCCATCTGCACGGGAGCGATCGTGGTCGCCGCCGCGGGCCTGCTCGACGATCGGCCCGCCACCACCCACTGGAACTTCGCCGACCGGTTCCGGCGGACCTTCCCGAGGGTCCACGTCGACCCGAACGTCCTCTACGTCGACGACGGCGACATCCTGACCTCCGCCGGCGCCACCGCCGGAGTCGACCTGTGCCTGCACCTGATTCGTGCCGACCACGGCAGCGAGGTCGCCAATATGGTGGCCCGCCGCTGTGTCGTCCCGCCCTGGCGCGAAGGCGGCCAGGCCCAGTTCATCGAGCAGCCGGTGCCCCCGCCGACCGCCGCGGGCACGGCGACCGCTCGTCAGTGGGCGCTCGAGAATCTGGACCGGCCGCTGACCATGGCCGACCTCGCGGATCGAGCGCGCATGAGCGGCCGCACCTTCGCCCGCCGGTTCCGCGACGAGGTCGGGATGAGCCCGGGACGGTGGCTGATTCAGCAGCGGGTGTTCCGCGCCCGCGAATTGCTCGAGACCACAGAGCTTTCCGTGGATCGAATCGCCGGGGAGGTCGGCTTCGCCACCGGAGCCTCCCTGCGCCAGCACCTGCACGAGGCGATCGGTGTGTCGCCACTGGCCTATCGGCGCACCTTCCGGACCGAGGTGGCGGTCGGCGCGATGCGCGCCTGAGCGCTCAGCGCGGTGCGATGCTGAGTTCGCGTACCTCTCGCAGGTGCCGTTCCATGGCGGCGGCCGCGGCCGCGCTGTCATGGGCCGCCACGGCCTCGTAGATCCGGTGATGGCCCTCGAGCGACAGGCGGCGGGCGTGACGTGAGCGGTGGGAGAGCGTGCGGGTGCTCCTGGTCCACTCGGTGGTCATGGTGCACAGCGTCACCAGGAGCGGATTCTGCGCCGCGTGCGCCAGCAGCGTGTGGAATTCGATGTCGTGCCTGAGGGATTCGGCGGGGGAGAGGGTGTCGCTGGAACGGGTCAGGACGTCGTCGAGGGACAGCAGGTTCGAGTCCAGCGCACGCAGGGCGGCCAGCTCCGCGATGCGCGGTTCCACCAGATCACGCAATTCGATGGCGTGGCCGAGCTCGATATCCAGCGCCCGCAGGCCCTCCGACAGCGCGTCCGCATGCCGCGGGGTTTCGGTGACGGTGCTGCCGCGGCCCTGACGGCGTTCGATGAGCTGCTTGGACTCCAGCTCGAACATGGCCTGGCGCAAGGATGATCGCGACACGTTCATATTCGCGGCCAGCTCGCGTTCCGACGGCAGCCGATCCCCGGCCCGCAGCTCGCCATTGGTGATCAGCGCCTCCAGATGCGCGGCGACCTCCGCGCTGACGCTGCGCGCACGCCGCCGCAGCGGGGGAATCGATGCTGTCATCGCCCGAGTTTAAATCCGTTCCCGGCCAAGCCATTTCGGTCAGGTAAAACGCCGGTTACGTTCGGTTTCGAGCCCCGTCACCGCCCGTTCGCCCGGCTTATGGTCGGCACATCGGATGGTCCGACCAATTCGGTCGGGTAGGAGAGGTGGTGAGCGTGACGTCGATCGTGCGGGAGTTCATCCCGGCGTTTCCGGTGCTGCAACCGGGTGAGGGGATCGGATCGGACACCGGCTATCTGCCGGTCGATCCGTCGGCGGTGCTGTGGGGGCGACTGCCGTGTGCGCGGGACCGGCCGATCGCGGCCGTCGAGCCGGGACACAGCATCGTGGTCGACACCGTCAGCCACGAAGGGATTCTCGACGACCAGGGCCCGGATCCCGTCGGGTATTTCGGGCGGAACGGTGTCGAACGCGACCAGGTGCTGGCCGACGCCGTCGAAGTCGCCGCGACCAGGAACCGTGACTCGCTGGCCGGGCCGCACATCGTCACCGGGCCGATCGCGGTGACCGGGGCGCAGCCGGGCGATCTGCTCGCCATCCGCATCGACGAACTGACCATGCGCGCACCCTACGGCGTCGTCTCCACGCGACACGCGCGCGGTGTCCTGGCCCATCGGCGCGGATTCGACGGGAACTACGGGCAGTTCTGTGCGGTGGAATCGCGGGAGGGAAGCTGGTTCGGCACCATGCCCATGCATCCGGATCGGCCGCAGCGGGCCAGTTTTCCGCTGCATCCGTTCCTGGGGATCATGGGCGTCGCGACCGACACCGAGAGCCGGGTGTCGTCGGTGCCGCCGGGGCTGCACGGCGGCAATATCGACATCCGCCGACTGACGGCCGGTGCGACACTGTTCTTGCCCGTTCAGGTTCCGGACGCGCTGTTCTATATAGGTGACCCGCATTTCGCTCAGGGGAACGGCGAGGTTGCGCTCACCGCGCTGGAAGCGCCATTGCGGGCGCGATTGACGGTCGACGTGATTCCGGGCGCGCAGGTCGCGGCCGGACTGGGCCGGACGATCGGGCCGTTCGCCGCCGCACACGGGCTGGTCATTCCGACCGGCTTGGACGAGGACCTGAACCGGGCGCTCGAGGTCTGCGTCCGCAATGCGGTGGAACTGGTGGTCTCGCTGTTCGACGCCGACCCGCAGCAGGCGTACCTGTATCTCAGCGCCGCAGCGGATTTCACCATCTCGCAGGCGGTGGACCAGGTGCGTGGGGTGCACGGTGAGGTACGGGTCGCCGACTTCGCCCACCATGCCGCGACCGAACTGGCCCGACGCGTCCTCGAGCGGGCCTGATGACGATCGTGAAGCAGATCCCCGATCGGGCAACGGATTTCGATCGGCGGGTATGGCGTGAACTGGGTGCGCCGCTGGTCCGCGCCACCGGTGACGGTGTTCTCAGCGGGCACACCGTGGCAGTGAAGGATCTCTACTCCGTCGCCGGGTTTCCGCTCGGTGGAGGAGTTCCGGACTATCTCGGCGCACCCGCGCCGTCCCACGCGCCCGTGGTGGCCCGCCTGCTCGCCGCCGGTGCCGACATCACCGGCATCGCGCAGACCGACGAATTCGCCTACAGCATCACCGGCGGCAACGGACGCTATGGGATGCCGGTGAATCCCGCTGCTCCGCACCGTGTTCCGGGGGGATCGTCGAGCGGCTCAGCGGTTGCGGTGGCGAGCGGCGCGGTCACCATCGGGCTCGGCACGGATACGGCCGGGTCGATCCGGGTTCCGGCGGCCTACCAGCGATTGTGGGGAATCCGTACTTCGCACGGCGCGATACCCACCATGGGAATGCTGCCGCTCGCGCAATCATTCGACGCGGTGGGATGGATGTCGCGTGACGCGCTCACCTTGGCGGCCGTCGCGGAATGTCTGCTGCCCGAACAGGAATCGGGCGACGCACAGTTGATCGTGGATCCGAGGTTGTGCGCTGTCGCCGATGACGAGCCGGCGGCCGCGAGTCTCGCCGCCGCGAAGCGGATGGGTGCCGTCGAGGCAGATCTGAACGCCGACACAGCATCGTGGTTCACGGCGTTCCGGACCGTCCAGGCCTTCGAAGCCTGGTCCAACCATGGAGCCTGGATCCAGGCGCATCCCGGAGCGCTCGAATCCGAAGTGGCGCAGCGCTTCCGGTTCGCATCGACGATCACGCCTTCGCAAGCGATAGCGGCCGGCGAAGTGCTACGCATAGCCGCCGAACATCTCCGCGCCGCACTGCGCGACCGGATTCTGGCATTACCCACCACCGCCACACCGCCGCCGCCCCGGACGGCCGCCGCCGAAGCATTGGAATCGGGCCGGACACGCACCCTGCATTTGACATGTTTGGCCGCTATCGCAGGCGTACCCGCCGTCACCTTCCCGCTGGCGGATATTGATGGAATTCCAAATGGTCTGTGTTTGATTGGGGCGCCCGGTATGGATCGAACCCTTATTCGACATTCAATCGAAAAGGCAAGGGATACTGGACAATTCGGGTTCTCTCAATGATCGCGCGGCGGTAGAATTAGCACATGGATTCGAAAGGGGAAACACTCGACACGTGCGGTATCGCCGACCTGGCGACCGCCGTCGAAACCCTGTCGAATTCCGTCCTGCACGGAAACCTGAACCCGTTCTCCGACGGGGACGTCGTGGAGCTGATGCAGCGCCTGGAAACCTGCAAACGCCAACTGTCGGCGCTGGATTCATGTTTGATCATCGAGGCCTGCAACCGTTCGCTGCCCGAAGGTAGTGGGGCGAAGGATGTGGTGCCGTTCTTGCGGCAGACATTGGGATTGTCGAGGTACGACGCGTCGGTGCGGGTGAAGATCGCCCGTCAGTGTGGAGAATTCTTCGAACCCACCGGACACCTGCGCCCAGCCACCTTGGCTGAAACCGCCGAAGCCTATGAGGCAGGCGACATCTCGCGTGATCATGTCCGCAACATCATCGATGTGATGACCCACCTGCCTGCCGACATCCCCGCCGAAACGCGTGCGGAGGCCGAGGGCATCCTGGTCGGCCATTCCCGTGTCGGGTGGCCCGATGACCTGCCCAAGATCGGTCGCGACATCCTCGCTCGTGTCGACCCCGATGGCAAGGTCGTCTCCGACGCCGACCGCCGTCGTCGCCGTGGACTGATCCTGGGCCGTCCTGGGGTGGATGGCATGTCGTGGATCGAGGGCTGGATCACCCCCGAACTGCGGGCCCTGTTGGATGCCGTGTTCGCGAAGTTGGCGCGTCCGGGTATGTGCAACATCGACGACGCTGACAGCGTTGCTGCCACGGTCAATGTGGTCGATTCGACGGTGTTGGAGGCGGCCGCCCGTCGCGACCGTCGCGATGCCGGGCAGCGCACCCACGACGCGTTGTTCGCGTTGCTGCAGCCCGGTGTCGACCCCGCCAAGCTCGGTTCGCACCGGGGCCTGCCGGTGCAGGCCATCCTGACCATGAACCTCGCCGATCTCGAGCGTGGGGCCGGGGTCGCGACCACCGCCTCCGGCGGGCACGTCTCCATCAACGAGGCGTTGAAGATGGCCGAGGGCACCCGGCCGGTGCTGGCGGTCCTCGACGCCGACGGGCTGCCGTTGTACCTGGGTCGCTGCGAGCGCCTGGCCACCCCTGCCCAACGGTTGGCGTTGATCGCCCGCGACAAGGGCTGTACCCGCCCGGGATGCGATGCGCCCGCGAGTATGTGCGCGGTGCACCACATCACCGACTGGGCGAAGGGCGGGCCCACGGATCTGACCAATCTGACCTTGGTGTGCGATCACTGCCATGCGCTGGTGAATGACAGTGCCGAGGGTTGGAGAACCGTTGTCATGGGCGAGGATTCCCCGTATCGGGGGCGTACTGGTTGGATTGCCCCGAAACGTCTTGACCCCACGGGCACGGCGCGGGTGAACGACAGGCATCACGTGGGGCAGTGGGTCGCCGCTGCGATCGATTCGAGTTGCCGGAGGTGGGGTGCTCGGGTGGCGTGATTCCCGGACCGCTCGTGTCGGGCTGGTGTGCGCAGGGCACGGGGAGGTGTGGGTGAACGATAGACATCAGGTTGGGCGGTGGGTCGCCGCTGCCATCGATTCCAGTTGCCGGAGGTGGGGTGCACGGGCGGCGTGATTCCCGGCTGCTCCGTCGGGGGTATCGCCGGGCTTCACGAGCTGATCGGCCAGTGTCCGGCCGAGGATGACGAGCCCGATCAAGTGGTCGTTGGGATCGAAACCGACCGCGGCCGGTGGGTGCAGGCGCTGGTACATGTGGCCGATCGCGAGTTCCCCGCCATCGTCAGCGGCTACAGGGACCTGCTGGAGTGGATGCGGTCACACGGCACACTCGTCGCGGTCGGGTGGAAGGAACCGGTGTCTACGGCGCCGAGCTCGCGCGGGTGCTGACCGCGGCGGGGGTGACCGTCATCGACGTCGACCGACCCGACCACAAAACCGCCAGGCACAAGGCAAATCGGATCCGATCGAAGCCTACGCCGCCGCGACTGCCGTGCTCTCGGGCAAAGCCACCGGCACCCCCGTGCGGACCCGCCCATCGTCATCGCACCGCCGCCCTCCGGAAGGTCGATCCCTGGCGTCCCTGCTCATCCGCACTATCCCGAACAAGCGCAAACCATCATGTGGCGACACCAACCCTTGATCTGAAGGAATACCTCCTGCAGTAACCCCACATGCGGCTTCAAAGGTGAGGAGGCTGGAAGGTGCAGGCGCGGACGTGAGCCCGGCCTCCTCCCTTCTCCAGGCATCTTTTGTCTTTTAATCTTTTGGGTTTTGGTCTTTAGGTTTTGTCTCTTGGGTTTTCGTCATTCCGGATTACCTCCTGCACGCGGGTGGTGCGGGCGGTCAGGTGTCCGGACTTGAAGACATAGTTCCGATCGGGCCGATCGAGCAGGGCACCTTCGACTCTCCGCGTGGACAGCACCACCAGATCGGCGGCCGCGCCGACGCGTAGCCCGTACCGCTCCGAGATGCCAATGGTGCGAGCCGCCTCGGTGGTCGCCATTGCCAGCACCCGGGTCAGGTCCTCGGGGCCGGAGAGATGCGCGGTTTGTGCCAGGAAGAGCCCGATATCGAGCATGTCGGCGTTGCCGTACGGGGTGAAGGCATTGCGGATGTTGTTGGATGAGTAGGCCGTTGTGATTCCTGCCTGCCAGAGCTCGCGGATCGGAGCGATCCCGCGGCGCACGTTGGTGACATCCGATCGGCCACCGAGATGCATGTCGGTGGCGGGCAAAGGGACGACGGAGATTCCGCTCGCCGCCAATTGCTCCAGGGTGCGGGCGCGGTCGGCACGGGGACGACCGGCCAGGGAGGTCATGTGACCGAGGGCGACCCGCCCGTGCCGGCCGGTGCGCTCGGTGACCTCGGCGATGTAGCCGGCCATGGCATAGCGGGGGTCGGTGGCATCGTCGGCGAAGTCGGCGTGGATGTCGAGCGGGACATCGAATTCGGCGGCCAGGTCGAAGATGAGGTCGATGTGGCGGCGGCAGTCTTCGACGGTGCGTTCGTTGTACGCGCAGCCGCCGAGGACGTCGGCGCCCGCGTGCAGACTCTCGCGGAGGAGGCCGAGGGTGCCGGGAGCTTGGAGAATGCCCTCCTGCGGGAATGCGACGATTTGAATGTCCAGGCGGTCGCGATACTCCTCGCGCAGATCAAGCAGCGCGGTCACCCCACGCAGGCCCACGATCGGGTCGACATCGGGGTGCGCGCGAATGGCGGTGGTGCCATTGCCGATCGCCATGTCGAGGACACGTCGGGCGCGGTCGCGGATGGCGGCGACGGTGAAGCCGCGCTTGAGTTCGGCGGTCACGCTGATGGCCCCGGCCAGGGTGCCGTCCGGATTGGACTTCTCGGCGTCGAGGAGCGCCTTGTCCAGGTGCACATGGGATTCGATCAGGCCGGGAATGACGACTCGTCCGGCGCAGTCGATTTCCTCTGCGCCCCGGTCGGTGAGTGCGGCCCCGATCGCGGTGATGACGCCGCCGTCGATCGCGATGTCGACCAGCTCCGCATCGTCGGCGATACGCGCGGCGCGCAACATCAGATCCACGGTGTGCGGCAACGGATCCGCCATGGTGACCTCCCCGGACGAAGTGACTCCATTTTGTATACGAGAGCCGTGTTTCGTCCCGGGGTGGCAAATGCTGCGGCGATGTTACGAAGTGTGCGACCTCGAAGCACGCTGTCGCGCAGTGTTTTCGGTGCGCGGCAACGCGGTGTCCTCGGTGTGCTTCCGGAACCTGTAGGCGTTCGCGGCGTGCGCGATGTGGGCGCTCACCACATCGGCCGCGCGGTCGGGGTCACCGGCCTCCAGTGCGGCACAGATCTCTTCGTGCTCGCTCCACGAATCACTGGCGCGGCGCGGCAGTTCGACCGAGTACACCCAGGCGATCTTCCAGCTCAGCTGCATGATCAGCTGCGCGAGCAGGGTACTGCCCGACGCTTCGGCGAGCACCTCGTGGAAGCGGCTGTTGAGCCGGGCCAACTCGTCCAGGCGGCCCGCCCGCACCGCGTCCTGGCCCAGCGCCGTGAGTTCCTTGAGGCGGCCGAGTTGCTCGGGCGTGCGCCGCACCGCAGCCCGTGATGCGCAGAGCGGTTCCAGGCGGGCCCGGATCTCCAGCAGGTCGGCGGCCTCGTCCTCGGTGAGCTCCGCCACGAACACCCCGGCGTAGGGCCGTGACGAGGCGAAACCCTCTGCTTCCAGGGTGCGCAGCGCTTCCCGGACGGGCACGCGGGAGACGCCGTAGCTCTCGGCCAGCGCCTCCTCGGTGAGTCGTTGGCCGGGGGCGTACGCGCCGCGAATGATGTCGTCACGGATGGCGCGGCACAGCTGCTGCGGTGTCATGCGCCCGGCGGTGCTGGTCACTACGGCCTCATCTGACGATCGGTGGAATGGGGATTTGCATACGATCCATGGTGGCCTCGGCCGACGGGATCCCGCAAATCTACTGCACCGATCAGATATTCGCGGGTCCAGCTGTGTCGCAGGGGTTTCGGGTCGCTGAGCAGGCGTTATTTGTATACGATGCGGCCATTCCGTCCGGAAGGATTCCTGAATTGCCGTTCTCTCTTCGACACAGGTGGTGCACTCCATGAACGATCTCCTGCTGCGCGGCGGCCGCCCCTGGACTCCCGGAGTCCCGCTCGCCGGCGCCGACATTCTCGTCCGGGACGGCCGGATCACGGCGATCGCGCCCGATCTGAGCGCCGAGGGCGTCGACACCGTGGATCTGGCCGGGGCGCTGGTGCTTCCGGGCCTGGTCGAGTCGCACTGTCACCTCGACAAGACCATGTTCGGCGGTCCCTGGGTGCCCAATACCGGCGGGCCGACCCTGGCCGGGCGCATTGCCAACGGCGAGGGCCGCCGTGACGAGCTCGGGCTGCCCAGCGCCGACTACGCGTCGAACCTGCTGGGGGCCATGGTGTCCGGCGGGACGGCGCACGTCCGCAGTCATATCGACATCGACCCGGAGGTGGGGCTGCGGGGCGTGGAGGCGGTCCGGGCGGCCGCGGCGCGGCACGCGGACCGGGTCGACGTGCAATTGGTCGCCTTTCCGCAGGGCGGTCTGCTGACCCGGCCGGGCACCGGCAAGCTGCTGGAAGCCGCGCTGGCCGAGGGCGTCGAGGTGATCGGCGGGCTGGATCCGGCCGGCTACGACGGGAATCCGACCGGCCAGCTCGATCTGATCTTCGGTCTCGCCGAGAAATACGGCGCGCACATCGATATCCACCTGCACGACCGTGGCGCGCTGGGCGCCTGGCAGTTCGACCTGATCGCGGCCCGGACCAGGGCCACGGGGCTGGCGGGACGGGTCACCATCAGCCACGCCTACGCGATGGGGGAGCTCGCCCCGGGTGAGCAGCGCCGGATCGCCGAAAACCTCGCCGACGCCGGGGTTTCCATGATCACCTGCGCGGTGGGTGACGCGCCGGTAGTGCCGGTGCGGGTGATGCACGAGGCCCGAGCCGGGCTGGCGCTGGGCAATGACGGCGTCCGGGACCTGTGGACGCCCTACGGCGACGGCGACATGCTGCGCCGGATCATGCAGGTGGCCTTCCGGGATCGGCTGGTGTCCGATGCCGATATCGAACTCGCACTGGCGGCCGGAACCTATGGCGGCGCCGCGGTTCTCGGGATCGAGGATTACGGGTTGCGGGTGGGTGCGCCCGCCGACCTGTTCACCGTCGACGCCGAAACACCCGCTGCGGCTGTGGTTTCCGTTCCGGCCCGAAAGCTGGTGGTCAAGCGCGGTCGGGTGGTCGCGCGGGACGGCCGGCTCAGCGCGGGCTGATCGTATACGAAACAAAGGTGTAATCGCGTGGACCGCATCCGGCAATGATCCGCCGATAGAACTGTGGACATGCGCACCACCGCCTCAACCATCGTCAAAGGCCAAGGCCCGGACGAGAATACGGAGGCCGCCGAGGGCGGCAATGTATACACCGATCCGGCCTTGGCCTTTCAGCACGTCGGCCTGACCTTCGAGAACGGCACGCACGCGCTCGACGGCATCGATATCGCCATCCGGCCGGGGGAATTCGTCTCCCTGGTCGGCCCGTCCGGCTGTGGCAAGTCCACCCTGCTGCGTCTGGCCGCCGGATTCGAGCAGCCCACCGCCGGAACGGTTTCCGTCGCCACCGGCAAACTCGGCTACGTCTTCCAGGAGGCGACGTTGCTGCCGTGGCGCTCGGTGCTGCGCAATGTCGAGCTGCCCGCGGAGCTCGCCGGCGTGGACAAGGCCACCCGGCGGGCGGCGGCGCGCGAAGCGCTGGAGCTGGTCGGGCTGTTCGGCTTCGAGAACCACAAGCCCGCACAGCTTTCCGGCGGCATGCGCATGCGGGCGTCGATCGCGCGGGCGCTGACGGGTGCACCCGAACTGTTCCTGTTCGACGAGCCGTTCGGGGCGCTCGACGAGATCACCCGGCAGCGCTTGAACGAGGAGGTGAGCGGGCTGTACCGGCGATCGGGCTTCACCGGGGTGTTCGTGACGCACTCGGTGGCCGAGGCGGTGTTCATGTCGAGCCGGGTCGTCGTGCTGACCGGCCGCCCGGGTCGCGTGGCGGCGGATATCCCGGTGCCGCTGGATTTCCCGCGATCACCGGAGTCGCGGTATACGCCCGAATTCGGTGCCGTCGCGGCGGGGGTGTCGGCGGCGTTGCACGACGCCGAGCGGGGAGCCACGCGGATCGGGGGGAGGGCCGCATGACCGCCGCCACCGCCGACGGCGGAATCGTCGTGCCCGAGACGACCAAGGCAACCAAGACGACCGAGGCGACTGCGCGGCCGCCGCGCACGCCACGGAAACTCCGTTGGCCCTTCGCCGTCGCGCCGGTGCGTGTGCTCGCGCCCGCGCTGGTGTTCGCACTGGTCATGGCAGCCTGGACGATCGCGAGCCACCTCTTGATCCCGCAGGAATCCCGATTCCTGCTGCCGCCACCGGAATCGGTGGTGTCCAAGGGCCTGCTCAATGCCGCCACCCGCACCGAGATTCTCACCGCTCTCGGCTCGACCGTGCAGATCGCGCTGGTCGGTCTGGTGATCGCCATCGTGCTCGGGGTGGCGTTCGCGGTGATCATGAGCCAGGCGCGCTGGGCCGAGTATTCGCTCTACCCGTATGCCGTGATCCTGCAGACGATTCCGGTGCTGGCCGTGGTGCCGCTGTTCGGCTTCTGGTTCGGCTACGAATTCGGCAGCCGGGTCATCGTGTGCGTGATGGTGTCGCTGTTCCCGGTCATCACCAATACCCTGTTCGGCTTGAAGTCGGTGCAGGCGTCCGAGCACGACCTGTTCACGCTGCACAGCGCCAACCGGTGGCAGCGGCTGCTGAAACTGCAACTTCCGGCGGCGCTGCCCGCCATGATCTCGGGATTCAAGATCTCGGCGGGCATGGCCGTGATCGGCTCGATCGTCGCCGATTTCTTCTTCCGCCAGGGCAATCCGGGCATCGGCCGGATGATCGACGTCTACCGGCAGCGGCTGGCCACCGAGGAACTGCTGACCGCGCTGCTGCTGTCCTCACTGGTGGGCCTGATCCTGTTCTGGATCTTCGACTTCCTGGCCGGGCGCGTGGACCGCGCCCACGGCAAGCGCGCCGGCGAATAGCTGAACCACTTCTCCCGCAATCAGTTTCAACCCTCTAGGAATTCTCGTGAAGAAACGTGTCCTCGCCGCTGCCGCGATCACCGGCAGCGTCCTGCTCACCGCCGCCTGCGGTGGCGGCGCCTCCACTCCGAAACCCTCCGGGCAGGGTGTGCTGGCCGGCGTCTGTCCGTCCACCATCGTGATCCAGACGGACTGGTACGCCACACCCGAACGCGCCGCGGCCTATCAGCTGGTCGGCCCGAACGGCACCGTCGACCCCAAGAAGGGCGCGTACACCGGCCCGCTCGGCGACACCGGCGTGAATGTCGAAGTGCGGCTGGGTGGTCCGTTCCTCGGTGGTCAACCGGTGCCCGCGCAGATGTACCAGGACAACTCCATCACTCTCGGGCTGGTCCCGACCGACGAGCAGGTGCGAGCCAAGGCGAAATTCCCGCTGACCGGTGTCTTCGCCTCACTCGCGAAGAACCCGCAGATCATCATGTGGGATCCCGCCACCTACACCGTCAACTCGTGGAAGGACGTGGCCGCGACCAACGCCCCGATCCTGTACTCCGAGGGCAAGATCTACATGGACTACCTGATCGCCAACGGGTACGTGAAGAAGGAACAGGCCGACGCCTCCTACGACGGCACGCCCAGCCGCTTCGTCGCCGAGCACGGCCGGGTCATGCAGCAGGCCTACGTCTCCAACGAGCCGTACCGCTGGGAGCACGACGTCAAGGGCTGGCAGAAGCCCACCGGTCACCTGCTGGTCGCCGACGCCGGATACGAGAGCTACCCGCACGCCTGGTCGGTCCGCAGCGGCGAACTCGACAAACTGCGCCCCTGCCTGCAGAAGCTCGTCCCCATGCTGCAGCAGGCCCAGATCGACTACGTCACCAACCCCGACCCCACCAACCAGGCCCTGCTCCGCATCGCACAGACGATCCCGGACGGCCCGCCCATCTCCGCCGCCGGCAATACCGACTCAGTCCGGGTCCAGCTGGAGAACAAGATCGTCGCCAACGGCCCCGGCAATACCCTCGGCAATTTCGATACCGACCGCGTCACCCGCGCCATCGCCCAGGTCACTCCGCTGCTGCGCGCCAAGGGCCAGCAGGTCCCCGACAACCTCACCGCCGCGGACCTGGTCACCAACGAATTCATCGACCCCGCAAAGGGTCTCGAGCAGCACGGATAGGCGGGGCCGAACCATGTCGAGTCACGAATACGAGCAGGAACCGGTCCCCGTCACCGAACGCCGGAGCCTGCTCTCGGTGGCGGCGGTCTGGGCCGGATTCCCGATGTGCCTGGGCAACGCGGTCTTCGGCGGCTTGATCGTCTACAGCCAGGGCATGGGCCGCGGGCTGCTGGCGATCCTGCTGGGCAATCTGCTGCTGTTCGGCTACATCGGCACGCTGAGCTGGATCGGCGGGCAGACCGGCCGCAATTTCTCGCTGCAGGCGCGCCGCGCCTTCGGCGACCGCGGGCGCGCCGTGGTGGTCGGCTTCCTGGCCACGGTCGTGATCGGCTGGTTCTCCTATCAGGTCGGGCTCACCGGCACCACGCTCCAAGGCATGTACGGGTGGAATCCGTTCTGGGGCGGGGTGATCGGCGGGACGTTCTTCGTGCTGCTCACCCTCGCCGGAATCCGGGCACTGTCGCTCATCGGCCTGATCGGCACGCCCCTGTTCCTGATCATGGCGGGCCTGGCCCTGTATTACGGTCTCGGGCACGGGCATTCGCTCTCGGGTGTGCTCGGCTACGCCGGCGGCGGCGGGCCGCTGGGATTCTGGGCGTGCGTGAGCATCGTGGTCGGCGGCTTCGCCGATTCGGGCACCATGACCGCCGACTTCACCCGCTGGGCCCGAGACGGCCGGGCGGGGGTGCTGGCCGCGGCCGCGGCCTTCCCGTTCGCCAATTCGATCGCGTTCCTCGTCGGTGGCGTGGTGGTCGCGATCGGCGGCGCGAGCGATCCGGCGTCGAACGGCGGGGCCTTCCTCGGACTGCTCGCCGGGCACGGCTCCCTGATCACCGGGCTGTCGGTGCTGTTCGTGTTCGCGAACCTGGGATCGGTTGCGGCGCACTGCCTCTACAACGGGGCGGTGGGCTGGGCCGGGATCACACCGCTACGCATGCGGCCGCTGGCGGTAGCGCTGGGCCTGATCGGCACCGTGGTGGCGCTGACCGGAATCTGGGCGCACATCGTCAACTGGCTGGTACTGCTGGGCGTGGTGGTGCCGCCGATCGGCGCGGTCCTCATCGTCGATCACCTGCTGGCCCGGCGCCGGACCGTGGCGGGTGCGCCGGTCCGGCCGGTCGCGTTCGCGGCGTGGGGGATCGGGGCGGTGGCCGCCGGGATCGCGCACTATCAGCTGCCGGGCTCGGTGGACGCGGTCATCGGGTTCGTCACCGCGGTGGCGGTGCAGGCCGGAATCACGGCGGTACTGCCGACGGCCGCACGCGAACCCGTCGTCGCCGCCGTGAGCGGGTGAGGACGCACGGTGAATTCCGCTGAGCGAGAGGAACTCTGCTTCCTCCCCGCCACCGAACTCGCCGCCCGGGTCCGGTCACGGGAGCTTTCTCCGGTCGAGATCGTCGACGCGGTCCTCGACCGGATGGCGGAGCTCGACCCACTGCTGCACGCCTTCTGCACCCCCACGCCGGACCTGGCGCGGCGTCAGGCGCGGCGGGTGGCCGATGGACTGGCGCGCGGCATCGATCCGGGGCCGCTCGGGGGAGTGCCGCTCGGGATCAAGGACCTGCTGTCCACCAAGGGAATTCGCACGACCTCCGGGTCGTGGGTCTATCGCGATCACATCCCGGACGAGGACGACATCGTGGTCGAACGCGCCCTCGGGGCGGGCGCGATCTGCCTGGGCAAGACCAATACCTCCGAATTCGGTTACAGCGCAACAGGGCTCAATCGCCTGTTCCCGGCCACCCGCAATCCATGGGACCTCACGATGAGCCCCGGCGGATCCAGTGCGGGGTCGGCGGCGGCGGTCGCGGCCGGGCTGGGGCCGGCGGCCCTGGGCAGCGACGGCGGATGCTCGGTCCGCGCGCCCGCGGCGCTGTGCGGGCTGGTCGGAGTGAAGCCGTCGATGGGGCGGGTGCCGGTGTATCCGGGCTGCCGCGACGAGCGGCTGCCCGGCGTATCCGGCTGGGAGAGCGTCGAACACATCGGCCCGATCACCCGGACCGTCGGTGACGCGGCGCTGCTGCTGTCCGTGCTCGCCGGTCCCGATCCGCGCGATCGGCACTCCATCCCGTGTCAGGACGTGGACTGGATCGGTGCGGCCCGGGCCGGTGCCGAGCATCCGGAGTCGGTGGCCGGGCTGCGGGTCGGATTCAGTCCCGATCTCGGGTATCTGGCGGTGGATCCCCGGGTTCGGGCGGTGGTGGAACACGCGGTGCGGGAGGTCGTGGGCGACCGCCTCGGATGCCGCGTCGAGGACGTGACGCCCGGGTGGGCGGACCCCGCCGCCGCCTTCTCCGCGCTGATCATCGCCGAGACCGATCTGACCGGCATGCGAGCCATGATCGACGCACACGGCGAGCGGATGTCGCCGTACGTGATCGACTGGATCCGGCAACCGTGGACCGCACAGCACTTCACCGACGCGAACATCGCGCGCAAGGCGCTGGTGAACGCCATGGCCCGGCTCATGCGCCACCACGATGTCCTCATCACTCCGACCACGGCCGTCCCGGCCTTCCCGGTGGATTTGACCGGTCCCGAAATCATCGACGGCACAGCGGTTTCCGATTCCGCCTGGATCGGATTCAACTATCCCGCCACTCTCACCGGCCAGCCCGCCGCCAGCATTCCGGCGGGCTGGACCGACACCGGCCTCGCGGTCGGACTCCAGATCATCGGAGGCCACCTCGACGACGCCACCGTGATCCGGCTGGCCGCGGCCATCGAGCGCGTCGCCCCCTGGGCACACCGCAGGCCGCCGGTGGCACCGGTCATCTCGGCGCTACGGCCGGCTGCGACGGTGCCGGGATGACGGTGGCGTCGGCCGCGGGGGCCGCCGGTTCCGGGGCGGCCGATTCCGGCGTACCCCGGAAGAAGTCGGCGTAGACGCGGAATGCCATGGCGAGGTAGGCGAGGGTCTTGGGAATCATGAGCAGACCCAGCTGGGGGATGCGGCGAGCCCACAGGATGACGGGCAGGTAGCAGGCGAACGACGCAGCCATGGCGTCGGAGAGGAAGCGGAAGGTGCGGTCGCCGGTGCGGGTGGCTTCGCGGCGCATGAGGTACATCTCGCCGGCGCCCACGGCCAGCAGCGGGAGATTGCGGTCCACTCCGTACCCGGCGGGCGTCTCGTCCCTGTCCCAGTTGTTGAACGGCGTTGCCAGCAGGATCAATCGCACGAACGACAGCCCCAGCAGCGATCTGCTGAAACCGTCCCAGGAGTGCCGGAACCGCAGCCGCCAGGCATCCAGCGACAGCACATAGAAGAGGGTGATCGTGATCGAGGTGGCCATCTCTCCCAGCCCGATCAGACTCGCTCGCCGTCCCCGCAGGCTCAGATACCCGCGGTCCTCGCCGCGTGCCATGGATACCGCGCGCAACGCCAGGTGTGCGGTGTCGCCGGTCGCCAGCAGGGTGAACGCCTCCTCGAATCGCGCCGCCGTTTCCCGCTGCTCCCGCGGAACCCGGTCGCGATTGCGACGCATGGCGATCACGAGCCCCCAGATGATCGCCAGATAGGACATGTTGAAAGCCAACTCGAATCGTCTACGCATGACGATCAGTCTGTTGCGCCGGCGCCTTCGGAGGCAGGGGCCAAGGTCCCTACGCGTGGGACGTCCGATGGAGATTCTCCTCCGCCTTCGGGTGTCAGTGCCGGGATGCCTCGGACTTCTCGAGCTGGTGGACCACCAGGTCGAGAAAGGCGTCGACCTCCTCGCAGTGATAGGCGGGTGTGCCGTCGGAGGCGAGGTGGAAAGTGATGTCCCGGACCTCCTTCGGAGTGAGGCCGTTGGGGCCGTGGTGGGCGAGCGTCGCCGCCAGGCGGTCGAGGAACGCGCCCACTTCGTCGGCCAAATAGCCGGGGAAACCGTAAGGGGGAGAGGAGAATTGGATGCGCAGGACGTCGTCGTGGGTGAGCGTGTCGGGGGTGCGGCCGGCGGGGAGGCGTCCGCGGCCGCGGCGTAGGTATTCCAGTTCCGTGCAGACGTGGTCGAGGAAGTCGTCGACCTCGTCGATGTCGTAGCCGCGATGTCCGGGTGGGGGATCGTCGAATTCGATGTGCCGGATGTCGGCGATGCTCAGATGGTCGCGGCCGAGCATGGTGTCGGCGATGCGTGCGCAGAAGGCGTCCACCTGGGCCGGGTGGTAGCCGTGGGGCCCGGACGGCGCGTGGCCGAACCGGGTGCGGCGGACGTCGTCTGGGGTCACTCGGGTCATTGTGCCAATGGCCGCATGTCCGAATTACCTCCGCCCCCAGCCGAATCCGGCCGCACCGGACAAACGGGTCCGTTTGTACAAGCTGGTTCAGTGCTTGCGGACGCCGTCGATGAGCAGATGCCGGATGGCGTGGCTGAGATCGTCGACCGCCTGCACCTCGGGCGTCCGGATGCCGTGCAGAATGGCGGCCAGCATCATGCCGGTCACCGCCCGCGCGGTGTTCACAGTGTCGAGATCCGCACGCAGATAACCGCGTTCGACCCCGTGCTCGAGGTACCCGGCGGTCAGCATGTCGGCGGTGTCGAGCAAACCGTAGAGCCGCGCGGTCAATTCGGTGTCGATGCCGGTGGCCTGGAACAACAGCAGCTGCGCCACCCGCCGGTCCTCGAGGAAGATGTGGTTCAGCGCGTCGCCGATCCGATCCACCTGCGCGCGGTACTCCTCGAGGCTGTCGGCGGCGTCGGGGGCATTGTCGGTCCCCAGCGATTCGATGATCCGCGCGGACAGATCGTCGATGACATGGTCGATGATGTCGCGCTTGTTCTCGAAGTACCGGTAGAACGTTCCGTGCCCGATACCCAGCTCGCCGGCGATGTCGGCGATGCCGGTGGCGTGGTAGCCCCGCTCGGCGAAACACGCGAACGCGGTGTCGATGATCTCCTGCCGGAGTTCGGCCTTGCGCCGTTCGATTCTCGAGGATGGCTTCGTCACGAGCCCGATGATACGGTGATCACAAACGGAATGAGATGTCATTCCGTGACATGTGCATCATTTTCTTTGTTCGAACACAGTTCTTGCAGGAGGTTCGGCGTGGCACCTCAGTACGACGCCATCGTTGTCGGCGCGGGATTCGGCGGGATGGGCGCGGGCATCGAGCTGGATCGGCTCGGCATGAGCAATTTCGTCATCCTCGAACGGGAGAACGACCTGGGCGGCACCTGGCACGTCAACCGCTACCCGGGCCTGGCCGTGGACATCGCCTCGGTCACCTACTCGTACTCCTTCGAGCCCAACCCGTACTGGTCGCGGCTGTTCGCCCCGGGTTCGGAGCTGAAGAAGTACGCCGAGCACGTCGCCGACAAGTACGACCTGCGCCGGCGTATGCGGTTCGACACCGTCGTCGGGGGTGCGCGCTGGGACGAGGGGCAGCAGTACTGGGTGGTCTCCATCGAGAACGGTGAATCGCTCACCGCGCGCTACCTGATGGCCGCCACCGGATTCCTGTCGCAGCCCTACACCCCGCCGTTCCCGGGCATCGACACCTTCGCGGGCAAGATCATCCACACCACCGCGTGGGACGACGAGGTCGATCTCACCGGGACCAGGTCCGCCATCATCGGCACCGGCGCGACCGCCGTGCAGCTGATCCCGGAGGTCGCCAAGCAGGCGCGGGCGCTCACCGTCTTCCAGCGCACCCCGATCTGGGTCGTCCCGAAGGTCGACGCCCCGATTCCGCCCGCGGTGCAGCATCTGTTCGCGCGGGTTCCGTTGACGCAGAAGGCCGCTCGCCTGGTCAACACCTCCATGCTGGAGGCGCTCATGGTGGTCGGCGTGCTGCACTTCAAGGAGGCCAAGCCGCTCAACAGGGCAGCGGGCATCCTGGCCAAGGCGCATCTGCGAACCCAGGTGCGCGACAAGGAGACTCGCAAGAAGCTGACGCCGGACTACGACTTCGGCTGCAAGCGCCCCACCTTCTCCAACCTCTACTTCAAGACCTTCAACGAGCCGCACGTGCGCCTGGAGACCAACTCCATCGACCACATCGAGCCCGACGGCATCGTCACCGCGGACGGCCACAAGACCGAGATCGACACCCTCATCCTGGCCACCGGCTTCAACCTGTGGGACGTCAACTTCCCGGCCATCGAGATCATCGGCCGCGACGGCCGCAATCTCGGAAAATTCTGGCGCGACAACCGCTTCCAGGCCTACGAGGGCATCACGGTGCCGAAGTTCCCCAACTTCGTCAGCCTCAACAGCCCCTACTCCTACAGCGGCCTGTCCTACTTCACCACCATCGAGGCGCAGATGAAGCATATGGCGCGCCTGTTCGGGGAGATGTTCCGCCGCGGCGAACGGGTCTTCGAGGTCACCGAGCGCGCCAATGCCGAATTCCTGGATCGCGTCACCGAGAAACTGGATTCGTCGGTCTTCTACGGCGGCCAGTGCGCCACGGCCCGTAGCTACTACTTCAACCAGCACGGTGAGGCCGCGCTGCTGCGGCCGACAAGCACCCTGAACGCCCACCGCGAGGCGACCACCTTCCCGCTCGACGACTACACCTACGGGCAGCAGTCGGCCTGAGTGGGACCGACTGCGCGGTCGGCAGAGTCGGCGGTCGACCGCGCAGCTGGGGGAAACAGGATGAATCAGCCCTGCGCGAACGAGCGTGGACTCTAGAACAGGTCGCCGCGCATTCTCTCAGGGATTACTGGCAGACTGTGTGGGAAACGCACCCAACCGACCACTTACTAGGGGCTGACTTCGACGATGGACCTTCTGCTGCCGCTACTGCTGGTTGCCCTGCTCATCCCGATGTTCCTCGGTGTCCGCCGTCAGAAGCGGGAGATGTCGAAGGTCACCGAGATGCAGGACAGCCTGAAGGTCGGCGACCGGGTCGTCACCACGTCGGGGCTCTTCGGCACCGTGGTCGAGCTCGATGACACCACCGTCGATCTGGAGATCGCCGAGGAAGTCGTCACCACCTGGCTGCGGCAATCGATCCGCGAGGTGCGCAACGACGACGCCACCGAGGACACCACCGCCGAGACCACCGAAGCCGCGTCTTCGAACGGCGTCGCCGACGATCACGTCGCCGCCCCCGAAGCCGCCGACGACGCGCCGCGGCTGACCAAGGACTGACATACTCCGCGCCATCGGCCGCACCGGATTCCCGGCGGCCGGTGGCGCTGCGGTGTGTGCCCAGCTCGTTCCACCTTCGAATCCGCCTAGGAGATAAGTACTGTGCCACCTTCTCAGGGAACGGCGCACCCGTTGCGCCTGCTCGGCATCTACGCCGCGCTGGTGGCTCTGATGTTCGGCCTGATCTTCTTCACCGGGGACAAGCACCACACCCCGAAGCTCGGCATCGACCTGCAGGGCGGTACCCGCGTCACCCTGACGCCCCGCACCCCGGATGGCGGTAAGCCGAGCCAGGACAGCCTCAAGCAGGCGCAGAACATTATCGAGCAGCGCGTGAACGGTCTGGGCGTGGCGGGCTCCGAGGTCGTCATCGAGGGCGACAATCTGGTGATCACCGTCCCCGGTGCCGATGGCGCACAGGCGAAATCGCTGGCGACCACCGCCAAGATGTACTTCCGTCCGGTGGTGCAGAGCGCCCCCGCGCAGGCGGGTAAGGCGGCCCAGCAGCCGCAGCAGACCCAGCCGCAGCAGCCGCCGAGCACGAGCGCGACGCCGACCGAGACCACCCCGGCCACGGCGGAGGCTCCGGCCCCCACGACGACCGGTGAGGCCCCGCAGAACCGGGTGTTCCCGGCACAGGCCCCGACCACCCCGTCCGCGCCGCCGTCGACGCCCGCGCAGCCGGGCGGCCAGCAGCAGACCGCGCAGGAGATCGCGGCCGCCAAGGCGGCCCGCCAGAGCACCGACCAGAACGCCCAGCTGCAGGCCATGGCCACGCTGGACTGCTCCAAGCCGGATCCGTTGCAGGGTAACGACGATCCGAACCTGCCCCTGGTGACCTGCAGCACCGACGGCACCACCGTCTACCTGCTCGACAAGTCCGTGATGGACGGTACCGAGATCAAGGACGCCTCCGGCGTGCTGCAGCAGGCCCAGTGGGTGGTCAGCCTGCAGTTCAAGTCCAGCGGCACCGACCAGTGGGGCAACCTCACCAACAAGTACGTGGGCAAGCAGATCGCCTTCACCCTGGACTCCCGCGTGGTCTCCGCGCCGGTGATCAAGGAGGGCGGCCAGTTCAGCGGTAGCACCGCGATCTCGGGTCCGGGCATCAATGCCAAGACCTCCAAGGAGCTGGCGAACACCCTGAAGTACGGTTCGCTGCCGCTGTCGTTCGGCACCTCCGAGGCCGAGACGGTCTCGGCGACCCTGGGCATCTCGTCGCTGCACGCCGGTCTGATCGCGGGTGCCATCGGCCTGCTGGCGGTGCTGCTGTACTGCCTGCTCTACTACCGCATGCTCGGCTTCCTGGCCGGTTTCTCGCTGCTCGCGGCGGGTGTGGCGGTGTACGCGCTGATCGTGTTGCTGGGCCGCTGGATCGGCTTCACCCTCGACCTGGCCGGTATCGCGGGTCTGATCATCGGTATCGGTTTGACGGCCGACTCGTTCGTCGTCTTCTTCGAACGCATCAAGGACCAGATGCGGGAGGGCCGCAGCTTCCGGTCCGCGGTCCCGCGCGGCTGGCAGCGCGCGCAGCGCACCAACCTGTCGGGCAAGACGGTGTCGCTCATCGCCTCCGCTGTGCTGTACGTGCTGGCCGCGGGCCAGGTGAAGGGCTTCGCCTTCACCCTCGGTGTCACCACCGTGCTCGACGTCATCGTCCTGTACCTGGTGACCTCGCCGCTGATGATGCTGGTCTCGCGCTCGCCGTTCTGGGCGAAGCCGTCGGTGAACGGCCTGGGCGCTATTGCAGAGCTTGCACAGGAACGCAAGGCCACCGCCGGCGTCCTGGTGAAGGAGGCGTGATCATGGCCAAGTCCTCTCCCGTCATCGTGGATTCCGACTCCGAGCTCGACTACGAGGCCGTGCCGACAGGCAAGCAGCACAGCCTGTTCGAGCGGCTCTACACCGGTACCGGTGGTTTCGAGATCGTCGGCAAGCGCAGGGTGTACTACGGCATCGCGGCGGCGCTGATCGCCATCGCGGTGGCCAGCATGGTGTTCAAGGGCTTCACCCTGGGCATCGACTTCGCGGGCGGCTCCCGGATCCAGCTGCCCGCCTCCGACAGCGTCACCACCTCGAAGGTGGAGGACGTCTACCGGTCCACGCTCGGCCACGACCCGGTCACCGTGCAGAAGGCGGGCTCGGGGTCCTCGGCGACCATCCAGATCCGTTCCGACACACTGAGTGTCGAGCAGGCCGACAAGCTGCAGACCGCGCTGTTCGACACCTTCCATCCGAAGGACTCCAACGGCCAGGCCAGCCGCAATGCCATCAGCGTCGCCGAGATCAGTGGGACCTGGGGTGGCCAGGTCACCAGGAAGGCGCTGCTGGCGCTGGTGGTGTTCGTCGGATTGACCACGCTGTACATCGCGATTCGCTTCGAACGCGACATGGCGTTCGCGGCGATCGGCTCGCTGTTCTTCAACCTGATCGTCACCGCGGGCATCTACTCGCTGGTCGGTTTCGAGGTGACACCGGCGGCGGTCATCGGTCTGCTCACCATCCTGGGCTATGTGCTCTACGACAACGTGGTCGTCTTCGACAAGGTCGAGGAGAACACCCGCGGTGTCCTGCACCTGACCAAGCACACGTACGCGGAGAAGGCGAACCTGGCGGCCAACCAGACGCTGATGCGCTCGATCAACACCACCGTCATCGGCATCCTGCCGATCATCGGCATGCTGGTGGTCGCGGTGTGGCTGCTCGGTGTCGGCACCCTCAAGGACCTGGCGCTGGTGCAGCTGGTCGGCATGATCGTGGGTGGTTACTCGTCCATCTTCTTCGCGGTGCCGGTGCTGGTGACGCTCAAGGAGACCTGGGGTCCGGTGGCCGCGCACACCAAGAAGGTGCTCAACCGCCGCTCCGGTGGCGCGAAGGCGCGGGTGGGCGCGGCGGCCGCCGAGCGGGCCGGTGCCGCCGGGCGCGGCGCCGACGCCAATGGTTTCGGACGCGACCACGCGCCGCGCAGTCAGAGTGCCGGGGCGCCGCGTCCCGGGGCCCGGCCGACTGGGAAACGACAGCAGCGACGGCACTGAGCGCAGGGGGTGCGACCGTGAAGCAAGACCACAGGGTTGTGCGCCGGACCGCCGTCGCGCTGGTGGCGGGTGCCCTCGCCGCCGGTGCGCTGGCCGGGTGCTCCAGCAAGAATCAGGTGCCCTCGATCGGGTACGGCGTGGACGCGGTCGTCGCCAGCTACAACGGCGGCAGCACGCTGGGCGCGAACAGCGGTGCGGCCGCGGTGTTCTCGCGGGTGCTGACCGGGTTCTTCTATACCGGCCCGGACGGGCAGCCGGTGGCCGACACCGACACCGGCACCGCCAAGGAGGTCCCGGGCGACGCGCAGACCATCCAGTACCGGCTCGCCCCGGAAGGCGTCTACTCCGATGGCGTGGCGACCTCCTGCGATGACCTGGTGCTGACCTGGGCCGCGCGCAGCGGGCGATTCACCAAGGCCGCTCCGGGCGGGCCGGTGCCGCTGTTCGACGCCGCGAGCACCGACGGCTACCGCGATATCGAGCGGGTGGACTGCCAGCCCGGATCCAAGGACGCCACCGTGGTGTTCCGGCCGGGCAAGCACTATTCGGCGTGGAAGACGCTGTTCAATGCCACCGAGCTGATGCCCGCGCACGTGATCGCCGCACAGGTGAAGATCCCGAGTGTGGTGACGCCGGTGCAGACCGGGGATCAGCCCACCCTCGAGCGCATCGCCGACTTCTGGAACAACGGCTGGAAGCTCGCCCCGGGCAAGGTGGACCTGACGCTGCTGCCGTCCTCGGGGCCGTACCGGATCGACTCGTTCGGTGACAAGGACGGTCTGGTGCTGGTCAAGAACGAGAAGTGGTGGGGCAATCAGCCCCGGACGCCGCGGATCGTGGTGTGGGACCGGCACTCCGACCTGAAGTCGAAGGTGTCGGACCAGTCGATCGGCGTGCTCGATGTGGGCGCCGGGTCGCTGGGCGACGTGAGCCTGGGCGGGTTCCGCAAGCAGAATCTGCCGAGCCGCGGGGTCGAGCAGCTGGTGCTGAGCACCGGCGGGGTGTTCGGATCGGCGGATGCGCGCCGGGCGTTCGCGCTGTGCGTGCCGCGGCAGGCGCTGTTCGACAAGTTCGGGCACCCGGGCTACGACGTCAAGCTGGGGCTGGGTGCGGGCCTGTTGAATTCCCGGACGGTGCAACAGGATTCGGTGTACTACTCGGCGATCTCGGGTGCGGGTGACAAGTACAAGGGCGGTGACGCCACCGCCACCCAGGCGGCGGCGACCTCGGGTGTCCAGAACCAGACCGTGCGCATCGGCTACGTCAAGCCGGACGAGCGGCGCGCGGCCACGGTGACCGCCATCGCCGACGCCTGCAAGGCCGCGGGCATCACCGTGGTCGACGCGGGCGCACCGGATTTCACCGCGTCGCAGCTCACCGACGGCAAGGTGGACGCCATCCTGGGCGGCACCGCCGGCATGCCGGGCCCGTCGGGTTCGCTGACCGGCACCGACGCCATCGCGTCGCTGCGCACCGGCGCGGGGCTGAATTTCGGCCGATTCGGCAACGGCCGCTACGATGCCATCGCGGATCAGCTTGCGGCCGAGGACAACTCGGGCACCGTGCTGAACCTGCTGACCGAGCAGGAGAACCTGCTCTGGAGCGAGATGCCGTCGATTCCGCTGTTCGCCGCCCCCCGCACCATCGGGTTCGGTGACGGTATGGAGAACGGCATCGCCAGTCCCACCGAGGCGGGAGCGGGCTGGAACATGGATCGCTGGGTGCTGAAACGGTGAGAGCCGTGGTGGCGTGGTGAATGAGGAGTGGGTGCCGATGAGCAAGCACGAGATGCTGGAGACGGCCGAGGTGGCGGGGGAGCGGGCCGCCCGCGCGGAGGCCGCGGTGCGGCGGTTGACCCGCTGGCGTGACGACTTCCCGACGCCGGGAGTGCGTTTCGCGGATCTGTCCCCGGTGTTCGCCGACTCCGAGGGCTTCCGCGCGGTGCTGGACTGCTTGGCGGCCTGCGCCCCCGACGCCGACCTGGTGGCGGGCGTGGACGCGCGCGGCTTCCTGCTGGGCGCGGGCGTGGCCGCCACGCTCGGCACCGGCGTGATCGCGGTCCGCAAGGCGGGCAAGCTGCCGCCGCCGGTCATCTCGCGTGAGTACACCCTCGAATACGGTTCGGCCGCACTGGAGATCCCGGCCGACGGCATCGATCTGAAGGGCCGTAAGGTCCTGCTGCTCGACGACGTGCTCGCCACCGGCGGCACCCTCGCCGCGGCGGCCGAGCTGTTCGCCACCGCCGGGGCCGAGGTGGTCGCGGCGGCGGTGGTGCTGGAGCTCGGCTTCCTCAAAGGCCGTGAGCGCCAGGGTGATTACCCGCTGACCTCCATCGTCGAGCTATGACCGGTCACCTCCCCGCGCCGATGGCCTGACCGATCAGAGACTGCACAACGGTGGGGAGGATCTCCCCGAGGGTCTGCCAGAACCGGGGCTCGGCCATCACGAGAATCGGATCGGTGATGGTGCAGCCCTCGGGGGCCGGAACGCCGTCGAGACGGTCGCGCAGCCAGTGGAACGCGCCGGGCAGCTGCCCGGCGACACCGGAGATGTGCTCGGCCACCAGTTCCCGTTCGTAGACGACGCTGGGTGCGCCCTCGGCGCAGTATTGGCCCACCAGGCGGTCGACGCCCGCGTTCGGCAGGATCTCGTCGTACTGCGCGTGGTAGATGTACACCGGCATGGACGGCGTGCGCTGTCCGAGTCCCAGACAAAGGTGGTCGCGGTCTCTGTGCACGGGCTCAGGGTTGATCGGCCGGATTTGGTGGAATGACAGGCCGGTCCGGCGGTGGCGGCTATTCGCCCTGCTGGATTCATTTGCCCCGCGAAGGGATTCGGTCGCGGCAACAATGTACCGGTGAGTAACCCACCCGAGGATCAGGCCGCGTTCGCGGAATTCCTGGCGACCCACCTGTCCGAGGCCGCGGGGGAGATCCTGGCGGCGGTGGTGCGCAGCGTCCCGGATTGCGGGCAGTTGCCACGGGATCTGCTGGAGCGGGACGTGATCCATCGTGCCGAGGACAATCTGCGGCTGTTCGCGCGACTGCTGGGGGAGGGGCGCGAACCCCAGGCCGGCGATCTGGACGACATGATCGCGGTCGCGGTGCGGCGGGCGCGCGAAGGCATCCCCCTGGACGCGGTGCTGGCGGTGTATCACCAAGGGGCGCTGGCGGCCTGGAACTTCCTCACCGCGCAGGCACGGACGGAACATGAGCGGGAGGAACTGCTGCGGGCCGTGCCGCAGTTGCTGCGGTATCTGGGCGTCGTCATTCCGGGCGTGGCCGGGTCCTATCTGCGTGAGCGGCAGGACCTGTACTGGGAGCAGCGGGAAGCCAAACGCGCTCTGGCGCAGGCATTGTTGCAGGGCAAACCGGCCGAACTGCTGGCCGATCGATTCGGGATCGCGCTCGGCGGCTACCACGTGCTGGCGCTGCGCACCGCCGGCACGGCCGCCCCGGTGGGCGATGTGCGGCCCGCCGCAGGGGACGGCGCGCGGCCCGCCATGCGCGTGATCCACGGGGAGGTCGACGCGCTGTCACCGCTGGCGCTGACCGTGCTGGATCGGGCCGGGGGCTGGGTGCTGGTGCCGGTGAGCGAACCGGCCGCCCGGGTCGACGCCGCGGTCGCCCGGATCGCCGCCGCCGCAGGTGGCCGGGTGATAGCCGGGACAGCCACCGCCGCAACGGTTTCCGAGATTCCGGCGCGCGCCGAGGAGGCCGGGGAGATCGCCCGGCTCGCCCTCGGACTGGGTCGGCCGACCGGCGTGTACCGCATGGCCGACCTCGCCCTGCAGTACCAGTTCGCCCGCCCCGGCCCCGCCCGCGCCTGGCTACTCGGCCTGCTCGCGCCCTTGGCCGAGCATCAGCACCTGATGGCGGCCCTGCGCGCGTATCTGGCCTGCGACCACAATCGCGTCGCGGCCGCCGAGTCGCTGGTCGTGCATCGGAACACCCTGAACTACCGCCTGAACCGCATCGCCGCCCTTACCGGATACGATCCCGGCCGCTCCGAGCACACACCTCTGTTCGCCGCGGCTCTCACCGCGTTCGATCTGTCGGCCGCCGGCCTCTAGCGGGCAATGACCCGGGCGACGAAACCGGTGACCACCAGCCAGAAGACCGCGGCCAGGCCGTAATTCAGGATGGTGTCGACGTTCGGGCTGCCGGTGTGGAACAGCCCCGGGAAGAACAATGCGAGAGGTTCGGCGAGCCCCTTGATGAAGACGAAGAACTTGTTGGACTGATCCGCGTTGAGGACCAGCATCAGGATGTAGACGCCCTCGACGAGGGCGAACAACGCGCCGACGCCGCTGATGATGCGAGCGGCGTGGACTTCATTGCGGGCGACGTACGGCATATCAGGGGGATGCCCGCTGTATGCCTGTTGAAACAGACACGCAGATCCGTTCGAAACAGACACGCAGCTCCGTGAAACCGCGTGTCCGCCATGGCATGATGTCCGGGTGATCACCGCGGCGGCCGGGAGCGTTCGGGCGTGAAGCCCAAAGTCCTCGTAGGTGGGGCGGTCGCCCTGGTGCTGGGTCTGCTGACCCTCGTCCTCGTCATCATCCTGCCCGCCAGCGAGACCAGTTGCGGCCCGGGCACACCCAGCGTTCCGGCCGTCACCTCGGCCCGCACCGAACCCAACTGCCCCACCACCGGCTCGCCCGTCGAGGCCGGTCTGCAGGAGGGCGCGCTGCGCGTGCTGCGCTGCACGGTGGCCCACTTCGGCATGATGGACATGCGCGGGGTCGTCAACGACGACTCCGTTCCGGACCTGAAGGCCGGGCGCTCGGTGGAATTCATCGTCGGCGCGGACTCGGGCAAGGGCGACGCCATCGTCTCGTTCCTGCAGCAGAACGCGGCCGCCTTCCGGGTCGACTACCTGATCTGGAAGCAGCGCAGCTGGACTCCGGGCGCGGCCGCCGGCACCGAGTGGAGCCCGCTCGGCGACCGCGGCGACGTCGCCCGCAATCACCTGGACCGGGTCCAGGTCACCATCGAGGACGCCGCCCCCACCTCCACCGAGCTCGCCCCGGCCAATGCCTCCATGGCGGCGGCGCCCGGCACGGTGAACGAGGCGGGCAGCCTCACCGGGGCCGGGCGGCACCAATATCCGCTCGCCGCAGGCACATTCACCGTCAGCGACGTGTTCGGCGCGCGCGGCGGCACCCATATGGGCGTCGACCTGGCGGCCCCCGCGGGCACGCCGATCTACGCCGCCGCCGACGGGCTGGTGGTGGCCGCGGGCGCGGCGTCCGGCTTCGGCGACTGGGTGGTCATCGACTCCCTCGACCAGAGCGGCCGCCGGTACTCCACCGTGTACGGGCACATGTACCAGAACGGCATCTTCGTGCACACCGGCGACGTCGTGCAGATGGGCCAGCACATCGCCGATGTCGGCAGCAATGGCGAATCCTCCGGCCCGCACCTGCATTTCGAGCTGGTGCCGGGCGGGCGGCTGACCGGCGGGCACCAGGTCGACCCGATGCCGTGGCTGGCCGGCGGCACCATTCCCGCGCCCAGTACGCCATACTGCGAGAACGGATTCGGCACGCCGGGAGGCAATCTCGCGTCCGGGAAGGTGCCGCCCGAACTCGAGATCTGGTACCGCCGCGCGGGTTCGCTGTGCCCGGAGATCGGCGCCTCGCTGCTGGCCGCTCAGGGCCAGGCCGAATCCGGGTTCCGCACCGACGCGGTGTCCCCGGACGGTGCACAGGGCATCGCCCAATTCATGCCCGGGACCGCCAAGGCCCTCGCACCCGACGGACAGCCGTACGTCATCGACGCCGACGGCAAAGGCTATGCCAGCGTGCTGGATCCGGCCGACGCCATCATCGGGCAGGGCCGCTACATGTGCGCCATCGCCAAGACCATCGAGGGCTGGATGTCGGAGGGCAAGGTCTCCGGCGACCTGACCGCGCTCACCATCGCCGCCTACAACGCCGGTGAGGGTGCGGTGCTCGCCTCGGGCGGCATGCCCAACCAGATCTCCCGGCACTACACCGAGACCCGGCCGTACGTGGCGCGGATCCTGGCCGCCGAGCCCGGATTCCGCAGCCTCGGCAGCGAGGGCCGGTTCCAGGCCGACCCGAATGCCGATCTGGGGGCGCAGATCGTCGCGGCGGGACAGCAATGGGTCGGCACCCCTTACGTTTTCGGCGGCGGCGGTCCGGGCGGGCCCAGCGACGGCGGATTCGACCAGGCGGGCTTCACCGCGGCCGCGGTGTTCGCCGCCAGCGGCAGCACCATCAGCCTGCCGCGCACGGCCGAACAGCAGTGGGAACAGGGCGTGGAGGTCCAGCTGCTCAATGCCGAACCCGGTGATCTGGTGTTCGGATCCTTCGGCCCGCGCGGGCCCTCGGATGTCGGCGTCTACACCGGCAGCGGCCGCATGCTGCACGCCGAATCCGGCGGCAAGGTGACCGAGGTGCCGCTCTCGAACGGCATGAAGGCCCGCCGCATCAGCCGCTGAATCGGGGTTGGCCCGGGTATCCGGGACATGTATTATCCCTATTCATGATGATGGGTGAAGGCGTCGAATGGGGACTGCACTGCTGCACGGTGCTGGCCTGGCTCGACGATCACGCGCCGATCGCCACCGCCCGCCTGGCCGAGATCTTCGAGCTGCCGCCCGAATACCTGAAGAAGCGGCTGCAGCCGCTGGTGCGCGAGGGAATTCTCGACTCCACGCCCGGCGCGCGCGGGGGCTACCGGCTGGCCCGCACACCCGAACGCATCACGCTCATGGACGTGGTGTCCGCGGTCGAGGGACGCACGGAAGCCTTCCGCTGCACCGAGATTCGCCGCCGCGGGGCCGGAGCCACCCGGGCGGGTACGGAATTCGCCAAACCGTGCGGCATCGCCCGGGCCATGGGGCGCGCCGAACTGGCCTGGCGGCGCGAGCTGGCCGCGCAGACTGTGGCCGACCTGATGGCCGCCGCCCCGGCCAATGCCTCGGCCCACACGCGCAGCTTCTATGAACATGTGACCGCCTGAGCGGTCGCGCCGCTCGCGAGAAACCGACCCGGCCCCGCGCCGGGTTTTTTCGGAAGGAGATTCGGGATGGCCAATATCCCGGTTACTGCCCGGCCGTCGACGGCCGAGGCCACCGCCGCGCCGAACGGGTTGCGGCGCACCCTGATCCTGGCGCTGGGCACCTTCGCGGTCGGCACCGACTCGTTCATCCTGGCCGGGTTCCTGCCGGACCTGGCCGGATCGCTGCGGGTGTCCACGGCGACCGCGGGCGCGGCGGTGACGGTGTTCGCGGCGGCCTATGCGCTGGGGTCGCCGGTGCTGGCCACGCTGACCGCGCGGCTGCCGCGCCGGGCGCTGCTGGTGTCGGCGCTGCTGGTGCTCGCGCTGGCGAATCTGGGATCGGCGCTCGCGCCGACGTTCACGATCCTGCTGGCCACCCGGATCGTGGCCGCGCTGGGAGCGGCGGCCTTCACGCCCAATGCGGGCGCGGTGGCCGCGGCGCTGGTTTCGCCCCAGGCGCGCGGGCGGGCGCTGGCGGTGGTCGTCGGCGGGCTGACCATCGCGACCGCGCTGGGTGTGCCGCTGGGTGATCTGCTGGGGCACTGGCTGGGCTGGCGGTCGGCGCTGACCGGGGTCGCGACCGGGTGCCTGCTGGCGGCGGCCGGTGTCGCGGCCTGGGTGCCCGCGCTGCCCGGCAATCCCGCGGTCCCGCTCGCGAAACGGCTGGCGGTGCTGCGCAATCGGTCGGTCGCGGCCGTGCTGCCGCTGACGGTGCTGGGCATGGGGGCGGCGTATGTCGTGTACGCGTATGCCGTTCCGGCGTTGGGGGCCTTGGGAATCGGGGCCGCCACGACCGCGTGGATGCTGATGTTGTACGGCGTGGGCGCGGTGGCGGGCAACCTGTCGTCCGGTTACGCCACCGACCGCTTCGGCGCCACCCGGGTGCTGACCGCCGGATACGCGTTGATGGCGGCGACCCTGGCGAGCATGGGTGTGCTGGCGGCGACGGACACCCGGGTTCCCGCCCTGGTCGGGCTGCTGACCCTGGGCTGGGGTGCGGCCAGCTGGTGCCAGACGCCGGCGCAGCAGCACCGGCTCATCGCGGCCGCGCCGCAGGAGTCCGGGCTGGTGGTGGCGTTGAACGCCTCCTGCATCTACATCGGCATCGGCGCGGGGACCGCGCTCGGCGGCATCACCCTGGAGCACGGCGCCACGGTCATGTACGGCCTGGCCGCCCTGCTGGCCGTGATCGCGCTCGGCTACCTGCGGTGCACGGCGCGAGCCGCGCGCTGACCGGCGGTGAGACTCGGCTCACGAAATACGTTCTTGCACGGGCTCGTTGATCTCGGTTACCGTAGTCGAGTTCTCTTCCCGTCCGATCGGAGACATGCCGTTGCTCTTCTGAGGTGATCGCCGAGTGGCCCGCAATCGCGCGCCGCATTCGCTCACTCTCGGGGAGGCCCGCATGTCAATGCCCGTTATTTCCATTTCCGATCTCACCTTCGCGTGGCCGGACGGCACCGGAGTCTTCGACGGTCTCGACGCCCAGCTCGGACCCGGTCACCTCGGCCTGGTCGGCAGCAATGGTGCGGGGAAGTCCACCCTCTTCCGCCTGATCACCGGCGAACTGCGCCCCGCGCGCGGTTCGGTGAGCATCCCGGGGCGGTTCGGGTACCTGCGTCAGGACCTCGGATTGGCCGCGGGGCAGCGGGTCGACGCGGTGCTCGGGATGGCCGGGATCCGGAAGGCCCTGCACCGCATCGAATCCGGATCCGGCACCGACGCCGACTTCGAAACCGTGGGCACCGCCTGGGATATCGAGGAACGCGCCGTGGCACTGCTCGGACGGCTCGGATTGCATTACGTCGCAGGGGATGTCGCGCAGCTGGACCGGCGGCTCGACACCCTCTCCGGCGGTGAGACCGTACTGCTGGGCCTGGTCGCCGAGCTGCTGCGCGAACCCGACGTCCTGCTGCTGGACGAACCGACCAACAACCTCGATCAGGTGGCGCGGCAACGTCTCTACGAGGTCGTCGGCCAGTTCCCCGGCACCGTGCTCACCGTCAGCCACGACCGCGAACTGCTCGACCGCGTGGACGCCGTCGCGGAGCTGCGGCAGGGCGAGATCCGACTCTTCGGCGGCAATTTCAGCGAGTACGAGCGGATCATCGAGCTCGAGCAGGACGCCGCCCGCGCGGCGATCCGGGAGGCCCGCAGCGATGTCCGCAAGCAGGCGCGCGAACTCGTGGAGGCCCGCATCAAACTCGACCGGCGGCAACGCTACGGGCAGAAGATGTGGGACCAGAAGCGCGAACCCAAGATCGTCATGGGGGAGCGCAAACGCCAGGCTCAGGTCTCGGCGGGCAAGCTGCGCAACAACCACATCGGCAAGGTCGAGGAGGCCAAGGATCATCTGACCGATATGCAGGACCGGCTGCGCGACGACCGCGAGATCCGCGTCGACCTGCCGGACACCCGGCTCTACCCGGGCCAGGACGTGCTCGAACTGACCGAGGTGCGGCTCCCGTGCGGGCCGACGGTGACGCTGAAAGTCAGTGGCCCCGAACGCATCGCGCTCACCGGCCGCAACGGCATCGGCAAAACCACGCTGCTGCACCGCATCCGGGAGGAGTCGCCCAGGGTGCCCTGGCGCATGCTGCCGCAGCGCCTGGACGTCTTCGACGAATCCAGGTCGGTGTTCGAGAACGTGGCGGCCACCGCGCCGCACGCCTCGGCCGAACAGATCCGGGCCCAGCTGGCCCGGTTCCTGTTCCGCGGCACCGACGCCGATGTCGCGGCCGGCGCGCTCTCGGGCGGTGAGCGGTTGCGCGCGGCCCTGGCCATGCTGCTGCTGGCCGAACCCGCGCCCAAACTGCTGCTGCTCGACGAGCCGACCAACAACCTGGACCTGCCCAGCCTCGCCCACCTCACCGAGGCGCTGGCGAGCTTCCAGGGCGCACTGCTCGTGGTCAGTCACGACCCGCGCTTCCTCACCGAGATCGGGGTGACCAGGCGGCTGGAACTGACCCCGGAGGGCCTGGTCGAGAGCACGGGCGAACAATGAGCAGGGAGGCCCGGCCGACACCGGAACAATCCGGGTCCCATGCGGGCGCGAAACCGAGCCCCGACCGGGTATCGTTCATCGCTCCGGAGCTGTTCGGACCGGCGGTGATCGCCGTCCGGTCGGGATCCGATTCCAGGACTAAAGTGGATGATCTGGGTGGTTGAACGGTCCGATATGGTTTTCCGATCGAGGCCGCGAGCGGAGGTGGCATGACACAGCATCTGGAGCAGGCGAACTCGGGGCAATCGCCCGAGGGTGAGTCCGCCACCCCATCGGCCAACGGGCAGTCCGCCGCTCGCAACACCACCGCCGTTCCCACCTCCGCATCACGTCGCGTCCGCGCGCGCCTGGCCCGCCGCATGACCGGGCAGCGCGGCATCGCCGCCGTCAAGCCGGTGCTCGAGCCCCTCGCCAGCGTGCACCGGGAGCTGTACCCGAAGGCGAATCTCGCTCTGCTGCAACGGGCTTTCGACGTCGCCGACGAGAAGCACGCCCACCAGTTCCGCAAGTCCGGCGACCCGTACATCACGCACCCGCTGGCCGTGGCCAACATCCTGGCCGAGCTGGGCATGGACACCACCACGCTGGTGGCCGCGCTGCTGCACGACACCGTCGAGGACACCGGGTACTCGCTCGACGAGCTGACCGCCGAATTCGGCACCGAGGTCGCCCATCTGGTCGACGGTGTCACCAAGCTGGACAAGGTCAACCTGGGCGCGGCCGCCGAGGCCGAGACCATCCGCAAGATGATCATCGCCATGGCCCGCGACCCCCGCGTGCTGGTGATCAAGGTCGCCGACCGGCTGCACAACATGCGCACCATGCGTTTCCTGCCGCCGGAGAAGCAGGCCAAGAAGGCCCGCGAAACCCTCGAGGTGATAGCGCCGCTGGCGCACCGCCTCGGTATGGCCACCGTCAAGTGGGAGCTGGAGGACCTCGCCTTCGCGATCCTGCACCCCAAGAAGTACGACGAGATCGTGCGGCTGGTCGCCGACCGCGCGCCATCACGTGACACCTACCTGGCCAAGGTACGCGCCGAGATCGTGAACACCCTGGCGTCGAGCCGGATCAATGCCGTGGTCGAGGGCCGTCCGAAGCACTACTGGTCGATTTATCAGAAGATGATCGTCAAGGGTAAGGACTTCGACGACATCCACGACCTGGTCGGCATCCGCATCCTCTGCGACGAGGTGCGCGACTGCTACGCCGCGGTCGGTGTCGTGCACTCGCTGTGGCAGCCCATGGCCGGGCGGTTCAAGGACTACATCGCCCAGCCGCGCTACGGCGTCTACCAGTCGCTGCACACCACCGTGGTCGGCCCCGACGGCAAGCCCCTGGAGGTGCAGATCCGCACCCAGGACATGCACCGGACCGCCGAGTTCGGCATCGCCGCGCACTGGCGATACAAGGAGACCAAGGGCAAGCACTCCAACGACTCCACCGAAGTCGACGACATGGCGTGGATGCGTCAGCTGCTCGACTGGCAGCGGGAGGCGGCCGACCCGGCCGAGTTCCTGGAGTCGCTGCGCTTCGACCTCAAATCGCCCGAGATCTTCGTGTTCACGCCCAAGGGTGACGTGATCACCCTGCCGCAGAAGTCCACCCCGGTGGACTTCGCCTATGCCGTGCACACCGAGGTCGGCCACCGCTGCATCGGCGCGCGCGTCAACGGGCGGCTGGTCGCACTGGAACGGCAGCTGGAGAACGGTGAGGTCGTCGAGATCTTCACCTCCAAGGCCCAGAACGCCGGACCCTCCCGGGACTGGCAGAACTTCGTGGTGTCCCCGCGCGCCAAGGCCAAGATCCGGCAGTGGTTCGCCAAGGAACGCCGCGAGGAGGCCCTCGAGGCGGGCAAGGACGCCATCAGCAAGGAGGTCCGGCGCTCGGGCCTGCCGCTGCAGCGTCTGATGAGCGTCGACGCCATGAGCGCGCTCGCCCACGAGCTGCACTACACCGACATCTCGGCGCTGTACGCGGCCGTCGGCGAGAACCAGGTGTCCGCGCACCACGTGGTGCAGCGGCTCATGGCCCAGCTCGGCGGCGTCAGCGATGTCGAGAACGAACTGGCCGAGCGGTCCACGCCGTCCACCGTGCCGGCGCGTCAGCGCACCACAGGCGATGCGGGCGTGGAGATTCCGGGCGCGCCCGGGACGGTCTCCAAGCTGGCCAAGTGCTGCACCCCGGTCCCCGGCGACGAGATCATGGGCTTCGTGACCCGCGGTGGCGCGGTCAGCGTGCATCGCACCGACTGCACCAACGCCGATTCGCTGCGCTCGGAACCGGAACGGATCATCGAGGTCAAGTGGGCGCCGTCGCCGTCGTCGGTGTTCCTGGTGGCCATCCAGATCGAGGCCCTGGACCGTACCCGCCTGCTGTCGGACGTGACCAAGGTGCTGGCCGACGAGAAGGTCAACATCCTCTCGGCCGCCGTCACCACCTCCGGTGACCGGGTCGCCATCTCCAAGTTCACCTTCGAGATGGGCGACCCCAAGCACCTCGGCCACCTGCTCAACGTGGTCCGCAATGTGGAAGGCGTCTACGACGTCTACCGCGTGACCTCGGCCGCCTGATCCGTCCCACCCCGGCGAAAGCCGGTGGGGGACAGGTCAGTCCGCGCGCAGCAGCGGCTGGGTGGAGCAGCGGAAGGCGCCGCCGAACAGCCGCGACACCGCGAAGTCGATGTATTCGACAGTGATGCCGCGGCCCTCGAGCTCCTTGCCGACCCGCTCGAATTCCGGGTCGGTGAGGTAGGTTCCGGCGTCGATGGGCAGGCCGTTGGTGGCCATGGCCGCGGCCTCGTCCTCGCTCACGTCGATGCGCTCCCAGTCGCGCAGCCGCTCGGGCAGGCCCTCGGGGAGGCGGTCGGGGCAGGCGATGAGCAGTCCCTCGCGCACCAGGCCGATCGCGCAATCCAGGTGCAGCACATGCTCGGGCAGGCGTACGGGCGTGACGGTGAAGCCGTGCGGCCGCAGGTATTTCGCGAGCCAGCGGTAGCCGAGCTCATTGCTGGCCATGCCGGACAGGCCGACGAAGACGTCGGTGCCGAGCACCAGGACGTCTCCGCCCTCGAGGAACGGGCCGGGTCCCGGGTGGCCGACCGCGGCCTTGCCGGGCTGGAGCAACGAAACGTATTGCGCGGCAGAGGGCATCACGCGGTCCAGCAGCAGGTCGCGGCTGGGCAGCACCTCCATGCGGCGGTGCGGGAACTGGAGCACGCCCTCGATCACGTGCTCGCCGATGGTGAACCACGGGTCGCGGACGAAGAAGTTGGCGTATCCCATCGGGCCGGCGGTGGCCTTCTCGTCCGCGGTGAACAGCCGAGGTCGCAGTACTTCGACGCCGTGGCGGGTGAGCACGGCGGCGAGCTCGTCCCGCTCGGCCTCCCACCGGCGCTGCTTGTCCGGATACACCGCGCCGAAGTCCTGACCCCACACCGCGTCCAGGATGTCCACCGCGCCCGGTTCCACCGGCATCGAGTGGCCCAGTATCTCGGCATTTGCTGGAGCCCGGAATTCGCTCTGCGAAACCACCACTGTCCGCAGCCGCGCGAATTCACTGTCCACACGAACGTTCTGAGTTTCAGCAAGCATGGGATGACACGATAGCGCCCGAATGCCCGCCCGGATTCGCCGGATTCGGCTCGCATGACTTGTGGAATTATCGGTGTGACCAGCTGGTCTTCTGGTGGCGGTTGCCAGCTTCCGGAATTGCGGCAATCGGATGGAGACCCAAGTTGGAGCGGATCGTTACCTCCACCGTGGCTACTGACCGAACTGGTGGCGACCGAGCTCTACCATGGTTTGCGATTAGATTGCTGATTCTCGGGCGGGTAGGAGATTCATATGTCGACGGGCAAGCGCGTCAAACTCGCCCTGGGTAGTGGCGGCGCACGCGGATACGCGCACATCGGCGTGATCGCCGAGCTCCAGGAGCGCGGCTACGAGATCGTCGGCGTGGCCGGATCGTCGATGGGGGCACTCGTCGGCGGGCTGTTCGCCGCCGGGCGGCTCGACGAATTCACCTCCTGGGCAACCACTCTCGGCCAGTTCGAGGTGGCGCGGCTGCTGGATCCGGCGTTCAGCGAACCGGGCGTGATCCGTGCGGGCAAGGTCCTCGACCGGATCCGCGAGATGCTCGGCGAGCTGCGCATCGAGGACCTGCCCATCCCGTATGTCGCGGTGGCCACCGATATCACGACCGGCCGGTCGACCTGGTTCCAGGCCGGTGAACTCGATGCCGCCATCCGGGCCTCGATCGCCATTCCCGGATTCATCACCCCGGTGCTCGTCGACGGGCACGTGCTGGTGGACGGCGGCGTGCTCGATCCGCTGCCGGTGGTGGCGACCATGGCGCTGGGCCCCGCGGACATGACCATCGGCGTCGACCTCTCGGGCGCGCCGGACCCGGCCTACGACCGCGCGCAACCGCGCACGAACTGGTTCACCCAGTGGTGGCGGGCCTCGGCGCAGCGGCTCGGCGGGGCGCGCACCCAGGTCGAGGAGGTGCCGGCGCAGCCCCCGGCGCTGAGCAGCATCCGTGCCACCGATGTCGCCCAGCGGGCCATCGATCTCATGCTGGCCGCCCTCACCCGCCAGCATCTGGCCGCACACCCGCCGGACCTGGTGATCGAGGTGCCGCAGAACATCTGCGGCACCATGGATTTCCATCGCGCCACGCCGATCATCGAGCAGGGGCGGGCGTTGACGGCTCGGGCTCTCGACGCCCTGCCCGACCGCGCCCTCGACGCGCTGCCCGACTGAACGATTGCCCGGCGGTCGCGGGTACGATCGGCGCGAACCGGACCGGCCCGCGCGGCCGGTAGTCACCCGTAGGAAGGGCCCCGTACCAGCATGAAGTTCGAGAATGTCACCGTCACCAAGCGCGCCAACGTCTACTTCGATGGCAAGTGTGTGAGCCACAACATCGAATTGGCCGACGGCACCAGCAAGTCGATCGGTGTCATCCTCCCCGCCACCCTGACCTTCAACACGGGTGCGCCGGAGATCATGGAGCTGCTCGAGGGTCAGTGCAACGTCACCCTGGCCGGCGAGTCCGAGGCCGTCACCTACAAGGGCGGCGAGTCGTTCTCGGTGCCGGGCAACTCCAGCTTCCAGATCGAGGTCATCGAGCCGGTCCACTACGTCTGCCACTTCGGCTGAGTTCCCAACCCTGTGGCCCGGTCGCGAATGTGACCGGGCCACAGCCATTTCCGGCTCCGGCGTGGTACGCATGGGGTATGACGACCCTGGGAGTGGTGTTCCGGCCGCAGCAACCGCCCGAGCGGCTGCGGGACGTGGTGCGAGCGGCGGACGAGTCGGGACTCGACGAGCTGTGGCTGTGGGAGGACTGCTTCCTGGAGGGCGGGATCGCCACGGCCGCAGCGGCACTCGCGTGGAGTGAACGGGTGCGGGTCGGGGTGGGGGTGCTGCCGGTGCCGCTGCGCAATGTCGCGGTCACCGCGATGGAGCTGGCGACGCTGGAGCGGATGTTCCCCGGGCGGGGGATCTGGGGTGTGGGACACGGGGTTCAGGACTGGATGGGGCAGGTGGGGGAGCGGGTCGCCTCGCCGATCGCCCTGCTGCGTGAATACCTCGACGCGCTGCGGGCGCTGCTGGCCGGGCAGCGAATCACGGTGCAGGGCAGGTATGTCCGGCTCGACGACGTCGCGCTGGACTGGCCGCCGGTCGCCGCGCCGCCGATCCTGGCCGCCGCGACCGGGCCGCGGACGCTGAGTGTGGTGGGGGAGGCCGCCGACGGGGTGATCCTCACCAGCTCCACACCCGCCGACGGGATTCGCACGGCCGCCGGGATCGTGCGGGCCGCGCGGCCCGAAGCGCTTGCGGCACAGCCGTATCCGATCGTCGTGTACCTGCTGGCGGCCACCGGTTCCGGCGCCGCCGAACGGGTGGCCGCGGAGCTGCGCGCCGAGGGACGCGACACCATTCCCGATATCGGTGTGGCGGGAGATGCCCAGGCCATCGCCGACACCGTGCTCCGCTGGATCGAGGCCGGCGCCACCAGCGTGGTCCTGCAACCGACCGGCGACGAACCGGACCCGGTGGGTTTCGTCCGGTTCGCCGCCGAACAGGTCAGGCCCCTCGTTTCCTGATGCCGCCGATCAGCCTCGGGCTCATCCCCGATAAGCGTCCAATGGTCGATCAGCTCGTCCTGGTCCAGCTCACGCGCCACAGTCGCGCAAGCTACACCGAGATAGATACTGCCACAGGCAGTTTGCAGCAGGTGACACGATCCTTACCGGCGAACCTCAGATGCCTGCCGGACCGGTTACAGCAGCACGGGGACAACATCGGCGGGCGACAACGGTGAGTTTGCTGTCGGGCTATTTGGCGGCCGCAGCAAGCTTGGCCGAGACTATTGCCGCGACGCGAGGCGTGAATCGGGCCAGTGCGTACATCAGGTGGGCTTCTGCGGCGATGGGGGCGACGCCGGTGTTGCGGTCGACGGCCTTGAGGATGTTGACCGCAACGCGTTCGGCTGTATACCCACGCTTGGCGTAGAGGTCGCCGATCTTCTTGCGCACCTCGTCCGCACCGTCACCCCGGATCGGGGAGCTGGCGGTGATGGGGGTATTGATGACGCCGGGGCAGATCGCAGTGACTCCGATGCCCAGAGACTTGAGCTCCATGCGCAGCGCCTCGGAGAACCCGCGCACCGCGAACTTGGTCGCGCTGTACGCCGAGAGGCTGGGGTTGGCCAGCAGGCCTGCAGCCGAGGCGACGTTGACGACGTGGCCCTGGCCCCGCTCGACCATGCCCGGTACGAATGCCGTGCAGCCGTGCACGACACCCATCAGGTTGATCGAGACGAGCCACTTCCAGTCCTCGAGGGTGGTGTCCAGAAAGCCGCCGAAAACTCCCACACCAGCGTTGTTCACCAGAAGGTCGGGGGCACCGAACCGCTCCAGTACCGAATCCGCGAAGGCTGCCATCTCGTCGGCGGAGGAGACGTCGACCTTCGCGGTCAAGACGTCGCGGCCCAACTGCCGGGCCTGCTCCGCGGTCGCCTCGACGGCTGCGAGGTTGATATCGCACAGGGCGAGCGAGGCGCCCCTGCGCGCGCACAGCAATGCGAGCTCGCGGCCGATACCGCTGCCCGCTCCGGTGATGACCACAGCACGGCCGCTGAGGTCCTTGGTCTCGAGGTGTTTCGTAGTACGCATGATCGGACCGTAGGAGTGGGCGCTGCTGACGCGCTCGTACGACAGCACCAGCATTCACCCGGACAGCTGTCGTCCCGCGACAGTAAGGTGCGCTGCATGGAGTCGGGCTGGCCACCGCTACAGGAACCTGAGTCGAAGCGCATCTGGGACTACGTGGTCACCGGAGTCGCCGCCGACCTCGGTGCCCACGCCGCCGACCTTGCCATCCAGGTGGCCGACCTGATGCGTGCGGAGCTACCGGAGTTCATCTCCGACGCCGAGGCTTACGCCCAGCAGGTCGCTTCGGCGGAGGCGTCGCTGCGGGTGGTGTCGGGGCAACTCCAGCGCGGCGGTGACCCTCGAGCGCTGATCCTGCCCGAGGCCACGGTGGCGGTGGCGACAACAGGGGTGCACCGGCTGGTGGCGCTGACCCCGATGCTGCGCTCGTACCGGCTGGGCCACCAGGTCGTGTGGCAGTGGCTGCTGGCGCGGATCTCCGAGCGGACCCCGGATCCCGCCGTGCTGGCCAGGGCTGCAGATCTGCTCTCGGCCTGGTTGTTCGCTTTCATCGATACCTCATCGAGCCTGGCTGAGCAGCTGTACGAGACCGAGCGCGACCAGTGGATGCGCAGCGCGATGGCGGCCCGGGTCGAGGCAGTCGAGGCGATCCTGTCCGGTCGTGAGCGTGACGCGCGACGGGCCTCGGCGCGGCTCGGCTACGAGCTGGGGCGCCATCACGTCGGTGTGGTCGCGTGGGTGGAGTCGACACCGGAGGGTTCGGATCCGCAGCCGGCGCTCAACCGGCTTCTGCAACAGCTGGGCCCGCTGGTCGGTGCCGATTCCGTGCTGGTGTGTCCCCGCGGTGCGATGAGCGGCGTCGCCTGGATCAGTCGGGCTCGCGCGTTCGGCGACGACGACCTCGGCAAGGTCGCCATCCCGGTCGAGGCGACCACGCACGAGTTCGCCCCTCTGCTGGCGGTGGGCACCCCGGGCCACGGGCTGACGGGCTTTCGCGCCAGCCAGACGCAGGCCGGCCATGCCCGGCGCGTGGCGACCCTGATCGGTGCAGCGACCGGCTCGGTCACCCGGTACGACGAGGTCGCGGTGGTCGCGATGGCCACGGTGGATCCTGAGCAGGCCAGGGCGCACGTCGTAGGTGTGCTGGGTGACCTGGCCGCCGACGACGAGGCGACCTATCGGGTAGCCGAGACGCTGGCGGTCTATCTCGAGGAGAACCACAGTCGCAACCGTGCCGCCGCCCGGTTGCACATCCACGCGAACACGGTCAACTACCGGGTCCGGCAGGCCGAGAGCATCCTTGGTCACGCGATCGGGAGCGGCGATCTCGATCTCCGCGTGGCGCTGGCCCTGCTGCCTGCCCTGCGCGGGCTCCCCTCCAGCTGACCCCACCCGGAAGTTGCCGACTGTCGCGGCAGCACAGTGAGGCGGCCGAAATCTGTCGCGGCTGACCGAGACGGCACATGCCCGCGGTTCGTAGTGTCCTGCGTCACAGGGCCACATAGCCCACCGACGATCGCCCAGGAGGCTGCCATGACTGTCGAGTCATCCGTGTACATCGAGCCCACCGAGCACCAGGTCGGCGCCCTGGTCGAAGCGGCCGGGCACGCCAGTGGCCCCGTGATCATGCTGAACCTGCTGAAGTTCAACGACGAGGGGGGCCGCGACAGCTACCTGCGCTACGCCCGTGACGTACAGCCGCATCTGGAGCGCGTGGGTGCCTCGATCGTGTACGTCGGCGACGCCGGCAGCGTCGTCATAGGCCACGAGGGCGACGCTTGGTGGGACACGATCCTGCTGGTGCAGTACCCCTCGCGGTCGGCGTTCTTGGACATGGTCATGGACCCGGGCTACCAGGAGGTCAGCCGGCACCGCACTGCCGCACTGACCACCTCGGCGCTGGTGGCCACCGACCCGTGGCTGGTCGACCTGTCGTGAGTACCGTGTTCGAGAATCGTCAGGTCGTCGTGGGCGATGTCAGATCGCCCGTGCTGGTGGGTGGTCCGCGTGACGCCTCGCCCACCGAGGCCGTGGTGTTCGTACACGGCAACCCCGGCGGCGGCGCCGACTGGCTTTCCCTGATGGCGCCCGTCAGCGAGTTCGCCCAGGTCATCGCCCCCGACATGCCCGGCTTCGCCGGCGCCGAGAAACGAGCCGACCAGGACTACACCGTCGCCGGTTACGCCCGTCACCTCGACGGCGTCATCACGGCCTTCGGCTTGGAGCGCGTGCACCTGGTGGCGCATGACTTCGGCGGCCCGTGGGCGCTGACGTGGGCCGCCGACCATCCCGAGAAGGTCGCCAGCATCACCCTGGTCAACACCGGGGTGCTGCTCGACTACCGCTGGCACCGGCTGGCCCGGGTCTGGCGACTGCCCCTGGTGGGCGAGCTGTTCCAGCGCGGTGCCACCCCACGGTTGATCAGGAGCCTGCTCCGACATGACAACCCCGGCCTGGACCGCCGGTGGGTGGCCCAATTGGGTGCGTACCTTCGGCCGTGGGGGACCAAGCGGGCCGTCCTGCGCCTGTACCGGTCCACCTCGGTCTCCTCGATGCCGCCGCTGGCCGCGGCTCTCCGTCGCCACGACTTCCCCTGCCTGGTCGTCTGGGGCACCGCCGACGTCTATCTCCCCACGAACCAAGCCGATGGGCAGCGCGAGCCGTTCCCGTCGGCACAGATCCACAAGATCCCCGGTGCCGGGCACTGGGTGTGGCTCGAAGAGCCCGACCGCGTCGCCCACCATGTCCTGCCGCACTTGCGCAGCCAGGTCGGCGCGACCCCGCCTGCACTCGCCTGAGCCCGGGAAATTCGCACCACCTACGGCAACGTCGACCGACCTGCCGCTGTCACCCCTCGAGAGGAACAGTCATGACACTCACCGCCGCACCGCAGTCTGCCACCACCAGCACAGGCACGCCGCTGCCGCTGGTCGCCCTGCCCCAGGGCGAACTGCTCACCGTCAATTCCAACGACATCCCCCTGATCCGCGACGCTCTCGGTCCCGGCGTCCACTTCAAGCCGCTGCGCCTCGACCTCGAGACCGGCCAGTGGGTCGTGCTCGCGATCTTCGAGCCCGGCGCCGCGGTGCCACTGCACTACCACACCGGCATCGCCCAGGGGTACACCCTGGCGGGCCGCTGGCACTACCTGGAGTACCCGGACCAGATGCAGACCGCGGGCTCCTACCTCTACGAGCCGGCCGGTTCGGTGCACACCTTCGTCTGCCCCGCCGACAACACCGAGGACACCGTGCTCCTGGCCTTCGTCGAGGGTGGCAACGTGAACTTCACCGAGGACGGCCACTTCCACTCCATCCTCGACGGCGTCACCATCCGGCACCTCACCGACACCCTCAGCCAAGCTCAGGGCCTCAATGGCGTGCAGTACATCGGAGGCGGGGCCGCCGGAGTCGTCAGCGTCAACGCCTGAGACACACCACGACCACCTCGTGCAGCGCCGGCCACCGGGTGCCGGCGCTACACGAGGCGTTGGCCGTCGCATCGACCACAAAGACGGAGACAGGCTGCTAGCGCAGGTCGCGGAAGAACTCGCGGATATCGTCGACCAGCAGCTCGGGTTCCTCCATGGCCGCGAAGTGCCCGCCGCGGTCCACGTCCACCCAACGGGTGATGGTGTTGGCCTCCTCGCAGTAGCGGCGGATGCAGACGTCGTGGGCGAAGGCGATGACGGCGGTCGGCACGCCGGAATTCACGCCGGGCACACCCCACTCCCCGGTGTTGGCGTACCCGACATAGGCCGCGGAACCTGCGGTGCCGGTGAGCCAGTAGAGCATGACGGTGGTGAGCAGGCGATCGCGGTCGATGATCTTGTCCGGGTCCACGCCGCGCGGATGCGTCCACTCCCGGAACTTGTCCATGATCCAGGCCAGCTGTCCCACCGGCGAATCCACCAGCCCGTACGCCAGGGCCTGGGGCCGGGTGGACTGAATCGCGACGTACCCGAACTCCTCTCGCATGAACGCCTGGATGCGCCGCACCCGGTCCCGCTCGAGCTCGGTGAGCTCGTCGATGTCGTCCGCGGCCGAGGGCGGCGGCAGGCTCGGGCCGCCGTTGACGTGCACGCCGATCACCCGATCCGGTGCCGTGCGGGCCACTTCGGGGCTGACCGCGCCGCCGATGTCGCCGCCCTGCACGGCGTAGCGCTCGTAGCCGAGCCGGTTCATCAGCTCCGCCCAGACCCGGCCGATACGGGCCCGGGTCCAACCGGAGTCGCCGACCGGTCCCGAGAATCCGAACCCGGGCAGCGAGGGAATGATCAGGTGGAAGGCGTCGGCCGGATTGCCGCCGTGGGCGCGCGGATCGCTCAGGGGGCCGATGACGTCGAGGAAGTCGGCGATCGAACCGGGCCAGCCGTGGGTGAGCAGCAGCGGCACCGCGCCCGGTTCGGCGGAGCGGATGTGCAGGAAGTGGATGCGCTGCCCTTCGATCTCGGTGACGAATTGCGGATACCGGTTGAGCTCGGCTTCGGCTGCGCGCCAGTCGTATCCGGTGCGCCAGTGGTCGACCAGCGCGCGCAGCCAGTGCACCGGAACGCCGGTGTCCCAGTCGTCGCCCGGCAGCGGGGCGGGCAGACGCGCGTCGTCCAGGCGTCGCTGCAGGTCCTCGAGCTGTTCGGCGGGGATGTCGATGCGGAAGGGAGTGATCTCGTCGCTCATGAGTACCACCGTACGAGGCGGTTAGGACAGGTTCTGCCCTAGCTGTGCGGCAGAATCGAAATCGTGTTGGAAACCTCCGCCAGACTGCTCCGCCTGCTCTCGCTGCTGCAGACCCCGCGCGACTGGAGCGGCGCGGAGCTGGCCGCGCAGCTCGAGGTGGATGTGCGCACCGTGCGCCGCGATATCGGAAAGCTGCGCGCCCTCGGATATCCCGTGGACGCCACCGCCGGCGCGGCCGGATATCGGCTGGGCGCGGGCGCACAGCTGCCGCCGCTGCTGCTCGACGACGAGGAGGCCGTCGCCGTGGCCATGGGATTGCGCACGGCGGCGGGCGGGACCATCGCGGGCATCGAGGAGAGTTCACTGCGGGCGCTGGCGAAACTCGAGCAGGTCCTGCCCTCGCGGCTACGGCATCGGGTGACGGCCTTGCAGGCCGCGACCGTGGCCGTCCCCGATGGCGGCCCGCGCGTCGACCCGGACACCCTGACCGCCATCGCCGCGGCCATCCGTGACCAGCATCGCCTCCGATTCGACTACCGCACCCACGATGGCGAATCCTCGCGCCGGACAACCGAACCGCACCGCCTGGTGCACATCGGCCGCCGCTGGTACCTGACCGGCTGGGACGTGGACCGCGAGGACTGGCGCACCTACCGGGTGGACCGCCTCACCCCGCGCATCCCGACCGGCCCCCGCTTCACACCACGCGAGGCCCCCGACGCCGCCGCTCAGGTCTCCCGCGGCGTCACCACCGCGCCCTACCGCTATCAGGCCCGCATCACCCTGCTGACCTCGGTCGAACGGGCCGCCGAGGTGATCGCGCCGACTGTCGGCGTGCTCGAGGCCGTCGACCCGGACACCTGCATCCTGCACACCGGCGCGGACTCACTCGACGCCATCGCCGTCCACGTGGCGGGTTTCGGTTTCGACTTCCGGGTCCTCGAGCCGCCGGAACTGGCGGCGCACCTGCGTGAGCTCGCTACCCGATTGCACCGGGCGGCAGGCTGACCTGAGTTGCTGGCGGGCAACTGTTCTTTCGAGACGCCGGGTACGGCGGATACGCCGGGCGTCCGTGGCGGAGAGGGGGTTGTGTGCTGGGCGAGTTCAGCCCGCCAGGGCTGTGCGGGTGGCGGCACGGATGGCGGCCGTGACGGTTTCGGGCTGCTCCAGCATGACCAGGTGACCGCAGTCGGGGAGTTCGATGGCCTCGGACGGGCACAGGGTGGTGTTGAGGCGGGCGCCGGCGGCGGCGGACAGGATGTGGTTCTTGGCGCCCCAGACGGTGGTGATGGGCGGGAAGCCGGGGGCGGGCCGGAAGTCGTCGAGGACGGCCAGTTTCGGCAGGTCACGCGCGATGGCGGCGGGTGGCAGCAGGCGGCGGGGTTCGCTCCAGCGGTGGCGCAGACCGGTGAAGGGGGAGGAGCCCATGCCGCGGCCGCGCGGGCCGAGCTGTTCGCGGACGACGAGATTCGCGGCGAAACCGGGCAGCCGGATCGCGCCCGCGACGGAGTCGAGCGGGAGCTGGGCGGCCGCGCGCGCGGTCCAACCGGTCGGTGTGGGACGCAGGGTGGCGGCGGTCAGCGGGCTGCACAGCACCAGGGCGCGCACATTCTGCGGGTTGCGGCGCGCGTACAGCAGGGACAGCGCGCTGCCGAAGCAGTTGCCGACCATCGTGACATTGGTGAGCCCGTGCGCCTCGATAAACTCCGACACCATGCGCACGTAGTTGTCGACGGTGTAGCCGTCCGCGGGTGAGTCGGAGTCGCCGTAGCCGAACAGGTCCAGCGCGTACACGGTGTTGGTGGCCGCCAGCGCGCGCGTCTGGTTCACCCAGATGCGCCGGTCACCGCCGATATTGTGCAGGAACAGGATCGGATCCCCGGACCCGGCGCGATCGTAGGCGACGGATACGCCGTGATAGTCGAACTCCGGCATCGGGCGCTCTCCTCATTGAGTAGCGGTGCTGCACTGCGTCTGCGGCCTCGAGGGCCGTCAGCACCGACTCACCCTCGCGCGGTACCAGCCATGTTAGCCGGTACCGCGCGTAACACAAGTTTTGAGGGGAGCGTCCGAGCGCTGGTCAGCGGGTGGATCCGGCGATCACCTCCCCGCTGCGGATCCAGGATTTCAGTTCGGTCATGCCGGTGTCGCGATCCATTACGGGCCGATATCCGAAATCACGGGTCGCCGCGGAGGTGTCGTAGGTGCCCGAGCGGGTCATCACCGCCACCGAGTACCGCGACAGCGGCGGCGTCCAGTTTTCGGCGAGATACGGTACCCGCCTGAGGTTTTCGATCACCGACACCACCAGCGCCACCACGCGCGGATCGAGCCGGCGGCCGGGCCGCGGATAGCCGAGGTCCGCGGCGACGTCACCGAGGAACCCCCACACGTCGGTCCGCTCCGCATCGGCGATGAAATACGGCTTGCCGCCGACATTCTCGCTGGCAGCGGCCTTGACCGCGGCCTCGGCGATATTGTCGACATGGCATAGCGAGGCGTACACCTCGCGCCCGGCCGACAGATCCGGCAGGGTCCCGGCCGCCGCCCGTTCGAGCAGCCGCACAATGGGCCCGGATCGGTCGCCCGCACCCCAGATGGCCCGCGGCCGCAGCGCGCAAGTGGTGAATCCGGGTGTATTCGCCTTCAGCACCAGGCGTTCGGCGGCGGCCTTGGTCTCGCAGTAGTGGTTGAGGTAGCGGCGGGGATACGGAACCGACTCGTCGATATCGATCTGGTCGCCGCCGTCACGGTCCATGAGCGCGCTCGGACTCGAGATGAACACGAACCGCTGCGCGCCCGCCGCCCGGGCAGCGGCCAGCAATCGCGCCGTGGCGGCGACGTTCTCGGCCCAGAAGCGGGCGCGGGTGCCGCGCTCGTCCACGCGGGCGGCGCTGTGGAACACGACATCGACCCCGGCGACGGCGCGTTCCAGCGAGTCGGGGTCGCCGAGATCGCCCACCACCCGCTCCACCCGGTCGAGCACCGGGGCCAGGTCCCGCAGATTGCTGGTGCGCCGCACCAGAATCGCCACCTCATGGTCCCCGTCGCGCACCAGCCGGCGCGTGAGCGCGCCGCCCAGGAAGCCGGAGGCCCCCGTCACCAATGCCTTCACGATGCTGCTGCTTTCACGATGCCTCCAGAAGTGTGTGGTCGCGTCGCCGGGCGCGGCCGAGGAGCGGCGTCAGCGCCGCTGTGCCCCAGCCGACCCGGCTGGCCAGTTCGTCGGCGGCCATGCTGACCGGTATGCGGGTGGCCGGATCCGCGGCGCACAGTGCCGCGTCGGCCCACCACAGCAGCCGCAGCGCCGGATTCGACGGGGCGCGCCCGGCCACCGCGGCGATCAGTCCGGCCACCAGATACAGCCGTGCGGCGATCCCGGCCAGGAGGTACAACCGCGTGACCAGCGGAACCACCTGCGGCGCCGGGCTTTTCATGCTCCGGCCCTACCCGTCGAGTTGCTTGGCCGCCCAGACCGCCAGCTTCTCGCGGCCGATCTTGGCATTGTGGCGGATGTCGACCGGGAACCTCGGATGGAACAGGAACTCCGCCACCGGCTTGGTGATGTCGAATTCGTCGCGCCGCCCGCGCAATCGGTCCTCGACCACGGCCCGGTCGGCCCCCGGCGTCAGCTCCACGCACAGCACCGGCTGCTGGTCCCCGCGCGCACCCACGCCCACCAGCGCGCTGCGGGCCACGCCCTCGACGGTGTTGAACACCTGCTCGACCTGCACGGTGAACATCGGCCCGCTCGCCGTCTCCAGTCGCTGACTCTTGCGCCCGCAGAAGCGGATTCGCCCGGCGTCGTCGATCCAGGCCAGGTCTCCGGTGCGGTGCCAGATCACCTCGCCCTCGGCGATCTTGCCGGTCCGGTTGGCCGCCTGCGGCCAGAAGTAGCGGGGGCTGACATTCGGCCCGGACACCACCAGCTCGCCGATCCCGCGCGACGCCGCCAGATCGGCTGCCCGCGCCTCCGCATCCGCCCAGTCCGGCAGCGGATCGTCGGTGATGGCGATGATGCGCGCCTGCACGTGGAGCGCGGGCGCGCCGACGCACACCCCGTGCCCGGTGTGCGCCTGCTCCACCAGATCGCCCAGCAGCTCACGGGATTCGATGGTCGCCATGGGCAGCGCCTCGGTCGCGCCGTAGCCGGAGTACACCTTCGCCGGCTCGGGCAGCACCTGCCGCAGCGCCGCGATGCACCAGTCCGGGACGGGCGCTCCGCCGGAGTAGATGCTCTCGATGCTCGGCAGCGCCGCCCCGGTCTGCTCGATGTGCCGCAGGAGCGGGATCAGCACGGCGGGGGAGGCGAACATGGTCTTCACCTCGTATCGCTGCACCGCGTCGACCACGTGCGCCGGATCGGTCGCCCCGACCTTGGAGGGAATCAGCGGCGGTAGCACGCACCGGGATCCGAGCAGCAGTTCCAGGATGCCCGCCACCGGCGCGGTGATGAGCGAGGTGCCCGGCGCGACGTGCTCGCGCGCGGCGTCCACCTGGTCGACCATGGCGCTGAGATTGCCGTGGGTGAGCACCACCGCCTTGGCGGGCCCGGTGCTGCCGGTGGTGTAGGCGATGAGCAGCGGTTCGTCATCGGGCGCGTGCTCGCGTTCGGGCAGCGCGGAAGCCGGTGTGCGGCCCCAGCTTTCGAGGGTGGGCCCCTGCCACCACGAGCGCCCGACCGTGACCGCCATCCGCACCTTGCGGAAGTAGGCGCGGAACACGATGCGCAGCGCCTGCGCCTCGGTGACGCCGACGAAGGCCTCGGCGTCAGCGGCCTGCAGGCAGCGCAGCATCTTGAACATGCCCATGCCCGGGTCGATCACCACCGGCACCGCGCCGATCTTGAACAGCCCGTAGAGGACGGCGTACAGCTCGGGTCCCGGCCGCACCAGCACGATGGTGCGCACGCCGCGGGTGACGCCGGCCTCGGCGAACCGCTCGGCAATCGTGTCCGACCACGCGTCGAGTTCGGCGTAGGTGAGGTGGCGGTAATCGGGCAGGCCGTCCCGATTCCTGCCGTCGGCATAGATCACCGCCTCCCGTTCGGGATGGGCGTCGACGATATCGCTGAAACGATCGAGAGCGCGCCAATAAATGGTGGGCAAGGAATGCGACACACTTCCCCCAGTGAATTGTCGAGGAATGCGAGGAATGTATCGGTGAGGCTACACGGGGTGATGTCGGACCGCTAGACGTGGCGCTCCGTATTCGTTTGATATACAACAGTTTTAGTGTGTCCCCGGGTACCGACACCGGTTCTTCGCAACCCCCTATTCCACCCCTACGGGGTGACTCGGCGTCCATTCGCCGATCGGCGTGCGTACCACTTCCTTCCAGCGATTACGCCGCGAAAATCACTCGAGCGCACTGTGATTGGTGGGGCGCGTGGGGCTCTCGCCTACCGGTGGGTACGGTAGCGTTTCACTTGGCATCGGGGCTACGGGATATCAGCGGGGCCGGCTCGGGGGACACCGAATTGCGGCCGCCGCAGCCACATTCGACCGGACGCACTCAGTCCAGAGAGCAGGGGGCCACATGCGTACACGCTTCGAATCGATCGGTGCGTACACACCCACGACCATCCGTTCCACCGAGGACGTGATCAACAGCCTTTCGGTACCCAGGGCATTGGACCTGGAACGAATTACCGGAATCAAGAACCGGCGCGTGCACAATAGTGATCCGGAGAATTACGAATCGTCGTTCGCACTGGCGCGCCAGGCCATCGAGGACTGCCTCGCCCGCTCCGGCTACGACGCCGCGGACCTGGACGTCATCATCTCGGTGTCGATCACCCGCTTCACCGCGCCCGGGCAGTACTGCTTCGCACCGTCTTTCGCTGCCCAGCTGGGTGCGGCGATCGGCGCGGGCCGGGCCCTGCACTTCGACCTGTCCAATGCCTGCGCGGGCATGATCACCGGCGTGCTGGTGCTGGACCGCATGATCAAGTCCGGTGTGGTGCGCCGCGGCCTGGTGGTCAGCGGCGAGCAGATCACCCCCATCGCCGAGACCGCCACCCGCGAGATCTCCCAGCCCTACGACCCGCAGTTCGCCGCCCTGACCGTGGGCGACGCGGCTGTGGCCGTGGTGGTCGACGACCAGGGCGACGACGCGGACGAGATCCACTACATCGAGCTCATGACCACCTCGGCCGGCGCCGAGCACTGCGTCGGCATGCCCAGCGACAAGACCACCGGCATCGCCATGTACACCGACAACCGCGCCCTGGCCAGCGAATCCCGCTTCCTGCAGGGCATTTCGCGCATGGCCGACTTCCTGCTGGAGACCGGCCGGGCCTGGGAGAGCGAGAAGTACGACTACTGGATCCACCACCAGTTCAGCGGCCCGGCCATCGAGTACATCAGCTCGCTCACCGAGCGGCACTTCGACACCCCGATGCCGCAGGCGCTCAATGTCTACGCCGAATACGGCAATACCGCGTCCACCTCGCACTTCCTGGTGCTGCGCGAACATCTGGCGCAGGGCCGGATTCCGCGCGGCTCCAAGGTGCTGCTGATCCCCGAGGCGTCCGGCGTGGTCTCCGGGCACCTCGCCGCGACCATCTCCCGGCTGGAGGCCTGAATCCATGAGCACCGCAATCGTTTCCGCGGCGGTCTGCACCGACGCCGACACCGGCAGCTACTTCGAGCTGGCCGCCCGCGCCGGCGCGCAGGCGCTGGCGGCGGCGGAGGTCTCCGCCGACCAGGTCGGCCTGGTGGTCAACGCCGGGGTGTTCCGGGACAGCAATATCGCCGAACCCGCGGTGGCCGCGCTGATCCAGAAGCGCCTCGAGGTGGGCCTGGAGTACGCGACCGGGCGGGTGCCCGCGTTCTCCTTCGACCTGCTCAACGGCGGCACCGGGGTGGTGCACGCGCTCATGGCCGCCCAGTGCTTCACCGGTCTCGGCGATGTCGAGTACGCGCTCATCGTGGCCGGCGACACTCACCCGTCCACCGAGCGTGACCGCGAGGACTTCCCCTACGCCGCCAGCGGTGCGGCCATCCTGCTGCATTCCTCCGACAGCGCGGGCGGTTTCGGCCGCATCTACACCACCGAGACCCCGGGCGCGCTCGCCCCGACCGCGTGGGCCGACCTGGAGGCGGCGGGCACCGGCGGCCGCACCGCGCTGACCGTGCGCACCGAGACCGGGGACCCGCTCGCGCTGGCCGAGGCCGCGCTGCGCGAATGCCTGGGGGGTGAAGGACTGCAGCCCAGCGACTTCGCCACCGGTGGCGCGGTGCTGCTGGCCCCGGCCCCCGTCCCCGGCTTCCGGGAGCGGGTGGCCTATCGGATCGGGGTGCCCTCGGCCGCGGTCGCCGGGATCGACCCGTTCGTCGGCGACCCGTATTCCGCGGGCCCGGTGCACGCGTATCTGAACGCGGCCACCCAGGGCATGCTCGACGAGGCGCACGCGGTGGTGTTCCTCGCGGTGGACGACACGTCGGCGGCTGCCCTGGTCTATCGCCCGGGGGCGCTTGTCACCACCTCCTAGGCGAATGTGAAATACACTGTTTGGCAGTACATTTCGAAACCGTTGTGCCCCGGCTGATCCTGGGCGCCTACGCGCCCTCGCTGCAATGATGCCGCTCCAGCACACCGAAGCTCGCCGTGCCACGCCTGTCAGTCGGGCGCATCCCGATCGGTGAAAGGGACGTCAGATGGCACGGTCGGTCGCTCGGGACCGAGGGGACATGCCGGTGGGGGCCGGCGCCAGGACGAGCTGGGCGGTCACCACCCAGGTGAGCGCGGCGGACGCGGAGCGGCTGCGGGTCGCGCGCGCGGTGGCGGTGCTGGGGGCCGCCGCGCGGGTGGGCCGGGTGGCGGCGCTATTGGACACGGAACTGGACGAGACCCGTGCGGTGGTCACGGAATTGGCGGCGGTCGGGCTGATCGTGGGGGAGTGCCGCCCCCACCCGGAGCTGGCGGCCCCGGTGCTGCGGGACCTGCCCGACGAGGATCGGCGCGCCCTGCACACCGGGGCGGCCGAACTGCTGTTCCGGGAGGGCCTGCCCGCGGCGACGGTGGCCCGGCACCTGGTCGAGGCGGGCGACGCCCGCGGCTCGTGGGCGGCGCAGGTGCTCCTGGAGGTCGCCGACCGCGCCTTCGACGCCGATGAATTGGACAGCGCCGGAACCTATCTGGAGCTGGCCTATCGGGCCAGCAGACGCGCCGACGAGCGGGCCGCCATCGCGACGCGGCTGGTGGCGGTGGAGTGGCGGATCAACCCGTCGTGCCGCACCCGCAATTTCGGCCGGCTCAAGGCGGCCCTGCGCACCGGGCGGGTGCCGTATCCGGAGCTGCCCATGACCGTGCTGCAGATGCTGTGGCACGGTCATGTCCTGCACGCCGATCACGCGCTGGTCCAGCTGCGTCGCAGCACGGACGCGGCGGCGGCCGATCGGCTCGAATTCGTCGGGGCGTGGCTGCGCTACACGCATCCGGTGCAGGCGCAACGGCATCCGTGGCTGGCCCGCGCCCGCTCCGGCCCGGAATCGCCGTCGCCGGACCGTGACTCACCCCACCGGCAGGCCGCCGCACTGCTGGCGGGACTGTGGGAGCAGCGCTCACCCGCCGAGACCGCCGCCGCGGCCCAGCGCATCCTGGCACACCACCGGCTGACCCCCGCCACCGTCGAGGTGCTGGTGGCGGCGGTCGACTGCCTGCTGCACACCGATCGCCTCGACGCCGCCGACGCCTGGTGTACCGCCCTGCTGGCCGAGGCCACCGCGCGCCGCGCCCCGACCTGGCAGGCGCTGTTCGCCTCGGCGCGCGCGGAGACGCTGCTGCGCAAGGGAAATCCGGTCGAGGCGGCCGGACATGCCCTGGCGGCACTCAATCTGCTGCCCGCCGAACAGCTCGGGGTGTGGCTGGGCCGGGCGGTCGCGGTGCTGGTGCGCGCGCTCACCGCACAGGGCAGGCACGCCGAGGCCGCCGCACAGCTGGAGCGGCCGATGCCGCGCGCCATGTTCGAATCCCGTTTCGCGCTGGGCTATCTGCGCGCCTGCGGCGAGCACTGCCTGGCCACCGGCCGGCCCGAGGAGGCGCTGCGGCACTTCCGCCGGTGCGGGCGGCTGATGGACGAGTGGGACATGGACTTCGCCTGGCTGGCGCCGTGGCGCAATGACCTGGCCGCGGCCGGCCTGGTATCCGGGCAGCAGCGGCAGGTGCGGAATCTGGTCACCCGGCACCTGGACCTGATCGGCGGAGCCGAGCAGCACCACACCGGTGGGGTGTCGCTGCGCCTGCTCGCCGCGACCAGCGATCCGCTGCGGCGGGTGACGCTGCTGCGCCGTTCGGCGGCGCTGGCCCGCTCGGGTGGCGACGAACTCGAATTGGCCACGGTGCTCGCCGATCTCGGGAACGCCTACCGGGCGCTGGGGGAGTCGGACCGGGCCCGGCCCCCGCTGCGGGAGGCGGCGCGGCTGGCCGAGAGCTGCGGGGCCGAACCGCTGCTGGCCCGCCTGCAGGTCGACCCGGTGCCAGCCGCGCGAGAAACCCTGGTAGACACCGGTTTCGACGCCTTGAGCCCGGCCGAACGGCGGGTGGCCGAGCTGGCCGCGCTCGGTCAACGCAATCGCGATATCGCCGAGGCCCTGAACATCACCACCAGTACGGTGGAGCAGCACCTGACGCGGGTGTACCGCAAACTCGCGGTCGCCCGCCGCAGCGAACTGCGGTTCGCGCTGGCGTCCCGGACCGAGACGGGCGCGCGGACCGCTACCGGATAACCGTCGGCCGAAAGGGGATTGGCGTGATCGCGTATCCAACCGGGGCGCCGCAGCCGCCGCGGGACGACCATCCGCAACCACCGCTGCCCGAGCACGACCCGTTCTACCGGCGTCCCCGCGGACTCGACCGGGTCGCGCCCGGGGCCGTCCTGCGTTCGCGTCCAGTGGAACTCGCACTGCTGGGCCGGATTCCGCAGCGCGTCACGGCCACCCAGTTGCTGTACCGCAGCACAGATCTGCACGGCCGCGCCGAGGCGGCGGTCACCACGGTGCTGCTGCCCTCCGGCGCGGACCCGGCGGCCGACCGGCCGCTCGTCTCCTTTCAGTGCGCCATCGACGCCGTCGCCTCGAAGTGCCTGCCGTCGTACGCGTTCCGTCGCGGTGCGCGGGCGCTGGGCGCGGTTCCGCAGTTCGAGCTGCTGCTCATCGAGCACGCCCTGACCCGCGGCTGGGTGGTGTCGGTGCCCGACCACACCGGGACCGCGGGGCGGTTCGGGGCCCCGCGCGAGCCCGGCCACCGCACCCTGGACGGCCTGCGCGCCACCCTGAATTTCCTGGCGCGGCCCGGTGATTCGCCGGTGGCGCTGTGGGGCTACTCGGGCGGCGGTCTGGCCACGGTGTGGGCCGCCGAGCTCGCGGCGAGCTATGCCCCGGAGCTGAATATCCTTGCCGCGGTGCTGGGTTCGCCGGTGGGGAACCTCGAATCGACCTTCTTCCGGCTCAACGGCTCGGCCTTCGGCGGGCTGGCCGCCCTGTGCGTGGCCGGACTGCGCCGCACCTACCCGGCGCTGGACCGCACCCTGCGCGAGCACCTCGACGCCGCGTCCCTCGACCTGCTCGACCGCGCCGAAACCAGCGCCACGATTCCACTCCTGCTGCGCAGCCGCCGGTCCCGGCTCCAGGATCGCGACGGTTCGGCCCTGGCCACGCTACGGACCCTGCCGCAGGTGCGGGCCGTCCTGGCCGATGTCGAACCGGGCGCGCGAGCGCCGCGGTTCCCGGTGCTCGCGGTGCAGGGCGTGCACGATCTGATCATTCCGTGCGGCAATGTGGATCGGCTGGTCGATCGCTACCGGGCCGAGGGCACCTCGGTCCGCTATCTGCGCGATGTGCTGGGCGGTCACGCCAGCCTGGGACTGCTGGCCGCGCCCCTGTGCCAGAACTGGATCGCCGATCGATTCGCCGGTCGCCCGCTCCCGGCCGGAACCACGCAAACCGTAGTCTCCCTGGCACTTTCGATCCCCGCGCTCCGCGGCTACCTGGGCCTGGCGTCGATCCTGGCGAGGGCGGTGGCGGCCCGGCCGATGCGCGCCGCGCCACCTGCTCGGACCGCCGGGCAGCCGGGCATGCCCGGGGCGGACATCGCACACGCACTGCCGGTCACGTGATGCGCACGCCGCCCCCGCCCGACGAGGTCAAGGTCGGGCATCGATTCCCCTGAACGCCCGCGACCAGCCGATTCGGCTCCTATCGTCGACGGATCCGGTAGACGCGACCGCAGCTAGGCGCTACCGCAGCGAATCGGCCTTGCTGATCCAGCCCACCACCGCCCGGGTCAGGAAGGGCGGGGACAGGCGGATGGCGAGGCCGGTGAGTTTGGTCTGCAGGCCGACCAGGACGTGCGGGCCCGACAGCGGGCGGCGTCCGATCGCGGTGTGCCACACCGCTTCCGCGACATCGTCGGGGGTGAGGTGGACGCCCAGCGTGGTCGCGGATTTCGAGCCGCGGCTCACCTCGGTCATCATGTCGGTCGCGACGAACAGGGGCAGCAGGTCGCTGACCGTGATGCCGTAGTGCCGCCATTCGAGGTCGAGGGCCTCGGTCAGGCTGCGCACCGCGGCCTTGGTCGCTCCGTAGGTCGCCAGGCCGGGCTGACCGTAGAGCGCCGAGGCCGAGGCCAGGTTGATGACCCGGCTGCCGGAGGTGCGGCGCAGATAGGGGAGGGCGGCGTGACAGCCGTTGAGGACGCCCTTGACGTTCACGTCCACGAGACGATGCTGGCGTTCCACCGGGATCTCGCCGAAAGGCCCGGAGACCAGAATGCCCGCATTGTTGACCAGCAGGTCCAGCCGGCCGGTCGCGTCGTCGAAGTCCTTCAGGGCCCGATCCCAGCCCGCCGGGTCGGTGACATCGAAGGCCCCCGTCACGGTCCGCCCGCCGATCTCGGCGGCGGCGCGGGCGACCGCGTCGGCGTCGATGTCGTACAGGCCGACGGTCCAGCCCTCCCGGGCGAACCGCGCGGCGACGGCGCGGCCGATACCGGCGGCCGCCCCGGTGACGAGGATCGCGGGCTGAGAAGCATTGGCGGACTGGGACATCGGAGCCTCTCGGATCGGAGGGTCGGGACCGCCGGTGCGGATCAGGCGGCGCTGCGGCCGAGGCGACCTGGATCGATCATCGCACGGTGGAAATCGGCCGCGTCACGGGCGGCGTCCCGGCCGTCCGCGAGCAGGTCCGCACCCAGGTGGATGAGGGTGTGCGGGGCGCTCGGCCGCACCTGCAGGCGCAGCGGGACACCCGCCGCCTCGGCGCGTTTCGCCACCGCCAGCGCGTCGGCGAGCAGCATCTCGCGGGAGCCGACCTGCAACAGAATCGGTGGCAGACCGGTGAAATCGTGATTCACCACCGACCAGCTCGGATCCAGCTCGCCGTCCACGGCGATACCGCGGCGTACCACCATCTCGGGGCCGACCGCGGGCAGCACCGCGTCGTAGCGGGCATTGGGATGCGCGAGGCGGGCGGCGGAGTCGAAATCCGCCCACGGCGAGGTCACCGACAGTGCCACCGGCAGCGGCAGACCCAGCTCGCGCAGTGTCAGCGCCAGCCGCAGCGCCAGTCCGCCGCCCGCGGAATCGCCCGCGACGACGATCTTCCCGGGCGGGAACCCCTCGGCCAGCAGGTGCCGGTAGGCGGTGAGGGCGTCGTCGAGGCTCTCGTTGGGGTGGGCGTCGGGCAGCTGCCGATAGTCGACGGTCAACACCGGCAGCTCGCTCAGCGCGGCCAGGCGGGCGGTGTGGCGGCGGTAGCTGTTGAGCCCGCCCGCGATGAACGCACCGCCGTGCAGGTACAGGATCGCGGCGTCGCGGTCCACCCGCGGATCGGGAACCGGTGCGCTCCACAGCCATTCGGCATCGCAGTGCTCGAACCGCACCGGTTCGCGGCGGGTGCCGCGCGGGGTGCCGAGCACCCGGGCGGGCTGCTCGGACAGCCGCGTCATCCGGAACACCAGGTGCGCGGGGCGCGGGCCCAGGTCGGCGACCCAGGCTCCGGCACGCAGGAACTGCTGCACCGTGGTGCGCAGCACCGGATGGGCGAGCCTGGTCCCGATGCGCGCCGGCCGGATCGTCTCCACGATCACCGATGAGACGGGGTCCGAGGTCTGCGGCGTCGCCACGGGCGCTCCTGTCCGCGCCGCGAAACACCGGGCGCTGCTGAGACAACGATGTCAGTTCTGGCCGAGGGCCGTTGAACATCTTGACGGTGAATGCGCGGATTGTCATGTCCGAGAACGAAATTCCCACGTAAGAGGGGGTGCCGGGCCGCCCGTCCGGCGGGGCGCTGCGGTGGGGCGTTGACTTATGCAGGTAAATGCCTGCATAATTTTCCCGTGCAACCCGAACCCGAGATGGACGCGGTCTTCAAGGCCCTGGCCGACTCCACCCGCCGCCTGCTGCTGGACCGGCTGCGGGAGAACAATGGCCAGACCCTGCGCGAACTGTGCGAACGGGTCGAGATGGCCCGCCAGTCGGTGACCCAGCACCTCGACATCCTGGAGCGGGCCGGCCTCGTCACCGTGCTGCGGCGCGGTCGCGAACGGGTGCACTACATCAATCCGACCCCGATTCACGACATCGAACAGCGCTGGATCTCCGTCTTCGATCGCCCCCGGCTGGATGTCCTGCGCGCCGTCAAAAACCAGGCAGAGGAGTACGCCATGACCGCCACCGTGCCGAACTACGTCTACGTCACCTACATCCACGCCAGCGCCGAGCAGGTGTGGAAGGCCCTCACCGACGCCGACCTGACCGCGCAGTACTGGGGACACGCGAATGTGTCCGACTGGCAGCCCGGTTCGGAATGGGAGCACCGCCGCGTCGACGGCTCGGACAAGATCGATGTCGTCGGCAAGGTCCTCGAGGTCGACGAGCCCCACCGCCTCGTCCTGACCTTCGAGGATTCGATCGGAGCGGACCGCGCCCCGTCGGTGGTGACCTTCCTCATCGAGTCCCACCAGGACATCGTCCGGCTCACCGTCACCCACGAGAACCTGCCGAATCAGGAAATGCTGCAGGGCATTTCGAGCGGCTGGCCCGCCGTGCTGGCCAACCTCAAGTCGCTGCTGGAGACCGGCGCCGTACTGCCGCAGGCGCCCTGGGAAATGTCGCAGGCCCACGCCTGATGTTCGACGCCACCGCGCTGCGCGAGGTCTACGACACCCTGCTGGAAGCCGCTGCCGCCGTGGCGGATTCGGGCCCGCCGCTGCCGCCTCCGCCGGGTGAGTGGGACGCCGAGCGGATCCTGGCCCACGTCTCCCTCGTCACCGCCGCCACCATGGCCGCCGCGTCGTCGGTGGCGGCGGGGGAGCACGCCACCTACGACAATCGCCTCGCCCTCGACACCTGGACCATCGACCGTGTCGTCGATCTCGCGGGCGGTTTCCCCGGCCTGCGCGAACGCCTGCGCCGCCAGGCCGAGATGCTGTGCGGTTTCGGCGGGCCCGCGCTCAGCGACGCGGAACTGGACAGCCCGGTGCCCACCCGCCTGCTCTCCGCGGGCGCACTGCTGCTGGATCAGGCCATGCCCCTGCGGAATCTGTTCATCGGCCTGATCGATGTCGAAATCCCCGGCCACACCCGGCAGCTGCTCGCGCTGCGCGGAAACGGTGACGGCACCGGGCGGGCGAGTGCCCGCGCCGGTGCCGTCACCGGGTGATCGCCGCGGTGATCACCGCGTGGCCCTGCTGATTACCGCGGGGCCATGCGGATCGCGCCGTCGAGGCGGATGACCTCACCGTTGAGCATCGGGTTCTCCACGATGTGGCGGACCAGCGCCGCGTACTCGGCCGGGTCGCCCAGGCGCGACGGGTGCGGCACCTGCGCGCCGAGGGCGTCGATGGCCTGCTGCGGCAGGGTCGCGAACAGCGGGGTGTGGAACAGGCCCGGCGCGATGGTCATCACGCGGATCTTGTACGAGGCCAGGTCGCGGGCGACCGGCAGGGTCAGGCCCACGATGCCGCCCTTGGAGGCGGAGTACGCGGCCTGGCCGATCTGGCCGTCGTAGGCGGCGACCGACGCGGTGTTGACGATGACGCCGCGCTCGCCGTCGGCCTCCTCGACCGCCGAGATGCGCTCGGCGGCCAGGCGGATGACGTTGAACGTTCCGATCAGGTTAACGTTGATGATCTTGGAGAAGGACTCCAGCGGGAACGCGCCCTGCTTGCCGACCGTCTTGATGGCATTGCCGATTCCCGCGCAGTTCACCGCGATTCGCAGCGTGCCGAGCTCCTGGGCGGCGTCCAGCGCGGCGGTCACATCCGCTTCGCTGGTCACGTCACCGGGCGAGAACGCCACGCGCTCACCGAGTTCCTCGGCGATGGCCTTGCCGTCGGACGAGGGAAGATCGAGGATAACGACCTTCGCGCCGGCCGCGTGCAGTTCCCGCACGGTGGCCAGTCCGAGTCCCGACGCGCCACCGGTCACAACCGCGGCAATGTCTGCTGTCTTCACAAAACCTCCAAAATTCTTGGTCTTGTTAATGTAGATTCTGCTGCGTCCACAGGGAAGACCGCCCCGTCGGCGTGGCGTTCACACGATGTCGCGAACCCTGCTACTCGCACGCGCGCGCGGATTGAACGGTGCGTCGTCCGGCGCGTCGAGTCGTTGGAATCCTGTTCATGCGAGAGAATTTCCGATCGGGACCGTTTCGTGCGCACCGCCCGTGGCGACGCGACGACGGCGGGCTGCAGAGTACCGACGATCACCGACGACAACACACCGTCAGCCACGACCGACGCCGAGAGGGTCAGACGATGCCGAGCGACGTGCCCGCAGCGGGAATGTTGAAGTCGTACAAAAAAGTGTCGCGCTGGTACCCCGCCCTGGAACTCGACGCACAGGCCCCGGCTGGACGGCCCGACGCCGACTCGGCGTTCGCCGACGAGCAGGGCCCGGCCCGCTACCCGCACTACATCCACGACGAACCCGAGCTCGAGATTCCGCCGGTGCCCGAATCGGTGCTGCGGCGCAACCACTTCGACGGGGCCTGGTCGGACTGGATGAGCGAATCCGGCGAGAGCGCCTCCTACGCACCGCCGCTCCGCTACCGCGGCAACACGGTCGTCGAATTCCCCACGGGGAGTGGCGAAGCCGGTGCGGTATCGACCGGCGAGCGCGCCCCGAGAGCGGTCGACAGGGCCTCGCAACTGCTCGACGCGGTCGCCGACCGCGCGGCCGTGCCGGCCGAGCGCATCACGGGGCGGCGGTTTTTCGCCGTCGTGTTCCTGATCGTTGCCATTGTTTTGCTAGCCATTGCCGGTGGGGTTGCTCTATATGTGCTGAATTCCCACGGCGGCACTGCGCAATCCATCGGCACACTCGAGGCGGGACCCCGTTCCGGCCCGATCGCCGTCACGGCGGCGTACAACGAAATGACGGCCCCCGCGATCATCGGCGACCATGGACCCGCCGCGGGCATTCCGGCCGGATAAGAGGAGAGCGGAGACAATGGATCAGGACTGGAGCCGCTGGCTCGACGAGAAACCCGAAGAGGGCGAATCGACGGGCCGTGCCGCGCGTTCCAAGGCTCCGGTGATGCGCTTGCGCAAGCGCCGCGGCGACTCCGGCGAGGCCGGTCCCGCGCCGCGCCCGATTCTGGTGGTGGGTGGTTGCGGCGGCGCGGGCACCACCACGACAACGCTCGGCATCGCGGGGGAGATGAGCGCCGCTGGCGCCCAAACCGTCGCTGTGGACGGCACTTTCGCGGGCAGTGATCTCGCGTTGCGCGGCGCTGACGAGCACCTGAGCCCGATCAGTCTGCAGGCCTGGCTCTACGGCCGCGGCGACGACGAGGCCGCGCCGCTCAAGGAATGTCTCTCCCGCGCCACCTCCGGCATCGGCCTGCTGTGGCGCGATCCCGCCCCGCTGCGCCGGCGCGCCACCTACCTGACCGTCGCCCGCGCGCTCGGCGAGACCGGGTACACCCCGGTTTACGACGGCGGCAATCCGATCGCGAGCCGGCATCTGCGCCCGCTGCTCGAGGACGCCGATATCGCGCTGGTGCTGTCGATTCCGGCGCGCGTGGATGCGGCCAACCGCTTGCGCGTGACGCTGGAGTGGCTCGACGATCAGTTCGGCGGGCAGGGTGAGGGTCAGGGCGACGGCATTGTCGGCGACACCACCATCGTCGTGTCACATCAGTTGCCGGGCAGTGATTCTCGGGTCGCTGAGCATTTGCGGGAGCATCTGGACGGCTGGGTCCGTGAGATCGTCGAGATACCCTATGACGCACACCTCGCACGCGGAGAGTTGGTGCGGCACAGCAACCTGGCCGCAGAGACACGCCGCGCGTATCGCCGCCTGCTTGCTGGAGTGGCATCATGACCGCAGCCATGAAGGAACGCCGATCCGCCTCCGAGGCCGCTCTGGCGGCCGGTGTGGTGCCGCCGCCGGAATCCCGCCGCGCACCGATCTGGGACCGACCCGTACCCGGCGATGGCCGAGCGCCCCTGGTGTGGCTGCTCGGCGTGCACGGGGGCACGGGCGCGACGACGCTCTCGCATGTGCTTGCACCGGCGGCGGATTCGTATCGGCGCTGGCCGGGCGTGTTCGACCGGGAGTCCCCGTTCGTGGTGCTGATGGCGCGCGAAACCATCGCCGGGCTCACCCGCGCCCACGATCTGCTGCGCCAGCACCACGCCGGGCTGGCCGGTCCGTGTGAGGTGCTGGGCCTGATCACCGTGGCCGCGCGGCCGGGCCGGCTGCCCGCCGAGATCCGCCGCTACCGCGATGTCGTCGGTTCGCTGGCGGGTCAGGTGTGGCAGTTGCCGTGGCACGAGGAATGGACCCTGGTCGAGGCCGATGAGTTGCCGGTGTGGTCACCCGGCGACCCGGTGCCGCAGCAGCGCAAGCGCAAATCCGATCCGCTGGAAGAGATTACGCCCGACGTGCGGGAGCTCGGCGCCGGCATCGTGGCCGCCGTGCAGGATGCGCTCGACGCCCCCCGCTCCGAGTTCCCGGACCCGGAGGAGTGATCATGGACGCCGACGGATTGTGTTGTGCGGGAATGAGTTCCCGGTTGCGGGGACCTGCCCGGTCCCCAGGGAAGGTGGCAGGGCAGTCAGTAGAAGGAGTTGTCGTCGCCGGTTGGACGGCCGGGCCGTGCATCGGCGAGATTGTTACTAGCAGTTCGCTTTTGGATAAGGACAGACAATGAGCATGCTCCTCGCCGTACACGACGCGTACGGCCAGATCCTCGCCCAGGTCGGGAATCCGACCCCCGAGGCACCGCCCGCGTCGGACAAATTGCTGAAACTGGTTCGGTATTTCACCTGGTTCGTTCTGTTGTCGGGAATCCTGGGCATCACCTACGCCGGTGGCCGGTTCGCCTGGGAGAAATGGACAGGAGGCGGTTTGGAGTCGCCGAAGATGGTGGCAGGGGCCATGATCGGAGGAATCGTCGCCACGAGCGCGGGCACGATCATGAATGCAGTGATCACCTAATGCCCGCCGCGCTGGTTGCGCCAGCGATGGACGCCGTGCTGGCCTACAAGCAGATGCCGCCGGATGTGATCCGGCCGATCATGCAGCTCATCGACTGGCTGCTGTGGTGTGTGCTGCTGTTCTGCCTGGCCTGGATGATCCTGGCCGCGGGCCGGCTCTGGTATGCCTTCCGCGACGACCTGGCCGCCAACGACGCGACGCACGGGGTGGTGATGAGCCTGCTGGGCGCGATCATGGCGACCTCGGCCAGCGGGATCGCGCTGGCCCTGCTGCCGACCTGACGGGCACGGGCAGCTGAATTGTCTACTGGCACACACACTTCGGAGGCCATACGATGAGCGAGAAGGAGTCGCCCGAGCGCGACCGCGTCTCGTTCGGCGTCATCGCCTCGGCCGCCCTGGTCGCGGTCATCCTGATCGCCGGCCTGGTGGTCTACTTCGGGCACGGCGACAGCAAGCCGAGCGCCAAGCCCGGCGGGACCGTCCCGGCGACCTCCGACTCCGGCGCCACCGGTTTCGCCGCGCCCGAGGTGGATCTGTTCGGCCGCCGCGTCGACGTCCCCAACAACACGGCCGGCCAGCCGCTGCCGCAGGACCCGTCCAAGCAGCGCAAGGCCACCGACGCCGACTGGCTCACCGCCGCCCCGCTGGGGACCACCGATCCCCACGGCTGGCAGCGGGTCTACGGCGCGTCCGTGCCCTTCTCCACCTCCGACGGTCCGGCACGCCTGGAAAACGGCCTGGCCGTCGGCTATTCGCACACCCCGCAGGGCGCGGCGCTGGCCGCGGCCCAGATCACCTACCGGCTCAATGCCCGCCCGGCCGACCGGGAGCTCTATGTCCGGCAGGTGCGGGTGGCCGCGGAACAGCTCACCGCCTACGACCAGGCGCTCGCCGATCAACGGCTGCCGAAACAGCAGCCCGAGAAGGTGACTCGCTATCTGGTGGCCCCCGACGGTTTCCAGATCGAGAACTACGCCGACGACATGGCCATCGTGCGGCTGGCCGCGCGCGGGCCGGTGGTCGACAACCGGCAGCTGTGGGCGGCGGTGCGCCTGATCATGGTCTGGGACGCCGGCGACTGGCGGCTCAAACCTTCGACTTCCAAGACCGCGCAAACCGAATACGTCGATTCGCTTGCGGGGTGGACCAGATGGTGACAACAACAGATATGGCATCGCGACCCATCGAGAGGTGGACCACATGCTGAGGCGGCTAGTCACGATCCTTGCGGTCGTCTTCACCGTCATGATCGCAACCCCGACTGTGGCCTATGGCCAGACGTACGGTTTCGACCAGGCCTGCAACGAATTACACGATTCCCTCGACGGGCTGGGCGTGCCCGGCATCTCGCTGGGCGACGCGGCCTCGGCCGCGTGCAAGGCGGGCAATGTCGCGACCCACCCGACCGACGCCGCCGCCACCGTGCGCGACAAGGCGTGGGACTCCACCTTCGGCAAGGTGGTGGACTCGCTGATGAACGGTCTGGGCGAGGCGTTGATGCTGGCGTTGACGTTCTGGATGAAGATCCCGAACGAACGCGTCAGTGATGCGGGGGCGCTCTTCACGAAGATCAACGACTACACCTATCAAGTCCAGATTCTGTTCTTGATGGCGTCGGTGATCCTGTCCGGGCTGAAACTGGCTCAGGCCAGACGAGGAGCCGCGGTCAGTGAGGCCACCGAATCGTTCTGGATGTTCGCGCGCGTGGTGTTCAGTTCCTGGATGCTGGGTGCGGTGATCGTGGCGGCCACCCAGGCCTCGGACAAGTTCTCCGAGTGGATCATCAACGACTCCACCAACGGCAATGCCAAGAACGTCGCCGAGCTGATGGTGAAAACCTCGAAGCTGCAGGCGTTCTCGCCGGGTCTGGTGCTGATCATCGCGATCGTCGGCCTGCTCGGGGCGCTGGCCCAGATCGTGCTCGCCATCGTCCGCCAGGGTCTGCTGGTGGTGGCCGCGGGCGTGCTGCCGCTGGCCGCGGCTGCGTCGGGCACCCAGATCGGGCGCACCTCGTACTCGAAGCTGCTGGGCTGGATCATCGCGTTCATGCTCTACAAGCCGGTGGCGGCGATCGTGTACATGATCGCGTTCACCACCGCGGGCAATACCGACGATCTGACCGGCACCGTGAACCTGCCCGACGCCGACGAGGCCCAGCGCATGCTGGTCGCCATCGTGCTGCTGTGCACGGTCGCGTTCGTGCTGCCGGCGCTCATGCGCCTGGTGACCCCGGCGGTCGCCATCGTCGGTTCCGGCGGTTCGGGTCTGGCCGCCACCACCGGCACCCTGGTCGGCATCGCCGCGCTCGGTGCGGTCGGTTCGCGCGCGGTGGCCCCGCGCGGTGCCGCCGGACCCGGCGCCGCTGGATTCGTCGGACCCGGTCGCGGCGGGCGTCCCCGTCCCGGTCCCGGGGGCGGCGGTCCCGGCGGCGCGCCACGCCCGACACCCCCGCCACGCCCGGCGGGTGGTGGCGGCGGTGCGCCCGCCGCGAGTCCTGCCGCCCAAGGCGGTGGCGGCGCAGTACCGTCAGGCGCGTCCCGCGTCGCCAACCGGGTCGCACAGGCGCGCGCGGCGACCGCCTCGCTGAGCAAAGCCGAGTCCACCGCGGGCGACCTGGCCGGTGACCGCTGGGCCAACCGTTCACCCGACCTCGGCAGGAGCACCATCCCGCGATGACGATGACCGAGACCTACGAGCGCCGCTCGTACGGACTGTGGCAGAAGCCCCGCAGCGCCGGTCTTTTCGGCCTGCGCTGGGGTGAGACCGTGGTCGGTTTCGCCGTCGTCATCACCGCGCTGCTGACGGCGCTGGCGGCCGGGCCGAAACCGGCCGCCGTGGTGGCGGGCATCGGCACGGTCGTGATGGTTCCACTGGTGTGGCGGACGGCGGGCCGCTCCGGCTACGAGAACGGATTGATGATGTTCCATTGGTTGCGCGGCCGGTCCAAGGGCGAGCACGTGTACCGGGGCGGGCGGTTCTCCCGGATCCCGGGCGGCGTCACCCGCCTGCCCGGGCTGATGGCCCCGTCGCGGCTCTACGAGGGCATCGACGCCGGCGGCTACAGCTTCGGCATGATCCACCTGCCGCAATTCGCCCAGTACACAGTCGTTCTGCGCGCTTGGCCGCAGGGCCACGAGGCCGTCGACCAGCCGGTCATCGACCGCTGGGTGGGCGCCTGGGGCACGTTCCTGGCCTCGCTGGGCCAGACCTCCGACATCGTGGCCGTGGTGCCGGTCATCGACACCGTGCCCGAGACCGGAAACCGTTTGCTCACCGAGGTTTCCACCATCACCCGGCCCGAGGCCCCCGATCTCGCGCAGCAGGTCATGTACGAGCTGGCCACCGAACTGCCGCAGGAGCGGGTGCAGCTGCTGCCCCGGGTCGCCATCACCTTCAAGGCGACCACCGCGGAGCGCCGCAAGAATCCGGCGGAGGAGGCGGTCGAGATCGGCCGCCGCCTGCCCGGCATCTGTGCGGCCCTGGCGGAGGCCGGCGTTCGCGCCCAGCCCATGGCCGCCGAGGAGATCATCTCGTTCATCCGCCGCAGCTACGACCCGGCCGCCCAGGCCGATCTCGAGGTGGCCGCGGGCGAACCCGGTGGGCACGGCCTGGATTGGGCCGACGCGGGCCCGGTCTCGCACGAGGAGCGCTGGGACCACTTCATCCACGACGGCGGCCGCTCGGTCACCTGGGAGATGGACACCGCCCCCGAGGGCGCGGTCGACGAGCGGGTGCTGCAGCGGCTGCTCGCGCCGAATCCGGAGGTGCCGCGCAAGCGCATCACCATCGTCTACCGCCCGCACTCGGCCGGCGACGCCGCCCAGATCGTGGACGACGACTACAAGAACGCCCTGGTGGCACAGCAATCCGAGCGCGGCGTCGTGTCCGCCGCCGCCACCCTGCGTGTCGGCGCCACCCAGCAGGCCCGCGAGGAGCAGGCCCGCGGGCACGGCGTCACCCGCTTCGGCGCCCTGGTCACCATTACCGAACCCCTGCGCGGCGACCTGCCGCGCATCGAGGCCATCACCCGCGACCTGTCCACCCAGGCCCGCCTCAAGATCCGCCGCTGCTACCGCTACCAGGCGGCGGCGTTCGCGGCCTCGCTCGGCTGCGGGGTGATCCTCCCCGAACACGCCACCATTCCGAAAGCGCTTGCGGGGTAACCCATGCCACGTGACTTCGACCCCTCGGTCCGCGAACGCGACGCCGCGCCGCCCACCCGGCGCGGCTCCCGCCGCGACCCGGATCCCGTCGACCCCCACGACGAGCCGGACCCGTACCCGCCCCCGTCCTCCCGCGTCATGCGCGACGAGCACCGCCCCCGGCGCGGCACCCTCCCGGACCGCCGCATGCTCCGCCGCGACCCCATCGAGCCGCCCGACCAGGATCGGCCGGCCGAGGTTATGGGCGAGCACGAGGGTGAAGCGGTGCGCGCCGAGCAGGAGATCATCACGGATCCCGCTGCACCCCAGCATGATCCGGAGGCGATGGCGCAGCCGGAACCGCCGGTCGGCGAGCGGCCGGTGGAGGAGCGCGGCGCCCCGGTCCCGATGCCCGAGGCCGAGCCCGAGCGGGCCGGGACGCACGCGCAGATCACGAGCCGGGAGCCGGTCGAGGTCGGCACGATGCCGCGGCTCAGCGAGACGGTGGCCGAGCCGATCGGAGTTCCCGGAGCGGACAGCGGCGCGGAGCCGGTGAAGAAGGCGGCCCGGCGGCGGCTTCCGGCGGTGCCCGCCCTCGAACCCACCGGTGGCACAGGCGAATCGGGCACGGCCCAGGGTGTCGCCGCCGCCGAGGTCGCGGAGGTCCCGGCGACCGGGCGAGAGCTGGCGGTACGCGCGGAGGCCGATTCGGGGGATGCACTGCGGGCCGCGGCCGATGTGCTGGGGGAGCCCACGGCGGGATCGGCCGGGCGTCCCGGCGGCACCGAGCGGTCGGAGCGCGTGCTGGACAAGGGATCCGGCCGGAGTGGCGCGGTGGCGCGGTCCGGCGGTGTGCGTGAGGGCGAGGCTCGGTCACGGGCGCGCGGGCCGGAACGGACCGAGGGGGATCGCATGGAGCGCAAGCGGAGTCGCGAGACCACACCCGAGGCGGGTGCGGTGCGCCGCGGGGAGCCCGGTGAACGGCGGCGCGAACGACCGCGCGCAGACGGCGAACCCGGACGTGAGCGGCGCAGTGACGGTGAATCCGGGCGTGAGCGGCGTGCGGCCGAAGGCGGGCGTGAGCGCCGTGCCGACCCGGAGCGGGATGCCCGGCGCGGCAATGGCTCCGAGGGTCGCGGGCGGTCCACGGACGCGGATCGGGTGCACCTGGGCGGACGGGCCGGCGTGCCCGGCCGTACCCGTGCGGCGCGGCCGGAGGGCGAGGCGGGGGAGCGGCCGGTGCGCAACCGGCCCGCGCGCGACGGGCGGTCCGAGCGGACCGGCACCGAGGAGCGTGGCCGCGGCGCCCGTAAGGACAAGCGGGACAAGGTCGCCGACCAGGCCGAGCGCGACGCGGCGGCCAAGCGCGCGGCGGCGCGCAGGGCCGCGGCCAAGAAGAAGCAGTCCGGTCCCAAGCTGCTCGACGACACCATGCGGGCCAAGCTCGAGGTCACCGCGCGTGAGGGCAATGGCATCAGGGCGGCGTGGGCCACCTTCCGCCTGCACACCGACGATTTGCGCCGGCGGAACTTCGCGGCGCGCGCCGAGCGCATGGAGTACGGCAGCTTCGACGAATTCGACCGCACCACAGCACAACTCACCGATCGCGGCTACATCGGCGCGGGCGGCGGGCGAATGAACGTGGTCGGCCGCCCGGTCGAGTACCGCGCCACCACCGCGCAGGTCGCGGGCCTGTGGCCGTGGTCGGTCGGCGCGGGTGCGCCGCTCATCGGTACGCCGCTGGGCTCACACCTGCACACCGGCGCACCGGTCTGCTTCGACCCGATGAACTGGTTCATGCGCGGCAGCTTCATCACCGCGCCCAGCCTGTTCGTGCTGGGCCTCAATGGTTTCGGCAAGTCTTCGCTGGTGCGCCGCATCGTGCTGGGCGGCGTCGCGCAGGGCATCACCCCGCTGATCCTGGCCGACGTCAAGCCCGACTACCGCAAGCTGGTGGAACTGGTCGGCGGCCAGGTGATCGACCTGGGTTACGGGCACGGCAAGCTCAATCCGCTCGCCGCCGGTGTGCTGGGTTCGATCGTGCCGATGCTGGGCGAGTTCCCCGAACTGCAGACCCAGGTCATACAGGAGATGCGGGCCCGCCAGGTCACTTTGGTGGCCGGTCTGGTGGAACTGGTGCGCGGTGCGCGCGTGCGCGACTTCGAGGAGACCCTCATCTCCACCGCGCTGCGCATCCTGTATCGCGAGGGCAGCGCGTTCACACCGGACCACCCGCCGATCATCGAGGACCTGCTCGATGTGGTCGTGGCGGGTGGCGACGAACTGCAACTCGATGCGGGCGCGGACAATCCGGACGAATACCAGGAGGCCATCAAGGGCCTGCGCCGCTCCCTGCGCGCTCTCACCCAGGGCCCGTTCGGCGCGGTCTTCAACGGCCACACCACCACTCCGATCGACACCACCGCCACCGCCGTCTGCATCGACGTCTCCCATATCCCCAACGGCGACAAGAAACTCAAGGCCGCGGTCATGCTGGCCTGCTGGGCCGACGGTTTCGCCTCCGTCGAGGCCGCGCATGTGCTGGCCGACGCGGATCTGGGCCCGCAGCGCTACTTCCAGGTGGTGATGGACGAGCTGTGGCAGGTGCTGGGCCTGGGCGACTTCATGGTCGACCGCGTCGACGAGCTCACCCGTCTGCAGCGCGGCATCGCCACCTCGCTCATCATGATCAGCCACACCATCAAGGACCTGCAGTCCCTGGGCTCCGAGGCGGCCATCGCCAAGGCCCTCGGCTTCCTGGAACGCGCCCGCGCCAAGATCTTCGGTGCGCTCCCGGCCGAGGAGATCGCGCGTCTGGATTCCACCGTGCCGTTCACCGCCGCCGAGGAGGAGATGGTGACCAGCTGGTCCGCGCCGCAGGCGCTCACCGGTGAGGCGCTCAAACCGGGCCAGCAGCGCCCGCCCGCGCCCGGCACCGGTAAGTTCCTGCTCAAGATCGGCGAGGACCGCCGGCCCGGCATCCCGTTCCACATGGAGTTCACGCTCTCGGAACGGGAGAGCGGAATCCACGACACCAACCAGCGTTTCAGCGAATTCACCGAGACCACCGCGAGCCGCGGCTCGGACGAGGGGAGCGCCGCATGATGCCGCACCGGTCGTATCGAAGAGTGTCGCCGGAGGTCCGGCAGGCCGCCGTCGAACAGGTCATCGCCCTCACCGGCAAACTACGCTCGGAATCCGAGGCCTGCCGGGTGGTCGCCGAACAGATCGGCGTGCACACCAATTCGGTGCGCAACTGGGTGCGTGCCGCCGAGAGCCCCGGCCTGGAACGCATGGATGCGATCGCGTTGCGCCGCAAGGTGGCTCTGCTGCAGCAGCAGCTCGCGGCCGCCGCCGAAATGAACCGCACGCTGGTGGAAACCCTCCACGACGCCAAGCGCGGCACATGAGCCGCTGCCGCGAGAACGAACACGCCGACTCGGGAAACCCGCTGGCATGGCCCGCATATACCGCTCAGCGACTAGCCTGGAAGGGTGGTCCGGTGCTGCGCCGCCGGCGCGGGCCGGTGAGCGCGAGCACTGGTGTGCACGGTGCGAGCGCAGGCATGCGTCCCGCGATTGGGGTGGTGATGCTGGTAGTGAGCGTCGCAGTGCTGGCCACCGCATGCGGCGGCGGCAGCTCGACCGGCGGCGGCTCGAATCCGTCTGCCGGGCAACCGCCCACGTCCACCACCCGGTTGCTGGAGGATGCCCCCGCCCCCGACCCGACCACGCCCGACGGTGTCGCGGTGACCGCGCTGGAGCAGATCTACACCTGGTACCCGGCCACCGAGTCCGAGGGCGATGCGCTGCGCCGGGCCCGGAAATGGCTGGGACCCAGCCTGATCCGTACACTGGACAACCCGTCCACCGGCGTGGAAACCCCGAGACCGTCACTGCGCTGGGCCGGCTGGGCCAAGGCGGGCGCTCACGTCGAGGCGTTCGCGTTCGCCTCCGGTGAGAAGGCTCCCGCCGGCGCCGACTCGAACCGGCAGCAGTACAAGATCGGCATCGAGCAGACGGTCGTCTATCCGGACGGCAGGCGGGAATCGCTACCCCCGGCCACGGTCGTCGCCACCGTCGTGCGTGGACCTGCCGGTGGCTGGTTGCTGGACGAATTCCGTTGAGCGGTAACGACTCACAGGTCATCCCAGGAGGTTAGAGATGGCGAAGAAACCGATTGCGGACCCGGCCGACCCGGGTCCCGATCGTGTCCTGCACCTCGTCTACGCGGGTTTCTACATCTTCGGAACCGTGTGGCTGGCAGTGCAATTGGGCAACCTGCTGAGCTCGCCGCGCCAGCACGTGCCGATCAACCCGATCGCCATCGTGGTCAACCTGCTCGAGGGCGAGCTGCGCTGGCCGGCCGCCGCCACCGTGATCATCCTGCTCGTCTTCGGGGGGACGCTGGGCTGGGTGCTGTACCGGCGCCGCCGCGAGCTGAACGCCAAGAAGGGCCGACTGGCGATCGACGACAAGGCCGATCACATGGGCACCGGCGGGGCCATCAAGGCGCTCACGCTGTCCGGTGTCCGCGAGAAGGCCGGCCAGATCGGTGTGCCGCTGCACAAGCACCTCACCGGGGACATGCTCATTCCGGGTTCGCTGATGCGGCCCGGGGACATGCTGGTTCCGGGCATCCCGATCGGCATGTCGGTCGCCGACGGCGAAATGATGTACGGCTCCTACGAGGATCTGCAGGTCGACATCTGGGGCCCGCGGCAGGGCAAGACCACCTCCCGGGTGATCCCGGCCGTGCTCGCCGCCATCGGCCCGGTGGTCGTCACCTCCAACAAGCGTGACGTCGTCGACGCCACCCGGGATGTGCGGGCGGGCAAGGGCAGTCAGATCTTCGTCTTCGATCCGCAAGGCGTGGCCCCGGATTCGCACGACCTGCAGACACAGCAGGAACCCGGCTGGTACTGGGATCCGCTGGCGTGGGTCGACGTACACCGGCCCGGCTGCGAGGTACGGGCGGTCAGCCTGGCGGGTCATTTCTCCGACGCGGAGGGTAGTCCCTCGGCCGGCCAGGGCGCGGACTCGTACTTCGACCCCGAGGCCGAGGATCTGCTCGCGGCACTGTTCCTGGCCGCGGGTTTCGAGGGCAGCAATATCCTGCGCGCCTGGGAATGGGTGAACAACCCGATGGACACCACCCCCATCGAGATCCTGCGCGCGCACTCCAAGCACTACATGGCCGAGGGTCTCGCCGGCCAGTACAACCTCGACATCCGCACGCGCGACGGCATCTTCGGTGGCGCGAAGGCGATGATCAGGTGCCTGAAGTTCCCGCACATCCAGCCGTGGATCATCCCCAACGGCGGCCGGTCGGCCTTCGACGAACTGGAATTCCTCGAGCGCAACGGCACCCTCTACTGCCTGTCGCTGGAGGGCCGGGGTTCGGCGGCGCCGCTGGTGAGCGCCCTGACCGCGGCGGTCATCGACGTGGCCTCCCGCGAGGCGTCACGGTCGCCGGGCGGGCGACTGCCGGTGCCGCTGCTGGCCGCACTCGACGAGGCCGCCAATGTCGTGCGCTGGAAGGATCTGCCGAAGCAGTACAGCCACTTCGGTTCTCGCGGCATCGTGGTGATGACGGTGCTGCAGTCCTGGGCGCAGGGCGCGCGCTGCTGGGGACCCGATGGCATGGAGGCGCTCTGGGGCGCCGCGAACATCAAGGTCATCGGCAGCGGCATCGACGACATGACCTTCCTGCAGCAGCGCTCCGAGGCCATCGGCGACTACGACAGCATCTCGCAGTCGGTGTCGGAATCGAAGGGCGGCAAGAGTTATTCGCGCTCCCTGAGCTCGTCGCGGACCTTCAACGCCCATGCCCTGGCGACCCTGCCGCGTGGCCGCGCCATCCTGTTCGCCTCGGGCACACCGGCCGTGCTGCTGCGCACGGTGCCGTGGTGGGAGGGCCCCGACGCCGCCGCGGTCGAGCGGTCGATCGAAGCCCACGACCCGTCACCGACGCGCAAGACCGAGATTTCCGATCTGATCAGTCCCGCCCTGATCAAAGAGACACTGCCGGATGTTTCGGCGCCCAAGGAGGTTCGACCGCTGTGAGCGAAGAGTCAACACCCATGGTCTACGCGAGCGTGGTCGAGTTCGTGGAGAACTACCTCAGCCTCGTGTACCGCCGGCAGGTGACCGATATCAGCGACACCGTGTGGTGCCCCGAATGGTGGAAGCACGCCGAGGCGGTCGCGCGACTGGATGCCATGTGGCGGGCGTGGGAGCACTTCCGCCACGACGGCAAGACGGGGCTGAGCATCTGGTTCCTCGACCACGCCGACCCGCACATGGCGAAACTGTTCGATCCCAAGGGCCCGTTCAAGTACTGCAGTGTGCGTAACGGCCACAAGGACATGCTCACGCCGCTGCCGTTGAAGTCCCCTCAGCAGGGCTTGTTCAGCAATCCCACGATGGGGGAGTTCCCGCTCTGAGATGAACCGTGGGCGCCGGTATGGTGCCGGCGCCGAAACGGAAAGTGGCGGATCGGGTTGCGATCCGCCACGGTTCGAAATTATTGCTGCTCAGACTCGCTCACGCGAGCGAGCGCGTTCGCGCTCCCGCTCGTGCGCTTCCTGCTCCCGCACCCGCCGCTGCGCTGCCTCCTGCTCCCGGAGCCGCACGGCGTCCTGTGCCGACTGGGCCTGTCCGACCTCCATCAGCAGCCGCACCGATTGCAGTTCGGGCGAGATGCCCATGCGCGAAAGGTGTTGCGCCAGAGCGGTTCGCCGCTCCACCGAGTCGTATCGCACGGAGCCGCGGTTGGCTTGCTGCGCGGCCATTCGAGATGCCTCCGCCTGCGCGGAGAATCGATCTTTTTCGAGAGATACGCCCCGTTCACGCGTCGGGCGCTCCAAGATTCGCGAGAGTTCGCGGTTACGCGGATCACGTGCCTTGGCATCCGCCGCCTCACGCAGCCGACGCTCGCGGCCCTCCTTCTGGCGGGCCTCGGTGACCCTGACGCGTGCTTCCGCTTCCTTCTGGCCACGTTCCCGGGTGCGCAGCGCGACAAGTGTCGCGAGCTGCAACATTTGCCTCATCATCGCCGCTGTTTCGCGGCCGATGTCGTCGAGTTCCTCGGCCATTGCCTGCTCCCCGATGCTGCAGTTAGATCACTATGGATGATTGTGGTGCTTCGTCACGGACATCGCCACACGAACGGTGGTTGCGCGTAGCCATATCCCGCCTGCAAACGTGGACACCCGGAGCCCGTGAGACGTCGCAGCGGCCCGGTGGGGATTGCCCGGTGGGCTTTACTACGCCTTGGTACTCCGTTCTACGAGATTACCAGCGAAAACTCCGAATCCACCGTACGCGCGCGTCGCGATCCAGCATATATCGCACAATTCCGGCACGTCGTGGAAAAGTCAGGATTTTCTTTGGTTAGGGAAGCCTTACGCAAGAGGTTCAACGGGACCTTCCCGAGACCTTCGCCGGAAAAGAATCGGGCCCGGCGCGGGAAGCGCCGGGCCCGAAAAACCATGCTGGTCAGTTGATTTGGACCGATTGGATGTTCACGTCCGCGGCCGGCTTGCCGTCCTGGCCGCCGCCCTGGACACCCGCCTTGGCGATCTTGTCGAGGGTGGCGAGACCGGCGTCGTCGACCGTGCCGAAGATGGTGTACTGCGGCGGCAGCTGGGAGTCGCCGTAGACCAGGAAGAACTGGCTGCCATTGGTGCCCGGCCCGGCATTGGCCATGGCGAGCACGCCGCGCTTGTAGGCGACCGGGTACTGGGCGGCTTGATCATTCGGGTCGTACTGGTCGGTCGGGTACTCATTGTCGAACTCGTAACCGGGACCGCCCATTCCGCTGCCGGTCGGGTCGCCGCACTGCAGCACCTCCAGGCCCTTGCCCGTGGTGATGCGATGGCAGCTGGTGTTGTCGAAGAACTTCTGCTTGGCCAGGCTCTCGAAACTGTTGACCGTGCAGGGGGATTCACTCGGGGTCAGGGTCATGGAGATCGGACCCTGGCTGGTGTCCATGGTCGCCTTGACATCACCGGCGGTGGAGATATTGGCCGTGCTCGGCGGATTCACCGGCTTGTCGGCCGGCTTCTGCGACGGACGGTACTCACAGCTGACCGAGGCCGGCTTGGCCTTGGCGGCCGGCGGGGGAGCGGCGGTCAGCGAGGCGTCCGGAGTCTCCGAGGCCTTGGCGCTGGTGCTGTTGTCATCGCCCTTGGTGAGGAAGTAGATGCCGACACCGGCCGCGACCGCGACCACAACACCCAGGGCCGAGGCCGCGATGGTGAGTTGCTTGCGCTTACGCGCCCGCTGGGCCCGATTCTCCAGTTGACGCTCCAGCTTCCGCTTCGCCGCAGCGCGTCGCTGTTCATTGCTCGGCACTAACTGTCCCTCCGTGAACGGTCGGTATCTGATGTCTGTACAGACTGCGGCCGTCAGCCCAGCGGCCGCGGCAGACATTACCTGCATTCGCTGAGAAAAACCTACATATGGCAGGCTCTGATGGCCGTCGGCCGGTAACCGGTTGGACTTGGCGGACGGGCGTGGTGAAAACTGGGCATCGTGACCAAGACCAGCAGCTTCCGTGCCCCGAGGGGGGTCCCCGACTATCTGCCACCCACGTCCGCCGAGTTCGTCGCCGTCCGCGACGCCCTCGTCGAGACGGCGCGATTGGCCGGATACGGGCATGTCGAGCTGCCGATCTTCGAAGAGACCGCCCTGTTCGCGCGGGGTGTGGGCGAATCCACCGACGTCGTCACCAAGGAGATGTGGACCTTCGCCGACCGCAATGGCGAGAGCTTCACCCTGCGCCCCGAAGGCACCGCCGGCGTCATGCGAGCGGTCATCGAGAACGGCCTCGACCGCGGGGCGCTGCCCGTCAAACTCTGCTACGCCGGGCCGTTCTTCCGGTACGAGCGCCCGCAGAAGGGCCGCTACCGGCAGCTGCAGCAGGTCGGCGTGGAGGCCATCGGCGTCGACGATCCGGCGCTGGACGCCGAGGTGATCGCCATCGCCGACGCCGGATTCCGGGGGCTCGGACTGGAGGGTTTCCGGCTCGAGATCACCTCGCTCGGCGACGAGACCTGCCGGCCGCAGTATCGAGAACTGTTGCAGGACTTCCTGTTCAAGCTGCCGCTGGACGAGGAGACCAAGCGCCGGGCGCTGATCAACCCGCTGCGGGTGCTCGACGACAAGCGTCCCGAGGTCAAGGAGATGACCGTCGACGCGCCGCTCATGATCGACCACCTGTCGGAGTCGGCCAAGGCGCACTTCGAGCAGGTGCTCGGCCTCCTCGACGCGCTGGGCGTGCCATACGTGGTCAACCCGCGCATGGTGCGCGGGCTCGACTACTACACGAAGACCACCTTCGAATTCGTGCACGACGGGCTGGGCGCGCAGTCCGGCATCGGCGGCGGCGGCCGTTACGACGGGCTGATGGCCGAGCTCGGCGGGCAGCCGCTGTCGGGCATCGGCTTCGGTATCGGCGTCGACCGGACGGTGCTGGCCCTCGAGGCCGAGGGCAAGTCCGCCGTCGACGGTCCGCGCGTCCAGGTGTTCGGCGTCCCGCTCGGTGAAGTGGCCAAGCAGCACCTGGTGGTGCTCGCGGCCGAGCTGCGCCGGGCCGGCATCCGCGTCGACCTCGCCTACGGCGGCCGCGGTATGAAGGGCGCGATGAAGGCGGCCGACAAATCCGGCGCGCAGCTGGCCCTGGTGCTCGGTGACCGCGAGGTCGCCGAGGGGCAGATCGGGCTCAAGGATCTGAGCACCGGCGAACAGCGTCAGATCCCCCTGGACGAGGCCGTCGCCCAGGTCGCGGCCGCACTCGCGGGCGAGCGGAACTGATCCGTCGGCCGGGCCGGACAGCGCCGCTGTCCGGCCCGGCCGGCAGCCGCCGCGCCGATGGGGGCTTGGGGTGGGGCAAATCGGGGTATGGGGTTAGGACCTGCTGGTACCGTGCGGTGCGTCCCGCGGGGGCGGTGCGTGCCGCCGGCAGGCCCGACCCATCGAGACTTGGACGAATGCGCTGCTGTGACTGATGAATCGAAACCGGGGTCCGACGGCGAAGTCGGCCTCGACCTGGTCGCCCCCGAACTGCTGGCCCCCGCCCTGCGCAGGCTCACCCTGGCCGCGCTCGGCATCGGCATCGGGGTCGGACTGCTGATGGCGCTGTTCGTACACTGGCCGATCGCCCTCGCCACCGGCCTCGTGCTCGGCGCGCCCACCGCCCTCTACGCCGTGGCCGTGCAGCGCCGGCGAATCACGGTGTCCGGCACCGTCATCCGTGCCCGCACCTGGCGTGGCGAACGCCGCCTCGACCTGGCCGGCGCCACCGCCGCCGAAATCCTGGTCTACCCGGGCAAGATCAGCCGCATCGTGCTGCGCGTCACCGCGGGCGCCGACACCCAGGTCGTGCCGCTGGCCATCTACAGCGACTCCGGCAGCGGCCGCGAACTCCACATTCTGGGCCTGCGCAAACTCGCCGACGCCCTGGCCGGTTGCCCCCTCGCGGCCGCCCTCGCCATCTCCGGACTGCTCGTCCAGCAACTGCGCGCCGAGGCCCGCGACGCCGTCGCCGAGCAACGGCCCCTCTACCGGGCCGTCCGCATGGTCCGCGACCGCGACCAGGTCGCCCCGGTCGTCCTCAGCGACTCCGACATCGCCGACCTCGCCCACTGAGCGGTCAATTCACCGATCCCCGAGCCGGATTCACCGGCCGGTGCCGGTGTCTGTTTGCTCACGTGCTGCTCACGGGGCGGGACGCGGGGGAGTGAGCCTGGCTAGGGTGAAGACGGACCTACCCGCCATCGCGAGGAGATCGTCGTGAGCACCACCGCGCCAGTGACCGTCACCGTGACCGGAGCCGCCGGGCAGATCGCCTACGGATTGCTCTTCCGCATCGCGTCGGGGGCGCTACTCGGGTCCGAGACGCCGGTGCGGTTGCGGCTGCTGGAGATTCCGGCCGCCGTCGGATCGCTCGAGGGCGTGGCGATGGAACTCGAGGACGGGGCGTTCCCGCTGCTGGCAGGCATCGATATCGCCGATGACCCGTGGATCGGGTTCGACGGGGCCAATATCGCGATTCTGGTGGGGGCGCGGCCGCGGACCGCGGGCATGGAACGGTCGGATCTGCTGGCGGCCAACGGGCCGATCTTCACCGATCAGGGCGCGGCCATCAATGCCAATGCGGCAGAGGACATCCGGGTGCTGGTGGTCGGGAATCCGGCCAATACCAATGCCTTCATCGCCATGAGCAATGCGCCCGACGTGCCCGCCGGGCGGTTCACCGCGCTCACCCGGCTCGACCACAATCGCGCGATCGCGCAGGTGGCGAAGAAGACCGGGGCGGCGGCCGCCGACATCGCGCGGATCACGGTATGGGGCAATCACTCCGCGACGCAGTACCCGGACCTCGCCCACGCGACGGTCGGCGGGCGCGGCGCGCTCGAGCTGATCGCCGACGATGCCTGGGTGACCGGCGATTTCATCCCGACCGTGCAGCAGCGCGGCACCGCCATCATCAAGGCGCGCGGCGCGTCCTCGGCGGCGAGCGCGGCCAGCGCCGCCATCGACCATATCCACGACTGGGTGCTGGGCACCGCGCCGGGCGACTGGACCTCGATGGCGGTGCCGTCGGACGGCTCCTACGGCGTGCCCGAGGGCCTGATCAGCTCGTTCCCGGTGACCTGTGCCGATGGCGAGTACACCATCGTGCCGGACCTGGAGATCGGCGAGTTCGCCCGCGCCCGGATCGAGCACAGCGTCGCGGAACTCGTGAGCGAGCGCGACGCCGTGATCGACCTGGGGTACGCCAAGCGGTCCTGATCAGCCCCGCCGAGCGGAGGTGATCAGCTGAGCTTGCCGATCACGTTCTCGCCGTACCACTTGATCTTGACGATCTTCTCCTCCAGCGACTCCGTGTCGGGCTCCATCGCGTACGAGTTGCGGAAGCCGACGATCAGATCGGTGATGCCCTTCTCCTCTAGGCGCTTCACCCCGTCGGTGGTGTAGCCGTCGCGGGAAACCGCGTGGATCTCGAACTCGCCCGGATTGTCGCGCTCACTGCGCAATTCGTTGATCCGCGCCAGGTACTTGTCCAGGTCGTCGCCCTTGCCGCCGGCGTGCATCCAGCCGTCGCACAACCGCACCGCGCGGCGCAGCGCGGCATCGCTGTGCCCGCCGACCAGGATCGGCAGCGGCTGGGTCGGGGCGGGGGTGAGCTTGATCTTCGGGATGTCGTAGAACTCGCCGTGGTACTCGAAGTACTCGCCGGTGGACAGGCCGCGCACGATCTCGATGCACTCGTCCAGGCGCTTGCCGCGCTTCTCGAACGGGACGCCCATCATCTGGAAGTCCTCCGGCCACGGGCTGATGCCCACGCCCAGGGCGAAGCGGTTGTTGCTCAGGCGGGCCAGCGAACTGGCCTGCTTGGCCACCAGCACCGGCGGGCGGATGGGCAGCTTGAGCACGAACGGGGTCATACGCAGCGTGGTGGTGGCCGCGGCGAGGGCGGCCGACAGCACGAAGGTCTCGATGAACGGCTTGCCGTCCAGGAACTCGCGATTGCCGTCGGCGGTGTACGGGTACTTGGAATCCGACTCGGCCGGGTAGGCGATGCTGTCGGCCACGGTGATGCTGTGGAACCCGGCGGCCTCGGCGGCCTGCGCGAGGGGGATGTAGTAATCCGGGTTGGTCATCGCCTCCGCGTAGGTGAAGCGCATCGATCGTCCTCTCGACAGTGAGCAAGTACAAAAACTAGAACCGATTCTAGTTCTGTGAGTGATGCTAGCGGGAGGCTCGCGGGAAAGGCAGTCGAACGAGCGATCCGCACCCACCGCACCCGATCCTGCTGGGGGTGCTCACCTGTCGTATCGCAGCGGCAGACCGCCCGGTCGTAACCGTCCCGGTGGCTGAGATGCCCGTCCCGGTGGGCTTGTCCGGATTCCTGGATCTTGTTCTAATCGCGTCATGACGATCGCCATCACCGGCTCCGGCTCGGGCATCGGCGCGGCCACCGCCGCCGCCCTGCGCGCCGCCGGACACGACATCATCGGGATCGACCTGCGCAACGCCGACATCACCGTCGACCTCACCGACGCCGCGGCGCGCGCGGCCGCGGTCGAGGAGATCGTGGAGCGATCCGGGGGAGTGCTGGACGGCGTGGTGCTGTGTGCCGGTGTCGGCCCGCAGGTGCCCGACCCGAACCTGGTGGTGGAGATCAACTACCGGGCCACCGTGGCCCTGCTCGACGCCCTGCTGCCCGCGCTGCGCAAGGGCGAAAACCCTGCGGCCGTGGTGGTTTCGTCGGTGGCCTCCACCCAGATCAAGTGGGAGGACAACCCGATCCGCACGGGCACCGAGGCCGAGGCCTTCGCCCAGGCCGGGGATTTCGCGGGCCACTACGCCTACGCGTCCTCCAAGAACGCCGTCACCGTGGCCGTGCGCGAACGCGCCGTCGAGTGGGGCGCCGCCGGCGTGCGACTGAACACCGTCGCGCCCGGCAGCGTCGAAACCCCGCTGCTGCAGGCCGGTCTGGACGATCCGCGCTACGGTGACGCCATCCGCAACTTCGTGGCCCCCATCGGCCGCAATGGCAAGCCCGAGGAGATCGCCTCCCTCATCGCCTATCTGGTCGGCCCGCAGGCCGGCTTCATCCACGGCGCCCAGTTCGTCATCGACGGCGGAATCGACGCGCAGACGCGGCCGACCGCGGTGTAATCCACCGCGGCGCGCCGACCGCGCGCCCTGAACGGTGGCCGAGCCCGCGGGGTGTACAGCCGCATTTCGGCCTCCACCGATGCCGCGGTGACCGGGGTACCCGACCCGATCGCCGCGGCATTCTGCTGTCCGGAGACGACCGTGCCGCCACGAGAGCGGCTGTGCCGCACTCGGATCAGGCGGGATCGGTCTCGGCTGCGTCCGGGCTTTCTGCCGGCCCGCCGATGACGCCGGGGGCGAAGGTGCCCAGGTTGCCGGTGAGTTCGCTTTCGGCGGTGTGGCTTTGGTGCGGCTGCACGGTGCGGCCGTGTTCGGCATCGGCCGCACCGCCCTTGCCCGTGGCGGCGGGGGAGCTCATGAAGCCTGTACCGGCCGGGCCGCCGAGGCCGGTGATGCCGGCCGCGCCCGCGCCGAACGGATTTGCGGGGTTGGTGACCTTGCCACCGGGGATCGAGAACCCGGGGCCGCCGGGAGTTGACGGCAGGCCGCCGCCGAGGCCGCCACCACCGGCTCCGATCCCGCCGCCCCCTGCGGCAGTGGTGTCCGGGAGGCCACTGACCGGATCGGCCTTCCGCGGTGCGCCGGGGGTGCGGGTGGCTGCCTGCAGGCCGCTTTCGAACAGGCCCTCGGCCTGCTCCAGGATCGGCCGGCCGACATGCTGTGCCAGCGACTGCGCGACCTCGGCCGGGTTCGGACCGTCGCCCTGGCCGAGCAGCTGACCGATGATGCCGTGCACCTGCGCGGTGTAGACCGAGAGTTCGCCGTGCGTGGCGTTCACGACCGTGACCGCCTCGCCGAGATGCCGGGTGGCCGAGGCGATCAGCGTGGTCTGGCCGATCGGGGTCAGGATCAGCGGGGCCAGCGCCGTGGCCTCGGCGGCGAACGCCTCCCCGATGGCGGTGAGCTGGATATTGCCCCGCTGCACCACGGCCGCGGCCCGAGTGGTGATCGACGACAGGTCGAAGCCGCGCTGGGCGGTCCCCCGGCCGTGGTTCCCGGCCCGCCGGCCGGACTCCTGCGCACGCTGGGAAGCCTGGCCCTGCCACCGGGATTCGACGGTCCCGAGCGCGCCCCCGCCGATCTGGACCGCGGCCTCGATGACCTTCGACCCGGTGCTGAGCAGGGTCGCCGGATTCAGCCGGCTGAGGATGCCGGTGCCGAAGCTCCGCAGCAGGTCCAGGAACGGCTCGAACAGCGCGTCCAGTCCAGGAATCGCGGGAAGCGCCAGGCCCTTCATGAGATCGCCGACCGGATCGGCGGGCAGCGGCGGCAGCGCGGCCGCGGGATCGGCGGCGGCCCGGGCCGGCGCGGCCAAGGCGGCGTTGAGTGCGGCGGGCAGGGTGCCCAGCGGCAGATCCGGGAGCGGACCCGTGACGTTCACGCTGTCGGCTCCCCTCGCACTGGTGTCCGGATCCGCCGGGCGGAGGGCATCGATGACGCCGGAGTCGATCGGCCTCATGCCCGTTCGCCGATCTGCCCGGCGGCCGTGCCGAGGCCCCCGGCGAATTCGGCGTCGGTGGTGTCGTAGGTGGCGGCCGATCCGAAGGCAGCCCGGCCGAGGGCGCCGAAGCGGGCCGAGAGGGTGGCGATGTCGCGATCGTGCAGGAGTTCGGCGACCGCGAAGCCGGCCAGGAAGTCCGCGCCGATGAGTCCGAAGACCGGTGTCATGGCCGCGACGTGGGACACCGTGTCGAGGCCGCCCTGGGCGGCGATGTCGGCGGCGACGACGTCCTGTGCGGCGGCGAATGTACGCGCCGCACCGGTGTCGACCCAGAGATCGGCCATGGCAGTACCCCCTGATCGTCATGGACATGCGGATGGCGAATATATCCCGTCCATCGTCCAGACCGGCGTGGCGTGCGCGGCCACACCGCAACCACACCGTTGTTGCAAATTAGAACAAGTTCTATATTCTCGTCACCATGAAGGTCGCAGTCACCGGCGCTGCCGGGTTCCTTGGCACCAATTTGCTTCGCCTGCTTACCGATCGCGGTCACGAAGTGACTGCCATCGACCGGGTCGCGGGCGCGAGCCAGCCCGGTGTCACCTGGGTCAACGGTGACGTGCTGGACCCGGCATCCATGCGTGCCGCGCTGGACGGGGCCGAGGTGGTCTACCACCTGGTCGCGCTCATCACCCTGGCCCACAAGAACGACGTGGCCTGGCGGGTCAACACCGAGGGCGTGCGCATCGTCGCGGACGCCGCGCGCGAGGTCGGCGTGCGGCGGATGGTGCACACCAGCTCCATTCACGCGTTCAACCAGTACAGCTGCGGCGGCCGGATCGACGAGCGCTCGCCGCGGTCCATCGATCCCGAGCTGCCGGTGTACGACCGCTCCAAGTGGCAGGGCGAGATCGAGCTGCGCAAGATCATCGACAAGGGTCTGGACGCGGTGGTGTGCAACCCGACCGGTGTGTACGGCCCGATCGACAACACCGCCTCGCGCATCAACACCACGCTGTGGGACGCCGCGCGCGGCCGGGTGCCGGTCATGATCAGCGGCGGCTTCGACCTGGTCGACGTGCGCGACGTGGCCCAGGGCCTGGTCCTCGCGAGCGAGCGCGGCCGCACCGGTGAGAACTACCTGCTCGGCGGGCACTTCACCGACATGTTCCAGGCCACCCGGACCGCCGCCGAGGTCAACGGGAAGATGAAGCCCGCCTTCGCGATTCCGGCCAAGGTCATCAACGCGTGCATGCCGGTCATGGAGCCCGTCGCCCGTGCGCTGGGCAGTGACCGCATCTCCAAGGCGGCCATGGGCGCGCTGCTGTCGGCGCCGATCGTCGAGCACACCAAGGCCACCGAGGAACTCGGCTACCGGCCGCGGCCCGCCGAGCAGACCATTCGGGATCTGGTCGCCTTCTACAACGGACAGCCGATCGAGTCCGACACGCAGAAGATTGCTTGACAGTCGTTAGAACGCATGTTCGACTGGGGTGGTGCGTTGGCAAAGGCAAACCCTCGGCGCCGATGACGGCGCGCTCCCCGGGCTCGAACGTGCGGGTTTCGTACGCAGCGTACAGACGCCCGAGTTCGAGGGCATCACGTTTCACGAGGTGCTCTGCAAGAGTGCCCTGAACCGGGTGCCCGACAGCAATCTGCCCTTCAGCTGGACCATCAACCCCATGCGGGGCTGCTCGCATGCGTGCCGTTACTGCTTCGCCCGTGGCACGCACGAGTACCTCGACCTGGATGCGGGGGCCGATTTCGACTCCCAGATCGTGGTCAAGACCAATGTGGTCCCGGTGCTGCGGCGCGAACTGCACAAGCGGTCGTGGCGGCGAGAATCGGTTGCGCTGGGCACGAATACCGATCCCTATCAGCGCGCCGAGGGCCGCTACCGGCTCATGCCCGGCATCATCTCCGCGCTCGCCGACTCCGGCACCGGGTTCTCCATCCTCACCAAGGGCACGCTGCTGCGGCGGGATCTGCCGCTGCTGGTCCAGGCCGCCGGGCAGGTGCCGGTGCACCTCGCCGTCTCCATCGCCATTCTGGATCCGGAGCTGCACCGCGGCCTCGAGCCCGGCACGCCCTCGCCGCGGGCGCGGCTGGAACTGGTGCGCGCCCTGGCCGACGCCGGATTCGCGGTGAATGTCATGGTGGCGCCGGTCATTCCGTACCTCACCGACTCCCAGGCGCATCTCGACGCGCTCTTCGCCGCCATCGCCGAGGCCGGGGCCGCCGGTGTCACGGCGTTCCCCATGCATCTGCGCGGTTCCACACGCGGCTGGTTCCTCAATTGGCTGGCCGAAGCCCACCCGGCGCTGCTGCGGCGCTACCGGCAACTGTATGGTCGGGGTGCTTCGGTGACACCGGAGTATTCTGCGTGGCTACGCGGCCGAATCGAGCCGTTGCTGGAGAAACACCGTTTGAACCGTGATCGGCCGGCCGAACCCGAGGTCCGCGTCGCCGAATCGCACACGCCCGATCCGCAGCTGGCGTTGTTCGCCTGACGGCGGTTCTTTGATCGAAACCATTGCGCTTCACGGGTGTGTCGCGAATATTGCGGAGTAGTTTGGCGTTGGTACCTCACACCTGACGAGGAAGTGATGCACGCGCATGGTTTCGCAGCATGACGACCCTGCGGCGCTGCCGCACAAAGATACTGTGGCTCCGCTGCACAACAGCACTGTGAAAGCTCCGTCCGACGGCGGGGTAGTGGCGGCCGGAAACGGCCGCGCCACAGCCAAATTGGCGGTCGAGAAATTGGAAAGAGTCGTCATCCGCTTTGCGGGTGACTCCGGTGACGGTATGCAGCTCACCGGTGACCGTTTCACCCACGAGGCCGCCGCCTTCGGCAATGACCTTGCCACCCAACCGAACTTCCCCGCCGAGATCCGCGCGCCCCAGGGCACGCTGCCGGGCGTGTCGTCGTTCCAGATCCAGATCGCGGACTACGACATCCTCACCGCCGGGGACCAGCCCGACGTGTTGGTCGCTATGAATCCTGCTGCGCTGAAGGCGAATCTGGAGGATTTGGCCCGCGGGGCGACGGTGATCGTGAATACTGACGAATTCACCAAACGGAATCTGACCAAGGTCGGCTATGCCGGTGATCCGCTCACCGATGACACGCTGACCGATTTCGTGGTGCACCGGGTGCCCATGACATCGCTGACGCTCGGGGCAACCGAACCGACCGGTGTGGGCAAGAAAGATGGGCAGCGCGCGAAGAATATGTTCGCGCTCGGCTTGCTGTCGTGGATGTACGGGCGGCCCATCGGCGGCACCGAACAGTTCATGCGGGAGAAATTCGCGGCTACACCGGATGTCGCCGAAGCGAATATCCTCGCATTCCGGGCAGGCTGGAATTACGGCGAAACCACCGAGGCCTTCGCCACCACCTACGAGATAGCCCCCGCGACGCTGGCGCCCGGCACCTACCGGCAGATCACCGGCAATACCGCGCTCGCCTACGGCATCGTCACCGCCGGGCAGCTGTCCGGGCTGCCGGTTTTCCTGGGCACCTACCCGATCACCCCGGCCTCGGACATCCTGCACGAACTGAGCAAGCACAAGAACTTCGGCGTCACCACCTTCCAGGCCGAGGACGAGATCGCCGGCATCGGGGCGGCGCTGGGCGCCGCACTCGGCGGCGCGCTCGGGGTGACCAGCACGTCCGGGCCGGGGCTGGCGCTCAAGAGCGAGACCATCGGCCTGGCCGTCATGACCGAGCTGCCGCTGGTGATCATCGATGTGCAACGCGGCGGGCCCTCCACCGGCCTGCCCACCAAGACCGAACAGGCCGACCTGCTGCAGGCGCTCTACGGGCGCAACGGCGAGTCGCCGGTGGCCATCGTCGCGCCACGCTCACCGGCGGACTGCTTCGACGCCGCGGTCGACGCCGCCCGCATCGCGCTGACCTACCGCACGCCCGTGCTGCTGCTGTCCGACGGCGCCATCGCCAATGGTTCCGAGCCGTGGGCGATTCCGCAGGTCACCGAGCTGGCCCCGATCGATCCGGGCTTCGAACCCGCTGGCGCGGAGGGCGATTCGTTCCAGCCCTACGCGCGCGATCCGGAGACCCTGGCCCGGCCGCTGGCCGTGCCCGGCACCGTGGGCCGCGCCCACCGCATCGGCGGGCTCGAGAAGGCCGACGGCAGCGGCAACATCTCCTACGACCCGGCCAATCACGAGCTGATGGTGCGGATCCGGCAGGCCAAGATCGACGGCATCGCGGTGCCCGACCTCGAGGTGGACGATCCGGGGGACCGCGCCGAACTGCTGCTCATCGGCTGGGGCAGCTCCTACGGGCCGATCGGCGAGGCGTGCCGGCGGGCGCGGCGGCGCGGGGTGCCGGTGGCGCAGGCGCATCTGCGGAACCTGAACCCCTTCCCGCCCAACCTCGGTGAGGTGCTGCGCCGCTACCGCACCGTGGTCTGCCCGGAGATGAACGGCGGCCAGCTGGCCATGCTCCTGCGCGCCCGCTACCTGGTCGACGTGCAGCCGTGGACCAAGATCGCCGGCACCGCCTTCCAAGCACAGGAACTGGTCGGCGTCATCGACGCGGCCCTGGACGGTTCCATCGCGGAGATGGAACAGGCCAAGGCCTTCACCGCACGCGCGCGGGCGACCTACCGCACCCCAGGGGGCAACTGATGACCATTCTCGAAAACCCGCTCGTGGGCACCGATCTCGGCCTCACCGGACTGTCCGGCGTGCCGCGGGCCGACCGGCCGCAGAAGGCGAAGGACTTCACCTCCGATCAGGAGGTGCGCTGGTGCCCCGGATGCGGCGACTACGTCATCCTGGCCACCGTGCGCGGCTTCCTGGCCGATCTGGGTCTCGAACGCGAGAACCTCATGTTCGTGTCCGGCATCGGCTGCTCGAGCCGGTTCCCGTACTACCTGGAGGCGTACGGGATCCACTCCATCCACGGCCGCGCGCCGGCCATTGCCACGGGCATGGCGGTGACCCGGCCCGACCTGTCGGTCTGGGTGGTGACCGGTGACGGCGACGCGCTGTCCATCGGCGGCAATCACCTCATTCACGCGCTGCGCCGCAATGTGAACATGACGATCCTGTTGTTCAACAACCGGATCTACGGTCTCACCAAGGGCCAGTACTCACCGACCTCGGAGACCGGCAAGGTCACCAAGTCCACCCCGATGGGCTCGGTCGACCATCCGTTCAACACCCTGTCGGTGGCGCTGGGCGCCGAGGCCACCTTCGCCGCCCGCGCGCTGGACTCGGATCGGGCCGGGCTCACCGAGGTGTTGCGCGCCGCCGCCGAACACCGCGGCACCTCGTTCGTGGAGATCCTGCAGGACTGCCCGATCTTCAATGACGGCTCCTTCGACGCGCTGCGCCGGGAGAACGCCGAATCCCATCTGGTCCGGTTGCGGCATGGTGAGCCCATTCGGTTCGGCGCGGACGGTGAATTCGCCGTGGTCCGTGCAGGTTTCGGCCTGCGGGTGGCGCGCGCCGACAGTGTCGCCGAAGCCGAGATCGTGGTCCACGACGCCTATACCGACCACCCCGAATACGCCTACGCCCTGTCCCGCCTGTCCGACCAGGACCTCACCCACGTGGTGACCGGCATCTTCCGCAGCGTCTCCCGCCCCACCTACGACGACGGCGTCCGCGCCCAGCTGAACACCGCCGTCGAACGCAAACCGGTGAGCGAGAACTCGCTGCAGGAGCTGCTCACCGGCCGCGAAACCTGGACGGTCGGCTGAGCTTTCGCCGCTAGGCCGGAACGAAGGCGTTCAGCAAGCGCTGGAACAGATCGTCGAAGCGCTTGCGGGACGCCTTCTGGTCATCGTTGAGCCCGTCGCCGAGCTCGGGCGCGTACACGATCAGGTGCACGTCCTGATCCGGCGACTGCGGCATGTAGTCGATGATGGAGGTTCCCTTGTCGGCCTGTTCCGGTGTCCCCATGTCCACGGCCGCCAGCGCCTTCACCTCGGCCGCCGCGGCCCCGATGACATCGGCGGGCACGGACCCGGTCACCGGCTGCGCGCCGTCGTCGGCGCGCTTCACCGCCCGCCCGTCGGGCTGAATCTCCAGCGACGGATGCAGATCCGTCCGCGTCTGCCACCCCGCGGGCATGGCGGTCAGCGTGAACAGCGCCACGCCGGGTGCCGGTGCCGGGTCCGCCATCGCGAATACCCCTGTGCCCGTGAGCATCACCACGGTCAGAGTGGTCACCGCCCCCGCCCGCCACCCACGCCGCCGAGCCACCCGGCCGAGTGTCGCCTCGCCGAAAAGTCCTGCCGCCCTGGCTGTCCGCATCGCATTCCTCCGAATTCCCTTGCGGGCACCCACCCGCCGCCGCTGATTCTGCCGCCAACCGCACGCCGCACCCGCGCTGCCACGCCGACCCCACCCCGGATACCGCCCTCGCCCTGAGCGAAAATGGGTCGAGGGCCGGAAATGGCAAGGTCCCCAGCCTGTTCGAGGCTGGGGACCGTGGGGAGTTCGGGTCAGCGGAGAGCGGGCGGGTTGTTCAGGTCCTGGGCCGAATAGGTGTCGCAGGCCTTGACCTGGCCGGTCTTGTAGCCGGTCAGGAACCACTTCTGGCGTTCCTCCGACGAGCCGTGGGTCCAGGCTTCCGGGTTGACGCGGCCGGTGGCGGCCTTCTGGATGCGGTCGTCGCCGACGGCGGACGCGGCGGAGAGCGCGTCACGGATGTCGTTGTCGGTCAACGGCTTCAGGAAAGGGGTGTTGGAGCCGGGCGCGGGGAGCTTGTCGGCGTAGTTGGCCCAGACCCCGGCGTAGCAGTCGGCCTGGAGTTCGGTGCGGACCGCGCCGGAGGTGGCGCCCTGGGGGTCGCGCTGGGCGCGGTTGATGTCGCCGAGCAGGTTCTGGATGTGGTGGCCGAACTCGTGGGCGACCACGTACTCCTGGGCGAGCGGGCCGCCGCTGGAGCCGAAGCGGTCGACCAGTTCCTGGAAGAAGCTGGTGTCGAAGTAGGCGGTCTGATCGGCGGGGCAGTAGAACGGGCCGACCGCCGAGGAGGCACGGCCGCAGCCGGTGCCGACCGCGCCGGAGAAGAGGTTGAGCTTCGGGACCACGTACTTGCGGTTGGTCTGCTTCGGCAGTTCGGTGCCCCAGATCGCGTCGAGGCTCTGGGCGGTGAGGATGACGCGGCAGTCGACGTACTTGTTGGCGTCGGCGCCGGTCTTGCAGTGCGTGGGCAGGGTCGCGGTGCCCGGCTTGGCATTGCTGTCCGCGCCCGTGAACTGGCCGAGAATGCTGCCCGGGTCGCCGCCGAAGATCAGTGCCGCGATCACCGCGATGATGCCCAGCGCACCGCCGCCGAGAGCCAATCCACCGCCCATACCCGGTCCGCCACCGCCACCACTCGCCCGGTTCGGGTCGATTTGCAGGCCCTCGTTGAAGGTCATGGCTATCACTGTGACACGGGCGAGTCGATATCGGTTTCCACTCGCTGAACGTGTCTCTCTACGATGGGTCTGCACCTGGTCACACCTCACCGGTGCTTCGAGCCCGTCGAAAGGAATCCCGTGCTGCGCACCCACTTGGCTGGTTCGCTGCGAAGCGAGCACGCCGGTCAGACCGTCACCCTCACCGGCTGGGTGGCCCGGCGGCGAGACCACGGTGGCGTGATCTTCATCGATCTGCGCGATGCGTCGGGTGTTGCCCAGGCCGTCTTCCGCGAAGGCGAACCCGCGGCGGCCGCCCACAAGCTGCGCAACGAGTTCGTGGTGAAGGTCGTCGGCGTGGTCGAGAACCGCCCGGCCGGTAGCGAGAACCCGAACCTGCCGACCGGCGCCATCGAGGTCAACGTAACCGAGCTCGAGGTGCTCAACGAGGCCGCGCCGCTGCCGTTCCAGCTCGACGACGAGCCGGGCGAGGAAGCCCGCCTCAAGTACCGCTACCTGGACCTGCGCCGCGAAGGCCCGGCGCACACGATCCGCCTGCGCTCCAAGGTGAACGCCGCCGCCCGCGCCGTGCTGGCCAAGCACGCGTTCGTCGAGGTCGAGACCCCGACCATGACCCGCTCCACCCCCGAGGGCGCGCGCGACTTCCTGGTTCCGGCCCGCCTGCAGCCCGGCAAGTTCTACGCCCTGCCGCAGTCGCCGCAGCTGTTCAAGCAGCTGCTCATGGTCGGCGGCATCGAGCGCTACTACCAGATCGCGCGCTGCTACCGCGACGAGGACTTCCGCGCCGACCGCCAGCCCGAGTTCACCCAGCTCGACATCGAGATGAGCTTCGTCGAGCAGGAGGATGTCCTCCTGCTGGCCGAGGACGTCCTGGCCGCGCTGTGGCAGCTGGTCGGCTACGAGATCCCGACCCCGATCCCGCACATGACATACGCCGAGGCCATGCGCCGCTACGGCTCGGACAAGCCGGACCTGCGCTTCGAGGTCGAGATCACCGAGATGATGGAGTACTTCAAGGACACGCAGTTCCGCGTGTTCCAGGCTCCCTACGTCGGCGCGGTCGTCATGCCGGGCGGCGCGTCGCAGCCCCGCCGCCAGTTCGACGCCTGGCAGGAGTGGGCCAAGCAGCGCGGCGCCAAGGGCCTGGCCTACATCACCTTCAACGAGGACGGCACCCTCGGCGGCCCGGTCGCCAAGAACCTCACCGACGCCGAGCGCGAGGGTCTGGCCAAGCAGGTCGGCGCCGAGCCCGGCGACTGCGTGTTCTTCGCGGCCGGCGACATGAAGTCCAGCCGTGCGCTGCTGGGCGCGGCCCGCGGCGAGATCGCCCGCAAGTGCGGTCTCATCGACGAGAACGCCTGGGCCTTCGTGTGGATCGTGGACGCCCCGATGTTCGAGCCCACCGCCGACGCCACCGCGAGCGGCGATGTGGCCCTGGGCTATTCGGCCTGGACGGCCGTGCACCACGCCTTCACCTCGCCCAAGCCCGAGCACCTGGACACCTTCGACACCGATCCGGGCTCGGCGCTGGCCTACGCCTACGACATCGTCTGCAACGGCAACGAGATCGGCGGCGGCTCCATCCGTATCCACCGCCGGGACGTGCAGGAGCGGGTGTTCCAGGTGATGGGCATCGGCGAGGAGGAGGCCCAGGAGAAGTTCGGCTTCCTGCTCGACGCCTTCTCCTTCGGCGCTCCGCCCATGGGCGGCATCGCCTTCGGCTGGGACCGCATCACCGCGCTGCTGGCCGGTGTGGACTCGATCCGCGAGGTCATCGCCTTCCCGAAGTCGGGTGGCGGCGTCGACCCGCTCACCGACGCGCCCACCCCGATCACCCTGCAGCAGCGGCAGGAGGCGGGCCTCAACGCCAAGCTCGACGCGAACGGCAACCCGGTCAAGGACGACGCCAAGTAAGGGCGCAGCCGGACCGTCGAGAGCCCGCCGGTATCAGCGATACCGGCGGGCTCCGTCGTCGACAGCGGCTCGCGCGTGCGGGCGGATCGAGCTCAGACCACCAGCCCGTTGGTGAGCGAGCGGTAGGCGTAGGTGGTGGCGATGGCGGTGACCGGTCCGGCCACCAGCAGGCCCAATCCGCACAGCAGCGTGCCGATCACGGTCATGAGCAGCACCCCCAGCGCCAGCAGGGTCACCTGCAGGGCATTGGCGATCACCAGCCGCACGCTGGATTGGATTGCGGCGATCGGGTTCTGGTCCTGGTCGATCACGAAGTGCAGCGCGAACATGCACAGCACGCCCACGATGATCGCCGGGAACACGCACGCGATCGAGGCCACGAGGCACAGCGCGAACACGATGAGCGCGGTGATCAGCACATTCCCGGCATTCACGAAGCCGAAGAAGGCCGGGAAATCCGGTGGCGTCCCGTCGGTTTCGTACAGTGCGCCGCGGATCATGGCGGCCTGCAGCAGCCACACCACCAGCGCCGCCACCGCGAACAGCAGGACGACGGCCGACAGCGACTGCACGTCAACCATATTCACCAGCAAGGTGACCACCAGCCAGGCGATCATGCCGATCAGCACCATGCCCACCCAGGGAATGGGATTGAGCCGGAACCGATCCCACCCGTAGGTGAGGGCCGCGCCGACGTCGAGGGTCTCGCGCGGGGGTGTATAGCCCTGTTTCGGCGCCGGCCCGGCGGACGGGGCGCCGGCGGGCGGCAGCATCGCACCCGGCGGGAGTCCGCCCGGTGGAGGCGGATTCGCGCCGGGCGGCATGCCGGCCGGCGGCAACTGCTGTGGCTTGCCCGGGCCGTAGCCGGCCGACGGCTGCGGCGCGCCCGGCTGCGGGGTGAAGGCCGGCGGGGGTTCCACGGGCTCGCTGCCGTACTGTGCGGCGCCGGGGCCGTCGAATTGCGGGTACCCGGCGAGGCCGGGCAGCTGGTGGCGGCCGGGCACGGGGCCCGGCTCGGGCGTGCCGGAAACCGGTGCGGGCTCGGGGTTTTGGTGCTGCCCGGCGTGGGACGGATACTGCTCGCCGCCCCCTGCGACGGGACGGTCGCCGGAGGGCTCGTACGGTGCTGAGGGCGGCGTGCCAGTCATGGTCGCAAGCCTTTCACATTTCCCGGTTTACGGTGTGGCGCACAGCAAGTGACCATGAGACAACTAGAAGGTCCTGGTTGTGTCAAGCAACCAGCGCCGCGTGGGCAAACCCATCACAAAGACACGCCGTCCGACGCGCGAAAGGTTGCGCAACCGCTCGCTGAAAGTGACCTGACGGGAGTAACTTGGGTTCCGATGACCGCACTATTGGCCGAACGCGCCGCCGAAGTCGTGTCCGCGGCACAACAGTTGCTCACGAAGCGAATGGGTGCTCCGGTAAAGCTGAGCGATCCGCTGGAACTCAGCGGCAGTGGTAGGACGACGGTACTCCGTGTCCGCGTTGCAGAGAACGCCTTTTCGCTACCTCGCACACTGATTGTGAAGCAGGTAGCGGGTACGGCGACGCAGCGGCGCACCGGCGGCATGGCCCCCGGTGTCGCCAGCATCGACTCCGCATTCCTGCGCGAGGCGGTCTCCTACCAATTCACCACCGCCCTCGGCCGTGACCACCGGCCCGGCGCCTACCTGCTCGGCTACAGCCTGCCGGACCGCCTGCTCATACTCAGCGACCTCGGTGAGAACACCTCCCTGACCGCGGTCCTGAAGTCCGGCGTGGAGCCGAGCGGGCGCAATGCGCTCATGGCATTCGCTCAGGCACTGGGCCGCATGCACGCCGCGACCGTGGGCCGCGAGGCGGACTTCGTGGCGCTGCTGCGGCGCGTCGATGTGGTGCACCGTGTGGACGGCATTGCCCAGCAAGCCGAATCCGCGGTCGCCGAGGTGCCGATCATGTTGCAGCGCGAGCTGGGCATCGAGGTGCCGGGTGAGATCGCCGAGCGCATCGTGCGCGGCAACAGGCTCTTCTCCGCCGGCCGCTACCGCGCCTTCAGCCCCTCGGACCTGTGCCCCGACAATGTCATCCTCAATGACGAGGGCGCGCGGTTCCTGGACTACGAGTGGGGCGGCTTCCGCGACGCCACCCTCGACATCGCCTATGCTCTGGTCTCCTTCCCGGGCTGCCTGTGCGATTTCGAGCTGTCGCGCGAACGCGCCCGCCAGATGGTGGAGGCGTGGCGCTCCGAGGTGGTGGCGGTGTGGCCGGCCCTCGCCGATGACGAGGTGCTCGCCGAGCGCATCCTCGAGGCGCGGCTCATCTGGGTGTGGCTGTCCACCTACTGGTTCCTGCCCGCGGACCACGCCCGCATCGCCGCTGCCCGCGAGCACGGTCTGTCCATCCCGCGTTCGGCCGCCCTCATCAACCGCTGGGCCGCCCTCGCCGAGGACGCCCGCTGCACCGGCGACGACACCCTCGGCGACTTCGCCGAACACGTCTCGGCCACGCTGGAAGAGCACTGGGAGGAGTGATCCTCCGCGCTGTCCGGGGATGGCGTCGTGGTCGGCGAGTGTGTCGGAGCCGGTCGGTAGGGTCTGGGGCGTGAGTGATGGGCTGTTCGATGCGCCGGGGACGCAGGCCGTAGTCGACGACTTCGAGGCGGGAGCCGCGCGCATTCCCAGCGGGGACGACCGATTCGCGCCGCTGGCCGTGCGGATGCGACCGCGCACCCTGGACGAGGTGGTCGGGCAGCAGCATCTGCTCGGGCCCGGGTCGCCGCTGCGGCGGCTGATCGAAGGGTCCGGGGCGGCTTCGGTGCTGCTGTACGGACCGCCCGGGACGGGCAAGACCACCCTCGCCTCGCTGCTGTCGCAGGCCACCGGACGGCGGTTCGAAGCGCTGTCGGCGCTGTCGGCGGGCGTCAAGGAGGTGCGGGCGGTCATCGATCTGGCCCGCCGCCGCCTCACCGTGGGTGAACAGACCGTGCTGTTCATCGATGAGGTGCACCGGTTTTCGAAGACGCAGCAGGACGCGCTGCTGGCGGCGGTGGAGAACCGGATCGTGCTGCTGGTCGCGGCGACCACGGAGAATCCGTCGTTCTCGGTGGTGTCGCCGCTGCTGTCCCGCTCGCTGGTGCTGCAGCTGCAGTCCCTGTCGGAGGCCGACATTCGCACGGTGCTCACCCGGGCCATCGCCGACCCGCGCGGGCTGGCGGGGGAGTACACGGTCACGGATGCGGCGCTCGACCACATCGTGCGGATCGCGGGCGGTGACGCGCGGCGCTCGCTGACCGCGTTGGAGGCGTCGGCCGAATCCTCCCTGGACGGCACCGTCGACGTGGAGTTGGTCGAGGCCAGCGTCGACAAGGCGGCGGTGCGCTACGACCGCGCCGGCGACCAGCACTACGACGTCATCAGCGCCTTCATCAAATCCCTGCGCGGCTCCGATGTCGATGCCGCGCTGCACTACCTGGCCCGCATGATCAGCGCGGGCGAGGATCCGCGATTCATCGCCCGCCGCTTGATGATCCAGGCCAGCGAGGAGGTCGGCATGGCCGACCCCACCGCCCTGCAGACCGCGGTCGCGGCCGCCCAGGTCGTCCAGCTGGTCGGTATGCCGGAGGCCCAATTGGCGTTGACCCAGGCCACGATTCACATCGCCACCGCCCCGAAGTCGGGCGGGGTGGTCAAGGGCCTCGCGGCCGCCATGGCGGACGTGCGCGCGGGCAAGGCGGGCGCGGTGCCCGCCCACCTGCGCGACGGCCACTACGCCGGCGCCGCCGCGCTCGGCAATGCCCAGGGCTACAAGTACCCGCACGACCATCCGGACGGCGTTCTCGCCCAGCAATATCCACCGGACGAACTGGTCGGCGTCGACTATTACCGGCCGACCGATCACGGCTACGAACGTGAAGTCGGTCCTCGCGTCACCAAACTGCGCCGCATCGTCCGGGGTAAATAGCGCCGAGTGCGCCGATGCGGCACGCGCCGAATTGCAGCGACTGCCGGAAACAGTCGCTCGGCGCGCCGCGAATGCGCTTGCGGCGCTGGTCAGTCCGCCAGCAGTCCCTCGTGGATGGCGATGCGTTCGATGTCGGCGGCGGTGCCGGCCATGATCACGCGCACGTGCTCGGTGACCAGTTCGAGCGGCCAGTTCCACCAGGCGGCGCGCAGCAGGCGCGCCACGTCCTGGTCCGGGAAACGCTGCTTGACCACCTGTGCCGGGTTGCCGCCGACGATCGTGTACGGCGGCACGTCGGAGGTCACGACGGCGCCGGTGGCGATGATCGCGCCGTCGCCGATGTGCACTCCCGGCATGATCAGCGAGTTGTAGCCGATCCACACGTCGTTGCCGACCACGGTGTCGCCCTTGGGCGGAATCGAGGTGATGATGTCCATCGTCTCCTCGGCCCAGGTGCCGCCGAAGATGGTGAACGGGAAGGTCGACACGCCCGAGGTGGCATGGTTGGCGCCGGCCATGATGAAACGCGTGTTGCTCGCGATGGCGCAGTATTTGCCGATGATCAGCTTCTCGGGGCCGAAGGCGTAGAGCACATTGTTGGTCTCGAAGGCGGTCGCCGCGTCCGGATCGTCGAAGTAGCTGAAGTCGCCGACCTCGATGTTCGGCGAGGTGACGTGCGGTTTCAGAAAGACGGTGCGGCGCGCGTGGGGGAGAGGGAAGCGCTGGGATGGGTCCGGGATCACAGTCACCCCGGCGATGGTAGCTATCGCCCGGTGGTGGGTGGAAACTCCCTGGACCCGGACCGGTAGGCTGGATGGTTGTGCAGACCCACGAGATTCGACGGCGCTTCCTGGAGCATTTCGTAAAGGCCGGACATACCGAGGTACCGAGTGCCTCGCTGATCCTGGCCGACCCCAACCTGCTGTTCGTCAACGCAGGCATGGTCCAGTTCGTACCGTATTTCCTCGGTCAGCAGACCCCGCCCTTCGACACCGCGACCAGCGTGCAGAAGTGCGTCCGTACCGGCGATATCGAGAACGTCGGCGTCACCACCCGCCACAACACCTTCTTCCAGATGGCGGGCAACTTCTCCTTCGGCGACTACTTCAAGCGCGGGGCCATGGAGCTGGCCTGGTCGCTGCTCACCAACCCCGTCGAGGACGGCGGCTACGGCTTCGATCCGGAAAAGCTCTGGGTCACCGTGTATCTCGACGACGACGAGGCCGAGCAGATCTGGCGTGAGCTCGGCGTGCCGGACGAGCGCATCCAGCGCCGCGGCATGGCCGACAACTACTGGTCCATGGGCATCCCCGGCCCGTGCGGCCCGTGCTCGGAGATCTACTTCGACCGCGGCCCCGAATATGGCATCGAGGGCGGCCCCGAGGCCGACGAGGACCGCTACCTCGAAATCTGGAACCTCGTGTTCATGCAGAACGAGCGCGGCGCCGGGCGCGGCAAGGACGACTTCGAGATCCTGGGCCCGCTGCCCAAGAAGAACATCGACACCGGCATGGGCATCGAGCGTGTCGCGTTCCTGCTGCAGGGTGTCGACAATGTCTACGAGACCGATCTGCTGCGCCCGATCATCAACAAGGCCGAGGAGCTGACCGGCCGCTCCTACGGTGTCGAGCACGCCGACGACGTGCGCTTCCGCGTCATCGCCGACCACGCCCGCACCGCGGCCATGCTGATCGGCGACGGCGTGAACCCCGGCAACGACGGCCGTGGCTACGTGCTGCGCCGCCTGCTGCGCCGCATCGTGCGCTCGGCCCGTCTGCTGGGCGCCGAGCAGCCGGTGATGGGCGCGTTCATCAAGGTCGTCGCCGACCTGATGTCGCCGTCCTATCCGGAACTCACCACCGACTTCAAGCGCATCGAAACGGTCGCCGTCGGTGAGGAGGCCGCGTTCCTCAAGACCCTGAACACCGGCACCAAGCTGTTCGACGAGACCGTCGACGAGGTGAAGGCCCAGGGCAGCAAGAAGATCAGCGGCACCGACGCGTTCACCCTGCACGACACCTACGGTTTCCCGATCGACCTGACCCTCGAGATGGCTTCCGAGGCCGGCCTGCAGGTCGACGAGGAGGGCTTCCGCGCGCTCATGGCCGAGCAGCGCAAGCGGGCCAAGGAGGACGCGCTCTCGCGCAAGCACGCGCACGCCGACCTCACCGTCTACAAGGAGTTCGTGGACCGCGGCGCGACCGAGTTCACCGGCTTCGACGAACTGTCGACCGAGGCGACGGTGCTGGCCCTGATCAAGGACGGCGTCCGGGTGCCGGTCGCCGAGGCCGGGCAGGACGTCGAGGTGATCCTGGACCGCAGCCCGCTCTATGCCGAGTCCGGTGGCCAGATCGCCGACCGCGGGTCGCTGGTCTCGTCGCACGGCCTCAAGGTGAAGGTCAACGACGTGCAGAAGATCGCCAAGAAGGTGTGGGTGCACAAGTCCACCGTCGAGGCCGGCCAGCTCACCGAGGGCGACACCGTGCTGGCCCAGGTCGATCCGTCCTGGCGGCGTGGCGCCACCCAGGGCCACTCGGGCACCCACATGGTGCATGCCGCGCTGCGACAGGTGCTGGGCCCCAACGCGGTTCAGGCCGGCTCGCTCAACAAGCCGGGCTACCTGCGCTTCGACTTCAACTGGCAGGGCGCGCTGTCCGAGCAGCAGAAGGCCGATATCGAGGCCGTCTCCAATGACGCGGTGGCCGACGACTTCCAGGTCAACACCTTCGTCACCGACCTGACCTCCGCCAAGAAGATGGGCGCCATGGCCCTGTTCGGCGAGAACTACGGCGACGAGGTGCGGGTCGTGGAGATCGGCGGACCGTTCTCCATGGAGCTCTGCGGTGGCACCCATGTGCAGCACTCCTCGCAGATCGGCCCGATCACCGTGCTCGGCGAGTCGTCGGTCGGTTCCGGCATCCGCCGCGTGGAAGCCTTCGTGGGCCTGGACTCCTACAAGTACCTGGCCAAGGAGCGGGCGCTGCTGGCCGGTGTCGCCTCGTCGCTGAAGGTGCCCTCGGAGGATGTGCCGGGGCGCGTCGAGCAGCTGGTCGAGCGGCTCAAGACCGCCGAGAAGGAGCTGGAGCGCACCAAGATGGCGGCCGTGCTGTCGAGCGCGGGCACCTTCGTCGAGCAGGCCCAGCGGGTCGGCAAGGTGCTGCTGGTCGCCGCCCCCGCGCCCGCGGGCGTGGGTGCGGGCGATCTGCGCACCCTGGTGCAGGACATCAAGGGCCGCTTCGGTTCCGAGCCCGCCATCGTGGTGCTGCTCGGCCATGCCGACGGCAAGGTGCCGTTCGTCGCCGCGGTCACCAAGGCCGCCCAGGATCTCGGCATCAAGGCCGGGGACCTGGTGTCCGCCTTCGGTCCGGCCATCTCCGGCCGGGGCGGCGGCAAGCCCGAGATGGCCCAGGGCGCGGGTTCGGACCCGTCGGGCATCGAGGCGGGTCTGGCCGCCCTACGTGCGCGGGTCGCCGAGCTCGCCGGATAAATGGGCGACGCGGACACATCTGACACGCCGGGTCCCGCAGACGGGACCCGGCCCGTACCCGAAGCAGACCCGGCGCGGCCGGATTCGGGACATTCCTCCGGATTTGCTCGCACGCCGACCGAGGCCTCCGGGGTCTCGGCCGGCGGGCGGGGCTTCGCGTCGGAGCGGCCCTCCCCGGAACGGGACCCGGGCCGCGGCCGGCGCATCGGCATCGACGTGGGGTCGGTGCGCATCGGTGTCGCCTCCAGCGATCCGGACGGGTTGCTGGCCACCCCGGTCGAGACGGTGCCGCGCGCGAAGAAGGTCGCGCCCGGCACCCTCGCCTCCGATCTATCCAGAATTGCCGACATTGTGCGGGAGTACGAGGCCGTCGAGGTGATCGTCGGCCTGCCGCGCACATTGCGCGGGGAGAGCGGCGCGTCGGCTAAGCTGGCGGCCACCTTCGCGGGGCGTTTGCGGACTCTGATCGCGCCGGTGCCGGTGCGACTTTCCGACGAACGTTTGACTACGGTGTCTGCTGCACGTGCGTTGCGAGACAGTGGAGTTCGCGCACGCGGGCAGCGGCAGGTCATCGATCAGGCCGCCGCCGTGTCGATCCTGCAAGGATGGTTGGACGAACGGAGTGCCCTTTTGAAGCCGCGCGGTGATGACGCATGACCGACCGCTGGACGCGGGCCGAGGAACGCTACCGCCAGAACGCCGAACGGCGTTACCGCCGCGACGATTTGGATTGGTCCGAGGCGGACGATTACGAAGACGACACCACCGTCATTCCCCGCTACGAGGATGAGCGTTACGACGACGAGCACTACCAGGGCGAGGACTACGACGAGGAGCCCCCGCACGAGCCGGAACCGCCGCGCCGCAGCGCGCCCCAGCGCACCGAGCGCGGCCGCCGCGGCGACCGGGGCCAGCGCGCCGAGCCGGGCCGCCGGGCCACCCGATCGCAGTCGCGCGCGGGGTCGCGGGGCAGCCAGCGCCCCAAGCGATCCCGGATGGCGTCGCGGAAAGCGGCCGAGCGCAAGCGGCGCCGCCGCAATCTGTTCGTCATCGCGGGCGTGTTCGCCGTATTGTTCGTCGGCGCAGTCGGATTCGCGGGCTGGAAGTTCGTCGGCAAGCTGAGCCCGCCCCCCGACTTCTCGGGCCCGCAGGGCCCGCTGGTCGTCATCCAGATCAAGCCGGGTGACACCTCCACACAGATCGCGCAGACCATGGCCGACAAGGGTGTGGTGGCCAGCAGTGGTGCGTTCTACGAAGCGGCCGTGCGCAATACGAACATGAACTCGATCCAGCCCGGCTACTACGCCATTCCGGGCCACAGCAAGGGCTCCGAAGCGGTGACCGCGCTGTTCGGCAAGGACGCCCGGGTCGGCAATGTGGTCATCTCCGAGGGCCGCCAGCTGCACGACTCCAGCGACGTCACCACCGGCGCGCGCAAGGACGGCATCTACCGCAAGATCGCCGAGGCCAGCTGCGTCGGCACCGGCACCGCCGCCAAGTGCGTCACCTACGAGCAGCTCGACCAGGCCGGGGCCACCGCCGATCCGGCCGCGCTGGGCGTGCCGGTGTGGGCGCTGGACCGGGTGCGGTCGGTGCCGGACCGTTCCCGCCAGCTCGAGGGCCTGATCGCCGGTGGCACCTGGGATTTCGACCCCAGCGCCAACGCGCTGGACATCCTCAAGCAGCTGGTGACCGCGAGCGCGGCGAGCTACGACGCCACCGGGGTGGCGCAGTCCGGCGCGGCGAACGGGCTGAGCCCCTACGACACGCTGATCGCGGCGTCGCTGGTGGAGCGGGAGGCGCTGCCGCAGGACATGTCGAAGGTGGCGCGGGTCATCGTGAACCGGCTCGCCGCCCAGCAGCCGCTGCAGTTCGACTCCACCGTCAACTACACCCTCGACAAGACCGAGGTCGCCACCACCGACTCCGACCGTGCGCACAAGACCCCGTGGAACACCTACGCCATGGCCGGTCTGCCCGCCACGCCGATCTCCGCGCCGTCGCTGGATGCCATGCGCGCCATGGAGAATCCGGCGCCCGGCCCGTGGCTGTACTTCGTGACCGTCGACAAGCAGGGCACCACGTTGTTCACCGACAGCTATCAGGAGCATCTGCGCAATATCGAAAAGGCCAGGCAGAGTGGAATTCTCGACAGTGGACGCTAGCCGGAGGGCCGCCGTGCTCGGCAGCCCGATCTCGCATTCCCGGTCGCCGCAACTGCATCTGGCGGCCTACCGGGCACTGGGCCTGGACTGGAGCTACGAGCGCATCGAGTGCACCGCCGAGCAGCTGCCCGGCCTGGTGGACGGACTCGGACCGGAATGGGTCGGGCTGTCGGTGACGATGCCGGGCAAGGTCGCCGCGCTCGGCTACGCCGACGAGCGCACCGAGCGTGCGGTCCTGGTCGGCTCGGCGAACACCTTGGTGCGCACCGCTTTCGGCTGGCGCGCGGACTGCACCGACGTGGACGGCGTGCGCGGCGCGCTGGAAGGCGCCGGCGTGCAGGAGATCTCCCGCGCCGTCGTGCTGGGCGCGGGCGGCACCGCCCGCCCGGCCCTGCTGGCGCTGTCCGACCTGGGCGCGCACACCGTCACCATCGTGGCCCGTGATCGCGGCCGTGCCGCCGGAACCCTGGAACTGGCCGAGCAGCTGGGCATGTCGGCCGAGGTGCTCGATTTCGACCCCGAGGGCCTGCTGTTCGTCTGTTCCGACGTGGACGCCGTCATCAGCACCGTGCCCGCCGCGGCGGCCGCGGCCGTGGCGGATTCGGTGGCGGCGGCCCCGGTGGTGCTCGACGCCATCTACAACCCGTGGCCCACGCCGCTCGCGGAAGCGGTTGCCCGCGCGGGCAATACCGTGGTCAGCGGCCTGGAGATGCTGCTCAACCAGGCCTACGGGCAGGTCGAGCAGTTCACCGGCAAGCCCGCGCCGCGCGCCGAAATGGCTGCGGCACTGCGGGACTGATCACGGATGTGACCCACTAATCGAGAACGGCCGCGGATGTTTCCGCGGCCGTTTCCGGTTCGAAGGCCTGCCGGAAGGTGAAAGCGTAAGGCGTCGGCCCGTTCTCACGCAGATGGTCCAGTCGCGCCATGGCGTCGGCGAGCGTGGGCAGCATGCCCTCCGGCACCCACCACAGCACTGTGAAGACCTCGCGCAGCGGGGTGAACCATTCCCGGCGGCGGCGCACGTAGTCCATGTGGCCGCTGCGATAGACGTAGTCGAACAACGCTTCCCGCGATTCCCACACGCTCATGTTCACCAGCATGTCCGGCTCGCCGTGGTACGGGCGCAGGGAGGTGGCGTTGTTGGATTCGCCGTCCACCATGCGCCAGACGAAGCCGGGGGAGGATTCGGCGACGGCATTGATCTCGTCGAGGGCCGAGAAGAATTCGGCGACCCGGGGATCGCCTTCGGGGGCGACCATGCGCCCGATGTTCAGCTGTGCGAGGTGCATTTCTCGACTATAACTAGTCTCCATTGGTTTTAGAAAAACTTACGCAGCATCGGCCTGGCGCCGGGTCCATCCGCGCGGTCCAGCCTGCCTCGGCCGCCGGACCTGCCAGCAGCGCCAGATTCATGCCGCAGACCAGCGGCGGGAAGTCCACGGCGAGGCGGTGAAAAGGGCAGTTGCGCAGGCGGATCGCGTTGCCGTCGAGGTAGGGCTCGTAGCCGCGCTCACGCAGCGCCTCGAACAGATCAGGGCCCGCGAGGGCCGGCCCGTGCGCGGCGGCGGCCCTCGCGATGGCGTCCTCGAAGCCCTCGTGCTCGACCACCTCGGCGAGAATCGTTGCGACCGTGCGATAGTCGCGGGCCGGCAGCGTGATCGCGAACTCCGCGTCGGCGCGGCGATAGAACTTGGCGGGCCGTCCCGAACCGGGCCCGGTGCGGCCTTCCGGGCGGCGGAACACCGCGTCCAGCAGTCCCGCCTCGGTGAGCTTGTCGAGATGGAAGGCGGCCAGCGGCCGTTTGATCTCGACGGCCGCGGCCGCTTCGTCCCGGCTCACGTCGTGGTCGGCGGCCGCGACGTAGTCGTAGAGCCGCTTGCGGATCGGATCCTGAAGCAGGGCGACGGCTTCGATGCTCACGCTGTCTTTGTAGCAGCGTGCCGGGCCCGGGTGTGTCCCGCGGCCCCGCTCCGGCTATGGTTCTGGAACAAGTTTCAATTCATTCGGTTCGGCCGGGCGGCCGCGCAGGTTAAGGTGATCGTCATGAATGCGTGGGTGTTGCGCGCCGTGGGCTTGGGGGCGCTGACCGTTGTGCTGGAGGCCCTGCTCGGTTTCGGCATGAGGTACTGGCCGACCACGGGCGCCTGGATGCGGATCCTGTGCCTGATCGTGCTGGTCGGCTCGGTGGTCGTGTGGGGCGTACTGGACGGCCGCGCCGATCGGCGCGCCAATGCCGATCCCGAGCGCGGCACCGATCTGACCATGCGCTGGCTCAAGGCCGCGCTCGCCGGTGGCCTGGGCTCCGGCCTGGCCGCCTGGATCCTCGACTTCGTTCCGGGCTTCGACCTGGGCGATCAGGGTCTGGTCTTCAATATCACCTCGGCCGCGTCCTTCATCGTGCTGCTCATCTTCATCCCGGGCGTGCTCGGCGTCGCCCTCGGCCGCTGGCTGGCCGGCCGGGACGGCAAGAAGCAGTCCGGCACCCCCGCCGGCACCGCGCCCAACCCGCAGCCCGCCGCCGTCTGAGGCTCCCGTCCGCGCTCGACCCCGCGCCACCGATCGGGTGGCGCGGGGTTTTTCGTATCCGGGGGCACCGACGGCAGCGCCCGCTGCCGGAGTCCGGCGGCGGGCGCTGAGAGGAAAGCCGTAGTGCCCTACAGCAGAATCGCGCCGCCGGTCGGGCCGTCCTCGCGGGCGATGGCCGAGTAGGCCGCGGCCAGCAGGCTCGGATCCGGGCCCTCCAGCCGACCCGGCTTGGCCAGGCCGTCGAGCACCACGAAACGCAGCACGCCCGAACGGGTCTTCTTGTCGGTCTGCATGGCGTCCATCAGCTGCGGCAGCGCATCGGCGTCGTAGGTGGTGGGGAGGCCGATGCTGTCCAGGATGGTGCGGTGCCGCTCGGCGGTGGCGTCGTCGAGACGGCCTGCCAGGCGGCCCAATTCGGCCGCGAAGACCAGGCCCACCGAGACGGCCGCGCCGTGCCGCCAGCGGTACCGCTCCCGGCGCTCGATGGCGTGGCCGAGGGTGTGGCCGTAGTTGAGGATCTCGCGCAGATTCGATTCCTTGAGGTCGGCGGCCACCACATCGGCCTTGACCTGGATGGCGCGGCGGATGAGCTCGGGCAGCACGTCGCCGGTCGGGTCCAGGGCGGCCTGCGGGTCGCGTTCCACCAGCTCCAGGATCACCGGGTCGGCGATGAAACCGGCCTTGATGATCTCGGCCATGCCCGCCACGATCTCGTTGCGCGGCACCGTCTCCAGCGTGGCCAGGTCCACCATGACCGCGGCAGGCTCGTGGAAACTGCCGACCAGGTTCTTGCCCGCCTCGGTATTGATGCCGGTCTTGCCGCCCACCGCGGCGTCCACCATGGCCAGCAGCGTGGTCGGCACGTGCACGATGTCCACGCCGCGCATCCAGGTGGCGGCCACGAAACCGGCCAGGTCGGTGGCCGCGCCGCCGCCCAGGCTCACGATCACGTCCTTGCGGGTCAGCCCGATGCGGCCGAGCACCTCCCAGCAGAAGCCCGCGACCTGCAGGTCCTTACCGGCCTCGGCGTCGGGGATCTCCACCCGGTGCGCGTCGATGCCCTTGTCGGCGAGGGCCTTCCGCACCACCTCGGCGGTCTCGGCCAGCGGCGGCTGGTAGAAGATCGCCACGGTCCGCACGCCGGACCGGCCGGTCACCTGGTCGACCAGGTCGCCCAGCAGCCCCCGGCCGATGATCACCGGGTACGGGTCGGCCGTGCGGACCTCGATGCGAGTCGGCTCGCTCATAGGACTCCTCCGTGAATGGTCCCGCCCAGCGGCGGGGAATAGCGTGACCCCGTGGTGCGGGGAAGTTGTCGATCGGATCGGCGGCGCGTGCCCGTGGCGCGCGATGGTGCGCTCAGGATCACGAACCTCCCTCCACCGCAGGGGAAGTGGCACCGGGAACCGGGCCGTCGGCCGGCGTGTGCTCCTGCTCGCGGGCGCGTGCCCGGGCCCGTCGGGCCCGGGCACGACGCGAGCGTCCGCTGCCGGGCGCGGCGACGGCGCCGGGTACGCGGGCCGCATCCGACGGCGCGGCGGGTGTGTTAGGGGCGGCCGTGTCGGCCGCTCCGGCCGGAGTGGCGGTGCGGGGCGAATTCTGGCCACCGGCAGCGGAACTCGAGGGCGCACCGGCGATGCGGGAGGCGCGGCGACGGCGTCCGCCGGTACGCGCACCCACTGCTCCGGATCCACCACCTACAGCGTCGGCCACCGCGGGCTCGCTGGACCGGTCAGGGGATGCGTTCCCTGACGCGGCGGCGGGCGGCGCGACCGCCTCGCCGAGGGTGGTCTCCGCATTCGGCGGGAGTGGAGCGGCCGCGGTGGTGCGGCCGCCGCGGCGGCGCGAACGCCGGTTGCGCCGAGAGCGTTTCGCGCCCTCGGGGGCCTCGGCCGCGTCGGCGGGCGAGGCAGGGGAGCCCTGGCCGTTGCGCGCCTCGGTGGCCGGGGACGAATCGGCTTCGGCGGCAGTCGTATTCGTGCCGTCGCCCGGCCTGTTCTCGCCGCGGCCCCGGCCGCCGCGGCGGCGTTTGCGGCGGGCGCGCGAGCGGGAGCTGACGCCGGGCTCGACGGTGGCGGTCTCGGTGCCCGAATCCTCCGGGCGCGCAATCGGTTCCAGCCCGAGCTTGGCCAGGATCATGCGGACGACGCGGCCGGGGCTGCGGCCGTCGGTGCGCACTCGCACGGTCGCCACCTCGCGGTAGAGGGGGCGGCGGATCTTCATCAGCTCGCGGTACTTCTTGGCGGGGTCGTCGCCGTTCAGCAGCGGGCGGTTGGTGCTGGCGCCGGTGCGGCGCAGCCCTTCGCCCACACTGATTTCCAGGTAGACGACGGTACGGTCGTGCAGCAGGGCGCGGGTCGCGGCCGAGAGCACCGAGCCGCCGCCGAGCGAGACCACGCCGTGCCCGGCGAGGACGGCGTCACGGACGACCTCCTCCTCCATGCGGCGGAACTCCGGCTCGCCGTCCTCGGCGAAGATCTCCGGAATCGTGCGCCCGGCGCGCTGCTCGATCCCGGCGTCGGTGTCGTAGAGGTCCACGCCGAGTTCCCGGGCCAGCTTGCGCCCGATGGTGGACTTGCCCGCGCCCGGCGGGCCGACCAGCACCAGACTGATTGCGGGCCGGTCGGTTTCACCGGCCGCCGCGGTGGGTTCGTGCTCTCCGGACACCGCGCTGTCGTCAGCGGTCACTGCCCGGCGTGGCCCGGGATGTGCGGGCGGGCGTTGATCCGCTTCAGGTAGGCGTGGATGTTGTCGACGGTCTCGGGCAGCGAGTCGCCGCCGAACTTGTCCAGCACGGCCTGCGCCACGACCAGCGCCACCATCGCCTCGGCGACCACACCGGCCGCGGGCACCGCGCACACATCCGAGCGCTGGTGGATGGCGACGGCCTCCTCGCCGGAGGACATGTCGACCGTCGACAGCGCCCGCGGCACGGTCGAGATCGGCTTCATGGCCGCGCGCACGCGCAGCGCCTCGCCATTGGTCATGCCGCCCTCCAGGCCGCCCGCGCGGTTGGTGGAGCGCAGCACGCCGTCGGGGCCCGGCCGCATCTCGTCGTGGGCCTGGCTGCCGCGGCGGCGGGCGGTCTCGAAACCGTCGCCCACCTCGACACCCTTGATGGCCTGAATGCCCATGAGCGCGGCCGCCAGCCGCGAATCCAGGCGCGCCTCACCGGAGGTGAACGAGCCCAGGCCCACCGGCAGGCCCTCGATCACGACCTCGACCACACCGCCCAGGGTGTCGCCGTCCTTCTTGGCCGCCTCGATCTCGGCGATCATGGCCGCCTCGGCGTCCTTGTCGAACGCGCGCACCGGCGACTCGTCGATGGCGTCCAGATCCGCGGCGGTCGGGACCACGCCGGTGGTGTTCGCGGCGGCGCCGATGGACACCACGTGCGAGATCACCTCGACGCCGAGCGCCTGGCGCAGGAAGTTCTTGGCCACGGTGCCCGCCGCGACCCGCGCCGCGGTCTCGCGGGCGCTGGCCCGCTCCAGGACGTTGCGGGCGTCGTCGAAGCCGTACTTGAGCATGCCCGAGTAGTCGGCGTGGCCCGGACGGGGACGGGTGAGGGGGGCGTTGCGGGCGAGGTCCGCGAGCTCGGCCTCGTCCACCGGATCGGCGGACATGACCTGGGTCCACTTGGGCCACTCCGAGTTCGCCACCTCGATGGCGACCGGGCCGCCCATGGTGCGGCCGTGGCGCACGCCGCCGACCATGGTGACCACGTCGGCCTCGAACTTCATCCGCGCGCCGCGCCCGTACCCGAGCCGTCGCCGGGCCAGCTGCGCGCCGATCTCGGCGGAGGTCACCTCGACACCGGCCACCATCCCCTCGAGGATGGTGACGAGAGCAGGACCATGGGATTCTCCGGCAGTTATCCAGCGCAACACGAGTGACATCTTTCCATGACAACAGGGGTGCTCGAACACACGGCCCGTGCATAGCCCGATGTCAGCGCACGGCCACCACCGCCACCATGCTCGCGGCACACATCGCGGGCCCGTGCGCGAGCGTCCCGGCGACGACCGCCCGCCCACCCGCGCCCGGGATCGGCAGTCGATGCCCGAGCATGCCGCCCAGGCCGGCGGCGGTGGTGAGCATCGGCGCGGCCAATGCTGCCCAGGACCAGGTCTGGGCGCCGCAGAGGGCTGTCGCCGCCCCTAGACCGAAGGCGAGTTTGACGTCGCCCGCGCCGAGGGCGCGCGGGCAGCAGAGGTGGACGAACAGGTAGGGAACGGCCAGCAGCAGGGCGCCGGAGACCGCGAGTGCCGGCCTGCCCGTGGCGCATCCGTAGCCGAGCACGAGCGCGGCGCCGGGCAGGGTGAGGATGTTCGGTAGCCGCCGGCTGCGCAGATCGCAGACGCTCAGGGCGACGCACCACAGGGTCAGCAGCAGGACCGGCAACGGAGACATGGATCGAGGATCGCGCGACGGCGGCCGGTGTGGGGGGCGTGATCGCGAAATGTGGAGAACCGCTTGCGATGTGAACAGCCTGGGTTCCATTACCAGGTCGTTCACGTGTTGCGTGTCGGTGTTGCGGCGTGTCGGCGGTAGCTTTGACGCATGTCTGCTGATCACGATCCGGTCCGGCGCCCCGACTACGCGTTGCGCAGGGCCAGCCTGCGCAATCTGCTGGTGGAGAACCGCGTCGATGCCCTGCTGGTCACGGACCTGATCAATATCCGGTATCTGACCGGTTTCACCGGGTCCAACGCCGCGCTGCTGGTGTACGCCTGGGATTCCAGCGAGGACCGCACCCTCATCTGCACCGACGGCCGCTACCTCACCCAGGTCGGTGTGCAGGTGCCCGATTTGCGCGCCGAGATCAACCGGGCCAGTGCCCGCCGCGTCATGGAGATCGCGGGGGAGTGGCAGACCGGCCGGGTCGGTTTCGAGAGCCACGTGGTCACCGTCGAACAGCATCGCGGCCTGTCCGCGCTGGGCACCGGCCTGGACCTGGTCGCGATCTCGGGGCTGGTCGAGCAGTTGCGCATGGTGAAGGACGACTTCGAGGTCGAGCAGCTGCGCGCGGCCTGCGACGCCGCCGACGCGGCCCTGGCCACCCTGCTCGAGCGCGGCGGGCTGCGTCCCGGCCGCACCGAGCGGGAGGTGGCCCGGGAGCTGGAGTGGCTCATGTTCGAGCACGGCGCGGAGGCGGTCGCCTTCGAGACCATCGTGGCCGCGGGCGCGAATTCGGCTGTCCCGCATCATCGCCCGACCGGGTCGGTGCTGGCCACCGGTGATTTCGTGAAGCTCGACTTCGGTGCGGTGGTCGGCGGCTACCACTCCGACATGACCCGCACCTTCGTGCTGGGTGCCCCCACGGACTGGCAGCGCGAGGTCTACGACCTGGTCCAGCGGGCGCAGCAGGCCGGCCGTGAGGCCCTGACCCCGGGCGTCTCGACCAAGGCGGTGGACGCGGCGTCGCGCGCGGTGATCGAGGCCGCCGGGCACGGTGAGCTGTTCGTGCACGGCCTCGGGCACGGTGTGGGCCTGCAGATTCACGAAGCGCCCGGAATAGCCAAAACCGGCACGGGTACACTGCTGGATGGCGTGGCGGTGACCGTCGAGCCAGGTGTGTACTTCCCCGGCCGCGGTGGTGTCCGGATCGAGGACACACTCGTGGTTCGCCAAGGGGGCCCGGAGCTGCTCACCCGCACCAGCAAAGACCTGACCGTCGTCGACTGACGCGCGGTTCGACCGACTAGTAGGAGATCCGAGGACAGTGGCGGACACCAGCGACTTCAAGAACGGCCTCGTGCTGAAGATCGACAATCAGCTGCAGCAGATCGTCGAGTTCCAGCATGTGAAGCCGGGTAAGGGTCCCGCCTTCGTGCGCACCAAGCTGAAGAACGTGGTCTCGGGCAAGGTCGTCGACAAGACCTTCAACGCGGGCGTCAAGGTGGAGACCGCGACCGTCGACCGTCGCGACATGACGTACCTGTACCACGATGGTCAGGACTACATCTTCATGGACGGCGACACCTACGACCAGATCCACCTGAGCGAGCAGCTGCTGGGCCGCAACGCGGGCTTCCTGCTGGAGAACATGGCCGTGCAGATCGCCATGCACGAGGGCGAGGCGCTGTTCGTCGAGCTCCCGGTCGCCATCGACGTGATCGTCACCCACACCGAGCCGGGCCTGCAGGGCGACCGCTCCTCGGCCGGCACCAAGCCCGCCACCGTGGAGACCGGCGCCGAGGTGCAGGTGCCGCTGTTCATCAACCAGGGTGACAAGCTGCGCATCGACACCCGCGACGGCAGCTACATCAGCCGCGTCAACAACTGACGCGACGGATAATGTCTTTCGTGGCCGATCAATCGGACAAGAAGTCGTTCAAGAAGCTCGGCGCACGGCACAAGGCGCGCCGGCGCGCGGTGGATCTGCTCTTCGAGGCGGAGGCCCGCGATATCGATCCCGCGGATCTGCTGTCCGAGCGTGTCTCGCTGGCGGTGCGTGAGGAGTCGGTGGCGCCGGTGAACCCCTACACCCGGGTCCTGGTCGAAGGCGTCGCCGACGATCTGGACCGGGTGGACGGCACCATCGAGTCGTACCTGCAGGACTGGACGCTGGGGCGGCTGCCCGCCGTGGACCGCGCCATCCTGCGGGTGGCGGTGTGGGAGTTGTTCCACGGCAACGACGTTCCGCCGGTGGTGGCGGTCGACGAGGCGGTGGAGCTGGCCAAGGAGCTCTCCACCGACGATTCGCCGTCGTTCATCAATGGTGTGCTCGGGCAGGTGGTCCAGGTGGCCCCGCAGGTGCGGGCGGCCGCGGCCGCGACCCGCGCCACCGTCGTCGCCGACGACGAGAAGTAGTTCGAAGGAGAAGCGCAGGGTGCGCAAGTATCTCGTGATGGCCATGCGCACCCCGCGCTTCGACGACTCCGTCATCGTCCCGCACAAGGACTGGCTGACGGCTGTCCGCGAGCGCGGACAGCTGGTGGAAACCGGCAAATTCACCGATGGCAGCGGCGGCGCGTACGTGATCACCGCCGAAAACCTGGCTGCCGCACAGGAACTGATCCAGACCGACCCGATTCACACTACGGGCGCTTCGGAACTCACCGTCTACGAGTGGGAAATCACCGGCTGATCCGGACTTTCGTCACGCCCCGGCGGGACGCAGCACGATCGTGCCCTTGGCCGCCCGGTCGGCCAGCAGCTGATGGGCGTGGGCGGCCTGGTCGAGCGGTAGCACGCGGTCGACGAGCGGGGTCAGTGATCCCGTCGCGGCGCGATGCAGTGCCGCGGCGCGCGCAGCGGCGACCCCCGCCAGCCAGTCCGGTCCGGAGCAGCCGATCAGGGTGAGGCCGCGCATGATCAGGTCCATGGCGCCGACCTGTGCGGGCGCGCCGGACAGGAAGCCGTAGCTGAGCATGCGGCCGCGCAGCGGCGTCATGAGATCCAGTAGGGCCAGGGCGGATTCGCCGCCGATCGAGTCGAACACGACGTCCAGCGTTGTGCCGCCGAGCATCTCGCGCAGTTGTTCGGTCCAGCCGGGAATGTGATGGTCGACGACGATGTCCGCGCCGAATTCGCGTGCCTGCCCGGCCTTTTCGGCCCCGCCCGCGGTGGCGATCACTCGCGCGGCGCCGTACTCCTTGGCCAGCTGGGTGAGATAGGCGCCGACACCGGTCGCGGCCGCCTCGATCAGGACGGTTTCGGTGCCGGTGAGCCGCGCGGTCTCCAGCAGCGGGATCGCGACCGACCCGCTCATGGCGACCGCCGCCGCCTCGACGGTGCCCAGGCCGTCCGGGATCGCGGTCGCCGTCTCCACCGGAACGCAGACCTGCTCGGCATAGGTGCCGAAACTGTTGCTGCTCACCACCGCTCGCTGCCCGATCAGCGCCGGGTCCACGCCCGCGCCGACCTCGGCGATGACGCCCGCGGCCTGGGTGCCGAAGACGATCGGGAACTCCACCGGCAGCGGGAACGCGCCCGACCGCAGCATGGTCTCCGGGAACAGCACCGGAATCGCCTCGGTGTGCACCAGGATCTCCCCGGCCTGCGGGCGCGGCGCGGGCACCTCGCTCGCCACCAGGACGTCGGGTGCGCCGGGACCGGTCAATAGGATTGCGTGCATTGAAAACCTCTCATAAGTTGACTGACGGTCAAGATGTGTCTGCGAAGATATTGACCGTCGGTCAAGTTGTCAATGAAAGTGGTGATATGGACCGGCCCAAGGAACGCGCCGATGCTGCGCGCAACCGGCAGGCAATCCTGGCGGCGGCGCGGAAGCTGTTCGCCGAGGAGGGGGCCGAAGCCGCCACGATGGAACGGATCGCGGCAGCGGCCGGGGTGGCCAAGGGCACGCTCTTCCACCGCTTCGGCAGCCGCGCCGGCCTGCTGCACGAACTGATGGCCGAGGGTGCGTTCGAGCTGATGGAGGCCGTGCGGTCGGGTCCGCCGCCGCTCGGTCCGGGCGCTCGGGCCGGGGAGCGCCTACTGGCCTACTTCGATGCCATGACCCGTCTGGTCGCCGACGACATCGAGATCTCGGTCGCCTATCGGGCAATCCCCCCGCATCCACGTGCCGAGGAACTTCACGCCTTCTGGGCCGCCCACATCAGCAGCCTGCTCCGCGAGGTCCGCCCCGATCTCGACGCCGATGTGGTCGGCGGGTTGCTGCTCGCGCCCCTGGGTGGTGACCTGGTGCCCTACCTGGTCCGCAACGGCCAGAAGGACCGGCTCCTCGAAGCCGTCCGGCAGCTCGTTCAGTCGGTCCTCGGCGGATCTGCGTGAGACTACGGACCTGCCTGATTGGGGATTCGCCCGAGTCGCAGCGAATTCGCCAGAGCCGCAGCGAATTCGCCGAGTCGAAGTGGATGTGCCTGAGCCGCAACCGATCTGCCCGAGTTGCGACGGATCTGCCCGGGTCGCAACGGATATGCCGGAGCTGCGAGGGATCTGCCTGCGGGGTGACGGATGTGCCCGAGTGGTAACGGTCCAGGTCAGTTCGGGTTGCTGTCGTAGCGTTCGCGGGCGGCGAGGACGTCTTCGATGTGGGTCTCGGCCCAGCTCTTGATCGCCTGCATGACCGGGAGCAGGCTGCGGCCGAGTTCGGTGAGCTCGTAGTCGACCCGGACCGGCACCGAGGCGGTGACCGCGCGGCTGACCAGCCCGTCCCGTTCCATGGTGCGCAGGGTCTGGGTGAGCATCTTCTGGCTGACGCCCGCGACGATGCGGGACAGGTCGCTGTAGCGGCGGGGTCCGCCTGCGAGCGCGGTGAGCAGCAGGCTCACCCATTTGTCGCTGATGCGGTCGAGCAGGTGCCGGGAGGGGCATTCCTGGATGTAGGCGTCGTAGGCGCGGCGGGCTTCGGTGCGCCGCTGGGCCGCGGTCTTGGTCGCCATGGCTCTCCCTCGCGTACGGTACGCACTCCGAGGTGCGTACTTCCCGACGGAGAGTAACACTCCGTACGTTTCCTGCTGGGTGGGAAAACCGTTCAGCAGAGGAGATTTCGCATGCGTGCCGTGGTGATTCGTTCGTTCGGAGGCCCCGAGGTGCTGGAGCAGGCCGACGTGCCGGTGCCGTCGCCGGGTCCCGGGCAGGTGCGGATTCGGGTGACCGCCGCCGGGGTGAATCCGGTGGACCTGCACACCCGCTCGGGCGGTCTGGCACAGGCGGGCCTGATGGTGCCGCGCGACGTGATCGGCCTCGGCTGGGACGTTGCCGGCACGATCGACGAGATCGGTTCCGGCGTCCCGGATTTCGCGCTCGGTGACCAGGTGTACGGGCTGTCGGACCGCCTGGACGTGCCACTGGGCGCGCAGGCGGATTTCGTCGTCCTGGACGCCGCGGCCGTCGCGCTCGCCCCGCGCCGTGCTTCCGCGGTCGAGGCGGCGACGATACCCCTGAATGCCCTGACCGCCGTGCAGTCCCTGGACGCGCTCGCGCTCACCGCCGGGCAGACCGTGCTGATCACCGGCGCCGCCGGTGCGGTCGGCGGCTTCGCGGTGGAACTGGCTGTGGCCCAGGGCCTTCGGGTGGTGGCGACCGCCGCCGCGCCGGACGAGGACCTGGTCCGCAAACTCGGCGCGGAATTCTTCGTCCCGCGCGGCGCACGCTTGGGCGAGGCGGTGCGTGCCCTGGTCCCGGGCGGTGCCGACGGCGCGGTGGACGCCGCGTCCCTGGGCGCCGAGGCTCTCGACGCGGTCCGCTCCGGGGGTGCGTTCGCGGCCGTCGTGGGTGGCGCGGAACCGGCGGGTTTGCGCGGAATCCGAATCGCCAACACCTGGATTCGCGCCGACGGTCCCCGTCTCGCCGAGCTGGCCGCCCTGGTGGACGCGGGCCGCCTGACCCCGCGCGTCGCCGGCACCCTGCCCCTCGACCGGGTCGCCGACGCCCACCACCGGCTCGCCGCAGGCGGCCTGCGTGGCCGCCTGGTGCTGATCCCCTGACCGGCTGCTCGGCAACAGTGCGCCGGGCCGGTTGTGCCCGCCGCGAATTTCGGTGGGGTGCGGCCCGGTTCGCGAGCCGAGCAGTGCTGCCGCAGTCCGAGGCGTCCCGGCCGGGTCCGGTCGGTTAGGTGAAGGACCAGACGGCGGCGGGGCGGCCGGTGGCCTTGACACGAACCCGTTCGCCGGTGCGGGAGAGCCCGGGGAGGGCGGCCAGGGTCCGGTTGAGGTTGCCGGGGTCCGGTTTCGCGCCGTGCAGGGCGGTGGTGAGGTCGACGGCTCTGGTGGCGGTGAACTGGTCGCCGGTCAGGGCGCGGGTGAATGTCAGGTCTTTCCAGAGCATCTCGGCCAGTCGGGCGCGGGCGGCGGCGACGATCTGGTTGTGGTCGAAGGCCAGATGCGGGACGGCGTCGAACGGGACCCAGGTCGCGCTGTCGTTCCCGTGCGGGCCGACCACGGCCCACATGGCGATGGACAGTGTCGGCCCGCGCGGATCGCGGTGCGGCTCATCGAAGGTGGCGACCTGCCCGACGGCGAGGATGGCGTCGGCCGGTACCCCGAGTTTGGTGTGGACCGCGCGGTGGGCGGCCTCGGCCAGGCGTTCGCCGAGGCCGAGCAGCACACCCGGCAGCGCGAGTTCACCGGCGAAGGGTTCCCACCGCCGGGGCGCGATGCCGAGGGCGGCGGCGGGGTCGTCGGGTCCGTAGCGCAGGGTGATCACGTCGATCGACACTGCGGATTGTTGCTCCACAAATGGACAATCATGCCTGAGCCGGGATCCGGAGCGTGCGATCGGCTCGGTCCGGCCCGCGCGCGGTGAGCACCACGGGCGCGCCGAGTTCGGCCTCGAGGTAGCCGGGCACGTCGGCGGGCAGGTCGGCCAGGGCCGGGGTGGCGGCGGCGAGGAGATCGGTGAGCCGCCGCTGGTGGCCGAGGTCCTGCCAGACTCCGCATGCCAGCCGGTCGACGCAGCCGTCCGGGGTGAGATAGCCGGTGGCGGTGCGGATGTCGCCGAGGGCGTCGAGGTGGTTGACGACCACGCCGTCGATCCCGCCGCAGGCTTCGGCGGCGTAGCGGAGCAGCAGGGGATCGAGGTGCCCGCGCCGGAACGCGCCCTGGTATTCGCCGGTTCCATTGTGCGGCTCCGCAATCGCGAGCGCCGGGTCCTCGGTCGGGAAGGGACCGGCCCCGTGCCTGGTCATGTACGCGCGGGTCACGCCGAGCACGTAGCCGGGCGCGCCGAGGCGCGCCAGCATGGCGCGCGCGTGCCGGGGTTCGACGGTCGACCAGGTGGTGTACGGGTGGGTGCCGCGCCACTCGTCGAGCAGCACCCCTTGCGCGCCTTCGAACACGAGCCGGCCCTGACGCGAGAATGCGGCGAGCTGTTCGCCCGGCAGAATGGCCACGGCCCGGGCGAACGCGGTGTACACCGCGACCAGATCGTCGATCGGGTCGTAGCGGTGCCGTCCGCCCGCGAGCAGCGGCCCGTAGTGTTCCTCGAGCGCGATCAGTTTGCGCCGCAACACCTCCGGTCGCCGGCAGTCGGCGACCCGGGGCGCGTCGTGGCCGAGCGCGTAGCTCGCCGTCTCGCCGATGCCGATGCCGCACGAACCGTGCCGGGCGGTACCCCTCGTATCCTCCCGGCAACGGTTGGCGGCTCCGTGGATCGGCGTGGTGAGCAGGGCCCGCTCGTCCACGTAGAGCAGGGACAGCGGATCGGCGACGCCGAGCGCGGCGAGTTCGCGCGCCTCGGCGGCCAGGGCCAGCGGTTCCACCAGCATGTGCTGCGACAGCAGGGTCGGCACCCGTGACAGGGTGCCGGACCCGAACTGGTGGAAGGTGTGGTGGCGGCCATCGGCGACCACATTGTGGGCGGCCTGCGCCCCGCCGTTGAACCGCACCACAGCGGCCACGTCGAGCCCGGCCTGCGGTGAGCACAGCCAGTCCACGGTGGCGCCCTTGCCGGCATCGCCGAAGCCCAGGTCCACCACGATCAGGTGGCTGTCGCCGAACATGTTGTGTCCCTTCGTCTATCGGATCCGGTCAGAGATCCACGTCGTCGGTCCCGGTGGCGGCCGGCAGCGCCCCGACGCTGCGTCCGCGCCGGGCGCCGCCCAGCGGTGCGAGGGCCTTGCCGACCGCGTCGGCCTCGCTGGTCGATCCGATATCGCGCAGATCGGCCAGCCCCGCCCCGAGATCGATGCGGTCCTCGGCGATGCCGATGGTCAGGGCGATGAGCTCGCACACCGCGGCCGGATCGTCGAGCCGCAGGAACCGCTCACCCAGCAGCCCCTGCCAGTGCTCGGCGATCTCCGGATCCCGGTAGTAGCTGGACTGATTGGGCAGGATGTAGTGCACGTGCCAGCGGTCGGCCAGCTCGCGGTAGATCGACTCGACCGAGATGTCGTGGTCGACGTCGTCGCCGATGACGGCGCGAAGGTGGCGAGCGGCCAGCCGCTTCTTGTTCAGCTCGTCGCCGACGATGAACAGGTAGCCCTTGCGGCCCCGCTTGTCCCACGCGTCGGTGGCGGTGTACCGGGCGATGAAATACGCTGCCAGCTCGTAACTTTCGGACTTCTGCCCGCCACCGCCGCCCTCCAGCAGGATGAGCCGCAGCTGCTCGTCCATCCGGTTGTCGGATTCGAACTGCCCGACCTGCAGCGGCACCCGGTCGCTGTCGGCGTCGCCGATGGCCCCGAACAGGATCTGCGGATCCTCCGCATAACCCTTGCGCTGCAACAGCCCGTGCAGTTTGGCCAGCTTCTCCTGCATGATGCGGGGCACCCTGCCCATGGATCCGGTGACGTCGAACAGCACCGCGATGGGCAGCGAGTTGCCGTGGTCGTCGGAGTCCCGCGACTCCCGCTTGTCCACCCCGAACGGGTCCAGGGTGGGGTGCGCCTTCCACTGATCCCACGGCACCGACCGCATATCCGCGGTGTAGCCGAAGTCGTCGAGCCCCTTCGCCGCGCGGAAGGTCCGCGCCGCGTCGTAGGCACTGTCGTCCCAGCGTCCGTAACCCATTGCTATCACTTACCTTTCGTGAGCTCGAAGGGCCGGAAGCGGCGCTTCCCGTAGAGCCGGTCGAGCAGATCGTCGAATTCCCCGAGCAGGTCCGCGGCGTCGGGCCGCAGCCGTGGATCGGATTGCAGGCACCCCGTGGCGTAGGACCGCAGGGCCGCGGGTGCGCGGTCGCCGAGCATGATGAGCATCAGGCGATGCGCGAGGTGGACATCGGTGGCGGGGGAGACCGCGTCGCGGATCTCCGGCGGATAGTCGAGCGACTTCAGCGTGGCCGCCGCCGGATTCCCGGGCCGGGTCGCGAAAGACCAGCCCGCCAGCACGATTCCGTGCAGGCGCGGATGCACCAGCACATTGGCCGGGCTGATGGCGGTGTGCACCCACCCCGCCAGCTGTGCGCCGGCCAGGCAGCGCAGCAGCCGGCGATGCATCCAGGCGTAGTCGCGCGGGTCCAGGCCACCGGGGTAGGCGGCCCGGACCTCCTCGAGCGTCACGAACTCCCCGGTGAGCGCGCCGAGCACGTTCACCGTGCGCTGCTCGCCGGTCGCGGAGTCCAGCTGGTCGACAGTATCGACCAGCTCGGGGAAGTACGGCGCCGGCCATTCGTGCTCCGCGGCCACGATCGCGATGTCGCGCAAGGCATTTCGCTCCCCGGACAGCAGCCGGTTGGCCGCCGCCCGGCGCGGGATCTTCACGACCCGGTCCGAGCCGCTGCGGTACACATTCGCGACCGAGCCCGATGCGTGCAGCGCACCCACCGGGTACGTCCCATGTGCGCCGGTGACCTCGAAGGCGGGCTCGTCCAGTTCCAGCCACCGCCGGTACAGCTCGGCCAGCCGTGCGAACGCGACCCCCGCGATGCCGGAATCGATGGCCTCCACCCGATCGGGGTGCACGACCCCCGCCAGCCGGTGGTAGCGCCGCCGGGCGTCCTGCCGGGCCGCGGAATCCGTTGCGGCAGCACCGAACAGATCCTCGGGCCGCCGGGCCGCCCGAATGCTCTCGGCGGTCTCTCGTGCTGTCGTCATGGTTTTAGGCTAGATGACTAAAACGATGCGCACCAGAGGTTCGGAGTAACTTTTTGTAGTTTCGACAAAAAGCCTGGCGGGCGGGCCTTGTCGTCAGCGACCGGGGTGCGCGACCCATCCGGCGACGACGGCCAGTCCGGTGGGCCGGTGCACGGCCAGGAATCCGAACGGGCGGTCGAACGTCACCGTGGTGTGCAGCACGGTGTGCGCGGGTCTGGGGAACCGGGCGCTGCCCAGGTTCATCGACAGCGCGGTGACCGCGGCGGCATCGAACCCGGTCTCGGTGAAGCGCGCGAACACGTCCTGCGCCGCCTGGTCGACGTAGAGCGGGCGCGCCGACATCGCCGGGAAATGGCCGCGCGCACTGTCGGTCACCGTGGTCAGGCCGAACAGTGCCGACTGGTCGATCAGGTTGTGCAGGCTGCGAATCTCGAAGGGCGGCAACAGGGTTTCCATGCTGTCGCCCTGTTCGTGATCGGGCACGGCCTGCACTCTCAGTCCGGGTGCTTCGGTGCCTGCGGGCAGGTCCGTCCGGATCGGGATGGTGCCCTCCAGTGCGTCGAGGCCGGTCGTCAGAACCGTGCCCGGCGTGCCCTCCCCCAGGAGCAGGTGTACGTCGAGATCTTCTGCGCCGTAGACGATTACGCGGGTCACCGCCGTACCGGCGCCGAGTACGCTCGCGTGCTGTGGGCGCGACGAGAACCGGCGCAGAGCGGGACCGCTGTGCCCGCGCCACGGTCCGTCGGTGACCTCCATGGTGGTCCGGCGGAAGGGGTCCTCCCATCGGGTGCGAGCGACCAGCGCGGTGGCGAGCACCAGGGCCGTCGCGGCGTCGATCGGCAGCGGGAACTTCTCGATCAGGCCGTCGGTGTGGCCGCTCGCCCAGGCATCGAGCGCGGCCTGATCGGTGAGGGTCTCCACGGTTCCCGCCGGCAGTCGTCGCGACCACTCCGGGCGCAGCGGCAGGTCCCGCCGGACCCAGAGGCCGAGTGCCGCCGAGACCGAGTCGGCCTCGGCCAGTGTGCGCAGCAGATCCAGCGCCCGGTCGTGGCCGTCGGCGGCGGAAATGCCGGTGGCCGTGGCGAGTTCGCTGCGTCCGGGCTCGTCGGCGGCGGAGGCCAGCAGGGCGAGCAGCGGCCAGACGCCGCAGCCGGACAGTGCGAAGTCCCCGGTCCCGGCGGCGGCGCACCAGCGGGCGGTGAGGCGGTTGGCGGCGGCGATGTGGGCGGGCAGCGGCGTCGGCATGACGCCAGCCTAGGTGTGGTGTGAGCAAGGGCCGCCGGATACAGTGAGAGAAATTGTGTCATTTGCTCTCATCGAGGAGATCATGATGGTTGCCGCCGAGTCGGCCACGGATGGCGCGCTGCGGCTGCGGGCGCTGATGGCAGGGGACGGCACGGCCGCACGGGCCTGGGAGTTGTTCGACAGTCTGCCGGCGGTGCGGGTCGAGGAGATCACCACCGGGCGGTGGCGCGGGGCCGAGGTGGCGACCGGGCATCCCTGGGACGGGATGCTGGTGGAAAGCGGCTGGTACGGTAAGCAATTCGACAGCGCCGACAGCGTGCAGCCGCTGCTGTTCTCCGATCCGTCCGGGGACATCTTCCCGGTGGATCCGCAGCGGGTGCCCCTGTTCCTGGCGGGAAAGGTGCCGGTCGACACGCTGAAACCGGTGCGCCGGTCACTCGGGGTGCTGCGGCCGGTGCTGCGGACCCGGACTCCACGCGCCCGCCTGCGGAATCTGGAATTCCGCGGAAAGACCAGCGCCGCAATGATCTACGACGATCTGCCGATCATCGACATCTTCCGCAGGGTCGACGCGGACACCCTGCTGGGTGTGATGGACAAGCGCGGATTGACCGAACCCTACTTCTTCGTGCTCTACCGCGACCGCTAGCTCAGGGCGGCGAAGCGACTGTGCCCGAGCCGCACTCGGCTTACCATCGAGGGTGACCGTGGTCAACGGCTCGGGAGGTCCCGATGGAACGTACGACCTGTCTGATCGTCGGCGGGGGACCGGCGGGAATGTTCCTGGGGTTGATGCTGGCCCGCGGTGGTATCGAGGTCACGGTGCTGGAGAAACACGGTGACTTCCTGCGCGACTTTCGCGGCGACACCGTGCACCCGACCACCCTGGACCTCATCGACGCCCTGGGCCTGCGCGAGGACTTCGCGAAACTGCCGCAACGGCGGCTGGACACCGTGCAGATCCCGATCGGCGGACGCATGGAGCCGCTGGCGAGCTTCTCCCACCTTCCCGGCCGGCACAAGTATGTGGCCATGGTGCCGCAGTGGGATCTGCTGGATCTGCTGGCCCGCGCCGGCGATGCCGAACCGGCCTTCCGGCTGCGGATGAACACCGAGGCGGTCGATCTGGTGCGCGAGAACGGCGTGGTGGCCGGTGTCCGCTATCGCACGAAAGACGGTGTGACCGGCGAGATTCGGGCCGATCTGACGGTGGCCTGCGACGGCCGCTCGTCGGTGTTGCGCGCGGCCGCGGGCCTGAGCGTACGGGAATGGCCGACGCCGTTCGATGCCTGGTGGTTCCGGATCCCGCGCAACAGTACCGACCCGGCCGGACTCGTTCCGGTGGTCAGCGCCCATCGCATGGTGGTCATGTTCGATCGCGGCGACTTCTGGCAGAGCGCCACCCTCATCGCCAAGGGCAGCGACGCGGAACTGCGTGCGCGGCACCCGGTCGCGGAGATCATGCGCAGCCTGGCCGCGGTGGTGCCGTGGCTGGCCGACCGGACCGACGCGCTCCGGAGCTGGGACGAGGTGAAACTGCTGAACGTCAAGCTGGATCGGCTCGACCGCTGGTACACCGACGGGCTGCTGTGCATCGGCGACGCCGCCCACGCCATGTCACCGATCGGCGGGGTCGGCATCAACCTGGCGGTGCAGGACGCGATCGCGACGGCCCGCATACTCGCCCCGAAACTGTTGTCGCACACCGTGACCACCGCGGATCTGGCCCGCGTGCAGCGTCGCCGGATGCTGCCGACCGTCGTTATCCAGGGCATGCAGCGCTTCGCCCACACCCAGATCGTGCGCCCCGCGGTCGGGGGCCGGCTGAACGTCTCGAATTCGCGCGAAACGCCCGTGGCATTGAAAATCTTCCGCCGTATCCCGGTGATCCGCAGCCTCCCGGCCTTCCTGGTGGCGCGGGGTGTGATTCCCGAACCGGTCCCGGACTTCGCTCGCCGCGCCTGACCGGAGTATCCGGCCGGAATGCCGCCTACGCCCCTCGGGTGCGGGGGAGTGTGCGCGGCGTCCGGACCCCTCGTTATCGGACGCCGCGCGGGCGGAATTGAATGCTGATGCGCGGCCCCACCGGCCGTCTGGTCTTGGGTATCGCGTGCTCCCAGGTGCGCTGGCAGGAGCCGCCCATGACGATGAGATCCCCGTGCCCGAGGGGATACCGCACGCTCGCCCCGCCGCCGCGCGGGCGCAGCAGCAGGGCGCGCGCCGCGCCCACCGAGACGATGGCCACCATGGTGTCGTCGGTGGCGCCGCGCCCGAAGGTGTCCCCGTGCCAGGCGACGCTGTCGTTTCCGTCGCGGTAGTAGCACAGGCCCGCGGTGGTGAACGGCTCGCCCAGTTCAGCGGAGTAATGCGCGCTCAACGCCTCCCGTGCCTCGACGAGTACCGGATCCGGTAGCTCCCGCCCCGCCTCGTAGAAGCACAGCAGCCGCGGCACATCCACCATCCGGTCGTACATGGCCCGCCGATCCGCACGCCACGGCACCTCCGTGACGAGCCGTTCGAACAGCACGTCGGCGCCGCTCAACCAGCCCGGCAGCACATCCACCCAAGCGCCGTCGCCGAGCTCGGTGCGCCGTATCCCCTGCAGCGCACCGAGTTCCACTTCCCCGAAGCCGTCCAGAAGTGATCCCTGCCAAGGCGTCGACATGCCGAATAACCTACCACAGTTCCGAACATATGTTCGATGGAGTTCTTCAGATGTCGAGTTCTTCGTCGATCTTGCGGAGCTGGTGACGGGCCAGGGCCAGGTTGCCGCGGATGCGGTCGAGGGCGAGATAGAGGAACAGGCGACTCGCCGGGTGCGCGCTCAGCGGGCGCAGCAGATGGTACTGACCGGTCAGGGTGATCAGGATGTCCTCGATCCCTTCGTCGAGGCCGAGCTGTTCGATGGTGCGCATCTTGGCGCGGACCACCTCGGTATTGCCGGCCGCGCCGAGCTGCAGGTCCAGGGATCGGGATCCGCCGGCGGTGCCGAGGGTCATCCCGCTGCTGTAGTCGACGATCGCGGCGCCGAGCGCCCCGTCGATGGTCATCATGTCCTTCAGTGCCACATCCAGATTCGACATGTGTCTCCCTTTCCGTGTGAAGTCATCGATCGGTGGAATTCAGGTGCCGTCAGTCGTGATGGGCCGGCGCCAGGGTCGCGGCGATGGCGCGGACCACCGGGCGGGCTTCCAGATGAACACGGGCCAGCGTGGCGTCGGCGCCCGTGAGGAGGGCCAGGCAGGCGATGGGGCCGGCGCGGTAGACCACCACATGACCTACGCCGCTGTCGAGGACCACCTCGTGCAGATCGGCGCCATGGGTGGCAGCCGCGAAGGTCAGCGACACCGACAGCAGCGCCGCGGTCAGTGCCGCAATGCCGGTGGCTTCTATGGCATCCGGGAGATCGTCGGCCACCAGCAGGCCGTCGCTCGAGGCCACTGCGGATCCGATCAGGTGCGGAACACGTCGCCGTAGCGTACGTAGGTGGACGTCCAGATCGTTGTCCGCCGACTCCGTCTGCGGTGAATTGATGCGAGCCCCGCTTCCCGGGCCGGTGAGGGCGATGGCTTCCGGCGTGATCGTCATGGCTCGTCTCCTGTCTGGGCTGGAACCTCTTCGCTCGTACCCGTCTCGATCGATCTCGGGCCGAACGCGGTGTGTCACTGCGCGATCTGTGAGAGCTCTGCATTTGCCGCGTGACTGCGCTTCGATTCCGGACCCGTCGCAACTTGGACATACGAACACAATGGCCACGACGTGCGCACGTCAACGCCTCCGATCCCTTTGGGGCGCTGATGGTTTCACAAGCTCACCTTCGGCTCCATCCAGAATAGCGATCCATCGGCGAATGCGCAGCAACAATGTGCACTCCTGTGCTGGGCCGCCTTTCGGCACAGGCGCTTCGTCGTACCCGAACCGTCGACTCTGCATGGCCTGCGCGCCTGGGCATTTCGAAACCGACCGACCAGTCGCGCCGGGGTCCGGTGCGTATGGGACGGATCCTCTTGAGTTATACATACGGGCGGACGTATTGTTTTCTGCATGGAACAACACGTCTTCACCGAGGCGACCGATCCGTTCTGTCTGGACCGAGCGGATGCCGTCGCACTGCTGGCCGGGGCTCCGTGGGGGAGGTATGCCGTTGTGGGAGACAGCCTTTCGGCGGGAATCGGCGATCCCACACCGGGCTACCGGGACGAGGGCTGGCCGGACCGGGTGGCCGAGATCCTGCGGACGGTCCGGCCGGACCTGGACTACCTCAATGTCTCCGAGGTCGGGGCGACGACCGCGCAGACGCTCGAGAATCAGGCCGCCCGCCTGCTCGAGTTCTCCCCGGACCTGGTTCACCTGCCCTGCGGGGCCAACGACATCGCACGGCGCACACCGGACTTCGACGAGATCGAGCGGACACTGCGCCAGATGTACGACCTGGCGAAGCAGACCGGCGCGCTGCTCACCACATTCACGCTCGGCCGAGCCTATGTCGTCCCGGTCTTCCCGGACTGGCCTGAGCGGGTCGCCGCGGTCAACGAGATCGTGGGCGGGCTGGCGGCCGAGTACGACGCCCTCGTGGTCGACATGTGGGACCACCCGGTCAACGACCGTGCCAACCTGCTCAGCGCGGACCGCATCCACTTCTCGACCTCCGGTCAGGCCGTGATGGCGGCCGAGTTGGTCAAGAAGCTGGCGAATTCGCTCGGGCGCAACTGAAAGCGCCGAACCCCGACAATTGAAGAGGTTCTCATCGTGGCAGTCACTCAGCACTCAGCCGGTCGGCCGATCCTGGCGCAGGACGCTGAAGCCATTCCCTGGATAACGGTATCGATTGTCCTGGCCGCCTTGTTCATAGCGGTCCTCGACTCGTTCATCGTCGTGGTCGCCGCCCCGTCGATCGTGGCGGACCTGCATGCCTCCGCCGGCGAAGTCCAATGGGTGCTGGCCGGTTATCAACTCAGCTATGCGGTCTTCATCATTACCGCTACGCGCCTGGCCGACCTGTACGGCCGCAAACGCGTCTTCCTGTTCGGGGTGGCGCTGTTCACCCTGTCCTCGGTGGCGTGTGCGCTGTCTCCGACCGCGGGCAGCCTGATCGCCGCGCGGGTCATCCAGGGTCTGGGTGCCGCTCTGATGGTTCCGCAGGTGTTCGCTTACGTCACGGTGCTGGTGCCGGCGGCGCGGCGGCACAGCGTCTACGGCGTGCTCGGCATCGTCATGGGGATCGCCACCATCGGCGGGCAGGTCATCGGTGGAATGCTCATCGGCGCAAACCTTTTCGACTCCGGCTGGCGGCTGGTGTTCTGGGTGAACGTGCCGATCGGAATCGTCCTGTTCGGGCTGGCCGTGCGCTCCGTACCGGCGACCGGCGCGACCGCCACCCGGAAGCTGGATCTGCCCGGCGTCGTGGTGCTGAGTACCGCCCTGCTCCTACTGGTGCTGCCGCTGATTCAGGGACAGCAGGCGGGCTGGCCCGGCTGGGTGTGGGCCTGCTTCGCGGGCAGCGCCATCGCTTTCGGGGTGTTCGTCGCGATCGAGCGGAATCTGGAACGGCGCGGCGGGGATCCGCTGGTACCGCTCACATTGTTCCGGCAGCGCTCGTTCTCGCTCGGGATCGTGCTCGTCCTCGCGCTGTACGCGCTGATCTACTCCTACTACCTGGCCCTGTCGGTCACGATGCAACAGGGCCTCGGGATGTCCGCGGTCGGCGCGGGCCTGGTCTACACGCCGGCAGCCATCGCGTTCTTCGTGTTCAGCATGGTGGCGAGCCGGACCATCCCGACATATGGGCGCCGCGTCCTCGAGATCGGGGCGATCGTCATGGCGAGCGGCTATCTGGCGACGGGACTGCTGCTGACGGCCGGCCCGCGAATCACTCCGCTGCTCGTCATCCCCACCCTTGTGCTGCAGAGTATCGGTGGCGGACTGGTCATTACGCCGGCGCTCAACACGGTGCTGAGCCGCGTGCGGCCGGAGTCGGCCGGTGTCGCGTCGGGTGCCCTGTCCACGGCTCAGCAGTGTGGCGGAGCGCTGGGCGTTGCCGTGATCGGAGCGATCTTCTTCGGTTCGTTCCACCCCGACGCGGTCGGCAGGGTCGCCGCCGCCGGGCACGCCTTTGCCGTCGCGTCCTTCGCGACGTTCGGCGCAGCGGTCATCGCGGGCGTAGTCGTCTTCCTGCTACCGAGGCAGGCGCCGGCCGCGGACTGAGCAGCTCGACGCGCTGACGGCCGCGCCCCCGGGCCTGGCCGTCAGCGTCCGCTACCGCTCAGGCCCGGACCCGATCGTGCTCGTTCACGAAGTCGAGGAACCGCGGAATCACCTGTTCGGGAATGGCCCACAGCATCTCGTGACCCACGCCCGGGTAGATCTCGACCTCGGCCCCCGGAATGCGCTCCCGTACCCGCCGCGCGCCCACCTCCGGATCGTTGGCGACCGTGGTAGCGCCGAACAGCACCATCAGCGGCGACGGTGAACACCCGGTCGCGCGGGCTGATTCCCCTGGATGATGTTCGGCGCCAGGACAATCTGGTGTTCGCGGCCTTCCACGCGGCGAATCTGACCGGCAACACCGTTACCTCGGAGGAGATGATGGGCGCGCCGCGGTATCTGATCACCAGCTTCACCGAGCAGCTGCGGCGGGAGCGTCCGGGCGAAACCGGCACGCGTGCACTGGAACTCGACGCGGAGCTGATCGTGCTCGCGGTTACCGGGATCAGTCAGGCGGTCCTGGCCGGCGGGACCACCCGGGAGACGGCGGTCGAACTGCTCGACCACCTGCTCGACCGGGTGTTCACCGGCGAATAGCGGCTAGCGGCCCTCGTCGCTGACCTGGGCGCGCACGAAATCGACCACCGCGTCGGTGAATTCGTCATTGGCGTCGCTGGCGGCGGTGTGCGCCGCGGTGCCGATCTCGGTGTAGTCGGCGTGCGGGACCAGGGCTCGGAACGCGGCCACGCCCTCCTCGCTGACGACGTCGGACAGCGCGCCGCGCACCAGCAGTACCGGGATGGTCAGCTGCCGCGCGGCGTTCTCCAGCTGCTCGGTGTGCACGTCGATCTCCTCGCCGCGCCCGTCGCGCGGGCCGCCCATCATGGCGGGATCCCAGTGCCAGTACCAGCGGCCGTCGGCGCGCTGGCGCAGATTGCGTTGCAGCCCTTCGGGATTGCGCGGGCGGCGGCGGTGGGGGAGGTAGGCGGCGACAGCGTCGGCGGCCTCCTCGAGGCTGGCGAAGCCCTCCGGGTTGCTGCTGAGGAAGTTGATGACGCGCTCGACGCCCTTGCGCTCGGGGCGCGGCACCACATCGACGAGGACGAGACCGGTGATGCGCTCGCGCTCCGGGTGGGTGGTGGCCATGAGCCCGGTCAGGCCGCCCATGCTGGCGCCGACGATGAAGGCGGGCTGGTCCAGTTCGCGCAGCACCGCCATCAGGTCCTCGACCATGGCCTCGCGCTTGTAGTTGCCGTCCGGGTCCCAGTCGCTGTCGCCGTGCCCGCGCGCGTCGAGCAGGACCGCGTGCATCCCGGCCTTGGCCAGGGCGAGTCCGGAATCCTTCCACGAGCCGCGGGTCTGCCCGCCGCCGTGCAGGAACACCACCAGCGGGCCGTCCTGGGGTCCCCAGCTGTCCCCGGCGATGGTGATACCGCCGTGCCCGCGGAAGCTCACCCGGGCGGGTTCGGTGAATTCAGCGTCGTTGCTCACCCTTCGAGCATTGCATACGCGTGTTTACGGTGTATGAAGACTGGCCGGTAGCTAGGACCGCCGGCGGTCAGAGCCGGCCGTCGCGCTGGTCGCCGCTGGTCACAGCGAGCGGTCGATCACCGCGAGGAACAGGCACAATGCCGCCGCCGCCAGCATGAACGCGGCCAGATTGTGCAGTCCCGCGATGCCGGAACCCGGGGTGAGGAATGCGCCACTGACCGCCGCCGACCCGATCGCGCCGAAATAGGAGAAGGTCCGCATCAGGCCGGCCGAGGAACCGATGCGTTCCGGCTCGGCCTGGTGGTAGAGGGCGTTCTGGTTGGCCAGATTGTTGAGCCCCTGCGGGATGCCGTTGATGACAGCCGCGCCGACCAGCAACCACAGGGCGGTGCCGGAGTGCAGGGTCAGCAGCAGCACCGTCATGACCACCTGGCAGGTGCAGCCGACCAGCAGCTTGCCGCGAATCTCGGGACGCCGTCCGGTGAGCGCGGAGACGCCGATCGCGGTGGCCGACATGGGCAGCAGGATCAGGCCCGCCCCGGCCGCGGAGAGGCCGCGCCCCTCCTCCAGCCACTGGGTGAAGCCGTACAGGAAGCAGTAGCCGACCAGGGCGGTCAGCAGGGTGCGGGTGTAGGTGGCCAGCAGCGGGACATTGCTCGCGAGCAGCCGCACATCGAGGAAGGGCGGCTCGGCCCGCCGCTCCCGCCACACCAGTCCGGCCCCGGCGGCGATTGCCAGCACCGGCAGATACCAGTGCGCTGCTTGCGGTTTCATCAAGAAGAACAGGAAGCTGATCAACATCGCCGCGAACAGCCCGATACCGGGCAGATCGAGATCCGACCACCGGCCGCCGTGCGGCGCATCGGTTCTCGCTATCCGCCGCCATCCGATGACCAGGCACACCAGTGCCAGCGGCAGATTGACCGCGAACGTCGCTCGCCACCCGCCGAGATGGATCAGGAGACCGCCCAGGGTCGGGCCGATGACGGCAATGGTCTGAGTGGCCACGGCCAGGGCGGTGAGCACCCCCTGGGGACTGTCCTTCCCGGTGCGTTCGGACTCGCTGCGGATCAGGTACATGGATGCGGGATAGCCCGCGCACGTGCCGAATCCGAGAATCACCCGGGCCAGCACCAGTACCCAGAGACTCGGTGCGACCATGCCCAGCAGGCCGGCGAATCCGGTGAGCGCGGCGCCGCCGAGATACAGCCGCCGCGGCCCGTAGAGGTCGATGAGCCGCCCCACCACCGGCTGCCCGATGGCGGTGGCCAGGTACAGCGCCGACACCAGCCACGCGGTTTCCGACGCTGGCGCGCCGAACGCCACACCGATCGGCACCAGCGAGACCGCGATGATGGACGAATTGATCGGGTTCAGGATCGAGCTGGTGATCATGGGCACCAGCAGCCGCCGGTCGAACCCGTCGGGCGGTCGCTCCCGGGTCCGCCGATGCAGCGTGGAGATCATTGCGGCCCGAGTCTCTCCAGCAGCTCCAGTGCCGCCAGCAGCGTCTGCCGCTCGGCCTCGGTGTACTTCTCCTCGAGGGCGGTGGTGAGCCATTCCTGCCCCGCCCGGCTGCGGCCCGCCATCAGCTCCCGCCCGGCAGGGCTCAGCGAAACCAGTTGCCGCCGACCGTCTTTGGGATCGGGCCGCCGCAGCACGAAGCCGCGGTCGCTGAGAATGGCGAGGTGGGTGGCGATGGCCTGCGGCCGCACCCGCTCCGCGGCGGCGATCTCGCTGGCGGTGGCATCACCGTTCTTCAACCGGCTCAGCACCGACAGCTGCGAGGGCGTCAGCTCCACATTGTCCGACGCCTCGAGGAACCGCCGCCGCAGGCGACTCACCAGAACCCGCAGTTCCCGGGCCGCCTGGGCCGAGGACGCGGACAGGATCGCGGGGGCATCGGTCATGCCTCGACCCTAGATAGACAATCCAGGTTGCGCAATTGAAATTGAACAAGCTGAATTGTCTATCTCCCCACGGTCGGCCGGTCAGGCGGCTGCGGGTTCCGCGTCCAGGTACTCCTCACGGATCTGCTTCGGCCCGAACGGCCAGGTCTTCTCGACCCGCGACCAGAGCAGGAAGGCCGCGATACCCAGGGCGGTCCAGGCCAGTGACCACTCGATCGGGTGTACGCCCGGATTCGCCTTGTCGGCGTACCCGTAGATGACCGCCCAGCCGATGGCCGCCACGACCGCCGGCAGCGGATACAGCAGCATCCGGTAGGGCCTCGCGAGCCCTCGCTGCCGTCGCCGCAGGACGGCTACGGCCGCGATCTGCGCGAAGGCCTGCACGATCACCATTACCGTGGTCAGCAGTGAGATCAGCACCGCCAGTGGGGGATGGGTGGCCGAGGCGCCCACATGCCGGGCGAAGACGAACCCGGCCGCGGTGATCGCACCCATTACGATCAGCCCGAGCATCGGGAACTCGTGTTCGGGGTGCAGCCGTCCGAAGGACCGGAAGAACACTTTGTCGCGGGCGGCGTCGAACGGTACCCGCGAGCCGCCGAGTAGTCCGGCGAAGACCGAGGCGAAGGCGGTGACGAGAATCAGCACGGTCACCACATCGGCGGCACCCTTTCCGAAGGTCTTCTCCATTACCGCCGACGCAACCGATTGTGAAGCAACGTTGTTCGGGTCGAGCATGTCGTGCCAGTCGATGACGCCGAGCACACCGATCTGCATGGCGAGATAGATGACCATGACCGCGAGCACCGCGTAGATGATCGAGCGGGGAAGGACCCGCCCCGGACTCTTCAGCTCCGCACCGATATATGCGCTGGTGTTGTAGCCGAGGTAGTCGTAGATGCCGATGGTGAGGCCGGAGGCGAAGCCCAGCCAGAAGCCGCCTCGACCGAAATCGATGGCATGGTCGGGCCAGGTGAACGCCATGCTCGTATGAAAGTGGGTGAACGCGGCGAGGATCACCGCGGCCACCGACACGATCATGACCGCCCACATCACCACGGTGATGCGGCCGATGGAATCCACCCGCCGCCACAGCAGCACCACGACCAGCGCCACCACCGCGAGCCCGACGATGTCACCCTGCCCGGTGGTCATGGACGGCCACAGATAGGTCAGGTACTGCACCAGTCCCTGCACGCCGGTCGACATGATCAGCGGAATGAAAAGGATTGCGGTCCAGACGAACAGGAACGGCATGAGCCGTCCCGTGCGGTACTGGAACGCCTCGCGCAGATACACGTAGGTGCCGCCCGCGCCTGGCATGGCCGCGCCGAGTTCGGCCCAGATCAGGCCGTCGGCCAGCGCCAGCACCGCGCCGGCGACGAATCCGATGACGGCGTGCGGCCCGCCGAAGGCGGCGACCATGAGGGGGATGGTGACGAAGGGTCCGATGCCGACCATCTGGCTCATATTGATGGTCGTGGCCTGGAACAGGCCGATTCTTCGGGGGAGGGTGCGGGGGCCGGTCATGGCTGCCTCCGGGTCGCGCAGGGGAGGGCGTATGGGTTTTGTAAAGTTAAATTCCTTTACTATCGGAGTCAAGGGGTGCGGCCGATTGTTTACAGTCGGCTCGATGACGCATCAGGATCGGACGGTCATGGACGAACTCCCTTGGAACAGGCAGCGTTTGCGCAGCAACAACGAGTGGTTGCTGCTCGAGCAGCTGCGCACCGCCGGACCCAGCTCGCGCGCCCAGCTCGCCCGTGACACCGGCCTGTCCAAGCCCACCGTGTCCAGCGCCCTTGCTGCGCTGCAGGAGCACGGACTGGTGCGGGAGGTCGGGACGGTCGTCCCCGAGCGCGGGCGGACGGCGGTGCTGTACGAACCGGATCCGACCGCGGGCTACGTGCTCGGCATCGATGTCGGGCGCGCGTTCCTGCGGACCGCCGTGGCCGATCTGTCGGGAAAAGTACTGTCCCGCACCGACATTACGAACCGTGCGCGCACCGCCACCGCCCTCGCCCAGACGGCGGCCGGGGCCGTGCGCGAAACCCTGAGCGACGCCGCGATTCCCGTGGACCGCATCGTCCACACCGTTCTCGGCAGCCCGGGCGTCTTCGATCCCCAGGACGGCCGGATGCACTACGCCGTCAACCTGCCCGGCTGGGGCCGCGCGGGCCTGCTCGACGAATTGCGCGACGCTCTCGGCGTTTCCGAGCTGTCCGTCCACAATGACGCCAACCTCGCCGCTCTCGGCGAGTACGCCCACGGCGGCGGCCGCGGCAGCCGCCTGTTCGTCTACGTCCTCATCGGCACCGGCCTCGGCGTCGGAATCGTCTCCCAGGGCGAGCTTTTCACCGGCGCCCACGGCGCGGCCGGCGAAGTCGGCTTCCTTCCCGCCGCTTTCGGCGACACCGCCGCCGGCGTCTCCCGGCGTGGCGCCCTCGAGGAGGCCGTCACCGCCGACGCCGTGGTCCGCGCTGCCCGCACCCGCGGCATGACCGGCCGCCTCACCGCCAAACGCGTCTTCGATGCCGCCCGCGCCGGCGACGCCATCGCCACCGAGGTGGTCCGCCAGGAAGGTGAACGCATCGCCCTGGTGGTGGCCGCCGTCACCGCGGTCCTCGACCCCGATGTCATCGTCGTCGGCGGCGGCCTCGGCCGCAGCGCCGACCTACTGCTCGACCAGGTCCGCGCGGCGCTGCAACGGACGACCCCGCTGCGCCCCACCGTCCGTCCGAGCGAACTGGGCGACGACGCCGTGCTGCTCGGCGCCATCGCCACCGCCCTGCGCACCGCCCGCCCCTTGGTCTTCGACCGCAGGACCCCGAGCAGCCACTGACGCCGGACTGCTCCGGCGGCTGGATCGTGAACCTGGCCACAGGGTGACCGGGCTCGCATAGCCGCGGGCTTGCCGGTTGGTCTGGACGTTTCGGGTTCGGGCTGGTCGCGGCGTGTCGCGAAGGGCACGCTGACGCCGGTTGCGGAGGGGGTGCCCGGTCAAAGGCGTGTAAGCGCGCTGGTAGGGTGACCGCTCGAAAGACATCCTTTAACGGACCGTCCCGTGAGGCGGGGAAGGAGGTCGGCATGGCTGTGCCCGAAGACCGGGCGGCCAAGTCGAGCGCTGCCGAGTTCTCGCAGCGGCACGACCCGGACCGGGTCCAGACCGGACGCGAGCTGCTCTCGGATTCGGATGTGGGCCGGACCATCGCGCGCATGGCGCACCAGATCATCGAGAAGACGGCTCTGGACTCCGGCGACCCGCAGGTTGCTCGCGTGGTGCTGATCGGAATCCCCACCCGCGGAACCACTCTCGCCCATCGCCTGGCCGGCCGGATCGAGGAATTCTCCGGCATCCGCCCCGCGATCGGCTCCCTGGACATCACCCTCTACCGCGACGATCTGCGCTCCAAGCCGCACCGTCCGCTCGAGCGCACCTCGGTGCCCGAGGGCGGGATCGAGGACGCGCTGGTGGTGCTGGTCGACGATGTGCTGTTCTCCGGCCGCACCGTGCGCTCCGCGCTGGACGGCCTGCGCGATCTGGGCCGCCCCCGCGCGGTACAGCTGGCGGTGCTCATCGATCGCGGCCACCGCGAACTTCCCATCCGCGCCGACTACGTCGGCAAGAACGTTCCCACCGCCCGCACCGAGGACATCTCGGTGCTGCTGCGCGAGCACGACGGACGCGACGGTGTCTACCTGCGTCAGGAAGGTGACAACCAGTGAAGCACCTGCTGTCGGTCACCGACCTGGACCGGGACGCCGCCACCGGCCTGCTCGACGAGGCCGAGCGGTTCGAGCAGGCGTTGCTGGGCCGGGAGGTCAAGAAGCTGCCGACGCTGCGCGGGCGCACGGTCATGACCGTGTTCTTCGAGAACTCCACCCGCACCCGCGTGTCCTTCGAGGTCGCGGGCAAGTGGATGAGCGCCGACGTCATCAATGTCAGCGCGTCGAGTTCCTCGGTCTCCAAGGGCGAGTCGCTGCGCGACACCGCGCTGACCCTGCACGCGGCCGGCGCGGACGCGCTCATCGTGCGGCACCCGGCGTCGGGTGCGGCCCATCAGATCGCGCGCTGGTTCGCCGAGATGAACGAGGCCGCAAGCGGTTACGCCGGTCCCGGCCCCGCGATCATCAATGCCGGTGACGGCACGCACGAGCACCCGACCCAGGCGCTGCTGGACGCGCTGACCCTGCGTCAGCGGCTCGGCGACCTGGAGGGCAAGCGGGTCGTGCTGGTCGGCGACATCCTGCACAGCCGGGTCGCGCGCTCGAATGCGTTCCTGCTCGACACGCTCGGTGCGGAGGTCGTGCTGGTCGCGCCGCGCACGCTGCTGCCGGTGGGCGTGGAAGCCTGGCCGGTGCGGGTCTCGGACTCGCTCGACGCCGAGCTGCCGGGCGCGGACGCGGTCATGATGCTGCGCGTGCAGGCCGAGCGCATGAACGGCGGCTTCTTCCCGTCGGCGCGCGAGTACTCGATCCGCTACGGCCTCAGCGAGCGCCGGATGAAGATGCTCGACGAGCACGCGGTGGTGCTGCACCCCGGACCCATGCTGCGCGGCATGGAGATCGGCTTCTCCGTGGCCGATTCCCCGAAAGCGGCTGTGCTGCAACAGGTCAACAACGGAGTCCATATGCGCATGGCGGTGCTGTTCCGCCTGCTGGTCGGAACCGACGAGGTGGTGGCATGAGCGTCCTGATCAAGAATGTCCGTCTCTACGGCGAAGGCGACCCGGTCGACGTGCTGCTGGCCGACGGTGAGATCCGCGAGATCGGCGCGGGCCTGAACGCACCCGATGCGGAGATCGTCGAGGGCAAGGGTCAGGTCCTGCTGCCCGGCTTCATCGACCTGCACACCCATCTGCGCGAGCCGGGCCGCGAGGACACCGAGACCATCGAATCCGGTTCCGCCGCAGCGGCTCTGGGCGGCTACACCGCCGTGTTCGCCATGGCCAACACCAGCCCGGTCGCCGACACCGCGGTCATCACCGACCACGTGTGGAAGCGCGGCCAGGAGGTCGGCCTGGTCGACGTGCACCCGGTGGGCGCGGTCACCGTCGGGCTCGAGGGCAAGCAGCTCGCCGAAATGGGCACCATGGCCGCCGGAGTCGGCGGGGTGCGCATGTTCTCGGACGACGGTCACTGCGTCTACGACCCGCTGATCATGCGCCGCGCCCTCGAATACGCGAACTCGCTGGGCGTGCTCATCGCCCAGCACGCCGAGGAGCCGCGTCTGACCAGGGGCGCGGTCGCGCACGAGGGTCCGACCGCCTCCCGCCTGGGCCTGGCCGGCTGGCCGCGCGCCGCCGAGGAGTCCATCGTGGCCCGCGACGCGCTGCTGGCCCGCGATGCCGGCGCCCGCGTGCACATCTGCCACGCCTCCACCGCCGGCACCGTCGAACTGCTGAAATGGGCCAAGGCCCAGGGTATTTCGATCACCGCCGAGGTGACCCCGCACCATCTGCTGCTCGACGACTCGCGCCTGGAGACCTACGACGCGGTGAACCGGGTGAACCCGCCGCTGCGCGAGGCCTCCGATGTGGCCGCGCTGCGGCAGGCCCTCGCCGAGGGCGTCATCGACTGCGTCGCCACCGACCACGCCCCGCACGCCGACCAGGACAAGTGCTGCGAGTTCGCGGCCGCCCGTCCCGGCATGCTGGGCCTGGAGACGGCGCTGTCGATCATCGTGGAGACCATGGTCGAGCCCGGACTGCTCGACTGGCGCGGTGTCGCGCAGGTGATGAGCGAGAACCCGGCGCGGATCGTGGGCCTGGACGATCAGGGCCGGCCGCTCGCGGTCGGCGAACCCGCCAACCTGGTGCTGATCGACCCGGCCGCCGAATGGACGGTGGAGGCGGACGAACTCGCCTCGATCGCCCGCAACACGCCCTTCCAGGCGATGACCCTGCCCGCGAAGGTGACCGCCACCTTCCTGCGTGGCCGGCTCACCGCCCGGGACGGCAAGATCGTCGCCGGTTAGCGGCGGGTGGGGAACCGAGGAGGACCGTAATGGAGCGCACACTGCAGGTACTGGTTTTGCTGGTGCTGTTCGCGCTGTGCCTGTGGCTGATGTACCGGGCGTGGACCCGGCGGGCCGAGAAGCAGGCTTCGGCGATCGGCGACCTGCCGCCGGTGCCCGCCGACTGCGGCGCGCAGCTGCTGGAGCCGACCACGGGGCTCTACCTCGGCAGCACCCTCGCCCCCAGCTGGATTCAGCGAATCACGGTGGGCGACCTGGGTTTTCGCGCCACGGCGGAACTCACGCGATTCGAGCGCGGCATCCTGCTGGAGCGGGACGGCGCGGCGGCGATCTGGATTCCCCAGGAATCCATTACCGCGGTGCGCGCCGAGCGCGGGCACGCGGGCAAGGTAATGACGGAAGACGGTGTGCTGGTGATTCGCTGGACATTGCCGAGCGGGACCGAGGTGGATACCGGTTTCCGCGGCGATGACAAAGCGGTGTACCCGGCATGGACCGCAGCAGCTACGAAGACGGGAGACGAGGCATGAGCAGCGGAAACACTGCCGTGATGGTGCTCGAGGACGGCCGCGTGTTCCGCGGGACGACCTTCGGCGCCGTCGGGCAGACATTGGGTGAGGCGGTGTTCTGTACCGCCATGACGGGCTACCAGGAGACCCTCACCGACCCCAGCTACGACCGCCAGATCGTGGTGGCCACCGCGCCGCAGATCGGCAACACCGGCTGGAACGACGAGGACGACGAGTCCTCGAAGATCTGGGTCGCCGGGTACGCCGTGCGCGACCCCGCGCGCCGCGCCTCCAACTGGCGCGCCACCCGCACCCTGCAGGACGAACTGGAGAACCAGAACGTCGTCGGCATCGCGGGCATCGACACCCGGGCACTGGTGCGGCACCTGCGCACCCGCGGTTCCATGAAGGCGGGCATCTTCTCCGGTGAGTCGCTCACCGAGTACGAGGACATGCTCGACAAGGTCAACGGCCAGCAGTCCATGCTGGGCGCGGACCTGGCCGGTGAGGTCTCCACCGACGAGATGTACACCGTCGACCCGATCGGCGAGCACCGCTTCACGGTGGTCGCGGTGGACCTGGGCATCAAGTCCAACACCCCGCGCATGTTCGCCCAGCGCGGCATGCGGGTGCACGTGGTGCCGTCCAACGTCACCTTCGACCAGATCAAGGAACTGAACCCGAACGGTGTGTTCCTGTCCAACGGCCCGGGCGACCCGGCCACCCAGGACGCCATGGTGGCGCTCACCCAGCAGGTGCTGGGCGAGGACATCCCGCTGTTCGGCATCTGCTTCGGCAACCAGATCCTGGGCCGCGCCTTCGGGCGCAAGACCTACAAGATGAAGTTCGGCCACCGCGGCATCAATGTGCCGGTCGTCGAGCATCATTCGGGCCGGATCTCGATCACCGCGCAGAACCACGGCTTCGCCCTGGAGGGTGAGCGCGGCGAGGTGTTCGACACCCCGTTCGGCAAGGCCGAGGTCAGCCACATCTGCGCCAACGACGGTGTCGTCGAGGGCGTGCAGCTGGTGAGCGGCCGCGCCTTCTCCGTCCAGTACCACCCCGAGGCCGCGGCCGGACCCCACGACGCCGCCTACCTGTTCGACCGTTTCGCCATGCTGATGGAAGGAGCCTGATGCCACGCCGCACCGATCTCAACCACATCCTGGTGATCGGCTCGGGCCCGATCGTCATCGGCCAGGCTTGCGAGTTCGACTACTCGGGAACCCAGGCGTGTCGCGTCCTCAAGTCCGAGGGCCTGCGCGTGTCGCTGGTGAACTCCAACCCGGCGACCATCATGACCGACCCGGAGTTCGCCGACTCGACCTATGTCGAGCCGATCACCTGGGAATTCGTCGAGAAGGTCATCGCCAAGGAGCGCCCGGACGCGATCCTGGCGACCCTGGGCGGCCAGACCGCGCTCAATTGCGCTGTCGCCCTGCACGAGAACGGCATCCTCGACAAGTACAACGTCGAGCTGATCGGCGCCGACTTCGAGGCCATCCAGCGCGGTGAGGACCGCCAGAAGTTCAAGGACATCGTCGCCAAGGTCGGCGGCGAGTCGGCGCGCTCCAAGGTGTGCTACACCATGGACGAGGTCCGCGAAACCGTTGCGGAACTGGGCTTCCCGGTGGTCGTGCGCCCGTCGTTCACCATGGGCGGCCTGGGCTCGGGCATGGCCTACAACCACGACGACCTCGATCGCATCGCCGGCGGCGGCCTGGCCGCCTCGCCCACCGCGAACGTGCTCATCGAGGAATCCATCCTGGGCTGGAAGGAATTCGAGCTCGAGCTCATGCGTGACGGCAAGGACAATGTCGTCATCGTCTGCTCGATCGAGAACGTGGACCCGATGGGCGTGCACACCGGTGACTCGGTCACCGTCGCCCCGGCCATGACCCTCACCGACCGCGAATACCAGAAGATGCGCGATCTGGGCATCGCCATCCTGCGCGAGGTCGGCGTCGACACCGGCGGCTGCAATATCCAGTTCGCGGTGGACCCGCGCGACGGCCGCCTGATCGTCATCGAGATGAACCCGCGTGTGTCGCGCTCGTCCGCGCTGGCCTCCAAGGCGACGGGTTTCCCGATCGCCAAGATCGCCGCCAAGCTGGCCATCGGCTACACCCTCGACGAGATCCTCAACGACATCACCGGCGAGACCCCGGCCTGCTTCGAGCCGACCCTCGACTATGTCGTGGTCAAGGCCCCGCGCTTCGCCTTCGAGAAGTTCCCGGGCGCCGACCCGACGCTGACCACCACCATGAAGTCGGTCGGCGAGGCGATGTCCATGGGCCGCAACTTCTCCGAGGCCCTGGGCAAGGTGCTGCGCTCGCTCGAGACCAAGGCCGCGGGCTTCTGGACCCAGCCCGACGGCGAATGGACCGACGTGCAGGCCATCCTGGACGACCTGAAGGTTCCGACCGAGGGCCGCATCTACCAGGTGGAGCGTGCGCTGCGCCTGGGCGCGAGCATCGAGGACGTGGCCGCCGCCTCCGGCATCGACCCGTGGTTCGTGGCCGAGGTCGCGGGCCTGGTGGAGCTGCGCCAGGAGATCATCGACGCCCCCGTGCTGGACGAGCCGCTGCTGCGCACGGCCAAGCACTACGGCCTCTCCGATCGCCAGATCGCTTCGCTGCGACCGGAACTCGCCGGTGAGGGCGGCGTGCGCGAGCTGCGCCACCGCCTCGGCATCCGCCCGGTGTTCAAGACCGTCGACACCTGCGCGGCCGAGTTCGAGGCCAAGACCCCGTACCACTACTCGGCCTACGAGCTGGATCCCGCCGCGGAATCCGAAGTGGCGCCGCAGAAGGAACGCGAGAAGGTCATCATCCTCGGCTCGGGTCCGAACCGCATCGGTCAGGGCATCGAGTTCGACTACTCGTGTGTGCACGCCGCGCAGACGCTGTCGGCCGCCGGGTTCGAGACCATCATGGTCAACTGCAACCCGGAGACCGTGTCGACCGACTACGACACCGCCGACCGCCTCTACTTCGAGCCGCTCACCTTCGAGGACGTGCTCGAGGTGTACCACGCCGAGACCGAGTCCGGCACCGTCGCGGGCGTCATCTGCCAGCTCGGCGGCCAGACCCCGCTGAGCCTGGCCCAGCGCCTCACCGACGCGGGCGTGCCCGTGGTCGGCACCTCCGCTGCCGCCATCGACCTGGCCGAGGACCGCGGCGAATTCGGCGATGTCCTGGTGGCCGCCGGCCTCCCGGCTCCCAAGTACGGCACCGCCACCACCTTCCCGCAGGCCAAGAAGATCGCCAACGAGATCGGCTACCCGGTGCTGGTGCGCCCGTCCTACGTGCTGGGCGGCCGCGGCATGGAGATCGTCTACGACGAGAAGTCCCTCGAGGACTACATCTCCCGCGCCACCGAGATCACCCCGGACCACCCGGTGCTGGTCGACCGGTTCCTGGAGGACGCCATCGAGATCGACGTCGACGCCCTGTGCGACGGCGAGGAGGTCTACCTGGGCGGCGTCATGGAGCACATCGAGGAGGCCGGTATCCACTCCGGTGACTCGGCGTGCGCCCTGCCCCCGATCACCCTGGGCCGCAGCGATATCGAGGCCGTGCGCCGCTCCACCGCCGCGCTCGCCAAGGGCATCGGCGTGAAGGGCCTGCTGAACGTGCAGTACGCGCTCAAGGACGACGTGCTCTATGTCCTCGAGGCCAACCCGCGCGCCAGCCGCACCGTGCCGTTCGTCTCCAAGGCCACCGCGGTGCCGCTGGCCAAGGCCGCGGCGCGAATCGCGCTGGGCGCCAGCATCGCCGAGCTGCGCAAGGAGGGCCTGCTCCCGGCCGAGGGCGACGGCGGCTACGCGCCGATCGACGCCCCGGTCGCGGTCAAGGAGGCCGTGCTGCCGTTCCACCGCTTCCGCCGCCCCGACGGCACCGGCGTGGATTCGCTGCTCTCCCCGGAGATGAAGTCCACCGGCGAGGTCATGGGCATCGACGCCGACTTCGGCACCGCGTTCGCCAAGTCGCAGTCGGCCGCCTACGGTTCGCTGCCGACCGAGGGCACCGCGTTCGTGTCCATCGCCAACCGCGACAAGCGCGCCATGGTGTTCCCGGTCAAGCGCCTGCACGACCTGGGCTTCCGCATCCTCGCCACCGAGGGCACCGCGGAAATGCTGCGCCGCAACGGCATTCCCTGCGATCAGGTGCGCAAGCACTCCGACGAGATGGCCGACCAGCCCAGCATCGTGGACATGATCAAGGACGGCGACGTCGACATCGTGTTCAACACCCCGTACGGCAACAGCGGCCCGCGCGTGGACGGCTACGAGATCCGCACCGCCGCGGTGGGCGCGAACATCCCGTGCATCACCACCGTGCAGGGCGCGGCCGCGGCCGTGCAGGGCATCGAGGCCACCATTCGCGGCGGCATCGGCGTGCGGTCCCTGCAGGAACTCCACGCGGTGCTGCGCGGATGACGACCTTCGGTGCGCGGCTGCGGGAGTCGATGCGCGAGCACGGCCCGCTGTGCGTCGGCATCGACCCGCATCCGCCGCTGCTGCGGGCCTGGGGCCTGAGCGAGGACGCCGCGGGCGTGGCGAAGTTCGCCGACGCCTGCGTGCGTGCCTTCGCGGGCCGGGTGGCACTGGTCAAACCGCAGGTGGCGTTCTTCGAGACCTACGGTTCGGCTGGAATCCTGGTGCTGGAGGAGACGATTGCCGCACTGCGGGCGGCGGGCACCCTGGTGCTGGCCGACGCCAAGCGCGGCGATATCGGCTCCACCATGGACGCCTATGCCCACGCCTGGCTCGGCGACGGCCCGCTCGGCACGGACGCGGTCACCGTCTCCCCGTACCTCGGATTCGGTTCCCTCGCACCAGCTCTGGACCTCGCCGAGGCCAATGACCGCGGCGTGTTCGTACTGGCCGCCACCTCCAACCCGGAGGCGGTGGAACTGCAGAACATCACTGGCTCCGACGGCCGCAGCATCGCCCAGCGCATGGTCGACGACGCCGCGGCCGCCAATGCCGGAGCCGAATTCGGTTCCGTCGGTGTGGTGGTCGGCGCGACCCTGGACGCGGCTCCGGACCTGAGCGCGCTCAACGGCCCGATCCTCATGCCCGGCGTCGGCGCGCAGGGCGGGGGAGCGGAGTCGATCCGCAAGCTGGTTCCCGCGAGCAGCCTCGGCGCGGTCCTGCCGAACGTCTCCCGCGAGGTCCTCAAGTCGGGTCCGTCGGTCGCCGCGCTGAAGCAGCGGGTCGCCGAGCTCGCAGCGGAATTCGCCTTCCTGCAGAACTGAATGCCTTACTGCAGAACTGAATACGGTAGCGCCGCAACGCCCTACCCGACACGGAATCGCCCCGGCCGCCCCAGCGCGACCGGGGCGACTCCCGTTCAGGCCCGAGCCGAATTTCGGAGGGCGTCCTCCGGTTCCTTCCCCTCGGATACAGTGGCAGCATGTCTGCCGCGGTGCCGCCCACCGAAATTCGTCATGCGCTCGTGCTCGGAGGGGGTGGCGCGGTCGGCCTGAGCTGGATGGCGGGCGTGGTCATCGCGCTGCGCGAGGCCGGTATCGACCCGGCCCTGGCCGAGCGGATCGTCGGCACCTCCGCCGGTGCGGTCGTCGGTGCCGCGCTCGCCGCCGAGGTCGACCTGAGCCTGCTGCTGCGGCGGCCCGTCCCGGACTCCGACCTGCCGCCGATCCGGTTCGACCCGAACAGTTTCGGTGAGATCATGGGCATCCTCGCCACTCCCGGGCTGGACCCGGACGAGGCGCGCCGACGCGCCGGCCTCCGCGCGCTGGAGATGGCGGTCGGCGATCCGGCCGACCATATCGCCCGCATCGGCGGGTTCGTCGGCAACGCGTCCTGGCCGCAGCGCGATCTGCGGATCACCGCCATCAGCGTCACCACCGGCGCACTCCAGGTGTGGACTCCCGATGGCAAGGCCACCCTGCCCGAGGCGCTGGCCTCGAGCACGTCGGTGCCCGGCGTCTTCCCGCCCATCCCGATCGACGGCGCCTACTACTTCGACGGTGGCATGCGCTCGCCGATCAATGCCGACCTGGCCGCCGGCGCCGAACGCATGCTGATCATCGAACCGCTGGCCCACCTGTTCCCTCACAGCCCCACCGATCGCGAGCTGGACGGTGCGGCAACGGCATTCATCGTCCCCGACGCCGGCGCCATCGCCGCCTACGGCCCCGACCTGTTCAACGCCGCCGCTCTGGAGCCCGCCTACGAGGCGGGCCTGCGCCAGGGCGCGGAGGCGGCTCCCGGCCTGAAGGACTTCTGGCCCGCCGCCTGAATCGGGGCCGGAACCGGCACCGGGCCGCCGCGTAGGCTGGCCGGGTGCTGTCGCTCACCGAGATTCTCACGCTGGCCGGGGTGATCGTGCTCGGCTCCATGTCGCCCGGGCCGGATTTCCTGATCGTGCTGCGGAATTCGGTGGGCTCCGGCCGTCGCGCCGGGGTCGCCAGCGCGGGCGGCATCGCGGTCGGCGTGTTCGTATGGGCGCTGGTCACCGCGATCGGCGTCGCCGGGCTGCTGGCCGCCTCGGCCGAGGCATACACGGTGGTGAAGCTGGTCGGCGCGATCTACCTGGCCTACATCGGCATTCGCGCGCTGCTGGCCGCGCGGCGCGGCGACTACCGGCCTGATCCCGATGCGGCCGCGAACCGTCGCGGCGCGCTGGTCGCCTTCCGGCAGGGCCTGCTCACCAACCTGCTGAATCCCAAGTGCGCCGTGTTCTTCATCGCACTGGTGCCGCAGTTCCTGCCCGCCGATCCGTCGGCGCTGGGCACCCTCGAACTGGCCATGGTGTGCACGATCGCCAACCTGTTCTGGTTCGTGATCCTGGCCTTCGGCGTGGGCGCATTGCGGCACGTGTTCACCCGCCGCCGGGTGCGCCGCGCCCTCGACGCCGCCATGGGCACGTTCATGGTCGGGCTGGGCCTGCGAATCGCCATGGAGAGCAACTGATTCCGTCTCGGAGGGCCTGATCGGCCGCCTTCCCCGGAGCACTAGGCTGAACCCGACTGCTCGGTAGAAAGGTGGGATTTCTCATGTCCGACGCCGGCCTCGACCTCGTCTCCTACGGCCAAACCCGCGTCCTGGTGGACGATTTCGCGTCCAGCTATCGCTTCTATCGCGACGTCCTGGGCCTGCCCCTGAAGCAGGAGGTGCCCGGCGACGTCCCCGAATCCGACGATGGCCCCTACGCCTGCTTCACCCTCGGCGGCCAGGATCTCGCGCTGTTCACCCGCGCCTACATGGACGCCGCGATCGGCGCCGCGCACCGCCCGCGCGGCGAGATCGACACGGTCGTCGTGGTTTTGCGCGTCGCCGATGTCGACCGGGCCGTCGAGACCCTGCGCGAGCGCGGCGCCCGGATCGCCGCCGAGCCCGCCGATCAGCCCGCGTGGGGCATGCGGGTGGCGCATGTGCGGGCTCCGGAGGGCACGCTCGTGGAGCTGTGCCAGTACGACGACTGACGCGATCGTGTTCGCTGTTGGCGAACCCGTCCGGCGAGCCGATCGAACGCTTGTCCGTATCGCCTCTCTCACGCCCGCCGCACCGCGGCGGGCGTAGTTCTCGGTACCGGGAGGTTTAGGCCGTCAGTGGCCGCGTGAGGGGTGGATAACGGGCCGCTCCGACGATGGCGGGGCCGCCTCGAACCGGCTCGACCTGCAAGGGAAGGTGTCGGAATTGCGTGTTTCGGCACCCTTCGTAGCGCCTCGGGTGATACGCGACACGCGGTGCTGAATCGAACGACACGCCGAGAAATCCAAGAAAAATCCAGGTCGCGTGATTACAGGTCGGTCACGGTTTCGCGGTGGGCCCGTCCGACCTCTCCCGGGCCCTGTCAAGTCCGTGAAAAAGCCCTGGCTGCAAGGCTATTCGTGACCGTGCCGAGCCGATCGCGGGGGCCGGTCCGGCACTGCCCGCGCCGCTGCCCATCCGGCCCGGTCGCGGCCCGAATCACGCGCTGACCTGGGGGGTGGGTTCGCAATCGGCAAGCGTCGTGGGTACGGTCGCTGAGACCACCGGGTTACCGGAGGTAGATCAAGCAATGAACGATGAGACGGAGGAACCGTGGCCCTTCCCCAGCTGACTGACGAGCAGCGCGCCGCTGCTTTGGAGAAGGCGGCTGCCGCTCGCCGCGCTCGGGCGGAGCTCAAGGAGCGCTTGAAGCGTGGTGGCACCGATCTGAAGACGGTCCTTGCGGACGCCGAGAAGGACGAAGTCCTCGGCAAGATGAAGGTTTCGGCGCTGCTCGAGGCCCTGCCGAAGGTCGGCAAGGTCAAGGCGGCCGAGATCATGAGCGAGCTCGAGATCGCTCCCACCCGCCGCCTGCGCGGACTGGGCGACCGGCAGCGTAAGGCGCTGCTGGCCCGGTTCGACTTCAGCGCCGAATAATCCGAGGGTGGTCGAACACACTCGGAAGGGTCGACTGGTTGTCCTGGTCGGCCCCTCGGCCGTCGGTAAGTCCACCGTCGTGCGCTGCGTGCGCGAACGACTGCCCGAATTGGTATTCAGTGTGTCGGCCACCACCCGGGCTCCGCGGCCCGGGGAGGTCGACGGCCAGGACTACCGATTCGTCACCCGTGAGAAGTTCGACGCCATGATCGAGGCGGATGAACTGCTCGAATGGGCCGACATCCATGGTGGACTGCAGCGGTCGGGCACCCCGGCCGCACCCGTGCGGGAAGCACTCACGTCCGGACATCACGTCCTGATCGAGGTGGACCTCGAGGGCGCGCGCTCGATCCGCAAGACCATGCCGGAAGCCAAACTGGTCTTCCTGGCCCCACCCAGCTGGGACGAGCTGGTGTCCCGCCTGACCTCGCGCGGGACGGAATCGCCCGAGGTGATCGAGCGTCGTCTGCAGACCGCTCGCACCGAATTGGCTGCCTGTGACGAGTTCGACATCGTCATCGTGAACGACCACGTGACCAGCGCCTGTGAGCAGTTGGTATCGTTGTTCGTTAGCACAAATTCGGGGTCATAGGCCCCGAACCACCGGCTCGTCTTCGAAGTGAGCCGGACGCCACCCTTCCGAACAACCCCGCAGGAGTCCTCCTAGTGAGTACGGACATCAAGACCGCGCCCGCCTACGACACTCCGGTCGGCCTCACCAACCCGCCGATCGACGAACTGCTGGAGCGGACTTCGTCCAAGTACGCGCTGGTCATCTACGCGGCCAAGCGGGCCCGCCAGATCAACGATTACTACAACCAGCTCGGCGACGGCATTCTCGAATACGTCGGTCCGCTGGTCGAGCCGGGTCTGCAGGAGAAGCCGCTGTCGGTGGCGATGCGCGAGATCCACGCCGACCTGCTCGAGCACTCCGAAGGGGAGTAGTCCCGCGGTGACCCGGATCGTCGTCGGAGTCGGCGGCGGTATCGCCGCCTACAAGAGCTGCAACCTCGTGCGCCGGTTCACCGAAACCGGGCACGAGGTTCGTGTCATTCCCACCGAGTCGGCGCTGCAATTCGTCGGCAAGGCCACCTTCGAGGCACTGTCCGGCCACCCCGTGCACACCGGTGTCTTCGCCGATGTGCCCGAGGTGCCACACGTGCGCCTCGGCCAGGAGGCCGACCTGGTCGTCATCGCCCCCGCCACCGCGGACCTCATGGCCCGCGCCGCGCAGGGCCGCGCCGACGACCTGCTGACCGCGACGCTGCTGACCGCGCGCTGCCCTATCCTGTTCGCCCCGGCCATGCACACCGAGATGTGGGAGCACCCGGCCACCCGGGCGAATGTGGCGACGCTGCGCGCGCACGGCGCCGTGGTCATGGAACCCGCCTCGGGCCGGCTGACCGGCACCGACACCGGCCCGGGCCGGCTGCCCGAGCCGGAGGAGATCTTCGGTCTGGCCCGGCTGCTGCTCGAACGCGCCGACGCCCTGCCGCGCGACCTCGAGGGCCGCCGCGTCGTGGTGTCCGCGGGCGGCACCCGGGAACCGCTGGATCCGGTGCGCTTCCTGGGCAATCGGAGTTCCGGCAAGCAGGGCTACGCGATCGCCCGCCTGGCCGCCCAGCGCGGTGCGCAGGTGACGCTGATCGCGGGCAATACCATCGGGCTCGAACCGCCGGCCGCGGTCGAGGTCGTGCACGTGACCACCGCCGAACAGCTGAAGGTGGCCGTCGACAAGCACTCGCTGGGTGCGGACGCGGTCGTCATGGCCGCGGCGGTGGCCGACTTCCGTCCGGTGAACGTGGCGGCGGCTAAAATCAAAAAGGGTGCGGGAGAACCGGATTCGATCGCGCTCGCCAAGACACCGGATATCCTGGCCGGGTTGGTGCAGTCCCGTCGCGACGGGCACCTACCGGGCACCGCGATCGTCGGCTTCGCCGCCGAGACCGGGGACGAGCACGCGGATGTGCTCACCCACGCCCGGGCCAAACTGGCCCGAAAAGGCTGCGACCTGCTGGTCGTGAATGCCGTCGGGGAGGGGAAGGCCTTCGAGGTCGACACCAACGACGGCTGGTTGCTCGGTGCCGACGGCACCGAGATCGCCCTGGACCACGGGTCCAAGGCACTGCTGGCCAGCCGGGTGCTGGATGCACTCGGCCCCTTGCTCCGCTGAAGCCTCGGCACCGCAGGGTTCGGGCACTTGCCGCTGTCTGCCGCTGGGCCGGCAGATTAACGGCGACTGTCTGAGTCACGATGTGTTCTTAACGAGGGCAGCTCGCCCCTGTGACGAACATATTGGAATAACCTGAGACAAAGGGTTGTGCGATGCAGCGGAGACGCTACTGTCGCCACCCGATACGAGAAACCCGTTGAGGGAGAGGGAACAACTGTGCGCACGTCTGGCAGCCGCCTATTCACCAGTGAGTCGGTGACCGAGGGTCACCCCGACAAGATCTGTGATGCCATCAGCGATTCCATCCTCGACGCGTTGCTCGCGGCCGATCCGCGCAGCCGGGTCGCGGTGGAGACCCTGGTGACCACCGGTCAGGTGCACGTGGCCGGTGAGGTCACCACCACCGCCTACGCCGATATTCCGACCATCGTCCGCGAGAAGGTCCTGGAGATCGGGTACGACTCCTCCGCAAAGGGTTTCGATGGCGCCTCCTGCGGTGTGAACGTCGCCATCGGCGCCCAGTCGCCGGACATCGCCATGGGCGTGGACACCTCGCACGAGGCCCGCGTGGGCGGCGAGGACGACGAGATCGCCCGTCAGGGCGCGGGCGACCAGGGCCTGATGTTCGGCTACGCCACCGTCGAGACCCCCGAGCTGATGCCGCTGCCGATCTCGCTGGCGCACAAACTGTCTCGCCGCCTGACCGAGGTCCGCAAGTCCGGCGTGCTGCCGTACCTGCGTCCCGACGGCAAGACCCAGGTCACCATCGAGTACGACGGCGCCATCCCCAAGCGCCTCGACACCGTGGTCATCTCGACCCAGCACGCGGCCGACATCGACCTGGACAACCTGCTCACCCCGGACATCCGCGAGAAGGTCGTCGACGCGGTGCTCGGCGAGCTCCAGCTGCCCAACCCGCTGGACACCTCCGACGTCCGCCTGCTGGTCAACCCGACCGGCAAGTTCGTGCTCGGTGGACCCATGGGTGACGCGGGCCTGACCGGCCGCAAGATCATCGTCGACACCTACGGCGGCATGGCCCGCCACGGCGGCGGCGCCTTCTCGGGCAAGGACCCGTCGAAGGTCGACCGCTCGGCCGCCTACGCCATGCGCTGGGTCGCCAAGAATGTCGTCGCCGCCGGCCTGGCCGAGCGGGTCGAGGTCCAGGTCGCCTACGCCATCGGCAAGGCCGCCCCGGTCGGCCTGTTCGTCGAGACCTTCGGCACCGAGCTGATCGACCCGATCAAGATCTCCGACGCCATCGGCCAGGTCTTCGACCTGCGTCCCGGCGCGATCATCCGCGACCTGGACCTGCTGCGCCCGATCTACGCGCCGACCGCCGCCTACGGCCACTTCGGCCGCACCGACGTCGATCTGCCGTGGGAGCGCACCGACCGCGCGGAGAAGCTGCGCGCGGCCGCCGGGCTGTAATTGACCGGCACCTCACTACTCTCGACGGGAGCGTCGGGCACGGAGAACCCCTCCGAGTCCGACGCTCCCGCCGTCGTTGGCGAGTCCCGCCCGATCGCGCGGGTCCTGCCCCTGCTCGAACCCGCCCACCTGGACCGGGATTTCGACTACCTGGTCCCGCCCGAGATGGACGAGCTCGCACAGCCCGGCGTCCGTGTCCGCGTCCGTTTCTCCGGCCGCCTCGTGGACGGCTACCTCCTCGAACGCCGCGAAAAGTCCGATCACACCGGCAAACTCGTCCGCCTCGAACGTGTCGTCTCCGGCGAACGCGTCCTCACCCCGGAGATCCTCGCCCTCGTCACCGCCGTGGCCGCCCGCTACGCGGGCACCCGCGCCGACGTCCTCCGCCTCGCCATCCCGCCCCGCCACGCCAAGGTCGAATCCGAAGGAGTGGAAAAGCCCGAAAAGCCCAAGCGCACTTCGAAGAAGAGCCCCCCGACCGCTGATCCTGTTGTGGCAGTCGATGACTCGGCCCAGCCGGAAGTCATGCAGGTCCGCACCACCGCAGCGCACCCGGGTGACGTGACGATCTCCGTCGTGCCCGGAAACGCTGAAGACGCTGCCGCACACACCGTCCCGCAAGGTGTCGAATCGGCGGGGGAGTCGGCGCTCGCGGTCGCGGAAGGCGGAAGTGACATCGGGGACGCCGCGCACGGCGAGGGTGCGGACACCGCCCCGGTTCAGGGCAGCGATGTATCCGCCACCGATGAGGTGACTCTTGTCGCCGACAGGGACTCGGGGTCGATGCCTGTGGCCGTCGATTCGGGCGCGGTCGCCGCCGAAGGCTCGACGGGAACCGTTGCTGCGCAGCCTGATCTGGTTGCGCTCGCCGTCGGCGACCACTCGACGGCTTCAGTGGCCGCGGTGCCGGCGGGCGAGTCGGGGCAACAGCCGGTGACTGCTGCTTCGCCGACGTCGGCCGCTGAGTTCAAGGCGTGGGGGCGGTATGTCCATGGGCATTCGTTCCTGGGCGCTCTGGCGGCAGGGCGCGGGCCGCGGGCCGGGTGGCAGGCATTGCCGGGGGAGGACTGGGCGCGGCGGCTGGCGGAGCTGGCGGCGGTGACCGTGCGTGGCGGGCGCAGTGCGGTGATCATGGTGCCGGATCAGCGGGATCTGGATCGGGTGCTGGGGGAATGTGGTGCGCTGGTGGGGGAGTCGGCGGTGGGGTTGGCGGCGGGGTTGGGGCCGTCGGCGCGGTATCGGCGGTGGCTGTCGGTGTTGCGTGGGAAGGCGCGGGTTGTCGTGGGGACGCGGAGTGCCGTGTTCTCACCGGTGAAAGACCTTGGGCTGATCGCCATCTGGGACGACGGGGACGATACCTTCGCCGAACCGCGGTCGCCGTATCCGCATGCGCGGGAAGTGGCGATGTTGCGGGCGCACGAGACCGGGGCGGCGTTCGTGGCGGGCGGGTTCTCGCGGACGGCCGAGGTGCAGGCGATCGTCGAATCCGGCTGGGCGCACGATCTGCTCGCGGATCGGGCCGTGGTGCGGCAGGCCATGCCGCGCATCACCGCGCCCGGCGATACCGACGCGGCATTGGAGCGGGACCCGATCGCGCAGGCCATCCGCATTCCGGCCGTGGCCTTCACGGAGGCGCGCAAGGCGATCAAGGCCGGTGGGCCGGTGCTGGTTCAGGTGCCGCGGCGCGGATACATTCCGGCGCTGGCCTGCGCCAAGTGCCGGACCCCGGCACGCTGCCGCCATTGCAACGGTCCACTGGCGCTGCCGGACAGCGCGCCCGCGTCACGTGGCGCGCTGCGCAGCGGGCGGGAAGGGGTGGCCGAGGCGCAGAGTCCGGCCTGCCGCTGGTGCGGGATCACCGAGGCGGCCTTCCGCTGCGGAGCCTGCGGATCGCGGGCGCTGCGGGCCGTCGTCATCGGTGCGTCGCGCACGGCCGAAGAACTGGGACGCGCGTTTCCCGGTGTGCCCGTACGAGGTTCGGGCGGGTCGTCGATCCTGAACACCGTGCCGGAGGGCCCGCAGGTCGTGGTGTCCACCATCGGCGCGGAACCCCGGGTGCCCGGCGGCTACGCCGTCGCCATGCTGCTCGACGGCTGGGCCCTGCTCGGCCGCGCCGACCTTCGGGCCGCCGAGGACGCGCTGCGCCGCTGGATGTCGGCCGCGGCGCTGGTGCGCCCCGGCGGCCGGGTCATCGTCATGGCGGACGCCGGGATCCCGACCGTGCAGGCGCTGGTGCGCTGGGATCCGGTGTGGCACGCCGGTTTCGAGCTCGAGCAGCGCACCGAGGTGCGCTTCCCGCCCGCGGTTCGCTTCGCCGCCATCGACGGCACCTCGGACTCCATCGCCGAATTGCTCGGCGAGGCACAGCTCCCCGACGGTGTGGAGATCCTGGGCCCGGTGCCGCTGCCGCCGGGTGCGCGAAAGCCGTTCTCCTCCGGCGACTCTCCCGCCGAGGTCGAACGCATGATCCTGCGCGCCGACCGCGCCACCGGCGCGGCCCTCTCCCGCGCCCTCACCGCTGCTCAGGCCGTCCGCAGCACCCATCGCTCCGATGCGCCCCTGCGCGTCCAGATCGACCCCGTCGACATCGGCTGATCTCGTTCAGGGGCCGGTGATTTCGTCGCGGGGGAGGGCGGCGAGGGCGATGAGGGCATTGAGGAAGCCGCGGCGATCGGCGGCGGGGAGCTTGCCCAGCAGGTGATCCTCCTGGGCCTGGATCCCGGCCTGCGCCGCGTCGCGCAAGCGACGGCCCTCGGGAGTGAGGGCGAGCAGCCGGGCCCGGCGGTCGGCCGGATCGGGGTGGCGTTCGATGAGGCCGCGCTCCTGCAGGTCGTCGAGCACCGCGATGATGCGCGTCTTGTCCGCCCCGATCTCCTGCGCCAGCACGCCCTGACCCCGCGCGGGCCCCTCGTCCAGATGCAGCAGCACGACGTACGCCCACATGGTGAGTCCGTGTGCGGCGAGCACCGGTTGCTCGGCCGCCATGAGGGCGCGGCCCAGGGGGACGATCATCGCTGCCAGGTCCGGACGGTCTGTCATGCGGACAAGATTAGGCGGCGCGCCGGTGCGGCCTTTCGATCGTGTCGCCGGCGCGGGTCAGAATCGCGTCGGCGTCGAACGTTTCGGCCTGCCAGGAGTCGACGCCGATGCCGACCCGGCCGCGCCAGGCCCGCACGATCGCGGTGTGCACCGGCCACCGCACGAACCGGCGCATATCCCGCTCCGACTCCCACACCGAGATCGAGCCGCCGCGGAACTCGGCCGGCCTGCCCCACAGCCACAGGCCGACCGCGCCCTGCATGACCGGCCACGTTTTCCCCAATTCCAGCCCGGTCGTGTAGATCTCGCGCGACTCCGTGTCCGAGCTCGCGAGGAAATCGGTGACGCTGACGAAGACCGGGCCCGAGAACTGGTGATTCGGGCCGGGATTCCACGGCATCAGTACGGTGCCGTCCGAGAACGATTTAGTATGCATACGTGTACGATAAGCGACGGCGTACTAAATGTTCAATGGCGAGACTCACCGGAAGGCCGGAGCCACGCGGGCCGCCCATTCGGCGTATCCGGTTGCCCGCCGGCCCAGCACCCGCTCGACATCGCCGCTGACCAGCTGCTCCTCGGGCGTCGGCTCGCCGAGGATGGTGAGCGTGTGGTCCGCGACCGATTCCGGCATGAACCGCAGCATGTTCACCCGGGCCTGCTCGCGGGTGAGCTCCGCGAACCGTAGCGGCTCGCCCAGCGCGGCCGCCAGCGCCTGTGCCTGCTGCCGCGGGGTGACGAGCTCCGGACCGGTCACCGTGTAGATCTGCCGGTCATGGCCGTCCTCCCGCAGTGCCGCCGCGGCCATGGCCGCGATATCGGCAGGATCCACCTGCGGCAGACCGACATCCCCGAACGGCGCGGGAATCATCCGCTCGGCCCGCACCGGCTCGATCCAGGCGAAGGTATTGCTGAAGAACCCGCCCGGCCGCAGCACCGTCCACTCCAGATCCGAAGCGGCCAGCGCCTGCTCGAATTCCAGCGTGCGCGCATAGCCGTCACTGCCCGGCCGCGTCACCGCGCCCTGCGAGGACAGGAACGCCACTCGCCGGACACCCGCCGCCGCAACGGTTTCCAGCACCTCGGCGGCCGCCGGTCCCGTCACCAGCTGCGGGCCCGTGATGAGCAGGAACAACGCCCGCGCACCCGCCACCGCCTCGGCGAAGCTGTCCAGCTCCCCGATATCGGCGCGCCGGTGCTCGGCGCCCTCGGGCAGATCCACCGGCTTCTCGCCCCGCGACACCGCGACCACCTTCTCGCCGGCCTCCGCGAGCTCCCGCACGAGAGCGCTGCCGACATTTCCGGTCGCACCGGTTACCACGATCATCTGTCCACTCCTGAGTTAGTTGGCTGACTAACTCGAACCATAGGGCATGTGACCGGACATTGTCTATAGTTAGTCGTATGACTAACTCAGTGTCGCGGGCGACGGCCCCGAAGGCGGGGAAGCGGGAGCGGCTCGCGGACGCGGCGGCCAAGGTCTTCCACGAACAGGGCGTCGAGAAGACGACCATCGCCGATATCGCGCGCGCCGCCGAGGTGCCGGTGGGCAACGTGTACTACTACTTCAAGACCAAGGATCAGCTGGTTCAGGCCGCGATCGGCGCCCACGCCCGCACCGCCCAGGAGATCATCGCGGCCCTGGAGCTCTTCGCCGCCCCCGCCGAACGACTGAAGGCCCTGGTCCGCGGCTGGGTCGACCAGCGCGACCTCGCCGCCCAATTCGGTTGCCCCTCCGGCTCTCTCGCCACCGAACTCGACAAACGCGCCGACGGCCTCGACCGCGAACTGGCCGCCGTCATGCGCGGCCTCCTGGACTGGATCGACACCCAGTTCGCCGCCATGGGCCGCACCGACTCCCACGAACTGGCCGTCGCCCTCCTGGCCGCCTACCAGGGAATCTCCCTGCTCACCAACACCTTCCGCGACCCCGCGATGATGGAGGCCGAAGGCGCACGCCTGGAGCGCTGGATCGACTCCCTCGTCCCCGCAACCTGAGCGCCCCCATCCGGCCGCGAGGCGCATCGGGCCAGTCGGGCAGATGAGCGGCTCGGGTCAGCTGGTTGAGCGCAATCTCGTGAAACTTGGAGCGCGCCGGATGGGGATGCGTGAGTGTGGCGCCGGTCGTGCGGTTCGGGGCCGGGTGGTGCGGTGAGTTCGGGTCAGTTCAGTTGGGGCTGAGCGGGTCTCACGGACCAGCGGCCCTCGTCGCGGAGGATGCGGACCGGGTGGTCGAAGCAGGCGCTGATGTGGGCGGTGGTGATCACCTCGCCGACCGGGCCCGCGGCGACCGTGTGGCCATTGCGCAGGAGCATGGCGTGGGTGGTGCCCGGCGGGAGTTCCTCCAGATGGTGGGTGACCAGGACCGAGGCGAGGTCGGGGTGGGCGCGCTGGAGCAGGTCGAGGCGTTCCAGGAGTTGTTCGCGCCCGGCCAGATCCAGGCCGGTGGCGGGTTCGTCGAGCAGGAGCAGGCGCGGGTTGGGCATGAGGGCGCGGGCGATGAGGGTGCGGCCGCGCTGGCCCTGGGACAGGATCTGCCAGTCGGCGTCACGGCGGTGGGACAGGCCGAGCAGGTCGATCAGGCGGTCGGCCTCGGCGAGCTGGGCGGGCGTCGCGTGCCAGCGGGGGATGAGGCCGGCGGTGTTGGTCGCGCCGGTGATCACCACGTCGCGGACCGTGAGCGGGCCGCTCGGAGTGTGGCGCGGATCGACATGGCCGATGCCGGCCCGCAGTGCGCGCATGTCCACCCGGCCCAGCCGCTCCCCGAGCACCTCCACACTGCCCCGGGTCGGATGCTCGAACGCGCCGAGCATGCGCAGCAAGGTGGTCTTGCCCGCACCGTTGGGACCCAGTAGCGCCCAGTGCTCACCGGCGCGCACGGTGAGCGAAACCCCTTGCAGGATGGGGTTTCCGCCGCGCACCACCGTCACGTCGCTCACGTTCAGCACCGGATCCGTCATGGGCCCACCGTAGCAAATTCCTCAGACAAGTTGAGGAGTAGTGGTTCGGCTCACGGACTGGCGGGGCAATGCGCGAGCGGGCTGACCGGTCGCCGCGGTGTCGCGGGGACCCGGTGTGGTTGCGTGGCGACCACATGAATATCTGCTGTGGCGCGCGGGCTGGATACGATGAGTCTGCTTCTGCAGGTGCGGGATTCGGCGACGTTCTCGGCGGGGCCGCCTGTGTAGGGTGGCGGGATGGCGATCGACGCGGTGCTGTTCGACTTCTCCGGTACGGTTTTTCGATTCGAGGAGTCCGCGTTCCACGACGCACAGCTCACCGATGCCGCCGGTCGCCTGCTCGATACCCACGAGATCGCCGAGATCATGCGCCGGCTCACCGCGCCCGTGGGGCAGATCGTGCGGTTCGATGCCGAGGGCCAATATGCCTGGGAGAATCGGGATCTCGATCCGGCGCTGCACCGCCGCGCCTATCTGGAGGTGCTCGAGCAGACCGGTGTTCCGCACGCGCAGGCTCTGCAGGTCTACGAGCTGCTGCTCGATCCGGACGGCTGGACGCCCTACCCGGATACCGGTGAGGTGCTGCGCGCGCTGCACGAGAGCGGCGTGCGGGTGGGCATGGTCAGCAATATCGCGTTCGACATCCGCCCGGCCTTCGCCGATCGCGGCTGGGATCGATATATCGGCGATTACGCGCTGTCCTTCGAAGTCGGTGCGATCAAACCCGACGCGCGCATCTTCAAATCGGCCCTCGACAACCTCGGCGCGACCCCCGCGAACACCCTCATGGTCGGCGACAGCGCCGAGGCCGACGGTGGTGCGGCCGCTATCGGCTGCGCATTCGCCCTGGTCAACCCCCTGCCGACGGCTGAACGCTCGTCCGGGCTGTGGGAGGCCGTCCGCACCCATGGTCTCCTGACCGTTTAAGTCCAAACCGGGCGGTTTGTGTCTCGTCTCACCCTTGTTGTGGATAGATTGTCGATATATCGTCGATAGCAACAAACACAACGACGAGCCTTGAAGGAGGCACGACCATGGAACACATGGACAACATCGAACGGGGCCGCGGCCCCTGGCGGCGACTGCGCGCCGAAGAGCAGCAGGGCCCCGAACACCCGCGGATGCGTCGCGGTGGCCCGCGCGGCGACTTCGGTCCGCACCGCCACGGCCACGGTCGTGGTTTCGGCCCGGACTTCGGTCCCGGCTTCGGACCCGGTCCGCATTTCGGCCGCGGTCGCGGCCGCGGCGGGCGCGGCCGGCGCGGCGATGTCCGCGCGGCCATCCTCCTGCTGCTGCAGGAGCGGCCCATGCACGGCTACGAGCTGATCCAGCAGATTCGCGAACGCAGCCAGGATGTCTGGCGTCCCAGCCCGGGCTCCATCTACCCCGCGCTCGCGCAGCTCGAGGACGAGGGGCTGGTGCTGATCGAGAAGGTGTCGGGTCGAAAGACGGCCAAGCTCACCGAATCCGGTGTCGAGTACGTCGAGGCCAACCGCACCGAGCTGGGCGATCCCTGGCAGGACGTCAAGGACGGCGTCGGCGATCAGGCCCTGGACCTGCGCGGACTGGTCGGCCAGCTGATGGGCGCGGTCGCCCAGGTGGCCGCGGTCGGCACGCAGGAGCAGGCGGCCAAGGCGGCGGAGGTGCTCACCGAGGCGCGCCGCTCGCTCTACCGGATCCTCGCCGAGGACGACACACCCGAAAAGTAATGGCCTCGAAACCCCGCTTCTCGCTGGAACATTCGGGCCGATTCCGACGAAGATCGTGACATGGGACAAAAGCGCCCCATGCGATCTTGTGACATGGGACAACAGAGGAGCCGGACTCGCGCACTGCGCCGCGTGGCACCGGTGGGGGTGATGGCGCTGGCGGCCGCCGTGATCGGTACGGCCGCCACACCGACGGGGACGTACGCACAGGCCGAACCGGCCGTGACTCCGGTACTTCAGGTACCGGCGCAACAGGGGCCGCCGCAGACCGAACATCTGGCGGCGGCCCGCTATCTCAAGGAGCATCCGGACGCGGCGCCCCAGGGCGCCAACGACTTCGGCTGCAAACCGACCGCGGAGCATCCGCGCCCGGTGGTGCTCGCACACGGCACCGACTCCTCGGCCTACTCCGACTGGTCGGGCATCAGCCCGCTGCTGGCCCAGGCCGGGATCTGCGTGTTCGCCCTCAACTACGGCGGCAAACCCGGCAAGGACACCTACGGCACCGAGGACGTGTGGGCCAGCTCCGCGCAGATCGGCACCTTCGTCGATCAGGTGCTCGCCGCGACCGGGGCCACCCAGGTCGATCTGGTCGGATTCTCGCAGGGCGCGAGCGTGACCCGGTACTGGATCAACAAGCTCGGCGGCGCGCCGAAGGTCGGCCAGTGGATCGGCCTGGCCTCGCCCAGCTACGGCGGGATCATGTACGGGCTGGTGCCGATCGCCGACGCGGTGCCGGGCATCTACAAGCTCGTGGAGATGGGATCCTCCACCGCTGCCATTCAACAGGCGGCCGGATCGCCGTTCATCAAGGACCTGAACGCGGGCGGCGACACGGTGCCCGGTGTGAAATACACGACGATCGGCAGTCGCGTCGATGAAATGATCCAGCCCAACACCAACATCGCGCTGCATGGCGCGGGCGCCACCAATATCGTGCTGCAGGAGCAGTGCGTGGAGGACCTGACCGGGCATTTCCACCTGGTGTACGACCCGTTCGTGCAGCGGCTGGTGGTCAATCTGCTCGATCCCGCGCACCCTGTGACACCGGCCTGCGTGCCGGTCGCACTGGGCACCGGCATCAGCGATGTCGTGTTGGCGGCGCATTCCTGATCAGGGTGGTCACGGGCGTCCGTAAAATGAGACGACCGTATTCGTTCGCTATCGGGAGCTGCCCGTGACCATCCAGCCTGTCCGCCTGTTCGGCGATCCGATCCTGCGCGCCCGCGCGGCGGAGGTCGAGACGTTCGACCGGGAGGTGCGCCAGCTGGTGACCGACCTCATCGACACCATGTACGAGAGCGGGGGCGTCGGCATGGCGGCCCCGCAGATCGGGGTCGGGCTACGGGTATTCGTCTACGACACCGGCGACGCGCAGGGGCATCTGATCAACCCGGTCTTCGAGGTGATCGGCGAGGAGACCCAGACCGGACCGGAGGGCTGCCTGTCGATTCCGGGCGTGCGCTTCGACGTGACGCGCCCGCTGACCGTGCTCGCCCGCGGCGTCGACATGGACGGCAAGCCGGTCGAGTTCCGGGCCGAGGGGCTGCTGGCGCGCTGCGTGCAGCACGAGACCGACCACCTCGACGGGGTACTGTTCCTGCAGCGGCTGGAGTCGGCATCGCGCAAGGAGGCCATGCGCACCATCCGCGAATCCGGTTGGTTCACACAGGGAGTCACGGTGCTGCCGGCGTCCGAGATCGGTGGCGGGCGTCGCGCGACGGCCGGTGACCGGGAACGGAGTCGCTGATATGCGTCTGGTCTTCGCGGGAACCCCCGAACCGGCGGTGCCGTCGCTGCGGCGGCTCATCGAATCCTCCAGGCACGAGGTGGTCGGGGTGGTGACCCGGCCGGACGCGGTGGCCGGACGCGGCCGCAAGATCACCCGCTCGCCCATCGGGCGGCTGGCCGACGAGCACGGGATTCCCGTGTTCACGCCCAAGCGGCCGTCGGAGCCCGAATTCATCGAGCAGCTCACGGCCTTGGCGCCCGACTGCTGCCCGGTGGTGGCCTACGGCGCGCTGCTGCCCGAGCCGGTGCTCGACATTCCCCGGCACGGCTGGATCAACCTGCACTTCTCGCTGCTGCCCGCCTGGCGCGGCGCCGCACCGGTGCAGGCCGCCATCCTCGCCGGTGACGAGTACACCGGCGCGTCGACCTTCCGCATCGAGAAGGGCCTCGACACCGGCCCGGTTTTCGGCACCATGACCGAGCGCATCGCCGTCGCCGACACCGCGGGCTCGCTGCTGGAGCGGCTCGCCGACAGCGGTTCGGTCCTGCTGGAATCCACCCTCGACGCCGTGGAGGACGGCACCGTGCACGCGATTCCGCAGCCCCTGGACGGTATCTCCTACGCCCCCAAGGTGGATCCGGAGGCCGGCCGCATCCGCTGGAGCCAGCCCGCCCTCGCCATCGACCGCCGGATTCGCGCGGTCACCCCCGCCCCAGGCGCCTGGACCGAAATCGACGGCAAACGCCTCAAACTCGGCCCCGTCGAAATGGTGGAGGAGACACTCCCGGTCGGCACCATCGACATCCGCAAGACCGGCGTCTACCTCGGCACCGCGAGCACCGCGGTCCGCCTCACCGAGGTCCAGCCCCAGGGCAAACGCATGATGCCCGCCCTGGACTGGGCCCGCGGCGCCCGCCTCGAACCCGGCACGGTGGTCGAGTGACCCGCCCGGACGGCGAAGGCCGCGACCGCGATTCGCGCACCGGCGGTCGCCCGCAGTCCGGCGACGGCGACCAGCGCCGCGGATTCCGCCGCTCCGCATCCGGCGGGGATTCGGGCACCTCGCGGGCGAGTGACCGATCCCAGGAGGATCAGCGCCGTGCGCCGGGATACCGAACCGACGACACACGCGGTGCGAACTCGCGGGGCGGCACGCAATCCGGTGCGGATGACCAGCGTCGCGGCTTCCGCCGCTCCGCCGGCGCGGCAGGCGATTCGGGTGCGGCACCATCCTCCGGATCGCGCGGGACCGGCAGCGGGGACCAGCGGCGCGCAGGCTTCGGCAAGGGCGAACGTCCTGCGGGAGACCGCAATTCGGGGTCGAACCGGTCGAGTGGCGGACTTCGTGGGCGCGACGGGTATGGGTCGGGCACCGGCCGCGGGCGTGATTCGGCGGTCAGCGGTCGGCAGAGCGACGACAGGCGCGGCGGATTCCCGGAAGGGGACCGGGATTCCGGGGCGAACCGGTCGGATCGTGGGTCTCGCCGTGGCGATGGGCGGGGTGCGGGACGTGACCGGACGGCGTCCACGGGCGGACGTTCCTCCGGCGGTGACCGCGCGGGCGGCCGGAGTGGCTCGTTCGCTCGCGAAAGGACTGCGGGGCAAGGGGGCCGGGGACCGAAGCGGACTGAGGCGGACGCGAAGGCCGGCATGAGCAGTGCCGCGGCCCGGCGGGCCGAGCGGGCCGGGGCCGATCCGGTGCGGGTGGTGGCGCGGGATGTGCTGCGGGCCGTGCGGGAACGGGATGCCTACGCGAATCTGGTGCTGCCCGGACTGTTGCGGGAGCGGCATATCAGTGGGCGTGATGCGGCGCTGGCCACCGAGTTGACCTATGGGGCCTCACGCTCGCAGGGGCTGCTGGACGCGGTGATCGCGGAGTGCGCGGGGCGAGGCGTCGAGGAGATCGACGGACCGCTCCTGGATGCGTTGCGGCTGGGGACCTATCAGCTGCTGCGCACCCGGATCGGCGCGCACGCTGCGGTCGACACATCCGTCGCGCTGGTGCGAGCGGAGTACGGGCAGGGGCGGGCCGGGTTCGTGAACGCGGTGCTGCGGCGGGTGGCCGAACGCACTCCCGAGGAGTGGGTGGAACGGCTCGCGCCGCGGGATCCGCTGGGGCACTTGGCATTCGAGTACGCGCACCCTATCTGGATCGCGCAGGCCTTCGCGGACGCCCTGGGCGCGCGGGCCGGTGAGCTGGCCGACGTGCTGGCGGCCGACGACGCGCGGCCCGCGGTGCACCTGGTGGCGCGCCCCGGCGATATCACCGCCGAGGAACTGGCCCTGGTCACCGGCGGCGAGGAAGGCCGCTGGTCGCCGTACGCGGTGTACCTCGAGGGCGGTGACCCGGCGAAGCTGGAGCCGGTCCGCGAGGGCATGGCCGCCGTCCAGGATGAGGGCAGCCAGCTGGTCGCCCTGGCCGTCACCCGCGCGCCCCTCGAGGGCCCCGACACCGGCCGCTGGCTCGACCTGTGTGCCGGGCCGGGCGGAAAAACCGCGCTGCTGGCCGCGATCGCTGATATCGACGGCTTCCGCGTCGATGCCGTCGAACCCGCCGAGCACCGCGCCGACCTGGTCCGCCAGGCGACCCGCGGCATGCCCGTGGACGTCCATGTCGCCGACGGCCGCGACAGCGGCCTGACTCCGGGCTTCGACCGCATCCTCGTCGACGCCCCCTGTACCGGTCTGGGCGCCCTGCGCCGCCGCCCGGAGGCCCGCTGGCGCCGCCAGCCCTCCGACGTCCGCGACCTGGTCACCCTGCAGCGCGAACTCCTCACCGCCGCATGGGATCTCGTCCGCCCCGGCGGTGTCGTGATCTACTCGACCTGCTCCCCGCACCTCCCGGAAACGGTTTCCGTGGTGGCCGATATGGTCCGCCGCACCGGTGCGGAACAGCTCGACACCCGCGACCTGCTCCCGGGCGTCCCGGAACTCGGCGACGGCCCCGGCGCCCAGCTGTGGCCCCACCGCCACGGCACCGACGCCATGTTCCTGGCCGCGCTGCGCAAACCGCTTCAGCCGCAATAAGGTCCGACTCGCGCGGGCCGTTCGGCCTCGGTCCACCCGTGCACCGAGGCCGAACGCTGCGCGAGCCGACCCGTGCGCCGCAGATCTATCGGCGGTCGTGTGAGTCTGTGCGCCGCAGATCTATCGGCGGTCGTGTGAGTCTGTGCGCCGCAGATCCATCGGCGGTCGCGTGAGTCTGTGACCCGCAGATCCACCGGCGGTCGTGTGGGTGCGTGGCGCGGGCCTACCGACGGTCGCGTAGTTCTGTGTGCCGCAGACTCACCGGCGGTTGCGCGAACGCGGACGTCGCCGGGTCGGTGCGGGCCGGGTGGTAGTGGATTCGCCGCGGTTGTCAGCCGGGGACGTTGCGGTCGAGCTCGTCGAGCCAGGCGGCGGCCGAGGCATCACTCGGCGCGCGCCAATCACCGCGTGGGGACAGGGATCCGCCCGAGCCGACCTTGGGGGCATTCGGGAGGGTGGAGCGTTTGAACTGGCTGGTCTGGATGAAACGGCGCAGGAATTCGGCCAGCCAGTGTTTGACGGAGGGCAGGTCGTATTCGTGGCGCTGGTCGGCGGGGACGAGGTCGGGCCAGCCGCCGCGGGTGCGGTCGGACCAGACATGGTGGGACAGGTAGGCGATGCGGCTCGGCAGGTCGCCGAAGCGGAGCAGGTGGTAGAGGTGGAAGTCCTGGAGTTCGTAGGGGCCGACGGTGGCCTCGGAGCTCTGCGGGGGAGCGTCGCCGTCGGCAGGAATGAGTTCGGGGGAGATCTCGGTGGCGAGAATGGAGGCCAGGACCTCACCCGCCTCGGGCCCCAGCTCGCCGGTGTCGATCGTCCAGGCCACCAGGTATTTGATCAATGTCTTGGGGACCGAGGCGTTCACGCTGTAGTGGGCCATATGGTCGCCGACGCCGAAGGTGCACCAGCCCAGCGCGAGTTCACTGAGGTCGCCGGTGCCGACGACCAGGGCATCGTGCAGATTGGCGAGCCGGAACAGGTGTGAGGTGCGCTCGCCCGCCTGCACGTTCTCGTAGGTGACGTCGTACTGCGGAACCCCTTCGGCGGCAGGGTGCTTCAGGTCTCGCAGCATCTGCGTGGCCGATGGCCGGATGTCGATCTCGTGCGCCGTCGCCCCGACCGCCCGCATGAGCCGCCGCGCGTTCTCGAGGGTGCGGGTGCTGGTGGCGAAGCCGGGCATGGTGTACGCCAGGACATTCGAGCGCGGCAGTCCCAGCCGGTCCATGGTCTTGGCGGCCACGATGAGCGCCACCGTGGAGTCCAGGCCGCCGGACACCCCGATCACCACGCGCTGTGATCCGGTGGCGGTCAGCCGTGTGCTCAGTCCCTCCACCTGGATTCGATGCACCTCGGCGCAGCGCTCGTTGCGGCGGGCCGGATCGGCGGGAACGTAGGGGAAGCGCGGAATCTCGCGCCGCAGCGCGACGGTCCCGGCGGGCACGGGCAGCTCGACGTCGATGCGCCGGAACCGTTGCAGCCGCTCCCGATGATCGTGCACGGTGTCGGCGAAGCTGGTGGTGCGCAGCCGGTCCGCGGCCAGCCGCCGCAGATCGATATCGGCGGTGACCACCTGCGGGTGTCCGGCGAACCGCTCGCCCTCCGCCAGCACATTGCCGTTCTCGCACACCAGTGCCTGTCCGTCCCAGGCCATGTCGGTGGTCGACTCGCCGTGCCCGGCGGCCGAATACAGGTACGCGGCGAGATACCGCGCCGAATGTGAGGCGCACAGTTCGCGCCGGTAGTCGGCCTTGCCGATGACGATATTGCTGGCCGACAGATTCACCAGCACACTGGCCCCGGCCAGCGCGGCGAAGCCGCTGGGCGGCAATGGTACCCAGCCGTCCTCGCAGATCTCGAGATGGAACACGAAATCCGGCAGGTTGCTCGCGGCGAACAGCAGATCGGCCCCGAAGGGCACCCGTTGCCCGGCGATCACCACTTGGTCGTCGAGGGCCTCCCGCGCCGCCGCGAACTGACGCTTCTCGTAGAACTCCCGATAGTTGGGCAGGTAGCTCTTGGGCGCGGCGCCCAGCACCCGGCCCCGGTGAATCACGATGCCGCAGTTGAACAGCCGGCCCTGCGCCCGCACCGGCGCGCCCACCACCAGCACCGTCTCGATGGCGGTGCTCTTGTCGACCACGCGCTCGAGCGCCAGGCCGACCGCGGCGTCCAGCGCGTCCTGATGGAACAGGTCGTCGGCGGTGTAGCTGGACAGCCCGAGCTCGGGGAAGATCGTCAGCGCCGCGTGCTCGGCCGCGGCGCGCCGGGCCAGCAGCAGGGTCTGTTCGGCGTTGAAGCCCGGATCGGCGACCCGCACCGGTGGCACGGCCACCGCGACCCGCGCGAACCCGTGCCGATACAGCGAATCGAACGGCAGTTGCTGTGACAACACCGACCCCTTTGCATCCGGCCGAGGCGATCATGACCCGCCCGCAATCTACCCATGCCGGGCGCGCGCCGGGGCCCCGGCCACGCCGGAGTCACTCGCGGGCGGATTGTTCCCGCAGGCGGGCAAGGGTTTTCGAGAGGATTCGGGAGACGTGCATCTGCGAGATGCCCATCTGCTGGGCGATCTGGGTCTGGGTCATGGATTCGAAGAAACGCATGGTGAGGATGCGGCGTTCGCGTTCGGGGAGCCCCGCCAGCAGGGGCCGGATGGCCACGTATTCCTCGACGCGGTCGAACTGGGATTCTTCCTCACCGAGAGTGTCGAGGAGCGAGGCCTCGGTGTCGCGGCCGACGGAGACGGCGTCGATGCTGCTGGGTTGGTAGGCGTTTCCGGCGATGACCGCCTGGGTGACCTCGTCGGCGTCGATCTCGAGGGCGGCCGCGATCTCCTTGGCGGTGGGCGAGCGGCCCAGCTGCTGGGAGAGGGCGTCGATGGCGGAGCCGATGCGCAGGTGGGTTTCCTTGACGCGGCGCGGCACCCGCATGGCCCAGGTGTTGTCGCGGAAGTAGCGGCGGACCTCGCCCATGATGGTGGGCACCGCGAAGGACAGGAAATTGGAGCCGCGGGAGATGTCGAAGCGGTCCACCGCGTGCACCAGCCCCACCCGCGCGACCTGGGTGAGGTCGTCGAAAGGCTCACCGCGGCCGCTGAATTTGCGGGCGATGTGGTCGGCGAGCGGAATACAGCGGTTGATCAGCTCGGTGCGCAGTGCGGCGCGCCGCCCGGATTCCGGTGCGGCGGCGGCCAGTTGCTCGAACAGCATGGTGACGTCGTCGTAGCCGGAGACGCTGCGCGCGACCTCCTCGGCCTCGTCGGCGTCGACCGTCTCCTCGGCGGTGTCCTCGGTCTCGTCCGTTTCCCGGTCGTCGCGTGGTTCCTCGGGTCCCGGCGCGTCGGCGGATGCTGTGAACACGTTGTCTCCGTCGGTCACTACGCTTTCCCCCGGACCCGCCGGAACTCCACCGCCGTCGGGTATCCGGAGATCGCCGGATCGAAGGGTTCCTGGGTGGCGGTGACCTCGTCGGAGAGCGTCCGCAGCACGTGCCAGCCAAAGCTGCGCTGGTCCGGTAGCCCCTCGGCCCCCGCGATGCCGCTCACCCGTACGATCAGATCCGCGTCGCCGACGGTGAACACGCACTGCAGCGTTGTGCCCGGCGCGGCGACGGCGATCAGCGTGGAAGCCGCCTCGTCGACGGCGAGCCGGATATCGGCCACCTCGTCCAGGGTGAAATCGCTGAGCAACACCAGTGTTTCGGCGAGTCCGCGCACGATGGGCAACTGGGAGACGGACGCGGCGACACCGATCTCGACCGGTGTACCGCGCAACCCTTGTTCCGCCGAAATGTTGATCACTCTGTAGAGGCTACCCATTCCGGTGCGCGGCAATCAGCCATTCCCGTTGACGTGGGGGCCTTGGGGGGCTGCCGATAGACTGCGGCCCGTGTGCACCTCTTCCTCCCCCTTCCAGCGGCCCGCTCCGATGATCGCCCCGTCCATCCTGTCCGCCGACTTCGCGAATCTCGCGGCCGAACTGCAAGCGATCGAGGGCGCCGACTGGGTGCACGTCGATGTGATGGACAACCACTTCGTCCCGAATCTGACGCTGGGTCTGCCGGTGGTGGAAAGCCTGTTGAAGGTGACCGACATTCCGATGGACTGCCACCTCATGATCGAGAACCCGGAGCGCTGGGCCCCGGGCTACGCCGAGGCCGGTGCCTACAACGTCACTTTTCACGCCGAGGCCACCGACAACCCGATCGCGGTGGCGCGTGACATCCGCGCCGCGGGCGCCAAGGCCGGGCTCTCGGTCAAGCCGAACACCCCGATCGAGCCGTACCTCGAGATCCTGCGCGAGTTCGACACCCTGCTGGTGATGAGCGTCGAACCTGGTTTCGGCGGACAGTCTTTCATCGCGCACGTGCTCGATAAGGCCCGGCAGGTGCGCCGCCTGGTCGACGCCGGTGAGCTGCGCCTGGTCGTGGAGATCGACGGCGGCATCAATATGGACACCATCGAGCAGGCTGCCGAGGCCGGCATCGACTGTTTCGTGGCGGGCTCCGCGGTGTACGGCACCCCGGACCCGGCCGCGACCGTGGAAATCTTGCGGCAGAAGGTGATCGCGGTCGAGGCGGCGTCCGCGCAGTAGCGCGGGCTCAGTGCGGTAGGAGCGCTTCGATCACCGATTCCAGCGGCGGAACCGTGTCACTGGAATCGGGGGAGTGCACCCAGGTGCGGTATCCCGTCCGCTCGTCGTCGGCGGACGGGAGCACGACCTGCGCTCCCGGGCACGCGACGGTGGCGTAGAGCCGGAACAGGGCGGCGGCCACCGATTTGGTGAGGGACTCCGGCCGGGCGGGGCCGGTGATGAAGGTCCATCGCCGTGCCCGGGGATGGTGCACGACCGGGCCGGCCAGATCGGCCTGCGCCAGCTGTTGCTGGACGCGTTCGCCGAGGTCGGCGGGCATGGTGATGGCCCCGTACCGAGTGCCTATCTCCAAGAGGATGTGCCGTGACGTCGGGTCGATCGATGCCGGCAGGTGAAATTCGCGTCGGTACTGTACGCAGCGAACTTCGAGTGTCGAATCGAGAAGCATGGTCACGCCGCACCCCCAACTGTGCCGATTGTGTTGTCTGCCACCTGAATCCGACCCGCGCGGGGTCCAACCTTCCTTCGGTTCTGCTTGCGATGATCGTCACGGCCCGGATCGGCCGTGGACACGGTGACCGTTCTGCACTGAACTGCTCGCGGAGAAGTTGAACTGTGGGAATCAGCTGCATAACAATCTTGCGACCATTCTCGCTGCCGCGCAAGATTCTGGGTTGAGCGAGTCGTGAATTGGGTACCACTTGGTGTTGGGCCAGGTCAGGCCATTCAAAGTATCGGTAAATCCCGGCGTTTCAATTGGCGATCGCGACCAATGAACACAATTATCCGATCGCACATTGGCTTACGCCCGATTTCGTCCATCCACCGGTATCCAACGCTCCAGTGAACGAGGCCGCATGTCGCCTACGACCCCGCGTCGTTAGGCTGAAGGGGACGGCCGTCCACGCGGGGAATACCGCGTACCGCACCGGCTGTTGGCTCCAGCGGAGCACGCACACGCGATCAGGGAGAGGTACGCATGTTCACAGGCATCGTCGAGGAGCTGGGCGAGATCCTCGCCACCGAGCAGCTGGACGATTCGGCGCGGCTCACCATTCGCGGCCCCCTGGTGACCTCCGATGCGGGACACGGTGATTCGATCGCCGTCAACGGCGTCTGCCTCACCGTGGTCGACCGGAAGATCGAGGGCGACACCTTCACCGTCGACGTCATGGCCGAGACCCTGGACCGCTCCAGCATCGGCGGCCTGACCGTGGGCTCCCGCGTCAACCTCGAGCGCGCCGCGGCCGTGAACAGCCGCCTGGGCGGGCACATCGTGCAGGGTCACGTCGACGGCACCGGCACCATCGTCTCCCGCACCCCGTACGAGAACTGGGAGGTCGTGCGAATCTCCCTGCCCGACAGCATCGCTCGCTACGTGGTGGAGAAGGGCTCGATCACCGTGGACGGCATCTCGCTGACCGTCTCCGGCATCGGCCTGGCCGAGGACGCCTTCACCGACGGCGCCAAGGACTGGTTCGAGGTGTCGCTCATCCCCACCACCCGCGAGCTCACCACCCTCGGCACGGCCCCGGCCGGCACCACCGTGAATCTCGAAGTCGACATCATCGCCAAGTACGTCGAACGGCTCGTACAGCGCGGCTGATCGCCGCGAGGCCGGGAGTCGGCGCAAATCGGGCGCTGGGCCTGGCTTAGTGTAATGAGGCACCTAATTCGAGATGGAGCACAACAGACGTGACCAGGTTCGACACCATCGAGCGCGCAGTCGCCGACATCGCCGCCGGTAAGGCGGTTGTCGTCGTCGACGACGAGGGCCGGGAGAACGAGGGCGACCTTATCTTCGCGGCGGAGAAGGCGACACCCGAGCTGGTGGCCTTCATGATCCGCTACACCTCCGGTTACATCTGTGTGCCGCTCACCGGGGACGACTGCGATCGCCTGGGCCTGCCGCCGATGTACGCGGTCAACCAGGACAAGCACGGCACCGCCTACACCGTCTCCGTCGACGCCCGCGAGGGCATCACCACCGGCATCTCGGCCGCCGATCGTGCCACCACCATGCGCGTGCTGGCCGACCGCAACGCCAAGTCCGACGATCTGACCCGCCCGGGCCATGTGGTTCCGTTGCGCGCCAAGGACGGTGGCGTCCTACGCCGGCCCGGCCACACCGAGGCCGCCGTGGATCTGGCCCGGATGGCCGGGCTGAGCCCCGCCGGCGTCATCTGCGAGATCGTCAGCCAGAAGAACGAGGGCGATATGGCGCGCACCGAGGAGCTGCGCATCTTCGCCGACGAGCACGATCTGGCGCTCATCTCCATCGCCGACATGATCGCCTGGCGTCGCCGCAACGAGAAGCACGTCAAGCAGGTGGCCGAGGCCAAGCTGCCCACCGAGTTCGGCGACTTCCTGGCGATCGGCTACGAGAGCGAATACGACGACGCCGAGCACGTGGCCCTGGTCATGGGCGATATCGGCGACGGCACGGACGTGCTGGTGCGCGTGCACTCGGAATGCCTCACCGGCGACGCCTTCGGCTCGCTGCGCTGCGACTGCGGCCCGCAGCTGGACGCCGCCATGGAGATGATCGCCCAGCAGGGCCGCGGCGTGCTGCTCTACATGCGCGGCCACGAGGGCCGCGGCATCGGGCTGCTGCACAAGCTGCAGGCCTACCAGCTGCAGGACGGCGGCGCCGACACCGTGGACGCCAACCTGGACCTGGGCCTGCCCGCCGACGCGCGCGACTACGGCATCGGCGCGCAGATCCTCGCCGACCTGGGCATCACCTCGATGCGGCTGCTCACCAACAATCCCGACAAGCGTGCCGGGATCGAGGGCTACGGCCTGAGCATCAGCGAGCGGGTGGCGATGCCCGTCCGCGCCAACAAGCACAATCTGCGGTATCTGCGCACCAAGCGGGATCGGATGGGCCACGACCTGGTCGGCCTGGAAGACCTGGACCTCGGCGAAACCGCGAACTGACGCACCGGAACCGACTATCGAGAGGGCGGAACGAGAATGAGCGGTACGGGCGTACCGACCTTCGAGCTGGCCGATGCCAAGGACCTCAAGCTGGGGATCGTGGCGTCGCGCTGGCACACCACCATCTGCGACGCGCTGGTCGCGAACGCGGAGCAGACCGCCCGGGCCGCGGGCGTCGCCGACATCACCGTGGTCCGGGTCGCCGGTGCGATGGAGCTGCCGGTGGTGGCGCAGGCACTGGCCCGCAGCCATGACGCGGTGGTCGCACTGGGTGTCGTGATCCGTGGTGAGACACCGCATTTCGAGTACGTGTGCGATTCGGTGACCGCCGGTCTGACCCGGGTGTCCCTCGATGAGAGCACCCCGGTCACCAATGGCGTGCTCACCGTGAACACCGAGCAGCAGGCGCTGGATCGCGCGGGCCTGCCCGGCTCGATCGAGAACAAGGGCGAGCAGGCCGCGGCCGCCGCCCTCGATGCCGCGCTGACCCTGCGCGAGCTGACCCAGACCGTCTAGCCATGCCGGTCGTGCGGATCTGGAAGCGGGACGGCGGCTCCGAGGAGCCGCCCCGTCAGCCTGCCGCCACGCCGGAAACGCCTGCGGCGCATTCCGATCCGCGGGCCGAGCAGAGAGCGGAGTCCGAGGACGCCATGGCCGAGCCGACCGAAACCGAGACGCCGGTGCAGCCCGGCACCGCCGCGGGCGATTGGGATCTCGAGGTGCGACCGCACCACGCCATCGTCACCGTGCGGATCGTGGCGGCGGTGCTGGCGGCCATCTTCATCTTCGGCGGCATCGTGCTGCGGCACGGATCCACCGGCGTGAACTTCCGGGTCTCCGATCAGATCGGCCTGATGGTGTTCGGCCTGCTGCTGGCCGGCGGCGTGCTGACGCTCACCCGGCCCCGGGTGCGGGTCGGCCGGCGCGGCGTGACGGTGCGCAATATCGTGGGCGACAGCGAGTTCCAGTGGAAGGACATCCGCGGGATCTCCTTCCCGGACAAGAAGTCCTGGGCCCGGCTGGAATTGGTGCACGACGAGTACGTGCCCATGATGGCCATCCGCTCCAACGACAAGATGCGCGCTGCCGAGGCCATGGACCGGTTCCGGGAACTCGGCGCCAAGTACAGCGCCGAGAACCAGGACCGACGTTAGCGCGGGGCGCCGAGCACCGCGCCCTCGCGGCGCGGGTCCGCGCCGCCGAACCAGCCATTACCGTCGCGGACCAGGGCCGACAGGCCGCTGGACTGCGGGGCGACCGAGACCTGGTCGCCGTACTGGCGCAGTTTCTGCACCAGCGGATCGTGGTCGCCGTTGTCGGAGGCGTCGACGGCCGGATGCTCACCACCCACATAGGTGGTGGGGGAGTTGGCCGCGCCGAAGTCGATCATCGACACCGCCTGCTGCGGGTTCATGCCCCAATCCAGCATGCCCACCAGGGTTTTCACCACGAACTGGATGATCACCGCCCCGCCGGGCGAACCGGTGACATAGCTGAGCGCCCCGCGCGAGCCGTCCGGATTTCGGTCGAAGACCAGGGTCGGGGCCATGGAGCTGCGCGGCCGCTTGCCCGGGTCGAGACGGTTGGCGATCGGGGTGCCGTCCTTGTCGACCGGTTCGGCCGAGAAGTCGGTGAGCTGGTTGTTGAGGATGAACCCGTCCACGAAATGGAAGGACCCGAACGCGGATTCGACCGTGGTGGTCATGGAGGCCGCGTTGCCGTACTTGTCGACGACGGAGATGTGGCTGGTGCCGTGCTCGGGCTGCTGCGGGCCGTTGCCGACCGGCACCGGGCCGAAGTCACCCGGCTTGGCGGTGCCCAGGCTCTTGGCCGGGTCGATGAGCGCCGCACGCTGCTTCAGATAGCCGGGATCCAGCAGGGTCTGCGGCGAATTGTCCGGCAGCGGAACGAAATCCGAGTCGGCGATGTACTTGTCGCGGTCGGCGTAGGCCAGGCGTTCGGCCTCGGCGATCAGGTGCACGGCCTCCGGCGTGGGCTTGCCGCCGTTGCGGGCGGTAGTGCTGTCGCCGCCGAGGTCCGCCGGTTTCATCGACGCCAGATCGAAGTTGGACAGGATGCCCAGGGTCGCCTCCACCGTGATGCCGCCCGAGGACGGGTTGGGCATGCCGCACACCTCGTGGGTGCGGTAGGGCGAGCACACCGCGGTGCGCTTCTTCGCCTGGTAGGACTGCAGATCCGCCAGGGACATCAGCCCCGGGGTGCGCCCGCCCGCGGTGGTGGCGGTGGTGTCGACGATGTCCGCGGCGATCGCGCCGGTGTAGAAGGCGTTCGCCCCGTCGGTCGCGATGGCCGAGAGGGTCTTGCCGAAGGCCGGATTGGTGAGCGTGGTGCCGGACGGCTTCGGGCTGCCGTCGGGCTGCAGGAAATACGTCTTGGCATTGTCGTCGCGCGCGAGGTCGGCCTTGGAGTCGGAGATCTGGCTCGCCATCCGCGGTGAGATCTTGAAGCCCTGATCCGCCAGGTTGATCGCCGGGGCGAACAGGTCCTTCCACGGCTGCTTGCCGTGCTCGTTGTGGGCCAGCTCCAGCATCCGCAGCACTCCCGGCGTGCCGATGGAGCGCCCGCTGGCCCGCGCATTCGGTTGCGGCACAGTGTGATCGGCGGCGCTGATGTAGCGCAGGTAGTCCTCGGTGGCAGCCGCCGGGGCGGTCTCGCGGCCGTCGTAGGCGTCGACGGTCCCGGCATTGGCGTCGTAGTACATCAGGAACGCGCCGCCGCCGATGCCGGTGGCCTGGGGCTCCACCAGATTCAGCACGGTCTGTGCCACGATGAGCGCGTCCGCGGCGGTGCCGCCGTCCCGCAGTACCCGGCAAGCCGCCTCGGTCGCAACGGGATTGGCGGTGGAGACCGCGAAATCGCCGGTGCGCACGGGTGTCATGCCGGTGCGGTAGCCGGTGGCGACCTCGGGGTGCAGGGCCAGATTCGTGCTGCTGGGCCCGGCAGGAACCCCGGAGGTGACCGGAGTTCCGTTGGGGGACACCGTGCACGACGCACCCTGGTTCGTCGAGGACGAACAGGCGGTGACCAATCCGACCAGCAGCAGCAGAGCGGCAGCGCCGCTCCCGATTCGTCGCGAGCGCCTCATGATCGGACTCTAGCGCCGTGGGCCCGCGTGGGCAGGGCTTTGAGGGGCCGGATCGGGCCGCTACCAGGGGAACGTCGGGCCGCTGCTCGCCGAGAGGGTTCAGCGCCTTCACGGCAATCTCCATGAAAGCGTGCCAATTGGTCGCTTGACCGGCCTGCTTTTTCGAAGGATTCCCCGCTCGGGGCGCCAATGTGGAGCTCAGCAAATGGCAAGGTACCCTCAGGCTGCCTCACTTCACGATTGCGGAGGGTTAACCCGGCGAATGACCGAGATCCGGACTACTGCCACCAGCCTCAATGCCGAGGACAGCGGCTATCACAAAGCCCTGAAACCCCGGCAATTGCAGATGATCGCCATCGGCGGTGCCATCGGTACCGGCCTGTTCCTGGGCGCGGGTGGCCGGCTGCACAATGCCGGCCCATCGCTGTTCCTGGTGTACCTGATCTGCGGCATCTTCGTCTTCTTCATCCTGCGCGCGCTCGGCGAACTGGTATTGCACCGCCCGTCCTCGGGCTCGTTCGTCTCCTATGCGCGCGAATTCTTCGGTGAGAAGGCCGCATTCGTGGCCGGCTGGATGTACTTCCTGAACTGGTCCATGACCGGCATCGTCGACACCACCGCGATCGCCACCTATCTGCACTACTGGGGACCCTTCCAGCCGATCGCGCAATGGCTGCTGGCGCTGGGCGCGCTGGTCATCGTGCTCGGCATCAACCTGGTCTCGGTCAAATGGTTCGGCGAGATGGAATTCTGGGCGGCCATGATCAAGGTGGTGGCCCTGGTGACCTTCCTGGTCGTCGGCACCGTCTTCCTGGCCGGGCGCTTCGAGGTCGAGGGCCAGGGCACCGGCCTGCGCATGGTCTCCGATGCCGGCGGCTGGTTCCCGACCGGCGTGCTGCCGCTGGTCACCGTCACCTCCGGCGTCGTGTTCGCCTACGCCGCCGTGGAAATGGTGGGCATCGCGGCCGGCGAGACCGAGAATCCGGCCAAGATCATGCCGCGCGCCATCAATTCGGTGATCATGCGTATCGCCGTATTCTATTGCGGCTCGGTGATTCTGCTGGCGCTGCTGCTGCCCTACACCGCGTACAAGGGCGGCGAGAGCCCGTTCGTCACCTTCTTCGGCAAACTCGGTGTCGCGCACATGGGTTCGATCATGAATTTCGTGGTGCTCACCGCGGCGCTGTCGAGTTTGAATGCCGGACTGTATTCGACCGGCCGCATCCTCCGCTCGATGGCGATGAACGGGAGTGCGCCGAAATTCACCTCACGGATGTCCAGTGCCGGTGTGCCGTACGGCGGCATTCTGCTCACCGCCACCATCGCGCTGTTCGGTATCTGGCTGAATTACATTGTGCCGTCGCAGGCTTTCGAAATCGTGCTGAACGTCGCGTCGCTCGGCATTCTGGCGTCCTGGGCGACCATTGTGCTGTGCCAGTTGAAGCTGTTCTACCTGTGGAGGAAGGGGCAGGCGGAGCGTCCGGCGTTCCGGATGTTCGGTGCGCCCTACACCGGCATCGCGACGCTGGTGTTCCTCTTCGCGGTACTGGTGCTGATGGCTTTCGACCATCCGGTCGGTACGTGGACGGTGGCCAGCCTGGTGATCATCGTGCCCGCGCTGGCCATCGGGTGGAAGGTCGCCAGCCCGCGGGTGCTGGCCATCGCCAGGCTGCGCGAGGGCTACACCGGCGAGTTCCCGGTGATTCCGCCGATCCCCATGGACGACAAGTAGTTTTCCGCTTCCGGGGGTACACTGGGAAACTCTGCCCGGACCTGCGCTTTTCAACGGCCGCACGCGAAATCGCGTGCGGCCGTTATGTGTTCGAGATCACTGTTTCGAATGCTAGTTATCGGCTGTGGCCATGGTCATAACTTCGTCAACCAGATTGTCCGGAATCCGAACATTTGGTTAGCGTCAGGTTCAGCGCGTTCGCAGGGGGCGCGCGACCAGGGGTTACTCGATGAGGAGTGCTGTGAGTTCGCAAATGGCCGTTGCCGACGAGGTGGATATGACACCCGTCGCCACGGAAAACGGCATTCCAGCCACATTTTTCGAGCGTGTGCTCGACGGGGTGCGGGGGTTGCGCCGTGATGGTTCCGAGATCGACATGCCCGCCCAGGTCCGGGAAACGCAATACGCCGCACTCGGCGCGATGGGACTGGCGGTGCTGCACAGCCTGCTGTCCATCACCGGCGGCGTCTCGTGCGTGGTCGGCAGTATCGGCCACTTCTTCGCCGCCTGGGTGACCGGCGGTGTCGCACTGCTGTTCGGGCTGCGCTCGCGCTGGATCTGGGTGACCGCGCTCGGATTGGCCAGCCTGCAGTCGTTCCTGGGCATCTTCACGCTGGTATCGGCCGAAATGCCCTCGGGCGTAGGACCGTTCACCGTGCTCTTCGGCGTGATGGCGTCCGGCGTGGTGCTGGCGCTGCTGCTGCGCCGCGACCTCTACCGCTGGTTCGCGGATGCACCCTGAAGTGATCGAGCGGCCTGCCGCCCGGACCAATATCCGGGCGGTGGGCGACAACTGATTTCGTGCCCTTCTGGGTAACTCGCCGGGTACGTCCTGAATTGGTTCGGCAGCCAACCGCCGACACGGGTGCGTGGCGGCCAACGCCACTCAGCTGCCCGCTAAAGTTCCGGGGAGGCGGTATTGCCCAGCGCGCGGCCGGCGGCGCGGCCGGAGAAGATGCAGCCGCCGAGGAACGTGCCCTCCAGCGCGTTGTAGCCGTGTACGCCGCCACCGCCGAACCCGGCGACCTCGCCCGCGGCGTAGAGGCCCGGGAACGGGGTGCCGTCGGCGCGGATGACCTGCGAGTCCAGATTGGTCTGCAGGCCGCCCAGCGTCTTGCGGGTCAGGATGTTCAGGCGCACGCCGATCAGCGGGCCGTGCGCGGGATCCAGGATCTTGTGCGGGCTCGCCACCCGGACCTTGTCGCCCAGGAAGCGGCGCGCGTTGTTGACGGCCATCAACTGGGCGTCCTTGCTGTACTTGTTCTCGACATCCCGGTCGCGGGCCACGATCTGGCGCTCGATATCGGCGAGGTCGAGGTGCGGGCCGCGAGAGATCTTGTTCATGCCCGCGATCAGCTCGGCGAGGGTGTCGGCGACCACGAAGTCCACGCCGTGCTGCTTGAATGCCTCCACCGGGCCCGGCGCGCCCTTCGCCACCCGGCTCTTGAGGGCCAGCTTCAGATCCTTGCCGGTGATGTCGGGATTCTGCTCCGAGCCCGAGAGCGCGAACTCCTTCTCGATGATCGACTGGTCGAGAATGAACCACGAGTAGTCGTAGCCGGTCGCCAGGATCTGCTTCATGGTGGCATTGGTGTCGAAACCCGGGAAAGCCGGTGCGGTCATGCGCTCTCCATTGGCGTCGAACCACAGCGAGGACGGGCCGGGAATGATGCGGATGGCGTGATCGGGCCAGATCGGATCCCAGTTGTGGATGCCTTCGGTGTAGTGCCACATGCGATCCCGGTTCACGATGCGCCCGCCCGCGGCCTCGGTGATGCCCAGCATGCGGCCGTCCACGTGCGCGGGCACGCCGGAGATCAGGTGCTCCGGGCAGGGGCCGAGCCGGTCGGTCGGCCAGTTGCGGCGGATGAGTTCGTGATTGTGGCCGATGCCGCCCGAGGACACGATGACCGCCCGCGCACGGAACTCGAACTCGCTCACGATATTCCGTGAGGACGCGACCCCGCGGGCCTCGGTGGCGGGCTCCAGCACGCTGCCGCGCACGCCGGTCACCGCATCGTCCTCCACGATCAGTTCGTCGACCCGGTGCCGGAAGGCGAAGCCGACCTGTCCCCGCTTCTCGGCCTCGAGCACCGGCTCGAGGAACACCCGTACCACCTCGGGGCCGGTGCCCCAGGTGAGATGGAAGCGTGGCACCGAGTTGCCGTGCCCGTCGGCGGTCACGCCGCCGCGCTCGGCCCAGCCGACCACGGGCGTCACGCGCAGCCCGAGATCGTAGAGGTACTGCCGCTTCTCGGTGGCGGCGAACTCCACGTACGCGCGCGCCCACTGCCGTGCCCAGTGGTCCTCGTCCTCGCGGTCGAAGCCGGCCGAGCCGAACCAGTCCTGCATGGCGAGCGCGAGGCTGTCCTTGACGCCGAGCCGCCGCTGTTCGGGACTGTCCACGAAGAACAGCCCGCCCAGCGACCAGAACGCCTGGCCGCCCAGGTTGGCGCGGTTCTCCTGATCCAGCACGAGTACGCGGCGTCCCGCCTTGACCAGCTCGTGCGTGGCGACGAGACCGGCCAGCCCGGCCCCGACCACGATGACATCGGGATTCTCGATCATGCCCATGATTTCCTTGGTGTCGAAGTTCGATACACGAATGTATCGAACGAGGTCGCTGCTGTACAGACGTTCGATACAGTGCTGTATCGAACGAGGTTGTCGGTGGGACATGGCATGGTTCGAGTGTGCCGACTTCTTCGTCCGGATCCCTGTCACTCGCGGCGGCGCGCCGCATCGCACTCGCTGCACAGGGCTTCGCCTCGGCACCGCCGAGCGGGACGCCCACCCGGCGGACGGTCCTGAAGGTGCTCGACAGCACCCGGCTGCTGCAGCTGGACTCGGTGTCGGCGGTGGTGCGCGCGCACTACGCCCCGGTGTTCAGCCGGATCGGGGCCTACGACCGGGCGCTGCTGGACGAGGCAGCGTGGGGGCACACCGCCCGGCGGCCCCGGCAGCTCATCGAGTACTGGGCGCACGAGGCGGCGCTGATTCCGGTCGAGGACTGGCCGCTCATGCGCTGGCGCATGGTGCAGTACCGGCACGGACGCTGGAACGGGATGCGGCAGGTGCTCGAACGCAATCCGGCCCTGGCCGACGATGTGCTCGGCGTGGTCAAGGAGTGCGGGTCCAGCACGGCGGGCGAGATCGAGCGGCATCTGGAACTGGATCGGCCACGGGCCAAGGACAATTGGGGCTGGAACTACAGCGACACCAAGGTGGTCTGCGAGGCACTGTTCGCGGCGGGGGAGCTGACGGTGCCGAAACGGGTGGGCTTCCAGCGGCATTACGATCTGGCCGCGAATGTCCTTCCGCCCGAGGTTCTCTCGCGCGAACCGGACGAAGCCGACGCGGTGCGGGAACTGGTGCGGCGTGCGGCGCGGGCGCACGGCATCGGCACCGAAACCGATCTGCGGGACTACTACCGGCTCAACCGTCGCCAAACCGAGCCCGCCATCGCCGACCTCCTCGACACCGGAGAGCTGGAGCGGGTCACCGTCGCGGGCTGGGACAAGCCCGCCTACCTGCATGCCGAGGCCCGCACTCCGCGCCGGGTCACGGGCGCGGCCCTGCTGTGCCCCTTCGATCCGCTCATCTTCTTCCGCGACCGCACCGAGCGGCTCTTCGACTTCCACTACCGCATCGAGATCTACACGCCGGAACACAAACGCGTGCACGGGTATTACGTCTTCCCGTTCCTGCTCGACGGCGAACTGGTGGCGCGGGTGGATCTGCGTGCCGAGCGCGGGACCGGGCGGCTATTGGTGCCGGGCGCGTTCGCCGAGCCGGGCCGGGACCACCCGAGGGTGGCGGCCGCACTGGCCGCGGCGCTGCGGGACATGGCCGGCTGGCTCGAACTCGACACCGTCGAGGTGGGCGAAAAGGGCGATCTCGCACCGGCTTTGCGGCGTGAGATCGCCTAGCTCCACGCAACGCGGATCGGAACGGTGAAGGTCGGGAACGGTGCAGGTCGGGTCAGAACGGCCCGTCGGTCCAGGTATTCAGCACGATGCCCTTCTTGCCCTCACCATTGCACTCGATCGTCATCGGGATGAGCGGCCGCGGCGAATCGCCCACGATGTAGGTGGGGGCCTGGTAGCCGCTGCCCACCTGCCGGGTGCCCAGGCACTGCACCACCGCGGCGTACCAGGTGTCCGCGGGGCAGGTGAAGGTGGCGGTGTCGAGCGTCCGGTCGATGCGGCAGACCGAGTCGGCGTCGGCGGCCGGCGCCGACACCGCGATCAGGCCCGCCGCGCCGATGCCGAGTGCGGAACCGATCGCGAGCGACCGGCGGCGCGGGTGGAGATGGTGATGGTTCGTCATCGATCAAGCTCCCTCATAGACGGACAGATCAAGCGAAACAGTTCGTCCCATACTGACCGCGAGACCCCGCTGGACGGCCGAACCTCGCGGAGATCGGTGTTCCCGCGTGGCGCGTCCTCCGGGACGCGCGGTCGCTGTCGGGCCGCGCCCGTGCCAGGCGACCAGCAGCTCCGGCGCCGAATTCGCCACGGCCCCAGCGCGGATCGGCAGCGGCGTCGTGTGCTCGCGGTAGCCGCCATAGACGAAGATCGGCCCGGCGGCGGCCTCGGCCGGCACCGAGACCGCCACCAGCGCGGCGGCGGCCAGGCAGACCGCCCCCGCGATGGCGAGCGAGCGGCGGCGCAAACGCAGTCGGATCATGGCGGTCCCTCCAGGTGAACGATCTTGCGGATACTTCGTCGCCGTGACCGCCGCGGATGGTCGCCCGGAGGCCCGGCGGGGGTGTCGGAGGCCTTGGCCGCCTGTCGGGGGCACTGACTAACCTGGAGCCGTGGCAGATCCCGCGACCTACCGGCCCGCACCGGGCACCATTCCCGTCGAACCAGGTGTCTACAAGTTCCGGGACAAGTTCGGGCAGGTCATCTATGTCGGCAAGGCGAAAAGCCTGCGCCAGCGCCTGAACTCGTACTTCGCCGACGTGGCCGGGCTGCACCCGCGCACCCGGCAGATGGTGACCACGGCGGCCGGGGTCGAGTGGACCGTGGTGTCCACCGAGGTGGAAGCGCTGCAGCTGGAATACAACTGGATCAAGGAATTCGATCCGCGCTTCAATGTCCGGTACCGCGACGACAAGTCGTATCCGGTGCTGGCGGTCAGCCTCGACGAGGAGTATCCGCGGGTGTTCGTCTACCGCGGCGCGCGCAAGAAAGGCGTGCGGTACTTCGGCCCGTACGCCCACGCCTGGGCCATTCGCGAGACCCTGGATCTGCTGCTGCGGGTGTTCCCGGTGCGCACCTGCTCGGCGGGAGTCTTCAAGCGGCACAGTCAGATCGGGCGGCCGTGCCTGCTCGGCTACATCGACAAGTGCTCCGCGCCGTGCATCGGCCGGGTGAGCGCTGCCGAGCACCGGCAGATCGTGGACGACTTCTGCGACTTCCTCTCCGGCAAGACCGATCGCCTGGTCAAGCAGCTCGAGCGCCGCATGCACGAGGCCGCCGGCGAACTCGACTTCGAACTGGCCGCCCGCCTGCGCGACGACGTGCAGGCGCTCAAGCGCGCCCTGGAGAAGCAGGCCGTGGTGCTGGGCACCGGCACCGACGCCGATGTCATCGACTTCGCGGTGGACGAGCTCGAGGTCGCGGTCCAGATCTTCCACGTGCGCGACGGGCGGGTGCGCGGGCAGCGCGGCTGGGTGGTCGACAAGTCAGGCGACGCCCTGGACCTGGGGCGGTCAGGCCCGGAGGCGGAAGCCGGCGTAACCACGGAGGGCCCCGGCCCAGGTCCGATCGACCCTGCCGTGGCGGAATCCGGTGGGGAGCTGGCGGCCCTGGTCGAGCAGTTCCTCACCCAGTTCTACGGCGAGCAGACCGCGGTCGCCCAGCAGAGCGGGGACGCACAGCCCGGGGCCGTGGTCCCGCGCGAGGTGCTGGTCCCGGCCCTGCCCAATGATCATGAGCAGGTTCAGCAGTGGCTCTCGGACCTGCGCGGATCGGCCGTGCAGCTGCGGGTGCCGCAGCGCGGCGACAAGAAGGCGCTGGCCGAGACCGTGCAGCGCAATGCCCAGGAGGCCCTGGCCCAGCACAAGCTCAAGCGCGCCGGCGACCTGACCGCGCGCTCGGCCGCGTTGCAGGAACTACAGGACGCCCTGGATCTGGACAGCGCACCGCTGCGCATCGAATGCGTGGACATCTCGCATGTGCAGGGTACCGATGTGGTGGCCTCACTGGTCGTGTTCGAGGACGGCCTGGCCCGTAAGTCCGAGTACCGGCACTACGCCATCAAGGAGGCCGCCGGCGAGGGCCGCTCCGACGACGTCGGCAGCATCGCCGAGGTGACCCGGCGGCGCTTCGGCAAGCTCCGCCGCGACCTGGACGCCGCCGAGGCCGCCGAGCTCGAATCCGGTTCGGACCCGCTCGAATCCAGCCTGCCCGGCATCGATCCGAAGACCGGTAAGCCGCGCCGCTTCGCGTACCCGCCCAACCTGTACGTGGTGGACGGCGGTGCACCGCAGGTGAATGCCGCCGCCGAGGTGCTCGACGAACTCGGCATCACCGATGTCGCGGTCATCGGGCTGGCCAAGCGCCTGGAGGAGGTGTGGGTGCCGAACGAGGCGGACCCGGTGATCATGCCGCGCACCAGCGAGGCGCTGTATCTGCTGCAGCGGGTCCGCGACGAGGCGCACCGCTTCGCCATCACCTTCCACCGCTCCAAACGCTCGCGGCGGATGACCGAATCGGTGCTGGACTCGGTGCCCGGGCTGGGCTCGGCGCGCAAGACCGCGCTGGTCACGCACTTCGGATCGGTCGCCAAGCTCAAGCAGGCTACGGTGGAGCAGATCACCGAGGTCCCGGGCATCGGCGTGGCGACGGCCAAGGCGGTCCTGGCCGCCCTGCAGCAGCCGTAACAATCGTGCGCGGACCCATCGGTTTGCCGCGATGGCGCGTCCGATCGGGACGCACCGGGTAGAGTGCGACACGCCGAATGGCAAAACTGCGACACGCCGTGTGTGCAGGTCGGGAGCAGAAATCACAGCTGTGTCTCGCTCCCGTCGTGTGCCTGCCGCGTTTCCGGGCGTCGGTGCAGGATGATCGAGGGAACTCCAGACACGAACCGGTAGGACATGACGCGCGTCGAAGCCAGTACTGATACGGCCGAAAACAGCAAGGCAACCGATACAGGTGAGTCCCAGCCGACCGCTCGCAGCGGGCGGTCGGCACCCGAATCCGCACCGGTCGAGGTCGTCATCGTGACGGGCCTGTCCGGCGCCGGGCGCGGCACCGCCGCCAAGGTGCTCGAGGATCTCGGCTACTACGTGGCCGACAACCTCCCACCCGAATTGATCGGCCGCATGGTCGATCTCGGCCGCGGCGCCGAACCGCCCATCCGCAAACTGGCGCTCGTCATGGACGTGCGCAACCGCTTCTTCACCGGGAACCTCGCCGCGGTCGGCGAGCAGCTACGGGCCGCGGGTGTGCGCACCCGCATCCTGTTCCTGGAGGCCTCCGACGACGTGCTGATCCGCCGCTTCGGGTTCGCGCGCCGCCGCCATCCGCTGCAGAGCGAGAGCGCCGACGGCACCCTGACCGCCGGCATCGCCGCCGAGCGGCGGCGCCTGGACCCGGTGAAAACGGCCGCCGACGTGGTCATCGACACCACCGCGCTGTCCATCCACCAGCTGCACCGCAAGCTCGAGGAGGTCTACGGCGGCGACGCCGCCACCGTGCTGCAGCTGACCATTCAATCGTTCGGTTTCAAATACGGAGTCCCGCTCGACGCCGACATGGTGTTCGATTTGCGGTTTCTGCCGAATCCGCATTGGATTCCCGAACTCCGCGAAAAGACCGGACAGGACGCCCCGGTCAGCGAGTATGTGTTGTCGCAGCCGGGCGCGCAGGACTATCTGGGCACCGCGCGGCATCTCGTCGACCTGACAACCGAGGGCTACCGCCAAGAGGGGAAGCGATACATGACCGTGGCAGTGGGTTGTACCGGCGGCAAACACCGCAGTGTGGCGATAGCGGAGGCGCTGGGCGAGGCGCTGGCGGGCAACGAATCGGCCCCGGCCGGCAACGACCCGGGTGACGTGGTGCGCGTGGTTCATCGGGATCTGGGGCGGGAATGAGTGAGAACGACTCCGTCCGCACCACGAATCCGGCCATCGTGGCCCTCGGTGGTGGGCACGGCCTGTATTCGACGCTGACCGCCATCCGGCGGCTCACCCGCAAGATCACCGCGGTGGTCACGGTCGCCGACGACGGCGGCTCCTCGGGACGGCTACGGTCCGAGCTGGGCATGCTGCCCCCGGGCGATCTGCGAATGGCCTTGGCGGCCTTGGCCGAAGAGGCCGACGGAATCTGGGCGCGAACTTTGCAACACCGCTTCGGCGGCACCGGCGCGCTGGCCGGGCATTCGGTGGGCAATCTGATTCTGGCGGGTCTCACCGAGGAGCTGGGCGATCCGGTGGCGGCCCTCGACGAGGCCGGAAAGATCCTGCGGATCACCGGCCGCGTGCTACCCATGTCGCCCATCGCGCTGACCATCGAGGCGGATGTGTCTGGGCTGGAAGGCGATCCGCGCGTGAGCCGCTGCATCCGCGGTCAGGTGGCCGTGGCGACCACGCCGGGCAAGGTGCGCCGAGTGCGGCTGATCCCCTCGGATCCGCCCGCCTGCCCCGAGGCGACCTCGGCCATCGAGCACGCCGACGTGGTGGTGCTGGGCCCCGGAAGCTGGTTCACGAGCGTCATCCCGCATGTGCTGGTGCCCGAATTGCACGAAGCGCTGCTGTATACGCGGGCACGGAAAGTGCTGGTGCTCAACCTCGCTGCCGAACCGGGCGAAACGGCCGGATTCAGCGCCGAGCGGCACCTGCATGTATTGTCCCAGCACGCACCGGATTTCACAGTCGACCATGTTCTGGTGGACTCCGGTTCCGTACCCGAGGGTAGGGAACGCGAACATCTGGCAAGAGCTGCCGAACAGCTGCGTGCGCGAGTAACCTTCGCTGATGTCGCCGAGGCGGGGACGGACCGGCACCACCCCGGAAAGCTTGCCGCCGCACTGGATCAGGTGATCCGGCAACCTCGGCCGGAATTGGCAGGGCTTCGAGTCGAAGGACGGCATATGGGCCAACGTGTGCGGTCCGGGTTGGGTGGAAAGGAGCGCGTCTCGTGGCGATGACAGCGGAAGTGAAGGACGAGCTGAGCCGGCTCTCTGTATCACAGGTGAGCTCGCGCAAAGCGGAATTGTCCGCGCTACTGCGGTTCGCCGGTGGATTGCACATCGTCGGCGGTCGAGTGATCGTCGAAGCCGAGGTGGACATGGGTTCCATTGCACGTCGGCTGCGCCGAGAGATCTTCGAGCTGTACGGATACGGCTCGGACGTGCATGTCCTCGGCGCCGGCGGGCTCCGGAAAACCTCCCGGTACGTGGTGCGGGTTTCCAAGGAGGGCGAGGCGCTGGCGCGCCAGACCGGTTTACTCGATGTGCGCGGCCGCCCGGTGCGCGGGCTGCCCGCCCAGGTGGTGGGCGGCAGCATCGGCGATGCCGAAGCCGCTTGGCGTGGAGCGTTTCTCGCGCACGGCTCGCTCACCGAGCCGGGCCGCTCCTCGGCCCTGGAGGTGAGCTGCCCCGGGCCGGAGGCGGCGCTCGCCCTGGTCGGCGCCGCGCGGCGGATGGGCATCTCGGCCAAGGCGCGCGAGGTGCGCGGCACCGATCGCGTCGTGGTGCGCGACGGTGAGGCCATCGGCGCCCTGCTCACCCGCATGGGTGCGCAGGACACCCGGCTCACCTGGGAGGAGCGGCGCATGCGTCGCGAGGTCCGGGCGACCGCCAACCGGCTGGCCAATTTCGACGACGCCAACCTGCGTCGTTCGGCCCGCGCGGCCGTGGCCGCCGCGGCCCGCGTGGAGCGCGCGCTCGAAATACTGAGCGAGGATGTGCCGGACCATCTGGCCGCCGCGGGCAAGCTGCGCGTGCTGCACCGGCAGGCGTCCCTGGAGGAGCTGGGCCAGCTGGCCGATCCGCCCATGACGAAAGACGCTGTGGCGGGCCGGATCCGGCGGCTGCTGTCGATGGCGGACCGGCGCGCCAAGGAACTCGGCGTGCCCGACACCGAAAGCGCTGTCACCGCAGAGCTGCTCGAAGAGGCGTGAAACACCCACGCCGCCGCATAAACTGATGAATACCGCACGGTGATTCCGTCCGGAAGCGCCGCAACCCCAAGGGTCGCGGCGCTTCCGGTCGTCTGTGACGAAAGTGAACGTTTCGTAGTTCACCGTGGCGGGGGTGTGTCCGTGATGTTTCTGTTACAGGTCTAGGGTTAGCACCGCAACGGAAACGATCCGCAAAGCTGAGGAGCGAAAACGTGACTGTCCGGGTAGGGATCAACGGCTTCGGCCGCATCGGGCGAAACTTCTTCCGAGCCGTCGAGGCGCAGAAGGCCCTCGGCACCACCGACATCGAGATCGTGGCGGTCAACGATCTCACCGACAACAAGTCGCTGGCGACCCTGCTGAAGTACGACTCGATCCTCGGCCGCCTGCCGCAGGACGTTTCCCTGGACGGCGACGAGACCATCGTCGTCGGCGACCAGCGCATCACCGCGCTGGCCATCAAGGAGGGCCCGGCCGCGCTGCCGTGGGGTGACCTCGGTGTCGACGTGGTCGTCGAGTCCACCGGTATCTTCACCGACGCCACCAAGGCGAAGGGCCACCTGGCCGCCGGCGCCAAGAAGGTCATCATCTCCGCGCCCGCCAAGGGCGAGGACATCACCATCGTGATGGGTGTCAACGACGACAAGTACGACGGTTCGCAGAACATCATCTCGAACGCGTCCTGCACCACCAACTGCCTGGGCCCGATTGCCAAGGTGCTCAACGACTCCTTCGGCATCGAGCGTGGTCTGATGACCACCGTGCACGCCTACACCCAGGACCAGAACCTGCAGGACGGCCCGCACTCGGATCTGCGTCGCGCCCGCGCCGCCGCGCTGAACATCGTGCCCACCGGCACCGGCGCCGCCAAGGCCATCGGCCTGGTGCTGCCCGAGCTGCTCGGCAAGCTGAACGGCTACGCGCTGCGCGTGCCGGTCCCGACCGGTTCGCTCACCGACCTGACCGTGGACCTGGCCAAGACCGCCTCGATCGACGAGATCAACGCCGCCATGAAGGCCGCCGCGGACGGCCCGATGAAGGGCATCCTGAAGTACAACGTCGACCCGATCGTCTCCTCCGACATCGTGACCGACCCGCACTCCTCCATCTACGACGCGCCGCTGACCCAGGTCATCGACAACCAGGTCAAGGTCGCCTCGTGGTACGACAACGAGTGGGGCTACTCCAACCGTCTCGCCGACCTCGTCGGCCTCGTCGGCAAGTCCCTCTAAGCGCCGATGACGATCAAGACTCTGCAGGATCTGCTGACCGAGGGTGTCGAGGGCCGGGGCGTGCTGGTGCGCTCCGACCTCAATGTTCCCCTCGATAACGGCGTCATCACCGACCCGGGCCGCATCATCGCGTCCGCGCCGACCATCAAGGCGCTGGCCGAGGCCGGCGCCAAGGTCGTCGTGACCGCGCACCTCGGCCGCCCCAAGGGCGAGCCGGATCCGAAGTTCTCCCTCGCGCCGGTCGCGGCGCGGCTGTCCGAGGAGCTGGGCCGCAATGTCCAGCTCGCCGGCGACGTGGTGGGCCAGGACGCGCTCGCCCGCTCCGAGGGCCTCACCGACGGTGATGTGCTGCTGCTGGAGAACATTCGCTTCGACGCGCGCGAGACCAGCAAGGACGACGCCGAGCGCACCAGGCTCGCCCGTGCCCTGGTCGAGCTGGTCGGTGACGACGGCGCGTTCGTGTCCGACGGTTTCGGTGTGGTGCACCGCAAGCAGGCGTCGGTGTACGACGTGGCCAAGCTGCTGCCGCACTACGCGGGCAACCTGGTCGCGGCCGAGACCGAGGTGCTGAAGAAGCTCACCGAGAACCCGGAGCGTCCGTACGCGGTCGTGCTCGGCGGCTCCAAGGTCTCCGACAAGCTGGCGGTCATCGAGGCGCTCGCGCCCAAGGTCGACACGCTGGTCATCGGCGGCGGTATGTGCTTCACCTTCCTTGCGGCGCAGGGACTTCCGGTGGGCACCTCGCTGCTGCAGCAGGAGATGATCGACACCTGCCAGGAGCTGCTGGCCAAGTACGGCGACGTCATCCATCTGCCGGTGGACATCGTGGTGGCCGACAAGTTCGCCGCCGACGCGGACTCGAAGACCGTGCCCGCCCACGAGATTCCCGACGGCTGGATGGGTCTGGACATCGGTCCCGACTCGGTCGCCCGCTTCTCGGCGCTGCTGACCGAGGCCAAGACCGTGTTCTGGAACGGCCCGATGGGTGTGTTCGAGTTCGAGAAGTTCTCGGCCGGCACCCGTGGTGTCGCCGAGGCGATCGCCACGGCGACCTCGAAGGGCGCGTTCACGGTGGTCGGCGGCGGTGACTCGGCCGCGGCCGTGCGCACCCTGGGTCTGCCCGACGACGGTTTCTCGCACATCTCCACCGGTGGCGGCGCGTCGCTGGAATACCTGGAGGGCAAGGAACTTCCCGGCCTCGCTGTCCTGGAGGACTGAACCATGGCACGTAAGCCTTTGATCGCCGGCAACTGGAAGATGAACCTCAATCACCTCGAGGCCATCGCTCTGGTGCAGAAGATCGCATTCGCGTTGCCGGAGAAGTACTTCGACAAGGTCGACGTGACGGTGATCCCGCCGTTCGTGGACCTGCGCAGCGTGCAGACGCTGGTCGAGGGTGACCGTCTCCTGATCACCTACGGTGCCCAGGACGTGTCCACCCACGACGAGGGCGCCTACACCGGCGAGATCAGCGGCTCCATGCTGGCCAAGCTGGGCTGCAGTTTCGTCGTGGTGGGTCACTCGGAGCGGCGTCAGTACCACAACGAGGACGACGCCACCGTGCTGGCCAAGGCCAAGCAGGCGCTCAAGTACGGCATCACCCCGATCGTCTGCATCGGTGAGGGCCTGGGCGTCCGCGAGACCAAGACCCACGTCGAGTACAACCTCGAGCAGCTCCGCGGCTCCCTCAAGGGCCTGACGCCCGAGGAGATCTCGAAGATCGTCATCGCCTACGAGCCGGTCTGGGCCATCGGCACCGGCAAGGTGGCCACCCCGGCCGACGCGCAGGAAGTCTGCGGCGCCATCCGCAAGGAACTCGCCGAACTGGCGAATCCCGAAGTGGCGGCCGGTGTCCGGGTCCTCTACGGCGGCTCGGTCAACGCCAAGAACGTCGGCGAGCTGGTCGGCCAGACCGACATCGACGGCGCTCTCGTGGGCGGCGCGTCGCTGAAGGGTGACGAGTTCGCCACCCTCTCCGCGATCGCCGCCGGCGGCCCGCTGCCGTAAGGGTTTCCGTTGCACAGGGCCGGGCATCCACTGGATGCCCGGCCCTTCGCCGTCTCCGGGCGAGAGCGTGTGGTCGTGGCCGGATGACGCCGCCGCGCCGGGAAGCTCCCCGCGGCGGAATTGCTCATACAGAAGAATGATCGGTATGAGCGACTGGAATACGAACATCATCAACGAGTTTCGGGCCAACGAGGGACGGGTCGGCGGGCCGTTCGAGGGGGCGCCGATAATTCTGGTGCACCATCGGGGCCGCAAGACCGGGCGGGAGCTGGTGACGCCCATGATGTACCTGGCCGATGAGCAGGATCCGGCGACTGTGTACGTTTTCGCGACCAAGTCGGGCGCGCCCACCAATCCGGACTGGTACTACAACCTGACCAAGGCGGGGACGGCCGAGGCCGAGGTCGGGACCGAGACCTTTCAGGTCGAAGTCACCGAGGTGACCGGCGCGGACCGCGACCGGATCTACGACGAACAGGCCCGGCGATACCCGGGTTTCGGCGAATACGCCGTGAAGGCCGCCGGTATCCGCACCATCCCGGTGCTGGCGCTGCGCCGGGCCTAGGCTCGCGGCCGCAGGGCGCGGGTGCTCGGCCCGCGCCCTGGCAGGCGTCGGCGCGGGGGTGCATTCGGCGTGTGGGTGGTCGGGGTGTTTGCGGGGGATGGTGGGCGCGGAGATCGATCCCTAGTAGGCGACGGCCGGGGTTCGAGGTGGGGTCGAGGGTAGTGGCGGCCTCATTCGTCGGTGCGGAGGCCAGGAGCGGGGTGGGCCACCTTGTCCATGAATTCATTTGCGGCGGTAGGGGAGTCGGCGGGGGAGTGACGGCCGCCCAGGTGCAGGGGCGGGTTTTTCGAGGGCGAGTGGATCGCTGAATCTTGCTGATCAGGACCTTGTCGAATGCTGTCCATTGCTGACAGAAAGTCCTTTCTTGACAGTAACTGTCATATCGGCAGATACTCGCTCTAACGAAGGAGGGCGACGGATGTCATTGCGGGAGCGGCAGCGCCGGCAGGTGCGCGGCGAGATTCAGCGGGCGGCGTACGAGTTGTTCGCGGAGAAGGGCTTCGGGGAGGTGACGACCGAGCAGATCGCCGCCGCGGCGGGTGTGTCGGCCAGTACCTACTTCCGGCATGTGCGGAGCAAGGAGGATCTGCTGCTGGATCCGGTCCGCGAGGGCGGGTCGGGAATCGTCGCGCTGCTCGAGGAGCGCGACGGCGACGAGCCCGCGGATGTGGCGCTGGCGCAGTCGATTCTGGCGCGGTCCACCGCGCTGGCCCCGGCGGAGCTGGAGCAGTGGCGGGCCGCGTTCCGCACCGCTCCGCATCTTCTGGAGCGGGTGGCTCTGATCACTCCGGAGCATCGGGCGCGCCTGGTCGAGCTGGTCGCGCAGCGGATGGGCCGAGACTCGCGGCGGGACAGCACTCCGGGTTTGCTGGTGCATCTCATGCTGGCGGCGGCGGAGTTCGGTTACCTGCAGTGGCTGCGTAATTCGGCGCAGCCGGAGATGTCGCTGGCGGTGTGCGTCGAGGGTGCGCTCGACGCCGTGGCCGGGGAACGCTGGCGGCATCACGGCTGAAAGCCGTTGGCATGCACGCGGATAGCTACAACAGAACACGAAGATAGAGGAAACATGCAGCACGACAGGGCAACTGACGAGACATTCGATCTGATTGTCGTGGGATCGGGGGCGGCGGGCATGGCCGCGGCGCTGACGGCCGCCCACCACGGACTGTCCACGGTGATCGTAGAGAAGGCGCGGGCGTGGGGCGGATCCACCGCGAGATCCGGTGGCGGCGTGTGGATTCCGGGCAATGCCGTGCTGCGCCGTGACGCCCCCGCCGATGACCTCGAGGCCGCGCGAGCCTATCTGACGCACATCGTCGGTCCCGGGGTGCCGCCCGAGCGGATCGACACCTTCCTCGACCGCGGGCCGGAGGCCTTCGACTTCCTGGCCGCGCACGCGCCGCTGCGCATGCGGTGGGTGCCGGGCTATTCCGACTACTACCCGGAGGCGCCCGGCGGCCGCGGCCACGGCCGCTCGATCGAGCCCGTGCCCTACAACGCCACCGGTCTCGGCGCCGAATTGGCCACGCTGGAGCCCGATTACGTGAAGGCCCCGAAGAATGTCGTGATCACCCAGGCCGAGTTCCGGCAGCTGCATCTGGGCCTGCGCAATCCGCGCAGTCCGCTGGCGGCCATGCGCGTCGCCGGGCGGTGGTTGACTGCGGCCGTGCTGCGCCGGCGCGTCCTGGCCCGCGGCCAGGCGCTGAGTGCCATGCTGCGCGCCGGCCTGCTGGAGGCGAATGTGCCGCTGTGGCTGGACACTCCGCTGGTGGACCTGCGCACCGAGGACGGCCGGGTGACGGGCGCGGTGGTACTGCGGGACGGGCGCGAGCAGGTGCTCACCGCCCGCCGGGGCGTGGTCATCGCGGCCGGCGGCTTCGAGCACAACGAGGTGATGCGCAAGCAGTACCAGCGTGAGCCGATCGGCACCGATTGGACCGTCGGCGCGAAGGCCAATACCGGTGACGGCATCCGCGCGGGCGAGAATGCCGGTGGCGCGGTGGAATTCATGGCCGACGCCTGGTGGGGCCCGTCCATTCCGCTGCCTCGGCTGGCCTGGTTCTGCCTGGCCGAGCGCAGTCTGCCCGGCAGTATCGTGGTCAACGACCGCGGCGAGCGGTTCATGAACGAATGCCTGCCCTATGTCGAGGCCACCCACCGCATGTACGGCGGTGAGTACGGGCAGGGCGCGGGCCCGGGCGAAAACCTGCCCGCCTGGCTGATTTTCGACCAGCGCTACCGCAACCGCTACCAGTTCGCGGGTGTCCCGCCCCGTCAGGCCCTGCCCGGCCGCTGGTTCAAGTCGGGCGCGCTCACCCGCGCCGACTCGCTCCCCGAACTCGCCGAGAAGATCGGTGTCCCGGTCGACAAACTCCGGGCCACGGTGACCCGTTTCAACGAATTCGCCGCCGCCGGTGCCGATCCCGACTTCGGTCGAGGTGACAGCGCCTACGACAACTACTACGGCGACCCGCGCAACCGCCCCAACCCGAATCTCGGTGCGCTGCAGACGGGTCCGTTCTATGCGGCGAAACTGGTGCCGGGCGACCTCGGCACCAAGGGCGGCCTGAGCGCCGATGTCGACGGCCGGGTGCTGCGGGCGGACGGCTCGGTGGTCGAGGGCCTGTACGCGGCCGGCAATGCGAGCGCTCCGGTCATGGGCCACACCTACGCCGGTCCCGGCGCGACCATCGGCCCCGCTGTCGTCTTCGGCTACCTGGCGGCCCGCCACGCGGCCGGCCGGTAGTCCCGGCGCCGACCGGCGCACCGCTGGGGATCCGTCCGGTGTCCCGCGGCGGTGCGCCACCCGACGTCCGGGTCAGGCCAGGACCGCGCCGCCGTCGAGGGGCAGCACGGTGCCGGTGGCGTGGGGCTGGGTGAGGAAGAAGACGAAGGCCTGCGCGATATCGTCCACTTCGGCGATGCGGCGCAACGGCGTCGCGGCCGCGGTGTCGGCGTAGAACTGCTCGCGCAACTCCTCGGGGAAGTTCCACAGCGGCGACCGGACCACCCCCGGCATGACCGCGTTCACCCGGATCGGCGCCAGTTCCACCGCCAACGCCCGGGTCAGGGTCTCGATCGCGCCGCAGACGCTGGACGTGACCGTCGAACCCGGGACCGGGCGCGGCCCGGCGGTACCGCTGGTCAGGGTGATCGACCCGTCGGCTCGCAGCCGTGGCGCGGCCGCCTGTACCGCGGCCAGCACGCTGAAGTAGCGCAGCTCGAAGAACTTCCGCGCGGCGTCGAGATCCAGTTCGGCCAGCGGGGAGAGCAGCAGCGGCTCGCCGGCGGTGTAGACGAGGTGGTCGAGCGCGCCGAGTTCATCGAACATCGCGCGAAGCCGGTTGGTGTCGCCGAGGTTCGCGACCAGGCCGGTGACGCCGGCCGGGAGTTCGGCCACCGCGCGTTTCACGTTCTCCTGGCGGCTGGAGACGACGGTGACCTTCGCGCCCTGTGCGGCCGTCGCGGCGGCCACGGCGTAGCCGATTCCGGAGGTGCCGCCCAGGATGACGACGTGCTGTCCGTCGAGAGACATCGGATTTCCTTTCGGGGAATGCTGTGCGTGTGTGCCTCTCCACCTTGGGTTTCGCGACCCGCTCCCGTCCAAGACCTATACCGCCGCCTGTAATACCCTGAAGGCATCATGAGTGACGTCGATCTGCGCAAGCTGCGCTACTTCGTGGCGGTGGCCGAACACCTGCATTTCGGCCGCGCCGCGGAGCAGCTGTTCATCGCGCAACCGGTCCTGTCACGTCAGATTCGCGCGCTCGAGGAGGAACTGGGCGCGCAGCTGTTCGCCCGCGATCGCCGCGGGACCGCGCTGACGGCGTCGGGGGAGCAGCTGCTGGCCGACGCCAGACCGCTGCTCGCCGCCGCGGAAGCCCTGCAGCGCAGGGTGATTCGGGCCGTCGAGGGGACGCAGCGCTTCACCGTCGGCTTCATGCCCGGCCTCATCGTGACCGCCGCGGTGCGGACGCTCACCGAGCGTCACCCCGGCCTCACCGTCGATCTGGTGCGGACCGGCTGGTTCGATCAGGTCGAGGTGGTCCACGACGGCCGCGTCGACGTCAGCGTGGTGCGGCTGCCGGTGGACCCGCACGGTCTGGTCGTGCGCCCGCTCTACACCGAGCCCCGGGTCGTGGTGCTGCCCGCCGACCACCGCCTCGCGGGCAAGGACGCGGTCGCCGTCGGAGATCTCGCCGACGAGCACCTGCTCCAGGACCCGGACACGGTCCCCGAATGGAGTGCGGTGGCAACCGAATTGCGCACCGGCCGCCCCGCCGTCCCGGTCTTCCACAGTGTGGAGGAGAAGCTCGAGCACGTCGCCGCGGGCCGGGGCATCATGTTCCTGCCGCTGTCGGTGATGACCTTCTACACCCGCCCGGACATCGCCTACGTCCCGGTTCCCGACCTCGCGCCGTTGCAGGTGAGCCTGGCGTGGTCGTCGGCGCGCCCGGTTCCGCTGGCCGAGGAGTTCGCCGCCCTTGCGGCCCAGTGAGATTCGATCTACGCCGTCCATTCGGCGGTGATCCCGATTCCGGGCGACGAATGCCGCGCGAGCGGTTACCGTCGATGGTGTGTTCGGCATCATCCGGCCCTGCCGTCATCGGCTGGGCGAGGAACTCGGGCGGGCCTGGCTGGCGCAACTGTGCGGACTCTGTCTGGCACTGCGTGACGACCACGGCCAGAGCGCCCGCATGGCAACCAATTACGACGGGCTGATCGTCTCGGCCCTGGTGGAGGCGCAGTCCACGGCGCCGCCCACCCGCCGTGCGGCCGGGCCCTGCCCGCTGCGCGGCATGAAACGCGCCGACGTCGCCACCGGCGACTGCGTCCGGCTGGCCGCCACGGTCTCGCTGGTGCTGGCCGCCGCCAAGGTGCGCGATCACGTGGCCGATCATGACGGCATGGCGGGCGCGGCCGGATTCCGGCCCGCCGCCCGGCGCATCGCCCAGCGCTGGGCCCGGCAGGGCGAATCCACCGGCGCCGGACTGGGTTTCGACACCGGCGTGCTGGTGACCGCCGTGGATCGGCAGGGCGAGGTGGAGGCCGCGGCCGCGGTGGGCACCCCGCTGCTGGAGGTGACCGAACCCACCGAGACCGCGACCGGCGCGGCCTTCGGCCACACCGCCGTTCTGGCGGGGCGCCCGGGAAACCAGGCAGCGCTGTCGGAGGTCGGCCGATTGTTCGGCCGCATAGCGCATCTCGTGGATGCCGTCGAGGACCTGGACGAGGATCTCGCACACGGGAAGTGGAATCCCCTGGCCGCCACGGGAACCGAGGTGGCCGAGGCGCACCGCTTGTGCACCGACGCCCTGCTGGGTATCGAATTGGCGTTGGCCGACGTGGAATTCACCGATGGGCGGCTGATTCACAAACTGCTGAAGCACGAGCTGAACCGGTCGGTGACAAGGACATTCGGCGGTCCCGCGCACACCTGCGCGAATCACGGTGCGGCCACCGCGCCGCTGAGCCGCTGGCGTCGCCGGGGTCCGGGGCCGGGCCCATGGGGTCCGCCGCCGCCCGGCTACGGTCCGCCTCCGGGCTACGGCCCGGGTCCCGGCTACTACGGTCCCGCCCCGCGGCGCCGCAGTGGCTTCTGCCTGCCGTGCTGCGAGGGCTGCGTCTGCTGCGGCGAAGGATGCTGCTGTTGTGAGGAATCCTGTTGCTGTTGTGAGGAAACCTGCTGCGACTGCTGAGTCACCGCGAGGGGCGGGCACTGCGGATTGCCCGGCCCTCCCGGCCCGATGAACCCGCCACCTCCGGGTAGACGGCTCACCGATGCCCGATCGGCTAGCTGGAGGCGGAGGCGGAGCCGGTCGAGAGCAGGCTGCTGCCGCTCGCGCTGCCGCTGATCAGATTCGACAGACCCGACGAGCCGGTGTTCGTGGTGGTGGTCTGCAGGGTCCAGGTGCCGCAGCCGCTGGTGAAGAAGGCGACGTCGGTGGGCTTGATCTCGACGGTGACGGTGCCGTTGACCGCGCCGCCGGCCTGGATGGTGGCGCTGGCATCGGGGGTGATGGCCGACAGTCGCGCCCAGGCGCACACGGTGGCGGCCGTCGTGGTCTTATAGACACCGGGCTGGATGTCGACGCCGACCTTGAAGGTGGCATCGGTGCTCATGCTGTTGCCGACGGCATTCGCGGTGCCGGTGGAGGCCAGGATCGCGGCCGCGGTGAGTGCGAGGCCGTTGGCCCAGACTGTCTTTCTCATGATGTGTCCTCAAGGGTGTGAAACGAGAGCGTTTCGGAGAGTAATGGCTGCCCGGGCCGCCGGGGTGCGTTTTCCGTAACCTGGCGTAAATGGGCATCCGGACTATCCGGACATCGAACATCGGATGCCGGAATTGCCGCCGGCCGCCATGATTGGTTGCGTGGCAGGACAATTCGTTCCCATCCCGGATTGGTTCTCACCGGACAACCAGGATTGCGGTCTCGCCGTCGCCGATCTGAGCGGCGACGGCACCCTCGACGTGGTGGTCCTCATGGTCGACAATCCGCCAGGTCGGAACACCGGAAACTATCGAGTCGGCCATGCCCTGGCGGCCGACGGCACTGTCCGCGAGTGGGGCCCCTGGCTGCAGGTGCCCGACTGGTGGGGCTGGGAGAACCAGGGTGCGGGCATCGCCATCGCCGACCTGAACGGCAACGGCCGCCCGGACATGGTGGTGTTCCTCGTCGACAACCCCGCCGGCCAGAACCAGGGCTACTACCGCATCGGCCGCGACCTCGCCCCCGACGGCACGGTGGCCGGCGGATGGACTGCGTGGCAACAGATTCCGGACTGGTACGGCTGGGAGGACCAGGGTGCCGACATCTGCCTGACCCACCTCGACGGGCAACCGGTCCTGGTCGTCATGACCGTCGACGATCCGGTCGGCCAGAACAGCGGCCAGTTCCGTCTCGCCAAAGGTCTCGGCGCGGACGGCTCCGTCGCGGAATGGACACCATGGCTGGCGATTCCGGACTGGTGGGGATGGGAGAACCAGGGCGCGGGCATGACCGTCGCCGACCTGGACGGGGACGGGCGGCCCGAACTCATCGTCTTCACCATCGACCACCCGCAGAACGGCAATGCCGGGGTCTACACCATCGGCTGGGGTCTGGACGGCACCGGGCACTGCGTCGACGGCTGGAGCCGCTGGTCACAGGTGCCGGATTGGGGTTTCCGGGAGAACGAGGGCGCGGCGGTCGCCCTGCTGCCCGGCGCCGGTGGACTGCCACAGCTGGTGGGTGCGCCATCGATCATCCGCAGGGCGGCAGTGCCGGATACCTGCGCGTGCTCGACCTCGACACGGATCTGGCCACCGCGGCCACCCAGGGCACCTGGCGCATCCTGGATTTCGGCTCCGAGATCAATCCGGTGCACGCCGCCCTGCTACACACCGGCGATGTGCTGTTCTTCGCCGGATCCGGTAACGACCCGGATCGGTTGAACGCCCACGACTTTCGCACGCGGGTGTGGCACTACCCGAATCCGGGGCTGGACGCGCCCGCGACGCCCTTCGACATGTTCTGTTCCGGGCAGGCGTTCCTACCGGACGGGCGGCTGCTGGCCGCGGGCGGGACCGAGCAGTACGACCCGTTCCTCGGGCTACGTGACGCGTTGCTGTTCGACCCGCAGTCGCTGACCTGGAACCGGCAGCCCGATATGGTCTCCGGGCGCTGGTATCCGACCCTGACCGCGCTGAAAAACGGTGCGGTGGTGGCGGTCTCGGGCCTGGGGGAGGACGGGTTCCTGTCGGAGACGCCCGAGTCGTTCGACCCCGCCACGCTGACCTGGTTGAAACTCCCTGTGCCCGGGCCCATTCCGACGTACGCACACCTCGTGCTGCTCGCCGACGACCGGGTGTTCTACACCGGCGGGCAGTTCGGCACCAACAACGGCATGCACCCCTCGATCTGGGACACCGCCACCGGTGTGGTCACCGAGGTGCCGGGGCTCGTCGATCCGGAGTCGCGCAGCCAGTCCACCAGCCCGATCACCCCGGCCGCGCCCGGCGCCCTCACCGTCACGCTGCCCTCGAACCCGGCGCTGGCCCCGCCCGGCTGGTACCTCGTGGTCGTGGTGGACACCGACGGGATTCCCTCGACCGGGCAGTGGCTGCACCTGAATCCGGACGCGCCCGCACCCGTGTGAACCGCGAAATGCGGCAGCCCGGGCCGATACTCCGCACTACCGTGGAAGGTATGACCGCGGAGTACCGGCACCTACTCGTGAAGCGGGACGGCGACACCATCACCGTCACCATGAACCGTCCCGACCGCCGCAACGCGCTGTCCGCCGACCACCTCACCGAACTGCTGGCCGCGTTCCGCGCCGCGGGCGACACCGACGCCACCGGCATCGTGCTCGCCGCGGCCGGACCGGTGTTCAGTGCGGGCCACGATTTCGCCGATGTGGCCGCCCGTGACCTGCTCGGCGTGCGCGACCTGCTCACCCTCTGCCAGCAGGTCATGACCACCCTGGAGACGGTGCCGCAGGTGGTGATCGCCCGCGTGCACGGGCTGGCCACCGCGGCCGGCTGTCAGCTCGTCGCGTCCTGCGACCTGGCCGTCGCCGCCGATTCGGCGGGCTTCGCCCTGCCCGGCGGCAAGGGTGGCTGGTTCTGCCACACCCCGGCCGTCCCGGTCGCCCGTTCCATCGGCCGCAAACGCCTCATGGAGCTGGCCCTCACCGGCGAGATCATCGACGCTCGCACCGCCGTCGACTGGGGTCTGATCAACTACGCCGTCCCCGACGCCGACCTCGACGACGCCGTCGCCGACCTGCTCGCCCGCGCCACCCGCGGCAGCCGCGCGAGCAAGGCGCTCGGCAAACGCACCCTCTACGCCCAGCTCGACCGCCCCGAGGCCGACGCCTACACCCTCGCCCGCGAGGTCATGGCCGCCGCCTCCCAATTGCCCGGCGCCCGCGAGGGAATGGCCGCCTTCCTGGAGAAACGCCCGCCCGTCTGGCCCGACTGACCGGCGAGCGGGTGGGCGGGAATCCCACCCGGTCTCCACCCCGGGGTGGTGGGTGGAGGCGGTTCGCGGGGCGACCGTAGAGGCATGAACGTGCAGAATGCGGTGGTCGACGGCGCGGTGGCGGTGCTGGTGATCGGGTGGATCATGTACCGGCAGACCCGGTGGCAGGTCCTCGATGCCAATCGGCTGTGGCGGGGACCGATCATTCTCGGGCTGGTGGGGTTTCTGCAGATGAAGTCCGTGGTCACCGATGGCGGCCTCGGGGTGATGTCGGTGGCCCTGCTGGCCTTGTCGGCGGCGCTCGGTGTCGGGGTCGGCGTGCTGATGGGCGTGCTGTCCCAGCTGCGCCGCACCGCCACGGGATTGGAGGCGCGGACCGGGTGGGCCGGATCGCTGCTGTGGCTGGTGCTGCTGGCGGCGCGCATCGGGGTGGATGTGGTCGCGCACCTGGCCGGCGCGGTGGCCGTCACCTCGGTCGGGGCGATCCTGTTGGTGGTGGCGCTCAATCGGGCGGGCCGGGCGCTGGTGCTGGCCCGGCGTGCCGAGCAGGCGCACCCGGTTGCGGCACACTGAGACCGATGTCCATCATCGACCCACCCTCGAGCCTGTCCAGGCTGCTGCGCCTGGTCGGGCTCGTCGCCGTGGTCTCCTCCTCGGCGAGTGTGGCCCTGTTCCACCGGCCGTGGGTGGCGGCGCTGGTGGTGCTGTCGTGGCTGGGCTGGGCGGCGTGGGTGGTGATGCCCGCACGGAGGTGGCGGCGGGAACGAATCTGCCTGTGCGCCATGGCGATCGGCGGGGGATCGACCGTCGCCCAGTCGGTCGGCTCCGGAATCACCGCCCTGGCCACGGTATTCATCGCCCTCGGCCTGCTGAGCGCGCCGCTGTGGTTCGGCCTGGCGATCGCGGTGTCCACCTCGGTGCTCATGTGCGTCTCCATCCTGGTGGACGGCGCGCGTCCAGGGGCGTTCGTGGGATTGCTGGTCGGTGTGGTCGTGGTCGGCCTGGCGGGCTGGAGCCGCCGCCAGGCGCGGGTCGGCGCGGAGCGCAATCGGATGCTGGTGGAACAGAATCGGATCATCCGCGAGGAGCGGGATCGGGCCGCCGCCCTGGCCGAGCGCGGACGTATCGCCCGCGACATCCACGATGTGCTCGCCCACACTCTGGGCGGTCTGGTGCTCCAACTCGACGCCGCGGACGCACTGTTGGAGGCGGGGGAGACGGACCGGGCCGCGGAGCGGGTCAAGGCATCTCATCGGCTGGCGGTGTCCGGGCTGGCCGACGCCCGCCGGGTGGTGGGCACGCTGCGGTCGGGCGGCTTCGACGCGTCGGCCGAGCTGCGCCGGGTGGTGGAGGAGCACCGCGCGGCCGGCGGGCAGCTGGCCGAGCGATTCGATGTCGCGGTGGATCCGGCGAACGAGCAGGCGGCGGTGGCCCTGATCCGCGCGGTCCAGGAGGCCCTCACCAATGCGCGCAAACACGCCCCCGGGCAGGCGGTTACGCTCACGCTGCGCGGCAGCGGCGCGTCGCTGGAGGCGGTGGTATCGAATCCGATTGCCGTGCAACGGATGCCGCTCGGCAGCACCGGTTCAGGGGCGGGACTGCTGGGTATGCGAGAGCGGATCGAGGCGGCGGGCGGACTGCTGTCCGCCGGGAAGGAGGAGGGTCGGTGGACGGTGCGAATCCTGCTGCCGCGGAAGTGATCACGGTGGTGGTGGCCGACGACCAGACCACCGTGCGCGACGGGCTCACCACGGTGCTGTCGCTGCTGCCCGATATGCGGGTGGTGGGGGAGGCCCGCGACGGCGCGGAAGCGGTCGAGCTGGTACGGCGGGTGAAACCCCGTGTGGCGCTGATGGATCTGCGCATGCCCGGCATCGACGGCGTGGCCGCGACCGCCGCCATCACCGCCCGATATCCCGAGACCGCGGTGCTGGTACTCACCACCTACGCCGACGACGCTTCCATCGCGGGCGCGCTGCGGGCGGGCGCACGCGGATATCTGACCAAAGACGCCGGTCGCGCAGAGATCGCCGCGGCCATCCGATCCGTCGCGAGCGGTCACACCACCCTGGCCGCCGATGTGGGCCGCCGCCTGCTCTCCGCCCTCGACGCGCCACCCGAACCGCCCGCCGACCTCACCGACCGCGAGCGGGACGTACTGCGGCTGATGGCGCAGGGGCGCAACAACTCCGAGATCGCCAAGGAACTGTTCATCGGCGTCAGCACCGTGAAGACCCACATCAATTCACTGTTCGCCAAGCTCGGGGTCCGCGATCGCGGCCAGGCCATCGCCTACGCCCATCGCACGGGTCTGGCCCGCTGAGCGAAGGGTCCGGGCCTATCGGCCCTCAATCGGCTATCTGAGTCTGTAGATATTGCAATCTGAGCATGGATTGCCGATATGGCACCGCTGCCGCGACACCCGGACCGTGAACCTGTTCAGAACAAGCAGCTGAGAAGAGCGGTGCCCGCCATCGGACTTCGCCGCGGCTAGGGGGAAACCGCTTGCCCGAAGCGGGCTTCGAATGCGGCGCGGTTGGCGGAGACGGGGGAGCGGTCCCAGACGGCGAACACGACGCGATCGAAGGCGGCGCCGTGGATCTGGAGCGCCCGGTCGAAGGCCTCGGCGACCTCGTTCGGGTCATTGCGGAACACACCGCATCCCCACGCGCCGAGGACCAATTCGCGGACACGCTCGTGGGCGGCGACGGCGAGCACCCGCTCGGCGCGCGCGATCAGGATCTCGCGGACGTCGACCCGTTGGCCCGAACGGTCCGCCAGTGCACCGGCATTCGGGGCGGGTGAGGTCAGGAACGAGGTGGTGAAGGTGTGCGCGGTGAGCGCGCCGCGGTCGTCGCGGATGACGGGGACCTCGCGGGAGAAGATGACGCGATGGCTGTAGCGGAGATCGTTGGATGCGCGGTGGGCCTCGTAGTAGCGGGGCGTCTCGAGCAGGCAGCGGTAGAGCAGGGCGCTGCGGCACAGGTCTTCCTCCTGGGCGCGGGCACCGCGGAGATAGCCGCCGCCGGGGTTGCGGGCGGAGGCGAAATTGAGGACGGCGATGGCCTTTCCGCCTTCCCCGTGTAGCCGGCGCGCTGCCTGTATGCTGCCTTCTGCCGTGACCTCGGGGCGTCCGGTGAAAGGTCCGAGGTCTCGGTTGTAGAGCTCCTCGTCGGGTTCGAAGCAGTGGGTCCAGGCGCGCGCCTCGGACAGCGCGTCGGTGATGTCGACGAGGGTTCCGTCGGCCGCACGATAGGTGCCGAGGGCGGCGATCCGCTCGTTCTCGTCGGCGATTTGTTGTGGGCTGGTACTCATTTCAGTGACCATACGGGCCGGGCCCGGGGATGGCATCCGAATTTTAGTCGCAGGCACCAATACTGCGCTGTCGTGGTGCGCGCACCGGGTTTGTCCGACCGTCCGCCTACGATGTCGCCATGACCGGCTCCCAGCGTTTGCGGATCGTCCCATCGCAGTTCGCGGTGGATCATCTGCCGAATTCCACCTTCCCGGAGGATGACGAGTGGATCGCCTTGGTACGGGCGCCGGAGGGGCTCACCGTGATTCGCGAGGCCCCCGCGTGGGCCGAGGGTGAGACCTGGAAGGGCTTCTACGGTGTCGACGCGGGCAGCCTGAACGCGCCCGGCACGCTCGCCGCCTTGATCGGGCCGCTGGCGGAGTCGTCGATCCCGGTGTTCGTCGCCTCCACCTTCCACGCGGATCTGGTGCTGGTTCCCGCGCATCGGCTGGAGGAGGCGTCGGCGGCGCTGCGTGATGCGGGGCATCGCATCGCCGACTGACGCCGTGCTGCTGTCCGGTTGCGTGGGACGGCCCACGGGTGCACCATATTACTGTCTACGTACGTAGAACGTATGAGCGGGCGCGCCCCCGGCGCCCGGGGCGGCTTGAGTCCATGCCGGCGATCACCCTACGATCGGGTGCGCACCAGGACAGTAGGCCGACACGCGATGCGGAATCGGCTGAGCCGTGAGGTGAGGAGACGTCAGACGTGAGTGCGCGAGGCTTCGGAGACCTGGAAGCGGTCGTCATCGAACGCATCTGGGATCGCTCCGGCAAGACGACGGTCCGGGAAGTGTTCGACGAGCTGGCCGGCGAGCGCGACATCGCGTACACCACCGTCATGTCCACCATGGACAATCTGCATCGCAAGGGCTGGCTGGAACGCGAACGCGTCGGGAAGGCCTACCGATACTGGGCCACCCTGAGCCGCGAGGAGTACAGCGCCCGCCTGATGCGTGAGGCGCTGGGCAGCGGCGGTCGTTCGGATCTGGTACTCGCGCACTTCGTGGAGCAGATGAGCGCCGAGGAGTCCGAGGGTCTGCGCGCGGCTCTGCGCAAACTCGCACGCTCCAAACTGCGCTGACCGGAGGGTCTGCGCGCCACCTCGATTCCAGCCGCTGCCACCGGTAGTGGTGTGCTGCGGTCTGTCGGCCGCGGGTTCGGCGTGTCGGGTGGCCGATTGCGCAAACCTCATGCGTGTCCTGTCGTTTTGCCTCGGATTCGCCTCGGCCGGGCGTGAGCCCGATCACCGGCTCCCAACTAACTACGTACGTAGATAGTAGATTGTTACGAGGGTGTGTCAATGACATGCCGGCGAGGAAACCGGTCGGTCAAAACATCGGCCGGGCAGTCGGATTCGAGGCGGGAGGTGTCGGCGGTGGGTCGTGTCGGCGGGTTCGGCCGGACGCTGTGGGTGCTGCTCGGCTCGGGGCTGGTGCTGCTCGCCGCGATTGCCGGTTGCGCGCTCGGCGATGGGTCCGACCATGCGCGCCCGCCGGAAGCGGTGTCGATCGCCCCGGGCGAACCGGGGGATCCCGGACCGCACGGCGGCGAATCCACGCACTGCGACCCGCATGTCGAGGACGCGATCCGGACGGCCTCGCCCGGCGCGGAACACACGCCGGAGGCCGCAGCCGATCCCGTTGTCCCGGTAGCCGGACCTGCGGATACCGGAATCGCCGCCGTGTCCCACGGAGTCCGGGGACCACCCGATTACGCGGTCGGCGGCCGAATACTGCTGACCCGCCTGTGTATCGACCGACGCTGATCGGCCGGCGACAGGCCCCGGGCGTCCTGCGCCGGGCCGGAGTCCGTTGCCGTGCACGTCATGCCGCCGCCGCGGCGGTCCGATACCGAAAGCGACAGTCATGGACAAAGGTCTGCTCGACGACTTCGACACGATCACCGGCCATCCCGGATTGCCCGGCCTGGCCCGGGAACCCCGCGCGCTGGTGGGCAATACGCCGGTGCTGTGGGTGGGGGAGCCGTTCGCGCCCCCGGGGCTCGGCTTCTGGGCCAAGCTCGAGGGACGCAATCCGGGCGGGATGAAGGACCGGCCCGCGCTGCACATGGTGCGGCGCGCCCGGGAACGGGGAGTACTGGCCCCCGGCGGCCGGATCATCGAATCATCCAGCGGCACACTGGGGTTGGGGCTGGCCCTGGCGGGGCTGGTGTACCGGCATCCGGTGACCGTGGTGACCGATCCGGGGCTCGAACCCATGGTCGCGCAGCTGCTCGCGGCCTACGGCGCCCACGTGGAGCTGGTGTCCGAGCCACACCCAGCCGGCGGCTGGCAGCAGGCGCGCCGCGATCGGGTCGCCGAACTGCTGGCGGCCGAGCCCGGCGCGTGGTGCCCGGACCAGTACAGCAATCCCGACAATGTCGACGGCTACGAGTCCCTGGCCCGGGAGCTGATCGAACAGCTCGGCGGCGTCGACGTTCTGGTCTGCGCCGTCGGGACCGGCGGCCATTCCGCCGGTGTCGCCCGTGCCCTGCGCCGCACCAACCCGGACCTGTCTCTGATCGGTGTGGACACCGTGGCCTCCACCATCTTCGGCCAGCAGGCGGGGCCGCGCCTCATGCGCGGTCTCGGTTCCAGCATCCACCCGCGCAATGTCGACTATGCCGCCTTCACCGAAATCCACTGGGTCGCACCGGCCGAAGCCGTCTGGGCCTGCCGCACCCTGGCCGCCGCCTACCTCGCCAGCGGTGGCTGGAGCGTCGGTGCGGTCGCGCTGGTGGCCGGATGGGCGGCCCGCACCCACGCGCCGGGCACCCGCATCGCCGCCGTCTTCCCCGACGGTCCGCATCGCTACTTCGACACCATCTACAACGATTCCTATTGCGCCGCACACGGACTGCTCGGCGCTCCGCAACCCACCGCGCCGGACACGATCGCTCATCCCCGGGACCGGCAGGTGGAGAAGTGGACCCGCTGCTCCACGGTTATCGACCCCCGAGCGTCGGAGGCCGCGTCGGAGACGAGAGCCCGCGACGGCGCTCCGGCGCTGATCGCGAACGCGGCCGGCTCTATACCCGGTCGCGGGCCGGGCGGTGGTACCGCTGGTCATTCGACGACGGTGGAGCTCGGAGATGCTGAGCCGGTGGGGAATCCGGTACTCGGTTCGGCGAGCGCACGCGACGTCGCGGAGCCGCTGTCGTGAGCATCGTGGCGAAGTTCCGCGGGTTCGACCGGGCCGCGCAGTTGCTTATGGTCAATCAGTTCGGCATCAACCTCGGGTTCTACATGCTGATGCCGTATCTGGCCGGCTATCTGTCCGGGCCGCTGGGTTTGGCGGCGTGGGCGGTGGGGCTGGTGCTGGGTGTACGGAACTTCTCGCAGCAGGGGATGTTCCTGGTGGGCGGCACGCTGGCGGATCGGCTGGGGTACAAGCCGCTGATCGTGGCCGGATGTCTGTTGCGGACAGCCGGTTTCGCGCTGCTGGTGTTCGCGTCGGATCTGCCGGGCCTGCTCATCGCCTCGGCGGCAACGGGATTCGCGGGGGCGCTGTTCAATCCGGCGGTGCGGGCCTATCTGGCCGCGGAGGCGGGGGAGCGGCGGGTGGAGGCGTTCGCGGTGTTCAACGTCTTCTACCAGGCCGGGATGCTGGCGGGCCCGCTGGTCGGATTGGCGCTGCTGGCCTTGGATTTCCGGGCCGCGGCGGCCGCGGCGGCGGTGGTGTTCGCGCTGCTCACCGTCGCGCAGCTGTTCGCTCTACCCGCGCGCCGCGGTGCCGAACCGGCCGTGCGGACCTCGGTGCTGGAGGATTGGCGCACCGTCGTCGTCAATCGCCGTTTCGTCGCCTTCGCGCTGGCCATGATCGGCTCGTATGTGCTGTCGTTCCAGGTGTATCTGGCGCTGCCCCTGCAGGCCGAGTACCTGGCCGGTGAGCGGGCGCAGACGGTCACCTCGGCGCTGTTCGTGATCTCCGGCCTGGTCGCGGTCGCGGGGCAGCTGCGCATTACCGCCTGGTTCCGGAAGCGCTGGGGGACCGGACGCGGCCTGGTGGTCGGTGTGGCCCTGCTGGCGGCGGCGTTCGTGCCGCTGGCGGTCCTGCCCGCGCCGCGGCCCTTCGGTGCACCGGCGGCGATCGGCGCACTGCTGCTGGCGGCGGCGGTGCTGGCGGTCGGCACGGCGGCGGTGTTCCCGTTCGAGATGGACACCGTGGTCTCGCGGTCGGGGAATCGGCTGGTAGCCACGCATTACGGGTTCTACAACACGGTGGTTGGCATCGGCATCCTGGTCGGCAACCTCGCGACGGGCGCACTCCTGGGTGCGGCGCATGCCGTCGGGGCGGACTGGGCGGTGTGGCTCGGTCTCGCGGTCATCGGTGCGCTGGCTGCCTTCGCCCTGCATGCCCTGAATCGGTCCGATCGGGATCCGGTCCCCACCGGCAGGCATCGCACGCCGATCGAGGATCCGTCATCGCCCGCGGGTCGGCGCATCGACTATCCGACCCGGCCGCTGCCGGTGCGGCGCTGAGCCCGGGGCCCGGCGCGGCGATCCGCGCCGGGCCCCTGCTACACGGCACAGACCTGGAGGCCGATGCCGGCGGTGACAATGGCCGCCACCGGGATGAACACGGCGGAGAGCGTGATCGCGGTGACCGCGATGCGCGTGTGCAGGCGGGGCGGGTTCTCCGGCGCGGAGAGGCGGCGGACCCGGGGCAGCAGTGCGGCCTCGGCGGTCGCGGGCGGGGTGGGGAGGGTGGAGAGCGTCAGCAGTGCCTGTAGGACGGCCTCGCGCCCGTGGATTCGGGCGGCGACATCGTCGGCGAGCATCTCCAGCAGGCGCGCCACCTCGGAGGCGCCCAGGGTGAACAGCTCGACCCGGGGCAGCACGGTGGCCAGGCCGCGGGTGAGGGTGAGCAGCAGGTGGTGGCGGCCGTCCAGGTGGGCGCGCTCGTGGGAGAGCACCGCATCGAGGTGATGGTCCTCGAGCGCGGCCAGCACGCCGCGGCTGACCACGATCGTATGGGGTTTGCCCGCAACGCAATACGCGGCCGGATGATCGACCTCGAGCACGACCGCGTTCAGGCCGGGGTGGTGGCGTCCGGCGAGCCGGGCCATGCGCGCGTGCTCGAGGGTGGTGCGGCGCGAGCGCAGCAGGGTGGTGCCGAGCCGCACCGCCAGCACCAGCACCGCAAGCGTGGCGAATCCCGACAGCACGAACAGCCCGGTCTGCATGTGCCCGCCGTAGTCGCCGACCGCCGCGTCGTGCAGGTGCAGCAGGCAGCTGTCCATGAATCGGGCGGGGAAGAGCGAAATCCGGTGCGTGACAAGGTCGATGATGATGATCGCCAGCGTCACCGTCCAGGCCAGCACGGTCGAGGCCATGGCCGCCAGCCAGGCCGCCACCGCGATCCGCGGCGCGGCTCCCTCTGTGCTGAGCCGGCGCAGCAGCCGGGGCGCGAGCACGACCACGGCGAATCCGTACAGCAGCAGACAGACGGCGACGCTCATGCCGGCATCCGCGATCGCGCTGCTCGCATCCGATCTCCTCCCGTGGAATGGGCACGAGTGTAGAGGGCAAAACTGAGGGCAGGCTTACTCCCCGCGGCGTGACGGCCGCCGCAGGCGCCCGGCAGGAGCGGCATGTCCGATACCCCTGTGGGGTACGCTTCATATACCTACTGGGGGTATGAATCCGAAACCGGCGACAGGAGAACCGATGTCGACCCGAACCGAAGCGGCATGGCGCATGGCACGACATCCCGCCACTGTGACCCTCGCCCGCTGCGTCGCTCTGTGTGCGATGGCCGGAGTGCAGGCCGGCCTGCGCGGACGCGCCGCCGACTCGCCGTGCCGGGGTAGGAAAACCGCATGAATCGACCGGGCGTGCTTGCGGTCGGCGGCGATTCTCCGGTATTACGTATCTACGTAGTTGATACGTAGATAGACCGGGTGTCGTTCCCTCGACGGCACCGGGACGCCGACCGGACCGGCGTCGACCACGGGTGGGGCCGGGTGTTTTCCGCGAGCAACCGCGGCCCCACCCGTTGTCACCGCGGAGCGATCAGCAGCGCGTGGGCGGCGGCCTCGATCGCCGCCTCGTCCAGCAGCACCGCCGCGGCGGCCGGACCCAGCGGCACGAAACTGTCGGCGCTGGTGACACGGGCCAGGCGGCCCTCGAACCCGGCATCCAGCAATACCGCGCACACCGCCTCGGAAACGCCTCCGCTGCGGCGGGTCTCGTCGGCGACGAGCACCCGGCCCGTGGCGCGCGCATGCTCGAGCAGATCCGCCACCGGCAGCGGCGCCAGCCAGCGCAGATCCAGCACCCGCGCGTGAATCCCCTGCGCGGCCAGCCGCTCCGCCACCCGCAGGCTCATCGGCACGCCATTGCCGAAGCTCACGATGGTGAGATCCGCACCGGTGCCGTACACGCGGGCGCGCCCGATCTCGACATGGCGCACACCGGAAATCGGCACCAGCCAGCCGCCGTCCCCGGCGCGATACAGGTCCCGGGTGTGATAGAGCGCGATCGGCTCGAGAAACACGCATACCCGCCCGTCCACCCGCGCCGCCGACACACATGTGCGCAGCATCGCCGCCGCGTCATCGGCCCGGGCCGGCGCGGCGATCACCAGACCGGGGATATCCCGTAGCGCCGCAAGGGAATTGTCATTGTGGAAATGCCCGCCGAACCCCTTCTGATAGGCCAGCCCCGCGATCCGCACCACCACCGGATTGCGGTACCGCCCGCCCGAGAAGAACGACAGCGTCGCCGCCTCCCCCCGCAACTGATCCTCGGCGTTGTGCACATACGCCAGGTATTGAATCTCCGGAATCGGCACGAACCCCGCCAGCCCCGCCCCCAGTGCGGTCCCCAGCACACTCTGCTCATCCAGCAGCGTGTCGAAAACCCTTCGTACCCCGAAACTCTGCTGCAACCCCTTCGTCACCCCGTACACCCCACCCTTACGCCCCACATCCTCCCCGAACACCAGCACATCCGGATCGCGAGCCAGCAACTCCGCCAGCGTGTGATTCACCGCCTGCGCCAGGGTGAGGGGCTCGCCGGAAACCGGTGAAGGAAGTGGTGCGGACGAGATGCCCTGTGCCGCAGCCCGGTTCGCGGATGCCGCAACGGAGGCTCGAGTAGCGGAGGCCAGGTCCGATATCGCACCTGCAGCGTCCTCGGCAGCCGGAGCCGGACCGGCGGTCGCGGTGGCCGAGTCCACGGCAGCCGTGGCCGGGGGTGTGACATCGGCGGTGCGCAGGGCGTCGGCGCGGACCAGGGCCGGGTGGGCGGGGGCGAGCGGGGCGGTGATCTCGGCGGCCGAGTGCAATTTCGGTTCGTGCCAGGCTGCTTCGGCGGCCTTGGCGACCTGGTCGCCAATCTCGTCGTAGCGCCTGACGATCTCGGCGGGGGTGGTGACGCCGGTGGTGACGAGCAGGCGGGCGGTGGCGGTCACCGGGTCGCGGCGCAGGTCCGCGGTGATGTCGGCGGCGCGGCGGTAGGCCGATTCCACATCGGAGCCCGCGTGGCCGAGCAGCCGCACGGTGCGCAGGCGCAGGAAGGCCGGTTTCCGGTGTGCGCGTACGTGATCCGCGGCCGCGGTCGCCGCCGCCAGCGCGGCGGGCAGATCCGTGCCGTCGGCATCGAAATACGCGAGTCCCGGCCGGGATCCGTAGGCCTGCTCGATCCAGGTGCGCGGAGTGGGCACGCTGATGCCCAGGCCGTTGTCCTCGCACACGAACAGGATCGGCATCGGCACGCCCTGGTGGGCGGTGTGGATCGCGGTATTGATGGCCCCGGCCGCGGTCGAATGGTTGGCCGACGCGTCGCCGAAGCTGCACACCACCACCGCATCCTGTGGCCACTCGGTGTCCAGGCGCAGCTGTGCGGCCCGGTCGAGGGCGAACGCCAGGCCGACCGCGCGCGGCAGGTGCGAGGCGATGGTGGAGGTCTGCGGAATGATGTGGGCCGGCTTGCTACCGAAAACCTTGTGCCGCCCACCGGAAATCGGGTCCGCGGCCGCCGCCGCCACACCCAGCATCACATCGCGGAGCGGATCCAGGCCGGGCACCTGCCGGACGCGGTGCACGAAGAACGCGCCGGACCGATAGTGCAGTAGCGCCGGATCGGTAACCCGCAGCGCCGCTGCCACCGCGACATTGCCCTCGTGTCCCGACGAACCGATGCTGTAGTACCCGTGCCCCTCCCGGGTGAGCCGCCGCGCGGCCAGATCCAGCTGCCGGGACGCGGCCTGGGCATCGAACAGTTCCAGGCACCGCGCCCCGGTCAATCCGGTGGCGGCGTCTATCGGTTCCCGGTGCGCGCGAGCCGCTCCCGGCGTCGTCGCCGCCACCTCCGCGCGAAACCACTGATCCAGCTCAGCTTCCTGATCGTTGATGACGCCCTCCCATGGTTCGAGTTCGCCGGGACCTCAGCGTAGGTGTGACACCGCGCGATCAGCGGCAACATCGGATCTGTCGGCCAGTCTGTCCAGAGTGCCGGGCGCAGACCCGTCGCGGGCGTATTTCCTCCATGTTGATGATCTGTTCGGAAGTATTCCAGGTGATATCGCTGCCATGGCTGTGTATTTCCGAAGACGCGGTCGCAACCGCTCAGCGCGGCCAGGCGTCGCGCGCCAGCATGTCGGTGACCGTCGAACGCTCGGGTCGCACCAGAATGCTGTGCTTGCTCACCCACTCCCGGGTGACCGTATCGAGCACGCACAATCCGATCTCGATGATCTCGTTCGGCTGTCCCGGTGGATTGGGCCCCTCCCAGCAGGTGGCCTCCACATCCACCACATTCAGATATCTCTCGTCCATACGACCGCACGCTAGCGCGCGGATACCCGTGCACGACAACGATTTCGGTGGCTTGCCGCCGGAGCACCACTCACTCCGCGCGCAGTGTCAATCCCGTGTCGTTGCCGGAGTTGCGGATGGTGAGTTCGTTGGAATCGATGGTGGCCTTGGTCTTTCCGTCCAGTGCTTGCAGCACCTGCTGCTCGACCTCCATGACCTGCGGGTCGCACGTCATGCGGGTGGTCGCGATCTGGAAGGTGACGGTGCCGTCGTCGATCTGGGCCGTGCCGGTCATGCTGTTGCAGCCCGCGCTACCCGAAACCGTGCCGTCCGGGGTGATGGTGAGGGCGGGGCGGACCTCGTCGAGGGTGGCCGAGTGGACCTCGGCGTCGGGACGCAGCACGGCGGTCACGATCCAGGGCGTGCCGATCAGCGGTTTGTCCGGGTGGGCGGCCTTGCGGTCGAGCATGGTGACGGTGGAGCCGTTGCCCTTCAGGGTGAGTGTGTCGCCGGTCAGCGTCCAGGTCGGCTGGGAGCGCAGCAGGCCGTCCTGCCAGCCGTCCGCGCCCGCGAGATCGCCCGGACATGCCATGAGCGTGGTCGCCATCTCACCCACCTGGATTGTATTGCCTTGCAGGTCAACGGGTCCGGTGGCGGTATTGCAGCCGGAGGTGGCCGAGATGCGCCCGTCGGCGAAGGTCAGGGTCAGCGGCCCGCCACCCGGAATCGGGGTGCCCGCCACCGCGGTCGAGACGAAGGAGCGGCCCATGAGCGAGACGGACGGGATGTCGTTGACGCCGCCGTTGGAGGAGCATCCGGCCGCGGTCACGGCGGTCAGCGCGAGCAAGACCCACCGACGAGTTGCTGGCATATCCCCGATCGTACGGCGATCACACCGGCATCCCGAGTGCCGACGCGAGCGTCCGCCCGGTCGAGTTCACGCACGAGCCCGCGCAGCTCAGCCGTGGGCGAGCGCCTGCTCGGTGAGTGCGCCGATGACCGGTCCGAGTGTCCGGGCGTAGCTGACCGTGACATGGTTGTCGTCGCGGTACACCAGGGTGTTGCCGACGATGAGGGGGCAGCGGACGGCGGTGCAGAACAGCGAGGTGAGGTCGGCGTACCGGCCGCCTCCGGCGACGGCCGCGGTCTGCTCGGCCACGACACCCGCGTCGTTCACCGCGACCGGTCGCTCGGGGGTGCATGCCAAGGCATCGTCGATGTGCTCGGACAGGCATGCCGGCACGGTGGTGTGCGGATCGGGGATCGGCCCGAGAACGAGGACGGCCGAGCCGATCGCGCGCAGCTGGGCAACCAGGCGGGTCAGGCCATCGATCCAGGCAGCGTCATAGGAGACGAAGCCGAAGTCTCCGCCATAGCGTCGGGACATACTCACCACGATCAGCCGTGGGCGTTCGCTCTGCAGCCGGGTCAGCACCTGGCCGCGCCATTGCTCGCATTCGGTGTACTCCCGGTCCAGATAGGGACTCGTAATGGGCAGGTCCAGCAGCGGGCAGGTGACCTTCGCCATGGTTTCCAGCCGCCAGCCCCGCGCCGCGGCGATCGGCTCCAACGCCGGACTCCACATCGCGGCGTGCGAATCACCCACCAGGGCCACCGTGGTGTCCGAGCCCGGATTACCCGAGGCGCACTCGGGCTGGCCCACATCGCGCCAGGAGCGCACACACCCGTTGTTGAACACGTCTGCCTTGTCGCCGGACGCGTTGCCGAGTGAGGGAGTGAGATTCGACGGGACAGCCCGGATTTCGGCCGAGTCGGCGACCGCCGACTGCGTTTGCGTCACCAACTGCCGAACCGCCTGGTCGAGGGGGTCGGCGACAGGAGCGGACGGTACAGCTGGTGCGACGAGCGTGAGCGCCGGCGCCGACATGCCGCGGCCGACCGGGGCGGGGACGAGCATGAGCAGTGCCACCACCACACAGATGGCGACAGCCGTGCACGCGCCGCCACAGGCGAGGCTGAGCTTGGCAGAGCTGCGCAACAGTGCCGCGAAGCGGACCGGATTCTCGACCGACCAGTGCGTCAGCAGGGCGAGTCCGCCGGTCATCATGACCGCGCCGAGTGCGCCGACTCGCCCGAGCGGGTGGCCGAGCGCCAGGGGCGCCAGCAGCAACACCGGCCAATGCCACAGATACACGGTGTAGGACAGGCCGCCGATCGCCCGCACCCGAGCCGGAGCCAGTACCCGGCCGACCCCGAATCGTGGTGCGGCACAGCCGGACACGATCACCAGAGCCGCGCCCAGGACCGGCAGCAGCGCTGCGGTGCCCGGATACGGTGTCCTGCCGTTCAGCTGGGTGCAGGCCGTGACGATCAGGACCAGGCCGATCCATCCGACCAGCGCGGCCACCGATTTCGGCAGCCGGGACCATGCGACGGCCGAGAGCGCCACCATGCCGCCGACCGCCAGCTCCCAGGCCCGAGCGGGCAGCGAGAAGAAGGCCCAGGGCGGCAGCACACGGGTCCACACCAGCGAGATCGTGAACGAGGCGGCCGCGACAACCGCGAGCACGATCAGATACGGCAGCAGCGTGGCCGATCCGGTTCGGCGCCGCCGCACGAGCCAGGCCGTCGCCATGATGACCACCGGCCACAGCAGATAGAACTGCTCCTCCACACCGAGCGACCAGAACTGCTGGAAAGGCGACGGCGGCGCATCGGCGGCGAGGTAGTCGGTACCGTGCAGGGCGAGCCGGTAGTTCCCGGCGTACAACGCGCTCGCGATCCCGTCGCCGAGGACCTGGCGGGCCTGCAGCGGCGGCAGCAGCACCGCCGCGCCGATCGCGGTGGTGACCAGGACGATGCTCGCCGCGGGCAGCAGCCGACGAGCCCGTGCACCGTAGAACCGGGCCAGCTCGATGGTGCCGGTGGCCGTCGCCTCCCGGCAGAGTATTCCAGTGATCAGGAAGCCCGATATCACGAAAAAGACATCCACGCCGACGAATCCACCACCGAGCCCGGGCGCACCCGCATGGAAGAACACGACGGCCAGGACCGCGACTGCTCGCAACCCTTCGATATCGGGACGAAATCCCTCCCGGGGCGGCGGTGCATGCTGAACCCGGTCTGCCTGCCGATTTATCAATCCGCTCCCGGCCGTGTCCGTCATGGGGCTGCATTGTTATCGATCGTGTGGGCCATGTCACCGCGACTCTCCGGGTGGTCCCATTTGCCGCTTCGCCCGCGCATCATCGCTGTGCGGTCCGTGCCGATCGCGTCCTGCCACGGTCGGGCCGGATGTTTGCTGCACGCCCGGCGGCGGGCAGGATGGTCGGTCGTGAGTGAAGTTTCCCGCCCGCGCCGCACTCAGCAGGAGCGCCGGGCAGCCACCGTGGCCAAGCTGGTGGACGCCACCATCGCGGCCATCGGAGAGGTCGGCTATCAACGCACCACCGTCCAGGAGATCTGCGGGCGGGCCGGGTTGTCGGCGGGAGCCATGTTCCGGCAGTTCGACACCCGTCTGGACCTGATCGTGCGCACCGCCGAGGAGGTCTTCGACCGCCAGCTCATCGGCTACACCGTCACCATGGAACACCTTGGCGCCCAGGACAATCCGCTCGATGTGGCGCTGCGCTTCCTGCGCCGGGCCCAGCAGTCCAACCTCACCCACGCGCTGCGCGAGATCTACCTGGCGGCGCGCTCGGACACCGAACTGCGCGACCGCATCGCGCCCATCGCCGAGAACTACTACCGCGAGATCGTGGCCACCCTCGAACGCACCGGGGTGCTCTCGGAGTTCCCCGCGCAGATCCGCGAACCGCTGTTCTTCATGCTGCTGCACCAGTTCTCGGGCGAGGCCGTGGTACGCGGGGTCTTCCAGCGACCGGACCTGGACACCGCCGTTCTCCGTCTCGTGGAGGACATGCTGGCGGTTTACTCCGCCCACGCCTCGACCCCGGCGGCGCCGAGTTGACCTTGCCGCTACGTCAACTCATAGCGTCGGGGCCATGAGCGAGCCCACCGAACCGGCCATCGACCGGACCATCTACCCCATGCCCATGTTCGCCACCTTCCGGGTGCGTGACCTCGCCGCCGCGACCGCCTGCTACCGGGCCGCCGGATTCATCGCGCTGGCAACCATTCCCGGCGCCGACGGCACACCCGTCCTGGTGCACCTGAGGCGGATGAAGTACCAGGACCTGCTGCTGGTCCCGGACGAACCGGCGCCGGGCAGCACGACGGTCACCTTCGCCGCCGGCGGCGCGGACCTCACCGCACTGGCGACAACCCTGCGGGAGTGCGATTTCCCGGGCCTCGGCGTGGCAGGTCCCGCGGACACCGCGTGGTACACCACCGATGTCACCCTCGACGACCCGGACGGCAACCGGGTCATCTTCACCGCACCCCGCGAGGCCGAGCTGGACCGGGCCAAGGAATGGGCGGCGACCTTCGAGGGCGACTGGGTCGGCAAGAATTAGCGACGAGACGGGAAGGCTTCGTGGAGTGGACGATTCAGCAACTGGCCGACAGCGCCGGCGTCACCAGCCGCACACTGCGCCACTATGACGAGATCGGGCTGCTCCCGCCCGCCCGGGTCGGCCACAACGGCTACCGCTTCTACGACGCCGATTCGATGGCCCGGCTGCAGCGCATCCTGCTGCTGCGCGAGCTCGGCCTGAGCCTGCCGGTGATCGCCGAGGTCCTCGACCGCGAACACGACGCGGACAAGGCCCTGCACACTCATCTGCGGTTGCTGGAAGACGAACGCGCCCGCCTCGACGAGCGCATCCGGACCCTGCGCCACACCCTCGACGCGCGCGCCGGAGTCGACGGATCACTGCAGATGATGCTGGAGGGTTTCAACGACCCCTACCGTGACGAGGTCGTATCCCGCTGGGGTGAACGCGCTTTCGCCGTGAGCAACCAGTGGTGGCACGGTAAGTCGTTGCGGGAGCAGCGGGAGTGGAAGCGTGACACCGACGATCTGATCGCGTGCTGGATCGCCGCCCGCAAGGACGGGTGCGCCCCGGAATCCGAGCGCGCGCAGGCGCTGGCCGCCCGGCACGTGGCGTGGTTGCGGGCCATCCCCGGAACGCCACTGGCGGACGGTGATCGGGAGCGCTCCATCGCCATGATCGGCGGTCTCGGGCGGATGTACGTCGAGGACGAGCGGTTCGCCGCGGCCTACGGCGGACCCGAACACGCTGCGTTCGTGCGTGATTCGCTCGACGAATACGTCCGCCGGACACTGTGAAGCCCTGCCGTGCCGCGAAACGCCTGCCCGGCAGGGCTTTTCACGTCGGTATGGCTCAGCTGCCGTAGACCTGGCTGGAGTTGAACGAGAACTGGTGTCCCATCGAGCTGCACTGCACCCCGCCGCGGTAGCCCTGCGTGCACGTCGCGCCCGCGTAGCTGATGCTGGCCGGAGACCACACGTCACCGCTGGGCGGCAGTGCCTGGTTGCCGCCGGGCTGGGTGTGGCCGCCGCCGCTCCACTCCGGATGGGCGGGCCAGGCGGCGTTGTCGATGATCGCGGCCGGGGCGTACGGCACCGGATAGACCTGGCCATTGGGCCCGGCCAGTGACACGTACATCAGCACGCCCGCCGGGTTGATATCGCAGCCGACAATGCCATTGGCGGCGATCGAACAGTTGAAGCCACCGATATTGAAGAAAGCGGTGTCTCCGATGAGGAAACCCGACGGATCGGTGGGGTCGGCGGAAGCGATGCCGGTGCTGAGGAACAGGGCGCTCCCGGCCGCGGCGGCGAGCAGGACAGATCGAGTTTTCATCGTCATGAATGCCTCTCCTGTAGTGAACCACCTTCGATAGCTGGTCATGTGCTATTCGTTCAGCACTGGTTAACGGATACTACAGGTGGACTCGCTCGTCCTGCGGTGACGGTGGGAATTCTGAGTGGGCCGCTCTTCTCCCGGGTTGATAGCTGTGAATAAGCTGTCGACGTAACGAGGAATTCATCGACGTCATGGCCCTGACGGCAGCCCCGGAAATTCGGTTGCGGCCTTCCCTGGTCGGCTGCGAATGTTGTTGTACCGCAAGCTCGATGGGGCGGCGGTCTCGGAAGGCTCCGGCCTGTGGAGGTCGGCCTGTCTTGAAAACCGGAGGCGGGCAACGTGTCCCGCGGGTTCGACTCCTCAGCTTTCCGCGGTGTTCCGTCGCGAGTCGGAACCGAATGGCGGTGTGGCGACCTCCCGCCTTCGGGCGCAGATGGTTCGATTCCATCCAGCCGGACGATGGCGTAGTTGCTCTGTCGGCACGGGCAGCCTGACTTTCATTCAGGACCCACGTCGGTTCGACTCCGACCTACGTCACCAACGACCTCGTGCCGTGCCGGCCCGGCACCCCGACTCTCGCTCGGGACAGCCCAAAGCGGCCCCGAAACCGTGACGGTTCGGGCGGTGAGGGGACTTGCTCGGGGCTAAACTCTGGTTAGTTGCTGCCGCGACCGCCGTCGCTCCCCGGCCGTTCGCCACCGGCGGTTGCCGGCGGGATGATCAGTCGACGATCTCGATGAGATCCAGGCGCAGCAGGACCGCATACAGCTCACGCAACGGCACAGCGAGCATCTGCGTCAGTGCCCCTGTCAATGGATCCGATCCGCCGCCCACACCAGTACTCATCACACTCGACACACTGCGGATCCCAGGCGTCGAACACTCGAACGCACTATGACCGGGAGGCAACAAATGGCCGAAAAACCACCAACCGGCCACCAGAACGCCGTCGACCGTGTGCTGGCTGCGCAGGGTTTCGCAGTGGACCTGCCGGTGATCGGCCGGGTTCGCATCCCCCGGCCCGAGCAGTTGGCGTACTACGGCGTACTGGGCGCGCTGGCCGCAGCGGAGATCATCGAATGGCCTGTCGCGCTGGTACTCGCAACGGGTCATTGGCTGCTCCATGATCAGCACAATCGCATCGCTCATCAGATCGGCGAAGCCCTCGAAGAGGTATAGATCCAATTTGCAATAGCAACTAGTCTGCAATTTCGGCTGCTCAGGTAGAGGAAATATCATCGCTACAGCGGTCGGATCGGGTCGGCACCGTTTGGAAATGGCATTTTCTGCCCCCGTCTCACGTGGACGAGTTGACCGTGCCACTTTTCGTTTCGATAACGTAGGGCCGATCAGAGCATCGCGGAGTATTCTGGCAACGCACTAGTTTCCGCAGGAAGTTCTTTGCGCTACCTACGACGACTGGGGTGTGATGAGCAGCGTTGCATCGGACACTGTGAGGACGCTCGAGGCTACGGCATCGGCGGGTGTGCATGCGGTTGAGGCGGCCGGTGGAGCCGTCGTCGGCGCGGTGACCGGTGCGGCGCGCGGCACAGTCGAGGGCGCCGTATCCGGCGCTCGCAGTGGGGTGGACGTTTCTGCCGCCACTGTGCTCGGCGTCGTTGCGGCCGGTTTGACCGGCCTGATCGAGTGGCCCGTGGCCGCCGCTGCGGGCGGCGTCGCGGGTGCGGTCTATCTGTTGCGGCGCGCCAGAACCGAATCCGGGAATCAGGACACGTCCGAACCGCGGCCGCGGGAGCGCAAGAGCACTCGGCCGAAGCAGTCCACCGCGGGTTCGCGACGGTCGCGAACCGCCGCCCAGTAGTGGTTTCCCTGCGCGGTCTGGCCACTGCGCCGATCCGGCTGCCTCTCGCGGCCACCGGAGCCACGGTGGGATTGCTCCGGCGGCCGGTCGCGGTGGCGTCGCGGCTGGCGGACCCAGCAGTCGCTCGAACAGTCGTCGAATTCACCGAGGGCATCGGCCGGGAACTCGGCGCGCTCGTGGACCCGCGGCGCATGCGTACTCAGCGGCGGCTCACGGTGCATGCCAACCGTATTCACGCCGAGGTTCGAGGCTTGCAGTCGGCACAGAGCGCTCGGGTAGCCGAGTTGGCGCGCAAGCACCTCGAGCAGGAACCGGAGGTGTGCTGGTTCCAGGTCAATGCCGCCACCGGGCGGGTCGTCGTGGCCGCGGACCCGCAACGTCTGTCTCCGGCACAGCTGGAAGCGATCCTGGAACGCGTCGAAGATCTCGCCGGAACCAGTACGGAGCCGTGGAGCCGTCGACTCGAGCACCCCTCCGATCGGGAGCCGGTATTGACATCCGCGCTGCAGCTGGCCGGCGATCTCATCGGGATCGGTGTGGTCGTCACCGGGCGGTTGCTTCCGGCACCGCCGCCGGCCCATGTAGTCCGGGGGGCGGTGGCTCTCGTGGACGGACAGCCGAGGTTGCGCGGCGCACTGGAAGCCCAGCTCGGCCGCCACCGCGCCGATACCGTGATCACGATCGGAAATGCCGTGGGTCAGGCATTGGATTCGGAAGTGACCGGCCTGTGCGCCGACGCGATGCAGCGGGCGGTGCGGCTGGTCGAGGCCGCCGCCCGCTTCGCGCAGTGGCGGCGCTGGGAAGAGCTGATCGCCGACCCGGACCTGCCGGGTGTCGACGTCTACGATCCGCCCGAGCCGCGGCCGGTACCGCTGCCGCATGGACCGATCGAGCGCTGCACCGAACAGGTCAGCGCCGCCGCGGCACTGGCCTCGGCGGCAACGCTGGTCGGCGGCCGCGCGGTCGCCGACGCCGCCGACGCCGTGGCGGCGGGCGTGCCGAAGGCGGCGCGGGCCGGTCGCGAGACCTTCGCCGGTGCGCTGTCGACCCTCATGGCGGCGCGCGGCGTGCTGACCCTCGACCCGTTCATGTGGCGCCGCATGGACCGGGTTTCCGCAGTGGTCGTCGACCGGGATGCCGTGCGCGGTCAACGGGCTGTGGTCCTCGCCGCCGAATCCCGCGACGACAGCTGGCCGGTCGAACACGTGTGGAGCGCCGCCCAGCGGCTGCTCTGGTGCAATGGTGAGGAACTGCCCATCCCACCACCGCCCGAGCATCGGCGTGAGAATCTGCATCTGGCCATCGACGCCGACCCGCGACTCGACAGCGACACCGATGCTCCCGGCCCGGACAGCGATCCAGGGGGCCCTCGCTGGCACCTGCTGCACGAGCACGGACACGTGGTCGGGCGGGTGCTGATCGGGAGCGAGCCACATCCGGGTGCTGCCGGATTGCTGTCCACCGCCCGACAGGCGGGCCTGCGGGTGGTACTCATCGGTGACGAGAGCACCGGCGAATTGCGTCGCAGCGCCGATGAATTCGTGCTCGCCGGCGGGTCGGTGTCCGGGCTGGTACGGCGACTGCAACAGCAGGGGCACGTGGTGGCGGTGGTCAGTGGCGAGGCACATCGCGCCCTTGCGGCCGCCGATCTGGGCATCGGTATCGCCTCCCGGACTCCCGGCGCTCCGGTACGGATCCCCTGGCAGGCGGATGTGGTGTGCCCGGATCTGAGTTCGGCACGGCAGATCATCGCCGCTGCCGGCCAGGCACGCAATGTCAGTGAGCGCGGCCGGGTCCTGACGCTGTCGGCAGCCACGCTCAGCGGTCTGTTGCTCGCGTCCGGTCCCGCGGAGTCTCGCGCGGCGCGAGCCACCAGCCCGGTCACGGCGGCCACTCTGATGGGGTTGGCAACGGGTCTGAACGGCGGGCGCCGGGCCGCCCGCGCGACCGGGCCGGCCGAGGTGCGGCTGGTGCCGTGGCATGCACTGGAACCGGACGAGGTGCTGGCCCGCCTACCCGCCCCGCACCGGTCGGCGCCGCCGCCTCGCTCGCACGTCACCACCGTTGCCAGCCGTATATCGCAGCGATTGGCCACGCCCGCAACGAGTCTCGCCGGTCTGGTCGCAGATGTGCGCCGCGAGCTGGCCGATCCGATGACTCCACTGCTGGGTGTCGGCGCGGTCGCCTCCGCGCTGCTGGGCTCGCCTACCGACGCCGTGCTCGTCGGCACGGTGCTGGGGCTCAATGCCACGGTGTCGGCCCTGCAGCGCCGCCGCGCCCGGCTGTCGCTGGACAAACTCCTGCTCGGCGAGCGGTTGACTGCTCGGCGGCTCACCGAGGACGGCGAAATCGAGACTCCCGCAGACGGTCTGCTGGCTGGTGATGTGATCGCTCTGGCCACCGGCGAGGTAGTCCCCGCGGATGCGCGGCTGCTGGAGACCGATGGGCTGGAAGTGGACGAGTCCGGCCTCACCGGCGAGACCGTGACCGTGGAGAAGCAGACCCCCGCCACACCCGGCGCCCTGCTGGCAGAACGCACCGGCATGGTGTTCGAGGGCAGCGTCGTGGTCAGCGGCGAGGCGACCGCGGTCGTGGTGGCGGTCGGAACCGCAACCGAGGCCGGTCGTGCCCTCGCCGCCGCCGGGCCGCCCCCCAGCGGCGGTGTGCAGGAACAGCTGCGCAGCTTGACCGAACGCGTGCTGCCGTTCACCCTCGGCGGTGGAACCGCCGTTACTGTCACCAGTTTCCTGCGTGGGCTGCCGCTGCGCCCGGCCCTCGCAGACGGGCTGGCCGTGGCCGTCGCCGCCGTCCCCGAAGGACTGCCGCTGGTGGCGACGGTCGCCCAACTGGCCGCTACCCGCCGCCTGTCCCGCCGCGGCGTGCTGGTTCGCTCCAGCCGCACCATCGAGGCACTCGGCCGCGTCGACACCATGTGCTTCGACAAGACCGGCACCCTCACCGAGGGACAATTGCGCCTGGTCGCGGTTGCCGATCTCGACCAGACGTGGGACAGCGACCATCTCGCGAGCACGCCACAGTCGCGGGGGCTGCTCCGCGCCGCCGCCTACGCCTGCCCCAACCCTGACGATGCCCCACTGGTACACGCCACCGACCGAGCTGTCGTCGAGGCGGCACACACATATCTGGCCCACAGACAGCCCCATGCCTGGGCTCCCATCGAGGAGCTGCCGTTCGAGAGCTTCCGCGGCTACTCCGCGGCGGTGGGCAACACCGGTCAGCACATCCGGCTCGCCGTCAAAGGCGCCCCGGAAGTGCTGCTGCCACATTGTGATCAGGTCCTGCGCACCGATGACGAAGGCCGCCGGGAGGCCCGGCCGTTCACGCCCGCGTGCCGCGCCGCCGCGGAGGCGGCGGTGCGCCGGCTGGCCGCGCAGGGGCTGCGGGTGCTGGTGGTGGCGCGGCGCGATTTCGCCTCCGCTCCCCGCGATCTCACCGAAGAGATCGAGCAACTCACCCTTCTCGGCTTCCTCGGTATTGCCGACAGCCCGCGCCCGCAGGCACTGGAACTGCTTGCCGAATTGGCCCGCAACGACATCAGCGTGCGGATGATCACCGGTGATCACCCGATCACCGCGCGCGCGGTCGCCGAACAGCTCGCGATCCCCGCCGACACGGTGGCCACCGGCGCCGATCTGGACCTGCTGGACGAGGACGGCCAAGCCGAACTCATCGAGCAGGCAACAGTTTTCGCGCGGGTATCGCCTGAACACAAAGTGCGCATCGTGTCCGCGCTCCAGCGCCGCGGGCACACGGTGGCGATGGCAGGCGACGGCAGCAACGATGCGGCCGCCATCCGCACCGCCGATGTCGGTATCGGGCTTGCCGCTCGAGGGTCGGTCGCCGCTCGGGAGGCCGCGGACCTGATCCTCACCGACACCGGCAAGGTTCTTGACCTCACCGTGCTGCAGGAGGCACTGGCCGAGGGCCGTGGCATGTGGCAGCGAGTACGCGACGCGATCGGCGTGCTGGTCGGCGGTAACGCTGGTGAGGTGGCGTTCACCGTCCTGGGCGCGCTGCTGTCCGGCCGAGCCCCGATCGGCACCCGGCAATTCCTGGTGGTGAACCTGCTCACCGACCTCGGTCCGGCAATGGCGCTCACACTCTCGGACACCCGGCCCGCCGACGACACCGAAACGACCGACAGGACACTCGGGCCACCGCCCGGTATCGGCAGCGACTTCCTGCAAGCCGTCGCCGTGCGCGGCGCCTGCACCACCATCGGCGCCGGCGCGGCATGGCTGCTCGGCCGCGCCACCGGTCGGCGCCGCCGCGCGGAAACGATGGCACTGGCCGCCCTGATCGGTACACAGCTCGGGCAGACCCTGGTGATCGGCCGGCACAGCCGCCTGGTCTGGGTGACCGTGGCAGGCAGCTCCGTAGTCCTCGCCACCATCATCATGGTGCCCGGAGTGAACCGGTTCTTCGGGTGCGTACCACTGGGGCCGGTAGCGTGGTCGATCGTGCTGGGCTGCGCCGCAACCGGCACCTGCGCGGCCCTGCTCACCGGCCGCGCGCTGGCCGGGCCGCCGCCCGACGTGGCAGGTTCGTCGCCTTAGCTCAATGGTCGGAGCACCGCCCTGAGAAGGCGGGGGCTTTTCGATGACGGAGTCTCGAAGCTGAGACAATTCCTCATGCGCACAACCACAGTCGTCCTGCTCGGCGTGGCAGCCGCGGTGCTGGTCGCGGTGCACGCAACTCCGGTCTACTGGGTTGTCTGGTCCGTGCTGGTCGTACTTGCGACTGCGCTCTGGCTCGTGCGGCGTTGACCAGGCGCCTCAACGGGGTGTTCGAGCTCGGCAAGATCATCCATTGGTTCCGGCCGTCACCGTATGCGCCTGGCCACAGCGGTTCCCGGCCTGATTCGGGGTGTTCGGTATCGACCGCATACACTGTCGGCCATGCGGATGTTCCTGGATATCCTCCTCGTTATCACCAGCGTGCTGCTGGTGCTGCTGGTGCTGCTGCACCGGGCCAAGGGCGGAGGTCTGTCCAGCCTCTTCGGTGGTGGTGTGCAGTCGAGCTTGTCGGGGTCCACTGTTGTCGAGAAGAACCTCGATCGCATCACGATCTTCCTGGGGTTGATCTGGCTGATCTCCATTCTCGGCATCGGCCTCGAAATCAAGTTCTCCTAGCCCCCAGCTCCTGAAATCGCCCGGGCACCACATCGGTGCCCGGGCGATTCGTCGTGCGCGGCAGGGTTCGTCGTGCGCGGCAGGGTCACCGCGGATGACTGCGCGGCAGGGTCACCGCGGATGACGTTGCACGGGTGACAGATTCGCGAGGGCGGCGCTGAGGGCCCGGCGGGCGTCGGCACGGCTGATGGGGGTGTCGTCGTCGAGGGCGGCCAGTTCGATGGTGAGGAAGTCGCGGATCAGGTCGGACATGCTCACCCCGCGATGGTCGGCCTCGGCGCGGATGCGCTGATCCATGGCATAGGGGAGCCGGACCGTGCGCAGCACCGTGACGGGGGTGTCGGGGCCGGGGAGGTCGGGTTCGGGGGCGTCCTCGTCGAAGGTGAGGCTGTCGAGGAAGTCGCCGGCTTCGTCGGCCGTGTGCGGGTAGCCCTTGTCCGGATAGTCAGTCATGGTCCGCCTCCCATTGTTCGAACTGGGCGAGAAGCCTTCCGGTCACCGGCCGGACGCCGACGACCTGCTGGTCCCACTGCGACAGCGGACGCACCACCACCGCCAGCGGCTGCCCCGCGCCGGTGCGGCCGATGATCATGAGAGCGGGCAGCCCACCCGTCCCGCGCACCGGTCGCGGCCAGCGCCGGCCCGGGCCGGTCAGGACCCGCATGATCTCCTCGGGTGCGATGCCGAGCCGGGCCGCGACGTCGAGGGCCCACTCGGGAATCTCATATCCCACGGCCGCATAATACGATCGTAAAACAGCTGGTCGCCACCTGTCGACCAGCCTGTCGCGGACAGCGCGGACGGGTCGGTGGCAGGAGTGTTGCCAAAGGGTGTTGCCAACTCGCATGACGCGCCGCGCCGAGATCGGCATCATGAACGAATGGACCCGGTGAAGACGGTCGCGCCGAGCCTTGCGGGGGTGCTGGACCGGAATCTGTTCTGGATGGTGTGGAACACCGTATTGGCCTGGATCCCGGTGGCTTTGGCGCTCCTGGTGTTCCGGGGCGCGCGCGATGACGAACGGCGACTACCGATTTCGCCGGTGTGGTGGGGCGGATCGGTGCTGTTGGTGCTGTTCCTGCCCAATGCGCCCTATGTGGTGACCGATCTGGTGCACCTGCGCGACGACATCCGCGCGGCCGGCAACGGCCCGGTGGTGACGACGATCCTGCCGGTCTACGGCGCGTTCATCGCCTCCGGTTTCGTCGCCTACTACCTGGTGCTGGCCGAGCTGGGCCGCTTCCTGGAGGCGCGCGGGCTGGGCGCGTGGCGCACCCCGGCGACGCTCGCGATCCATTTGCTGTGCGCGGTAGGCGTTTTCCTGGGCCGCTGGGTGCGATTGAACAGCTGGGAGCCGGTGGTGCAGCCGCGCGGCACCTTCGATCGCATGATGCTGGCGCTGAGCTGGAACTGGGCACCGGTGCTGATCGCGGCCATGTTCGTGGCAACGGCCCTGGGGCACTTCGTGACCCGGGCCGTGGTGGAGGCGGGCATCGACAGCGCCCGCCGGGGCGCCCGGCTGATCCGAACCCGGAAGTTCGCCTAGCCGAGCGCCCTTGGGGAAATCAGGCGATGCCCAGGCGCTCCTGAGCCAGCACGCGGATCGCCTTCTTGTCCGGCTTGCCGAGCCCGGTCAGCGGCAGCTCCTCGATCACCACCACGTGCTTGGGCACCTGCACCGAACCCTTGCGCTGCTTGACCGCGGCCTGGATCTCGGCGGTGACCACCTCGATCGCGGCCGGATCGGCCGCGGTGGCGGGGTCGAGGACCAGCACCGCGGTCACGGCCTCGCCCCAATGCGCGTCCGGCACACCGACCACCGCGACGGTGACCACCTTCGGGTGTTCGGAGACAACGTCTTCCACCTCGCGCGGGAACACATTGAACCCGCCGGTGACGACCATGTCCTTGGAACGCCCGACGATGAACAGGAATCCGTCCTCGTCCTGGCGGGCCAGATCGCCGGTGCGCAGCCAGCCGTTCTTGAACGTCTCGGCCGTGACCTCCGGCAGATTCAGGTAGCCGGCGGCGAGCAGCGGCCCGGAGACACAGATCTCGCCGACCTCACCCTGCGGAACCGGCTTGTCCTCGCCGTCCAGCAGCGCCACCCGGACCGCGACCGAGGGCCGCCCGCACGAGGTGAGCCGCGCCTTGTCGTGCTCGTCCTTGCCCAGGTAGCTGATCGCCATCGGCGCCTCGGACTGCCCGAAGTACTGGGCGAAGATCGGCCCGAAGCGATCGATGGCCTCCTGCAACCGATTCGGGTCGATGGCCGAGGCCCCGTAGTACACCGTCTCCAGCGAGGACAGGTCGCGGGTCTTGGAATCCGGGTGATCGAGCAGCGCGTACAGCATGGACGGCACCAGCATGGTCGCCGAGATCTTGTGTTCCTCGATGGCGCGCAGCACTTCTCCGGCATCGAAGCGCGGCAGCACCACACACTGCCCGCCCAGCAGCACGACCGGCAGGAAGAACGCCGCGCCCGCGTGCGAGAGCGGCGTGCAGATCAGGAACTTGGGACGCTTGGGCCACTCCCACTCCGAGAGCTGGATCTGCGTCATGGTGTTCATGGTCAGCGCGGTGCCGATCACGCCCTTGGGCTTGCCGGTGGTGCCGCCGGTGTAGCTGATGGAGATGACGTCGGAGGGCAGCAGCTCCACCGCCTCCACCGGACGCGGCTCGTACTTGTCGGCGGTCGCCAGCAGATCCACGCCGACATCGGCGAGCAGTTCGGGCACCGGGCCCAGCACCAGGATCTTGGTCAGTGTCGGCACCATGTCGACCAGTTCCCGTGCGCGCTGGACGAATGCGGGCACCGGATCCAGGATGAGCGTCGAAATGCCCGCGTCGGCAAGCACATACGCGTGATCGTCCAGGCCGCCGATGGGGTGCAGGGCGGTGCGCCGCGAGCCCACGATCTGGCCCGCGCCGATGGTGAACAGCACCTCGGGCCGGTTCAGCGCGAGCACGCCGACCGGGGTGCCGGTGGTGACGCCGTGCTCGGCGAAGGCGTCGATGTAGCGGCTCATGCCGTCGAGTACCTCACCGCCGGTGAGGACGTGGTCGCCGAGGGTGAGCACCGGGCGGTTGCGGTGCCGCTTCAGCCCGGCCACCAGGGCGTGGCCGTTGTGCACCGGCAGCCGCAGCAGGGTGTCGGGATCGAGTGTGGTCATGGGATTCTCAACTCCGTCCGATGGTCACGCCGTGTGGGCCGCGTACAGGGTGACGACCACCGCGCCGCCCAGGCCCAGATTGTGCGCCAGCGCGGTGCGCGCGCCGGCGACCTGCCGCTCGCCCGCGAGTCCGCGCAGCTGCCAGCTCAATTCGGTGCACTGGGCCAGGCCGGTCGCGCCGAGCGGGTGGCCCTTGGAGATCAGGCCGCCCGACGGGTTGACCACCCAGGTGCCGCCGTAGGTGGTGGCGCCGGACTCGATCAGCGCGCCCGACTCGCCTTCCCCGCACAGGCCCAGCGCCTCGTAGGTGATGAGCTCGTTGATGGAGAAGCAGTCGTGCAGCTCGATGACGTCGACGTCGGCGACGCCGATTCCGGCGCGGGAGAACACCTTCGAGGCCGCCGCCCGGGTCATGGGCGCGCCCACCACGTCGATCATGGAACCGGTGGAGAAGGAGGTGCCGTCGTCGGTGGCCAGCTCCTGGGCCAGGATCTCGATGGCCTGTCCCTCGAGGCCGTTGGCCCTGACGAACTCCTCGCTCACCACGACCGCGGCGGCCGCGCCGTCGGACATGGGCGAGCACTGCGAGCGGGTCAGCGGGCCGTGCACCGGCTTGTCGCCGAGGACCTGTTCGAGGGTGTAGGCATCCTGGAACTGCGCCAGCGGGTTCCGGGTCGAGTGCTCGTGGTTCTTGACCGCGACCGCCGCCAGCTGCTCGGGGGTGGTGCCGTAGCGCTTCATGTGCTCGATGGCGGCATTGCCGAAGAACTGGGTGGTGATCGGCGCGGCGGAGAACTCGAAGTGCTCCTTGTTCACCTTCAGGTGCGCGTCGACGGTGGTGACCTTGGGCTTGGTGGCCGGGCCGGCCATGGCCTCCTTGGTCATCTGCTCGAAGCCGACGGCCAGGGCCACATCGGTGATGCCGGCGGCCACCCACTCGCGGGCGAACATGAGCGCGGTGGAACCGGTGGCGCAGTTGTTGTTCACATTGACGATCGGGATGCCGGTCAGGCCGATGTCGTAGAGGGCGCGCTGGCCGGCGGCCGAGGGCTGGAAGACGTAGCCGACCGCGGCGCGCTGCACCTGGTCGTAGGTGACGCCCGCGTCCTTCAGCGCGCCGTTGACGGCCTCGGCGACCATCTCCGGGTAGGTCCACTCGCGGGAACCGATCTTGACGAACGGCGTCATGTTCACGCCGACGACGAAAACGCGTCGCATGGGGTTGTCCACTCCTGTTCTTCGGGAACGTAATTCGTGATGTCTAGTCGGCGCGCGGGACGCGGCCGTCGAGGTCGGTGAAGCCGTAGGCCTCGGCCAGGTCGGCGACCTTCCAGGCTTTTCCGGTGCGCGCCAGGCGATCCGGATCCGTGGCCAGCGCGACCACGGCGCGGCCGGCGAAGTGCGGGGTCTCGGCCTGGTCGAGATCGAAGGTGCCCTCGCCGGGCAGGGTGACCAGGCGGCGGCCCTGCGCGTCGGCCGGAACCATTTGCAGCAGTTCGGTGTTCACGATGCCCGGCCAGATCGAGACCGCGGTCGCGCCGGTGCCGTCGAGGTCGTGCGCCATGTCGGCGGTGAGCCGGTCCACGGCGGCCTTGCCGACGCCGTAGACCGCGTTGTGCATCTGGCGGATCGCGCCGGGGGAGGACACGCTCACGATCAGGCCCTGTGACTCGATGAGCAGCGGCGCGGCGAAAACGCTTGCCACGTAATGGGATCGGACGCCGATATCGAAGCCCTCGTCCCACGCCCTGGGCGGCACCTCCCAGAACTTGCGGCCGATCCAGCGCGCCGACGCGGGGGAGTTGTAGACATTGTTGACCAGCACGTCGAGCCGGCCCTGCTCCTCGCGGACCTGCGCGAACAGTTTCTCCACGGCCGCGTCGTCGCGGTGATCGCAGACCACCGGCACCCCGATCCCGCCCAGGGCGTCGATCTCGGCGGCGGTCCCGGCCACGGTGCCCGGCAGGTGCCCGGACGTGACGGTGCGCCCGGTGACGTACACGGTCGCCCCGGCCGCGCCCAGCTCCAGGGCGATGCCCTTGCCGATGCCGCGGCTGGCGCCGGTCACCACCGCGACCTTTCCGGCGAGAATCTTGGGTATTTCGCTCACGACCTCTGGACATTACCTTGAAATAGGAACGTGTTCTAGAAATTGGAGGCGGAGTGGAACTGACACATCGGACGATCGACACCGGGGAGGTCCGCATGCACGTCGCGGATCAGGGCGAGGGCTTCCCGGTCGTCTTCTGTCACGGGTTTCCGCACACCTGGTTCATGTGGCACCACCAGCTCGACGCCGTCGCCGCGGCCGGCTACCGTACCCTCGCCCCCGACCTGCGCGGATACGGCCGCACCGAGGCGCCCGCCGACCCGGAGGCGTACACCAATGCCGCCGTCATCGGCGACCTCATGGCCCTGCTCGACGACATCGGCGCGGAGCGGGCGGTCTTCGTCGGCCTCGACTTCGGTGCGCAGCTGGTGTGGGAGCTGAGCCTGCGCGCCCCCGAGCGGGTGGCCGCCGCCATGGTCCTGAACAACCCGTTCGCCCCGCGCCCGCCGCGCGCCCCGTCGGCCTTCTGGACGAAGGCGGCCGAACGCCACTTCCTGCACCTGTCCTACTTCCAGACCCCCGGCATCGCCGACGCCGAACTCGCCGCGGACCCGCGCGGCTTCCTGGCCCGTGTCTACTACTCGCTCTCCGGCGACTACCACTACCTCGACACCTGGAAGAACCCGCCCGGCCTCGGCTACCTCGACGTCCTCCCGCAGGCGCCCGCCCTGCCCTGGCCGTGGCTCTCAGAAGCCGAATTCGACACCCTGGTCCAGGATTTCGAGCGCACCGGCTTCACCGGCGGCCTCAACTGGTACCGCAACCTCGACCGCAACTGGGAACTCACCGCCGCCTACGCCGACGCCAAGGTCGAAGTCCCCACCTTCTTCCTCTACGGCCAGAACGACCCCGACATGGAGGGCTTCAGCGGCCGCGACCCCCTGGCCACCCTGCGCGCCAACGTCCCCGACCTCCGCGAGGTCGTCGAGGTCCCGGCCGCGGGCCACCTGGTCCAGCTCGAGCGCCCCGACGCGGTCAACACCTTCCTCACCGACGCCCTGAAGAGCCTCGGCCTCCCGGCGTAACCCGACTGGACCGGTGGCCCGGGACACCAGGCCCGGTCACCGGTCGATTCGAGGATCCTGCTGTTCGTGTGTCCAGTGAGGGGCGTACCGTCGGGCAGATATCGGGTGTTGTCGATCAGGAGGCCCGGTTCATGGCAGTTCGAGTTCACGCTTTCGGCGATGACGCGCTCGGCGAGCATGATGGGGTGGCCATCGCCGCGCTGATCCGCAGCGGTGAGTTGAGTGCGGCCGAGGTCGCCAAGGCGGCCCGGGAGCGGGTGGCGCAGGTGGATCCGGTGTTGCACGCGGTTGTGGTGGAGGCGGATCCGCCGCTGATCTCGGGGGACCGGGAGGCGCTGCTGTACGGCGTGCCGGCCTTCGTGAAGGACAACACCGATGTGGCCGGGCTGCCGACCCAGCACGGGAGTGCGGCCTGGCGGGCCCGGCCGGCGAAGGCGCACGGACCCTTCGCGAAACAGTTTCTGGGCACCGGTCTGACCGTGCTCGGGAAGAGCACCCTGCCCGAGTTCGGGTTGAACGCCACCACCGAATTCGTCGATGCCGAACCGACCCCCAATCCCTGGGACACGGGGTTCTCCTCGGGCGCCTCGTCGGGTGGTTCGGCCGCCCTCGTCGCGGCGGGTGCGGTGCCGATCGCGCACGGCAATGACGGTGGCGGTTCCATTCGGATTCCTGCCGCCTGCTGCGGGCTGGTCGGCCTGAAACCGACGCGTGGCCGTCACATCGACGGCCCGCAGGCGCGTTCCATGCCGATCAACCTGGTCTCCGAGGGCGTGCTCACCCGCACGGTCCGCGATACCGCCATCTATTTCGCGGCGGCCGAACGCTTCTGGCGCAATCCCGCGCTGCCGCCGATCGGGCTCGTCGAGGGGCCCGCCCAGCGGCGGCTGCGTATCGGCCTCCTCAGCGATCCGATCACCGGGGCAACCCTGGACCCGCAGATTCGCACGGTCCTCGAAGAGACCGTCACGCTGCTGGAGGGCCTCGGCCACGAGGTGCGGCCCATCCCTTACCCGGTGGACCGGGGCTTCGCCGAGGATTTCGCCACCTACTGGGCGATGCTGGCCTTCCTGGGCAGCCACACCGGCAAACTGAGCTTCGGCCGGTCCTTCGACCCCGCCCGCCTCGACCCCTTCACCCGCGGCCTGGCCGCCCGTTTCCGCGGCTCCGCCCTGCGCTCACCCGCTGTGCTGTACCGGCTTTCGCGCCTCCGCCGCGCCTATGCGGCCTCCTTCCGCGACGTCGAACTCGTGGTGTCCCCGGTGCTGGCGAGCCTCACACCCCGCCTGGGCTACCTGAGCCCCGGTCAGCCCTTCGACGAGGTGTTTCGCCGCCTGCTGGACTATGTCACCTACACGCCGTTCGCGAATGTGACCGGGGCCCCGGCCCTTTCGCTCCCGATGGGCGCATCCGAGTCCGGTCTCCCCATCGGGATGATGTTCTCCGCCCTCCACGGCGACGAGCGCACCCTGCTCGAACTCGGCTACGCCCTCGAATCGGCCCACCCCTTCCGCCGCATCGAGCAGTGACGAGCTAGACCGAGACCGCGCGCAGCGCCTCGGGCGTCAGATCCTTCAGCGCCGGATACCCGTCCACCGCCATGATCAGATCCGCCTCCGCGAGCAGCGTGCGCAGCACGTGCACGATGCCGTCCGCGCCGCCCAGCGCCAGCCCGTAGGCGTAGGGGCGGCCGATGCCGACCGCGGACGCGCCGAGCGCCAGCGCCTTGATGATGTCCGCGCCCGAGCGCACCCCGGAATCGAACAGCACCGGCAGCCCCTCGGCGGCGGCCACCACCTCGGGCAGCATGTCCAGCGCCGGGAGCCCGCCATTGGCCTGGCGGCCACCGTGATTGGAGCAGTAGATGCCGTCCACGCCCAGATCCCGGGCGCGACGCGCGTCCTCGGGGTGGCAGATGCCCTTCACGATCAGCGGCAGCTTGGTCAGCGAGCGCAGCCACGGCAGATCCGCCCAGGTCAGCGGATTGCCGAAGACCTGGATCCAGCGCAGGACGGCCGACTGCGGATCCTGCTCCGGCGACTGCGCCAGGCTCGCCCGGAACACCGGATCGGTGAAATAGTTGGCCAGGCAGTGCCCGCGCAGCTGCGGGAAATTACCGGTGGACAGATCGCGCGGCCGCCAGCCGGTCACCCAGGTGTCGAGGGTGACCACGATGCCCTTGAAGCCCGCCCGCTCGGCCCGCTCCACCAGGCTGGCGGCGAGATCCCGGTCGGTGGGCGTGTAGAGCTGGAAAAAGCCGGGGGTCTCACCGAATTCGGCCGCCACGTCCTCCATCGGATCCACGCTCAGCGTGGACGCCACCATGGGGACGCCGGTGCGCGCCGCGGCCCGCGCGGTCGCCAGATCACCGTGCCCGTCCTGCGCGCACAGGCCGATCACACCCACCGGCACCATGAAAACCGGTGCGGGCCAGGTGCTTCCGAACAATTCCACCGACAGGTCGCGCTGCTTGGCGCCCACGAACATGCGCGGAATCACGCCCCACCGATCGAACGCCGCCACATTGGCCCGCTGGGTGCGCTCGTCGCCCGCGCCGCCCGCCACATACGACCACACCGACGGCGGCAGCGCCGCCTGCGCCCGCTCGGCCAGCTCCGCGAAGCTCACCGGCAGCGCCGGCACCACCCCGCGCAACCCGTTGAAGTAGATCTCGTTCTGAAAATCACCGAATGCCACGACGCACTCTCCAGTTCCGTCTCTGCCGAAAGCGACACTGCGATTGTGCGAGACTGGGCATCGGGCACGGATGAATCGCAGGATACGAGCAGGAAGTGGCGGACCGTGCAGGATGACGTCAGGCAGCTGACCGAGGAGGAGCTCGCGCTCATCCACGCCCTGCAGCTGCGGCCCCGCGCGTCGTGGACCGACCTGGGGCGGGTGCTCGGCGTGGACCCGGTGACCGTGGCCCGCCGCTGGCAACGGCTCAGTGACCGCGGCGAGGCCTGGATCAGCGTCTCACCCGGCCCGGCGGTGTTCGATCTGCTGTGCGCCGCCTTCGTCGACATCGATTGCGCCGCAGGGCAGACCGACGCGGTGGTCGCCACCCTGGCCGCGCACCCGCACATGCTCACCCTGGAACGCGCGGGCGGCAGCAACCGCATTCTCGCCACCGTCGCCACCGGCGATTTCGGGCAGATGTCGCGCTACACCCTCGACGTGCTGCCCGCCGTCCCGCACATCGCGGCCGTGCGCACCCGCATCGTGACCCACTGGTTCGCCGAGGGCGGCAGCTGGCGCATCGACGCCCTCGCCCCCGGCCAGCGCGACCAGCTGCGCACCCCGCCCGCCCCGGCCGGGGCCGATCGCGGCCGCCGCGTCACCCCGCTGGACCGGGCCCTCATCGGCGCACTGGCGCGCGACGGCCGCGCCGCGCACAGCGTCCTCGCCGCCGCCCTCGATACCAGCGCCTCCACCGTCAAACGACGCATCGACGAGCTCACCCGGCTCGGACTGCTCAGCTTCCGCTGCGATTTCGCCCGCCCGCTGGGCGGCTGGCCGGTCGCGGTCACCTTCTGGGCGACCGCGCCCACCGCCGCACTGCCCGAGATCGGCTACGGGCTCATCCGGCTCCCGCAGACCCGCAACTGCGCCGCCGTCAGCGGCACTCACAATCTGGTGCTGCAGGCCGGACTGCACTCGGTCGCCGAGGTCACCCGCTTCGAAAACCAGATCGCCACACTGCATCCCGAGCTCGTCGTGACCGAACGCACCATCACCCTGCGGCACGAGAAACTGCTCGGCCGCATCCTCGACCGCCACGGCCGCTCCCGTATCGTGGTGCCACCCGATATCTGGCGGGAAACTGCACCGGCACAGGGTGATTCGCACTGAGAACCGGCAATCTCACCGGAGCCCGGCAATTCGACGCCAACTCTCGGCTGAGACGTCTCAGAAGTTCGCGTTGAGGTACTCCGCCGCATGCGTTGTCCACAGCATGCCCGTGCCCGGCATATTGTGCCCGGAATACAGCACGTGCTGCCCGTCCGGCCACGGCGTCAGATACCCGATCAGCCCCCGCACCGCCGCCTCGTACCGATTCAGGTTCGCCACCGGATTCTGCATCAGGAACTCCAGCAGCTCATGGAAGATCACCGGCGTCAGATTCCCGATCCGCGCCCCCTCGACCAGCGAGAACGGCGAAATCGCGGTATCGATGGCCCGCAGCGGCGAATCGGCGGGGGAGGCGGTGATGATATCGCCGGGATTCGCGTACTCCCGCACATCCATCCCCAGCGGCCACGCCCCCCGCTGCCCATGCAGCCCGTACGTCGTCGCCGGGCACAGATTCCCGACCGACTGCCCCGCCCGCCGCATCGGATTGGCGATATTCACCACGAACGCGATCTCCAACGGCGACCCGTCGACATTGGTGTAGATACCCGCTCGCACGCCTTGCAGAATCGTGCTCGCCACGATCCCACCCAGCGAATAACTCATCAGCCCACACAGATTCGGCGAATCCTGCAACGCCTCGACCCCCGCCGCCACCCCCAGGCGCACCGAGGTATCCAGCGACGGCCCCCACGTATCCGGATCCGGCCCGATGGACGCGGGCCAATCCGGCTCGAAGCAGCTGAACTTATCCGTATCCAGCAGTTTGGTGACATCGTGCAGCATGCCCGCGGGCGTCCCGTCGCCGTTCCGCTGCTCCCCGGTGCCGCGCAACGTGATGATGTCGATCATCGCTTCCCCTTCATACGCCGAACCTTTCGACGCCTGCGCCCGACGCTAGGCTGATCCGGCCCCGAGCTCGCGAGTAGTGAACTACCCGATTCCGAACCCGGGGCGTCGACTCACGCACGACTCGAGCCAGTGGCCAGCCCCGGAAGCCGGGTGGTGTCGTGGTCCGTGGGCCAGGTGTCTTTAGCCCATGCGGTCGTCGGCCATGGACCCTATTTGCTCGCCGGGACCCGCGATAGCGTCCTCAGATGAGAACCGGATGCCGCGCGGTACGCGAGGCAAGGCGTTCGAGGTGATCGGCGATGGGGCCACGGGAAACTCACATGTCGCAGTCGGATCTGTTCACGTGGAGCATGGAACAGGACCCGGTGCTCCGCTCGACAATCGTCACAGTGCTGCTGCTGGACACCGAGCCCGAGTGGGATCGCCTGGTGCGCATCGTCGATCGCAGCACCCGGGTGGTGCCCAAACTACGGCAGCGGCCGGTGCCGGTGCCGTTCGGGCTGGCACCGCCGCGCTGGGCCGACGACCCGCACTTCGACGTGCACTGGCACCTGCGCCGGGCGGCGCTGGTTCGGCCGGCGGATCTGGCCACCGTGCTCGAGTTCGCGGACACCGAGGCGATGACAGCCTTCGATCCGATCCGCCCGCTGTGGCGGATGACCCTGCTGAACGGCATGTCCGGCGGGGGAAGCGCGGTGGTGCTGACCCTGCATCACAGCCTCACCGACGGCATCGGCGGAATCCGCTTGGCCACGGAGATCCTCGACTTCGACCGGGCCGGCTCCGACCGCGGGGCGCTGCCCGAGATTCCGGCCGGGCCCGGCGGCGGGCTCCGCGATATCGCGACCTGGAACTGGAGCGTCGGCGTCGCGCTGGCCCGTGCGGGACTGTTCGGCGTGCCGGCTCTCGCCCGGCGCGCGCTGTCGAACCCGGTACGCGCCGTGCGCGACGGTGTGAACCTGGCGGCCTCGGTGGCCCGGTTGGTCAGCCCGGTGACCGCGACCCTGTCCCCGGTGATGACCGGGCGCGGCCTCGGCCGCCACCTTATGGTGCTGGACATCCCAGCCGATCACCTGCACCGCGCCGCCCACGCCGCCGACTGCACCATGAATGATGCCTTCCTCACCGCGGTGCTGATCGGCCTGCGTACCTATCACGGCCGTCTCGGCACCGGTGTCGACCATCTGCGCCTGACCATGCCCGTCAGCCTGCGCCGCCCCGACGACCCGCTCGGCGGTAACCGAATCACGCTGCTCCGCTTCGCACTCCCGCTCGGTATCCCCGAAACCGCCGACCTGATGCGCACCCTCGACACCGCCGTCGCCGGTGAGCGCCAGGAACCCGCCATCCCACTCTCCGGCGCGATCGCGGCTGCCCTGAACCGCCTCCCCGTCACGTTCGTCACCGGCATGCTCAAGCACATCGATTTCGTCGCCTCCGACGTGCCCGGCTCCCCGGTCCCCCTCTACTTCGCCGGCGCCCGCATAGACCGCATGTACGCCTTCGGCCCCACCATCGGCACCGCCTTCAACATCACCCTCACCACCCATGCCGGCATCTGCTGCGTAGGCATCAACACCGACACCGCTGCCGTTCCCGACCCCGCCCTGCTGACCGACTGCCTCGCAACGGGTTTCGAGACGGTCCTGCGGCTCGCCGACGTGGACGGCTCCACGGACCGCCCGCCCGCCGAACCGGCACTGTCGGAGCATGCGGACGGAACCGCCGACGTTCCCTGAGGGTGTCAGCCGACCCGGTCGTCACGACTCGACGACACGAGAAACCGGGTGGCGTTCGGTTGGCTCCACCCTGTGCAGGGCCGAGTTCAGTGGGAAAGGTCGGTGGCAGCGGTCTCGTCGAGGAGCCAGGTGGTGGATTCGGTGCCGATCGCGCCGGCGGCCGGAATGTCCAGGGGGGACGCTCCGTTCAGCGCGGCGGCCACTGCGGCGGCCTTGGCTTCGCCGGAGACGATGAGCATCACGTGACGGGACTTGCGGATGGCGGGGAGGGTCAGGGTGATGCGGACCGCGGGTGGCTTGGGCGAATGGGTTTCGGCCACAACCAGTTCGTGTTCCTCGCGGGTGGCGGCGGTGTGGGGGAACAGCGAATTGATGTGGCCCTCACCGCCCATGCCCAGCAGGTGCAGGTCGAAGGCGCCGTGTTCGGCCAGGTGGGCGTGGACGGTGGCCGAGTACTCGCCGGCGGCCTCGAGCGGGTCGGGGTAGTCGCCGCTGGAGGTCTCGGTGGGGTGGACGCGGGCCGGGTCGACCGGGACGTGGTCCAGCAGGGCCTGGCGGGCCTGGAGTTCGTTGCGTTCGGCGTCGCCGGTGGGGACGAAACGCTCGTCGCCCCAGAAGACGTCGAGTTTGGACCAGTCGATGTCGCCGGGGACCTTGCGGACCCATTCCAGCAGGGCGATACCGGTGCCGCCACCGGTCAGGACCACCGAGGCGGAGCCGCGCAGACGCTGCGCCTCCACCACCTGGGCGACGAACTTCGCGGCCGCGGCCTGGACGAGTTCGTCGGTGGTGGCGAAGGTTTCGACGGCGGGCTTACTCATAGGTCACCCTTTCGATTCCGGTGAGGGCCTCGGCGTAGATGTCGTCCGCGTCGAGGTGGCGCAGTTCCTCGGCCAGGCAGTCCTTGGTCTCGCGACGGGCCAGCGCGAAACGCTGGTCGGGTTCCCCGGTCCGGGAGAGCGTCGCGGTGCGGCCGTGCTGTGGACGCGCAATGGAGATCGACACCGTGGGCCGGTGCATTTCCACTTTGAGCTCGCCGGTGCGCCGCAATACCGGGCAGTCCAGCCGCGCGGCCAGCCAGCCCGCCAGCATGTCGAGCGCCGGCTCTTCCTGCAGGCCCGAAATCGTCACGGACTCAACGGGTTCGAACGGAGCCTCGTCCAGCGCCGCCGCCAGCAGCGCCCGCCAGTAGGTGACCCGGCTCCACGCCAGATCGGTGTCGCCGGGCGCGTAGGACTGCCCCCGGCCCTTGATGGTCTCCTGCGGATCCGAGGCGAAGGTCGCGTCGGTGATGCGGCGGGTCGCCAGGCGGCCCACCGAATCCTTGGACGGGAACTCCGGCGCGCCCCGCGGCCACCACGCCACTACGGGGGTGTCGGGCAGCAGGAACGGGATCACCACACTCGACTCGTGCGGCACCAGATCCCCTTGCAGCCGAAGCACTATCACCTCGGCCGCCCCGGCGTCACCGCCGACGCGGATCTGCGCATCCAGCCGGGTCGGAGCCATGCGGTCACCGCGCGCCAGCACTATCACCCGGCACGGGTGCTCCCGGCTGGCGTCGTTGGCGGCGTCGATGGCGTCCTCGGCCTCGGAACTGTCCAGCGTGCACACCACCAGGGTGAGCACCCGCCCCATGGTCACCACGCCATTGGATTCCCGCAGCTGCACAAGACGTTTCGACACCTCGCGGGTGTCGGTATCGGGCATGTCGATGATCACGGCCGCCGCCATTCCCGCCCGCTGCGCGCGAGCATCTCGTCGGCGGATTCCGGGCCCCAGCCGCCCGCCTCGTACGGGTCGGGCTTGCCGGTCTCGGCCCAGTGCGCGAGCGCGGGATCGAGGATGCGCCAGGACAATTCGACCTCCTCGTTGACCGGGAACAGCGACGGCACCCCGAGCAGCACGTCCAGGATCAGCCGCTCGTAGGCCTCGGGGGAGTCCTCGGTGAACGCCTCGCCGTAGCTGAAGTCCATGTTCACGTCACGCACCTCCATCGACGACCCGGGCACCTTGGACCCGAATCGCATGGTGATGCCCTCATCCGGCTGCACCCGGATGACCAGCGCGTTCTGCCCGAGCTCCTCGGTCATGGTCTGGTCGAACGGCAGGTGCGGGGCCCGCTTGAACACCACCGCGATCTCGGTGACGCGGCGGCCCAGCCGTTTTCCGGTGCGCAGATAGAACGGCACACCCGCCCAGCGGCGGGTCTCCACGGCCAGGGTGATGGCCGCGTAGGTCTCGGTGCGGGAGTTGGGGTCGAAACCTTCCTCCTGCAGCAGGCCCACCACCGGCTCACTGCCCTGCCAGCCCGCGGTGTACTGGCCGCGCGCCGTCGTCTCGTCCAGCGGCTCGACGAGTTTCGTCGCCGAGAGCACCTTGATCTTCTCGATCTGCAGCTGCTTGGGCTGGAAGCTCACCGGCTCTTCCATGGCCGTCAGCGCCAGCAGCTGCAGCAGGTGGTTCTGGATGACGTCGCGGGCCGCGCCGATGCCGTCGTAGTAGCCGGCGCGACCACCCAGGCCGATGTCCTCGGCCATGGTGATCTGCACATGGTCCACATAGTTGGCGTTCCAGATGGGATCCCACAGCTGGTTGGCGAAGCGCAGCGCCAGAATGTTCTGCACCGTCTCCTTGCCCAGGTAGTGGTCGATGCGGAACACCGAACGCTCCGGGAACACCGTGTTCACCAGGGCATTGAGCTCCTGGGCGCTCTTCAGGTCGTGCCCGAAGGGCTTCTCGATCACCACCCGTCGCCACGGATCGGGCTGTCCCGCAGGCGAATCCGAGGGCTTGGCCAGTCCGTTCTTCGACAGTTGTTCGAGCACGATCGGGAAGTCACTGGGCGGGATCGACAGGTAGAAGGCGGTATTGCCGCCCGTCCCGCGATCCCGATCCAAATCCTTGAGGGTGGTGGCCAGCTTGTGGAAGGCCGCGTCGTCCTCGAACGTGCCGCGAACGAAACGCAGACCCGCCTTCAGCTGCTGCCACACCTCCTCCCGGAAGGGAGTGCGCGCCGAGGAGGACACCGACTCGTGAACCAGGTTCGCGAAGTCCTCATCGGTCCAGTCCCGGCGTGCGAAGCCGACCAGCGAGAAGCCCGGGGGCAGCAGCCCCCGGTTCGCCAGGTCGTAGATGGCCGGCAGCACTTTGCGGCGCGACAGGTCACCGGTTGCGCCGAATATCACCACGTTGCACGGTCCAGCGATGCGCGGAACCCGGCTGTCGCGTGAATCGCGCAGCGGGTTCGGCGTCGCGACCGTCGTCGCCGCGCCTGCCACCGTCAGTTTCCTCCCGCGACCTGCAGTTTTTCGGTGGTGGCCGCGAGCAGGTCCTGCCAGGAGGCGACGAACTTGTCGACGCCCTCGGTCTCGAGAACACCGAACACGTCGTCCAGATCGATACCGGCCGCGACCAGCTGATCGAAGATCGCCTGCGCCTCGGCCGCCTTGCCGACGGCCGCGTTCGGCACGATCTCGGCGTGGTCGGCGACCGCCTCGAGGGTCTTCTCCGGGAGCGTGTTCACCGTGTAGGGGGCGACCAGGTCGGTGACGTACATGGTGTCCGGGTATTCCGGGTTCTTCACACCGGTCGACGCCCACAGCGCGCGTTGCTTGTTGCCGCCCGCCGACGCCAGCTTGGCGTAGACGTCGGTGTGCTTGCCGCCGTCGAACACATCCTGGTAGGCCGCATAGGCCAACTGCGCGTTGGCGATTCCGGCCTTGCCGCGCAACGCCAGCGCCTCCGGGGTGCCGATGGCTTCCAGCCGCTTGTCGATCTCGGTGTCCACGCGGGAGACGAAGAACGAGGCGACGGACTGGATCTTGGCGATGTCGTGCCCGGCGGTCGCGGCATTGCGCAGACCGTCGAGGTAGGCGCCCATCACGGAGATGTAGCGCTGCACCGAGAAGATCAGCGTCACGTTCACGCTGATGCCCTCGGAGATCACCCGGGTGATGGCCGGGAGGCCGGCCTCGGTGGCAGGAATCTTGATGAACAGGTTGGGCCGGTCCACGATCTTCCACAGCTCGATGGCCTGGGCCACCGTGCCATCCGTGTCGAAGGCCAGGCGCGGGTCGACCTCGATCGAAACCCGGCCGTCGACGCCGTTGCTCGCGGCGAAGACCTCGGCGAACACGTCGCAGGCGGCCCGCACATCATCGGTGGTGATGGTGCGGATGGCCGAATCCACATCGGCCCCGCGGGCGGCGAGCTCGGTGACCTGCTCGTCGTAGGCGTGGCCCTTGGAGAGCGCGCCCTGGAAAATGGTCGGGTTGGTGGTGACACCGACGACATTGCGAGAGTCGATCAGGCCCTGGAGATTTCCGGACTTGATGCGATCACGCGACAGGTCGTCCAGCCACACCGAAACCCCGGCGGCCGACAGGGCCGCGGTGTTCGCGTTCTGGGTCATGAGGACTATCCCTTCACCTTGGCAAGCGAGCGGGTGGCAGCGGCGACGACGGCATCGGCGGTGATGCCGAACTCGCGGAACAACGTCTTGTAGTCGGCCGAGGCACCGAAGTGCTCGATGGACACGTTCTCACCGGCGTCACCGGTGAATCGGTGCCATGGCATGGCGATACCGGCCTCCACCGAGACGCGGGCCCGCACCGACGGCGGCAGGACCTCATCGCGGTAGGACTGCTCCTGCGCGTCGAACCACTCCACACACGGCATGGACACCACGCGGGTGCCGACGCCCTGTGCCTCGAGCGTAGCGCGCGCCTCGACGGCGAGCTGCAGTTCCGAACCGGTGGCGATCAGGATTACCTGCGGTGCGGCGGTGGAGGATTCGGCCAGGATGTAGCCGCCCTTGCGGACGCCCTCGTAGCTGGTGCCCTCCTGGATCGGCAGGTCCTGGCGGGTCAGCGCCAGCGCGGACGGGCCGTCCTGGTGCGGCGGCTCGGAGACCAGGAAGTGCGAATGCCGTTCGGCGCTATCGCGTTCCAGGATGGTGCGCCAGGCGTAGGTGGTCTCGTTGGCGTCGCCGGGGCGGACCACGTTCAGGCCCGGGATGGCGCGCAGCGCGGCGAGGTGCTCGATCGGCTGGTGGGTCGGGCCGTCCTCGCCGAGGCCGATGGAGTCGTGGGTCCACACGTAGGTGACCGGGGTGCGCATGAGCGCGCCCAGGCGCACGGCCGGGCGCATGTAATCGGAGAACACCAGGAAGGTGCCACCGTACGGACGGGTCGGTCCGTGCAGCGCGATGCCGTTCAGGATCGAACCCATCGCGTGCTCACGCACACCGAAGTGCAGGGTGCGGCCGTACGGGTTGGCCTTCCACGCACCGGTGGAGATGGACTCCGGGCCGAACGACGGCACACCCGGCATGGTGGTGTTGTTGGACTCGGCCAGGTCGGCCGAACCGCCCCACAGCTCCGGCAGCACCGGCGCCAGCGCGGCGAGCACCTTGCCGGAAGCCTTGCGGGTGGCCATGCCCTTCGGGTCCGCCTCGTAGGTCGGCAGGGTCTCGGCCCAGCCCTCGGGCAGACGACGCTCCTGCAGGCGGTCGAACAGTGCCTTGTTCTCCGGGTTGGCGACGGCCCAGGCGTCGAACTGCTCCTGCCAGACGGCACGCACGGCCTTGGCGCGGTCGGCGACATTGCCGCGCGAGTGCGCGATGACCGCGCCGTCCACATCGAAGCTCTTCTCCGGGTCGAAGCCCAGGATCTTCTTGGTGGCCGCGACCTCGTCGGCGCCCAGCGCGGCGCCGTGCGCGGAGCCGGTGTTCATCTTGTTCGGGGCCGGGTAGCCGATGATCGTGCGCAGCAGGATGATCGACGGCTTGTCGGTCACGGCCTGCGCCGCGGCGACGGCCGCCTCGATGCCGATCACGTCCTCGCCGCCCTCGACGGTCTGCACGTGCCAGCCGTAGGCGCGGTAGCGCGCGGCGGTGTCCTCGGTGAAGGCGATGCGGGTGTCGTCCTCGATGGAGATCTTGTTGTCGTCGTAGAAGACGATCAGGTTGCCCAGCTGCTGGGTGCCCGCCAGCGAGGACGCCTCGGAGGTGACGCCCTCCTCCATGTCACCGTCGGAGGCCACCACGTAGATGAAGTGGTCGAACGGCGACTTGCCCTGTGCCGCTTCGGGATCGAACAGCCCGCGCTCGCGCCGCGCCGCCATCGCCATGCCGACCGCCGACGCCAGGCCCTGTCCCAGCGGGCCGGTGGTGATCTCGACGTGGTCGGTGTGGCGGTACTCCGGGTGACCCGGGGTCAGCGAACCCCACTTGCGCAGGTGCTCGAGATCGGTCAGCTCGAGACCCATGCCCGCCAGGTACAGCTGGATGTACAGGGTGAGGCTGGAGTGACCGCAGGAGAGCACGAAACGGTCGCGGCCCGCCCAGGCCGGATCACTCGGATCCAGCCGCATCACACGCTGGAACAGCGTGTAGGCCAGCGGGGCCAGGCTCATCGCGGTGCCCGGATGGCCGTTGCCGGTGTTCTGGACCGCATCGGCGGCGAGGACCCGTGCCGTATCGACGGCTCTGGTATCCAGATCGGTCCAGTCGGTGGGGTGGTTCGGCTGAGTGAGCGCGCGGATGTCGTCTGTGACTGACACGACCGAGGTTCTCCTGACCTTCTCGTCAACGATGCGGTTGTGGGCGGCGGGGGATTCGCTGCGTTCGATCCGGGTGCGACGCGGCCGCACCGATCTACAACCACCCTAAAGGGCGGCGTTTCGTGGTCATACGGGAACCCGCAATCACTGCCCGCCGCGTCTCTGGTTCGTGGCGTTTCCCGGACCTGTTCGTGACTACCCGGTGTACGCATCGCGAACCGGTCTCGGGCCGCGCCGGGGTGGACCTGGTCGGGAGCATGGTCGCCGTGGGTCTACCATGCTCTGTAGTAGTGGCCGCGCCGCACTGGGCTGTGTCTGGAGATCGGCAGAGCGCGCTGCTAGTTCCAGACCGGATCGGATAATGCACGGCGTGCGAGGAGAAACAGTGGGGATTGGGCAACAGCCGGGTGGCGCTCACGGCTCCTCCGGGGCGGTGCTCGCCGACCGTGTCACGGGCAGCGGCCCGCTGTCGGCGGCGGCCAGGCGGGTGCTCGCCTACATCGCGCTGACCAAGCCCCGGGTCATCGAATTGCTGCTCGTCGCAACGATTCCCACCATGCTGCTGGCCGACCGCGGCCACGTCGACATCCGGCTCATCCTGGTCACCCTGTTCGGCGGCTGGATGGGCGCCGCCAGCGCCAACACCCTCAACTGCGTCGCCGACGCCGACATCGACAAGGTGATGAAGCGGACCTCCAAGCGTCCGCTGGCCCGCGAGGCCGTGCCCACCCGCAATGCCTTCGTCTTCGGCGTCACCCTCGGCCTGGCCTCCTTCGCCTGGCTGTGGTGGCAGGCCAATCTGCTCTCGGGCGCTCTGGTCGTGGCGACCATCCTGTTCTACGTCTTCGTCTACACCCTCGGCCTCAAGCGCCGGACCTCGCAGAACGTGGTGTGGGGCGGGGCCGCCGGCTGCATGCCCGCCCTGGTCGGCTGGTCCGCGGCGACCGGAAACATCGGCTGGCCCGCCATCGTGCTGTTCCTGGTGATCTTCTTCTGGACGCCGCCGCACACCTGGGCGCTCGCCATGCGGTACAAGGAGGACTACAAGGCCGCGGGCGTGCCGATGCTCCCGGTCGTCGCCACCGAGCAGACGGTCACCAAGCAGATCGTCATCTACACCTGGCTGACCGTCCTGGCCACCTTCGCCCTGGTCCCCGCCGCCGGTGTGATCTACGCTGCCGTCGCGCTGGTGGCCGGCGCCTGGTTCCTGCTCATGGCCCACCAGCTGTACTCCGGTGTGCGCAAGGGCGAATCGGTCAAGCCCCTGCGCCTGTTCCTGCAGTCCAACAACTATCTGGCGGTTGTGTTCTGCGGCCTGGCCGTCGACTCGGTGCTCGGCTGGCACACCATCGGCCACACCCTCTTCGGCTGATCCCGACGCGCGTGTCGATTCGGCTCCCGGCCGTTCGATGACAGGGTAGGGGCGGAACCGCCGCCCACTCACCCGAGAGGACCGCGTCATGCCGAAACTTCGCGTCCACAATTTCGCCGTCTCCCTGGACGGTTTCGCCGCCGGACCCGAGCAGGGCCCCGACGCCCCGCTGGGGATCGACGGAGCACGCCTGCACGACTGGGTCTTCCGGACCCGATACGGCCGCGAGATGATCGGCGAGAGCGGCGGCGACCTCGGCGCGGACAACGATCTCCTCGCCGCGGGAGACCACGGTATCGGGGCCACCATCATGGGCCGCAATATGTTCGGCCCGATCCGCGGTGACTGGCCCGACCACTCCTGGACCGGCTGGTGGGGCGACAACCCGCCGTATCACCACGACACCTTCGTCATGACCCATCACCCCCGCCCTGCGCTTCCGATGCAGGGCGGCACCACCTTCCACTTCGTCTCCGACACCCCCGAAGCCGTCCTGAAGCAGGCTTGCGAGGCGGCCGGAGGTCAGGATGTCCGCCTGGGCGGTGGCGCGGGCACCATCCGCCAGTTCCTGGCAGCGGGCCTGATCGACGAGCTGCACGTGGTGCAGGTCCCGATCCTGCTCGGGTCCGGCGAACGGCTGTTCCAGGATCTCGGCACCCTGCCCGGCTACCGCCTGTCGGACCTGATCAGCACCAGGGCCGTCACCCACCTCTGGTTCACCAGGCAATAGGCCCGGGCGCGCAGGAGCTGTTCGCGCACCGGCTCATTCACTTCCGGTGCCGGGGCGGGGGAGTGGACCGCGCAGGATCGCCGCCGCCTCGGTGCCGACGGCTCGTCGCAGTTGCTCGGTCGGCATGTCGTCGAGTCCGGCGGCATTGCGCAGGAACGGTTCGAACAGCTGCCAGCCGAGCATGAACGCGGCCACATTCGCGACGGCCATGGCGGCGTCCCGGTCGTCGGCGTGCTGCGTCCGAGCCTGATCGATCAGGGATTCGATGACCGGGAACCGGCTCTGCATCTGCCCGACCGGGTAGCCGTCGAGGATCGCACGGGCCAGCACACTCCAGTGCCGGCGCAGGCGCGGGTCGTCCGCTGAGAGCGCGCCCGCCGCGGCGAGTGCCGCGGTTTCGGTGGCCAGGTGATCGAGCACGGCCGTCACCACCTTGTCCTTGGCCCCGAGGTGGCGGAAGACCAATCCGTGGTTGACCCCGGCCCGGTCGGCGATATCGCGGATGGAGGTCGCGGCCGGGCCGCGCTCGGCGAACAGGTCGGCGGCGTGGGTGAGCACGGCCGAGACGACGGCGTCGCGTCCGAGCGGACCGCCTTCGTCCGGCGAAGTCCTTGCGGCAGGTGTAGTCATGCGACTACAGTAGCGCACATCAGGTGTAGTCAATTGACTACAGTTCATTCGATCAGCGAAGGAAGACCGTCATGACTGTGATCGCCGACAAAGACCCCGCCGCCGATATCGCACCCCGAACCGTTCAGCTCCCTGGATATCCGGTGTGGTCGGGCCCGTTCACCCACCTCGCCGCCGAACGCGACCGGCTGGCCGGGCTGCGCTGGCAGAGTTTCGACGCCCGCCCGGTGGGCGCCACGCTGGGCGCCGAGATCTCCGGCGTCGATCTGACCCGCGAGCAACCGGACGCGGTGATCGCCGAGGTGCGGCGGGCGCTGCACGAGTACAAGGTGCTGTTCTTCCGCGACCAGCCGCTCACCCCGCAGCAGCACGTGGCCTTCGCGCGCCGCTTCGGCGAGCTCGAGGTCCACCCCTTCATCCCCTCCAACACCGACTGCCCCGAGCTGGTCCGGTTCGAGAAGAGCGCTCAGGTCAGCGGATTCGAGAATGCCTGGCATCACGACGTCACCTGGCGCGAGCAGCCCTCGATGGGCGCTGTCCTGCACGCGATCTCGGTTCCCGCGATCGGCGGCGACACCCTGTTCGCCGACATGTACGCCGCCTACGACGCACTCGACGCCGAGACCCGCGCACGCATCGAAACCCTCGACGCCGTCCATGATTTCACTCGCGCCTTCGGCCACACGCTCAACGACGAACAGCGGGAGAAGATGCGTGCGGAGCATCCGGCGGTCCGCCACCCCGTGGTCTGCACGCACGCGGTCACCGGTCGCAAACACCTCTACGTCAACCGCGTTTTCGCCGACCACATCCACGGCCTCGACCTCGACGAGAGCCGCGCCCTCATCGATCGCCTGTGCCGCACCGCCGACGCCCCCGAACACCAGGTCCGCCTGCACTGGGAGCCCCACACGGTCGCCTTCTGGGACAACCGTGCCGTCCAGCACTATGCCGCCAGCGACTACTGGCCGCAGGTGCGGATCATGGAGCGCGCCTCCATCATCGGCCCGCGCCCCGGCCGCTGACCCCCGAGGTCGCCCGCCGACCGGGGCGACGGGCGACCGCACGGATGGCTTTCCAGGCAACTCGCTGGGCATGTAACCGTTAGCAGCCCTTCGCTTTTCGAGTCGATCATCCCACCCGGTCCCGGACATCGGGGGTCGCCCGAAGACCGGTCGCAGCTCTGCGGAGACAGGCACGCCCGAGGGGGTGGCCGGTGCCGGTGTGGCGAGTTGAGCGGCGGATAATCGATTGATCCGATTCGGAATTCGCTGGAACACTGACATGGCTCGACTCCTGGAACGTCGGCTTCACCGAATTACGAGGGAGGGTTCGGCATGTCTCGGCCGGTTCGAATTCTGGTGTGTGGCGGCGGGATCGCGGGGAACGCGGTCGCGTTGCAGTTGTTACGGGGCGGGACGGCCGTCACCGTCGTGGAGCGGGCGCCGGTCCCGCGGCCGGGTGGGCAGGCCGTCGACCTGCGCGGGCCCAGCCGCAAGGTGGCCGAGCGGATGGGGCTGATGCCCGGGATCCGCAAGCGGCAGCTCGACGAGCGGGGGATGGTGTTCGTCGACGAGGCGGGCCAGCAGCGGTCCCGGATGCCGGCGGAGATGTTCGGCGGCGAGGGGCTCGTCGCCGATATCGAGATCGCCCGCGGCGAGCTCAATCAGGTGCTGCTCGACGAGATCGCCGGTCGGCCTGCGGAATCCGGGGTACTCGACTATCGGTACGGGGAATGGGTCGAGGAGCTGGAGCAGGACGGCGACGGGGTGAAGGTCCGGTTCGCCTCCGGCGCGACGGACGAGTTCGATGTGGTGATCGGCGCGGACGGACTGCATTCGGCCCTGCGGGAACGGGTGTTCGGCCCGGAGGAGCGGTACTCCGAGTACCTCGGGGCCTACATCGCCTTCTTCACTATTCCGACGCCGCCGGGCACCGGTCTGGAAACCGGTTGGGTCGGGGTGCTGCCCGTGCCGGGCAGCATGGTCGCACTGCGACCCGATCCGGATCCGGCGACCTCGATGGCCATCTTCTCGACCCGGGTACCCGCCGATCCTGCCCTGCGCGGAGATATCACGGTGCAGCAGCACCTGATTCGCGAACGGCTGACCGGCTACGGCTGGGTGATTCCGGCGATTCTGGACGCCATGCCCGCGGCGCCCGACTTCTACTTCGACGAGGTGACCCGGGTCCGGATGCCGCGCTGGTCGCAGGGTCGGGTGGTGCTGCTCGGCGACGCGGCGTACTGCGGATCGCCGATGACCGGTATGGGCACCGCGCTCGCGCTGATCGGCGCGTACCTGCTCGCGGGTGAACTCCTGAGCGCGCCTGCGGATTTCGAGCGGGCCTTCGATCGATACGAGCAGATTCTGCGGCCACTGGTGACCGAGGTGCAGAAGGGCACCGAGAAATCGGTGCGGCTCCGCCATCCCGAAACCCGCCGCGGCGTCGCGATCATGCAGATCCTGATGCGGGTGCTGGTGTCGCGACCGTTGCACCCGGCGCGCGCCCTGCTCACCCACCTGATCGGCAAGCAGGGCGAATATCCGCTACCGGACTATGCCTGAGCCCCTCAGCTCTCGTCGAGGACCTCGCGCAGTCGGTCGGCGAAGGCCTCCGGCTGCCCCGGGTAGCCGCCGTCGGTACCGGTGAATCCGCCGTGGTGACTGGGGAACACGACCGGGCTGCTGCCCAGGATGGCCGCGGTGGCCTCGGCGGTGCGGCCGGTGAAGACGCCCTTGGACTCCTCGCCCACGGCGATCAGCACCCGTGTGCTCGCCGCCTGCAGCGCCGCGACATCGGGGGCATAGTCGGTCACCGCCCAGGATGCCTCCGACAGCAGCGGGTCGTCGCGGGTGCCGTCGTCGATGGTGGGCATGCCGAACATGGCCGGATCGGCCGGCGGCTGGGCGAAGTAGGCGTCGGTGAGCTCGCCCTGCCACGAGGTCCAGGCGATGAACGCCGCCATGCCCGCGAAGGATCCCTTGGCCTGGTACGCGTCGCGGACCGCGGCGCGGGCGCGCTCCGCGGCCGCCGCGTCGGGCAGCACCGGAATCATCGGCGGCTCGTGCGCCACCAGTGTGGCCACATCGTCCGGATGCGCGGTGACCAGGGCCAGCGCGGTGACCGCACCGCCACTGCTGGCGAACAGGTCCACCGGGCCCACACCGAGCGCGGTGATCAGCGCGTGCACATCCTCGGCCTGGACGGTCGGCGAATTGTCGGTGCGCCCGTCCTTGCGGACGCTGCGGCCGAGCCCGCGCGGATCGTAGGTGATCACGGTCCGCTCCGGAAAATACGAAGCCAGCGTGGCGAATCCGTCGGCGGTCATGGGCTGGCCGATCATCATGAGCGGACGGTGCGCGCTCGCGGACGGCGCGGGTCCCAGTAGGTCGTAGGCGAGATCGGCTTCGGGTGTTTCGAGGATGTGTTCTGTCATATCGGTAGGGACGGTACCGCGCGGCGGAATTCATCGGTGGCTCCGCGGTGGTGTGTCACGATGGCGGAGTACAGCCGGGCCGACGAATGAGCGGTAATGATGGCGCACGGAATTCGGAACACCATGACAGCGCTCGGGCTCTGCGGAGTGCTCCTGTCGGCGACCGCGTGTGGCGGATCGGCCACGAAGCCCCCGGCGACCACCGCACCCCCGGCGGGCACCACCATGACCCTCGACGGCGCCGTCTACGGTCAGCCGATCGTGGCCGGAGACACGGTCTTCGCCGCCACCGAGAACGATTCGGTCTACGCGATCGCCAACGGCGACGTCCGGTGGCGCACCCACCTCGCCGACCCGGTCGCGGGCTCGGACCTCCCGTGCGGTGACATCGACCCGGTCGGCATCACCGGCCGGCCGGCGTACGACGATGCGGCACACCGCCTTTACGTCGTCGCCGAATCCGCGGGCGCGCACAAGACCCTCTACGGCCTCGATTCCGGCACCGGCGCGATCACCCTCCGCGTTCCCGTCGACCCGCCGTTCAGCGATCCGCCCGCCACGCTGCAACGTCCCGCCCTGACGGTGCGCGACGGCCGCGTCTACGCTGCCTTCGGCGGTAACTACGGCGACTGCGGCACCTACACGGGAGCGGTTGCCGCCGTGGATGTTTCGACCAGCGCGGTCGGGTGGTACCGGGCCTCGACGAGCGGCCGGGGCGGCATCTGGGCACCCGGTGCGGCGGCCGAGGCCGATGGGCTCCTGTACTACTCGGTCGGCAATGGCGACGCCGAACCGGGAGACGCCTACGACGACACCGATTCGGTCATCGCCCTGACCCCCGACCTGCGCCGCACCGACTTCTTCGCCCCCGCGGGCTGGGCCCAGGACAACGCCGCCGACCACGATCTGGGCAGCATGAACCCGGTGCTGGTCCAGGGCCGCCTGGTCATGGCCGGGAAATCCGGCGACGGCTACGTTCTCGATCCCGCGCACCTGGGCGGAATCTCCTCGGCCGCACCCGCTTTCACCGGTTGCCGCGCCTTCGGCCCGGCCGCGGTCGCGGATGAGGTGGCCTACCTGCCGTGTGCCAACGGCACCATGGCGATTCGCGTGACCGCCCCGGGCGCTGCCACGGTGCTGTGGCGCACCACCGCTCCTGCGAACGGCCCGCCGGTGGTCGCCGCCGGGCGCGTCTGGGCGACCGATTGGCACGCCGGCACGCTCTACGCCCTCGACCCGGCCACCGGAAATGTGCTCGCCCAGTACGGAACCGGGCCGGTTCCGCACTTCGCCACCCCTGCTGTTGGAAACGGCGTGCTCATCCTCGGCACCACGGCCGGGGTGGAGACCTTCCGGCTTCCCTAGCCCCGCACCGGATTCCGGCGCGGGGGGAGCGGTCAGTTGCAGGGCTGCAACGGGAAACAGGCGGGCGCGATGGTCGTCGACGGCAGCGTCGGGTCCACCGAATGCGTCGAGGTGGTCGCCTGGACGACCGTGGAGTGCGGCGGCTGCTGTTTGCTGGGCGTCGGCGTGGACCGGCCCGTGCAGGCGATGGCGATCACCAGGATGATCACCGCCAGCACCAGGCCGCCGATGATCGGCAGATCCTTGCGACGCTTCTGCCCGGTCCCGCTCGTGGCCTGACGCTCGTTCCACAGCGGGAACCTCTCGCGCTCCTGCGACGGACCGGAAGGACCGGGCTGCGGCCAGGATTGGGGGCCCGGCCCGAAACCCGGCGGCGCGGGTTGACGCGGCTGCGGCGGTTGCCCGAACTGCGGCGCACCGGGCGGTGCGGGCAGGGGCTGGGTCGGCGCGGGCTGCGTCGGCCGCCCGGCCGGGGCCGCGCCCGGGATCGGTGTCGGAGGCGGTGGCGTGCCCCGGCTCGGCGCCTTCGGGTCGGACCTGCCCGTCAGCGCGCGGTAGGCCCGCTCGGCCGCTGTCGCCGAGGTAGCGCCCGCGATCGCGGCCGCGGCGGCACTGCCTTCGCCGGTGCGGCGCGCCGGATCCTGCGGTACGACAGGACGATCACCACCGCTCGCAGATTCGGCAGCGGGTCCCGGCTCGGTCGGGCCGGGACCGCTCTCGCCGGAATGGACGGGCACCGACGGGACCGACGGCACCATCACCTCGGTCGGCCGGTTCGCGAACGGCAGGGGAGCGTCCCGTGCCGAGTCCGGCACCGGGAATCCCTCCGACACCAGATCGGAATAGGTTGCTGCGGCGGCGAACCCGAGCGCCCCCAGCGCCTGCCCGACCTGTCCCGCATCCCACGACGCCGGGGCGCCCTCGGCCAGCGTGGTGAAATAGGCGCGCAGCGACGACGGCCCGTCGCCGATCAGCACGTCGATACCGGTGGGCAGCGCGCCCTTCTCCAGCTTCACGCGACTGCCCAGCTGCGGCACCAGCAGCACCAGCCCGCTGACCGGTACATGCTCGCGTCCGGGTGCGGATCGCAATTGCCCGGCGAGGTCCACGGTCTGGCGGCGCACCCGCTCCAGCGGATCGGCGTCCCCGTCGATGGGTGCGGGCTTGCCGTCCACGGTCCACGGCTGATCCTGCGCGCACGCCAGGGTCCCGGTCACCCGCTCGGTGAACCCGTGCACGCCGACCACCACGCAGGTCTGCGGCGTCCACACCACCACATCGGCGTCCTGGCACTGCACGACCGCGATCCCGGGCACGGCGTGCGGTCCGCTCCAGGATTTGAGCCAGTTCACCACGGTGCGTTCGGTGCTCGACAGCCGCGACGGGTCGTCGTTACGGACCTTCACCAACATCCCAGAACCACCTCTGACCGATGCGCCTCTACCTGCCGGCCGCCCGAACCCTCGCCGCGACCACCTTACGGGGTCGCGGCACCCTCGTGTGGCCGAAAATGTACGGTCTCAGCGAATCGTCTTGCGCGGCAGCATGATCATTCTGCACGGTCGGCCCGGGACTCGGGATCCCAGGGGCTTTCGCCCCGATACGCCCGGAATGCGAACTCCGGCAGTTACCGTTCGGTAGGCGTGCTACGGGATCCGACATAGCCGTCGGGACGGACGAGCACCCAGCTGCCGCCGGCCGCGTCGTAGGCCCGCTGCGCGTCCCCCGCGGCGTCGGTGAATTCACCATTGCCGGAGGCGGATTCCGGCCGGACCACGCGCACGGTACGCACGTCCATCGCTGGGGATCCGGCCTGATCGGCCGTCGTGTCCGGGCCGAACAGCAACAGCGTGGCGTGGGGACCGCGGAACAGGTCGAACAGCCGCACGGTCTTTCCGTTGGCATCGACCAGGGGTGCGTCGGGGGCGCGATCACCGGCCCGGAGCCCCGCCGCGTCGTCGCCGGTTTCCCGATAGCTGATGTCGAGCTGGTGAGTGCCTTCGCGATCCATGGCATCCGGATCGCCCTTCACGGTCTTGTCGAGCAGTTCACTGCTCAACCCGAGGATTCGTGCGGCCACGGTGCGGCGCTCTGACTCGTAGCTCTCCAGCAGCGCCTCACTCGCGGGCCCCGGATGACGTAGCGCGGCTTCGAGTTTCCAGCCGAGGTTGTAGGCGTCCTGCACACCGGTGTTGAGTCCCTGCCCGCCGGTCGGCGGATGCACGTGCGCGGCGTCCCCGGCCAGGAACACCCGGCCGGCCCGATACCGCTGTGCGAGACGGACATTCGGCCGCCACACCGTCGACCAGGTCAGGTCGCTGAGGATGATGTCGTCACGGCGGGAACGCCGCGTGAGATGGTCCTGCAGGTCCGCCAGCTCGGTACCGGACTCGGTGTTCAGGCCGGTCGCGAACTGGAACTTCCGCCCACCCGGCAGCGGCATCAGCGCGATGCCGTCCATGGGGGAGGAGGAGTCGGCGAACCAGTACCCGACCGAGTGATCGAGCGCATCCGCGCACACGTCCCCGAGCAGCATGCGGATCGACTCGTCGGTGGTGCCCTCGAACGGAATCCCCAGCGTCTTGCGCACGATGCTGCGCCCGCCGTCCGCACCGACCAGATAGCCGGCGCGCACGGTCTCGGTCGCACCCGCGTGCTCGAGGAGCACGGTCACCCCGTCCGCGTCGGCACTGAAATCGACCACGGCCGTGGCGGTTTCGACGCGTACCCCGAACTCGGCCAGCCGCTCGCGCAGCACCCGCTCGGTGTCGGCCTGGGCCAGCACCCACGGATTCGGGTGCGGCACCGCGGATGTGGGCTCCCGCCGGGCGCTCATTCGCCGCTCCATCACGAACTGTCCGTCCAGGTGCACCAGCAGCGGCGCCTGCGGCGCGCCCTGTGCGAGCACCGCGTCGAGCACCCCGAGATCGTCGAACACCTCGAGGGTGCGCGGCTGCAGCCCGTCCCCGCGCGACCCGGCGAAGAACTCCCCGGCCCTGTCGACAATGCGGACCCCGATGCCGCGACGCGCCAGATCGATGGCGAGGGCGAGCCCGGTCGGCCCGGCTCCCGCGACGAGGACCTGCGGATTCATGGCAACTCCAATGCTGAATCAAAATTCACTGAATTCGAATTCAGTATTGTGGGTGGTACCTTCCGCTGTCAAGGAGGTGGATGGTGGCAGCCCGCCGCAGTGAGAAGTCGGCCGAGACCGAACAGGCGCTCAAGCACGCCGCCCGGCAGTTGTTCGCCGACCGCGGCTACCTCAATACCAAGATCACCGACATCACCGCGGCCGCCGGCCGGGCCGCGGGCTCGTTCTACAACCACTTCGCGAGCAAGGAGGAGCTGCTCCAGTCGCTGCTGAAAGACCTTGCCGACGAGAGCGATACCTCCGCCGAGGACCCGGCGCACACCGCCGACTTCACCGACCCGGAGTCGGTGCGCTACCACATCGCGAGCTACTGGTCCTTCGCCCGCACGAACTGGCCGGTCCTGCGCGCCGTCCAGCAGGCGGCCCTGGTCAGTGACGACTTCGCCCACATCGCAGCGCGTTTCGCCACCGAGCAGCGCGACGAGGTGGCCGACCACCTCGACGGTTTCGTCCCCGCCGGCCTGCGCCTACCCGGCTCCGCCGACGCCAGCCTGGCGATGATGTTCGTCTCGGCCACCGGCCTGTTGCAGGCGGTGGAGGAGGGCGGCCTGGCGCTCACCGACGAGCAGGCCGTGGACGCCCTCACCCGATTCGTCTACCGCGGCCTCACCGGCCGCGATCTCGACTGACGAAAACCTCAGGGCACCAACACGATCGAACCGGTGGTCCGGCGTCCCTCCAGATCCCGGTGCGCCTGCTCGGCCTGCGCCAGCGGATAGCTGCCGCCGATCCGGATGTGCAGCGTGCCGTCGGCGATGGCGTTCATGATGTCGCCTGCGCGCCACAGCAATTCGGCCCGATCCCGGGTGTAGTGCGCCAGCGTGGGACGGGTCACGAACAGCGAGCCCAGCGGATTGAGCCGCTGCAGATCGAACGGCGGCACCGGCCCGCTGGCCGCGCCGAACAGCGCCACCATGCCGCGAATCCGGGTGGCGGCCAAGCTGGACTCGAAGGTGGAGGCGCCCACGCCGTCATAGGTGGCGGCCACGCCCGCCCCGTCGGTCAGCTCCCGCGCCCGCGCCGCGATGTCCTCCTCATAGCGCAGCACCTCGGCCGCCCCGGCGTCCCGCGACAGCTTCTCCTTGTCGTCGGTCGACACCGTGGTGATCACCCGGACCCCGCGCGCCGCCAGCAACTGCGTCAGGATCAGCCCGACACCACCGGCTCCGGCGTGCACCAGCACGCTCTCGCCCGGCTCGGGCTTGTAGATCGACTCGATCAGATAGTGCGCCGTCATGCCCTGCAACAGCGCCGACGCCGCCACCGCCGCATCCACCCCGTCCGGCACCGGAATCGCCACGGCCGCAGGCACGACCACCTGCTCGGCGTAACTGGCCGGCGCGGCCGCCCACGCCACCCGATCCCCGGCCCGGAACTCGGTGACGTCGGGCCCGACCGCGGTGACCACACCGCTGCCCTCGGATCCCGGAATGTAGGGCACCGCCTGCGGGTACCGCCCGGTCCGAATGTAGGTGTCGATGAAGTTGATTCCGCTCGCCTGCGTCCGCACCAGCAACTGCCCGGGCCCGGCCTGCGGGTCCGGCACCTCCACGTACCGCAGGACTTCGGGACCCCCGTGCTCGGAAACCTGGATGGCGCGCATGGAATCAGTCTTACATCGCCGCGGCCACGCGGTGCGCGGCGGCTCGCGGAGTGTGAGATGTGCGGCGGTTCATGGACGCTGAATTACCGGTGGGTAAACTGCAGCGCATGAGCGCTACCACCGCCCCGGCATCCGAGAAGCTGTCGCCGTCCGTCGTGGATTCCGTGAAGGGATTCGTCGCCGAGCACGGCGGTTCCGCGACCGCGGTACTGCAGCCCATCGGCCGCGTCGGCGTCCGCATCACCCTGGTCGGCGCCGACGGCGTTCTGGGCGACCGCGTCGTCGGGTCCATGGCGGCCGCCAAGTCCCTCGTGGAGACCGTGAACGGCCTGTCCGAGACCGAGGAGTGGGACCGCGAGCTCATTTCCAAGGTCACCCCGGCGAAGGGCCACTGGGCCAAGATGGCAGGCTGGGTCGCACACCAGAAGCGATTCCCCAAGGCGCGCAACGAGAAGTGACCGCGCCCGCAGCCGGCGGGGGCGGAAAGGACCGGATCGACGTGTCAGGGCGCGTGACCAAGCAAGCGCAACTGCGTTCGGCGCTCACCACCCTGTGCGCGAATCTGCGTCCCGGTGAGATGCTGCCCAGCGAACGCCAGTTGTGCGACGACTACCGGGTCAGCCGCATGACCGTGCGCGAGGTACTGGGTCAGCTCGAATCCGAGGGCGTCATCACGCGCGTCCCCGGCAAGGGCACCTTCGTGGCCGAGCGGGTGGCCCGTTCCCGGCTGCACATGGCCTCGTTCACCGACGACATGCGCCGGCTGGGCCGCACCCCGAGCACGGTGGTGCTGCACACCGATCATGCGGTGCCGCCCCCGGCCTCGGCGACGGCGCTCGGGCTGACCGCGAACACCAAGGCGTACCACCTGGTTCGGCTGCGGCTGGCCGACGGGCTGCCCATGTCCATCGACGACGGCTGGTACCGCGCCGATCTGCTGCCGGAACTGCTGGATCGCGAACTGACGCAGTCGCTCTACGCGCTGTTCTCCCGCGAGTACGACTGCCCGATCGACCGCGCCGAGCAGAGCGTGCGCGCGGTGGCCGCCGACGAGCGGCACGCGGGCTGGCTGGGCACCGAAACCGGTTCGCCGCTACTGGCTTTCGATCGGATCTCGTATTCGCGCGACCGGGCCGTGGAGCACGCGCAGTCCTGGTACCGGGCCGATCGGTACCAGGTCTACATGACCGTCTCGGCCGAGGACAGCTGACCGGCCTACCGGCAATGAATGAGCCGCCGCCCGATCGGGCAGCGGCTCAATTCTTTTCCGGTCTGGTGCGGAGTCTTTCCCGTCTCACATGGAGAACAGCACCGAGCCCGTGGTGACCGGGCCGGTGAGCGCGTTCAGGGCCGATCCCGGGCTGCTGTCCATGACCACCACCGGCACGGCCGCGCTCAGGCCGAGGCGGCGAACGGCGTTGGGGGAGAAGGTGATCAGCGGATCACCCGCGGTGACCCGATCGCCCTCGGCGGCCTTCACCTCGAAGAGGTCCGGCTTGCCGACGGTGTCGATGCCGACGTGCAGCAGTACGCCGGTGCCGTCGTCGGTGACGATGACCGCGGCGTGCGGGTGCAGCTTCACGAGCGATCCGGTGACGGGGGCGACCACGGTGGTGGCGGCATCGGTGTCGAGGGGTTCGATGGCCACGCCCGCGCCCACCATCTCGGCCGAGAAGACCGGATCGGGGACCTCGGACAGGGGCATGGCGCGGCCGTCGAGCGGCGCGAGAATCTCGGTGCTCATGGCGGTCAGATCAAGTCGTTGATGTCTTCGGCCAGGGCGTCGGCGCTCGGCCCGACCACGACCTGAACCGCGTCACCCATCTTGACGACGCCGTGCGCGCCGGCGGCCTTCAGTGCCTTCTCGTCGACCAGGTTCGCATCCTTCACTTCGCAGCGCAGGCGGGTGATGCAACCCTCCACCTCGACAATGTTGCCCGCGCCACCGAGTCCGGCGATGATCTGATCCACTTTCGACATTTTTCCTCCGTGCGTGTCGAGTAGACAAAGCTGGTTATAACCAGTATATGTCTGGTTATAACCAGTGACGCTAGCTGATCGTGAACAGTACGCGTGACTCCATTCACAGACTGAGGACCATCCATGGCCGATGCCGTCGAGAGCTCCCGCAAGAAGCTCGATCTATCCGGACTGCAGAAGCTCGGCCGCAGCTTGATGCTGCCGATCGCCACGCTACCCGCTGCCGGACTGTTGCTCCGGCTAGGACAGGACGACATGCTCGGCCGGTTCTCGCCGATGCGGTCCGCCGCCGCCGTACTCGCCGGTGCGGGCGGCACCCTCATCGACAACCTGCCGCTGCTGTTCGCGGTCGGCATCGCCATCGGCTGGGCGAAGAAGGCCGACGGTTCCACCGCGCTCGCGGCGGTGGTCGGCTACCTCGCCTTCACCGGTGTCCTCAAGGCCATGTCGCCGGTGGTGCTGGACGGCAGCTGCGGCCCGGTCCTGGGCTGGCTGTTTCGGGCGGCGCACTGGAACTGCCCGGTCGTCGACGTCGCAAAGGCCCCGGCCGCACAGCTCGTCAACTTCGGCGTCCTCGGCGGCATCGTGATGGGCCTGACCGCGGCCACGCTGTGGCAGCGCTTCCACCGCACCCAGCTGCCCGACTACCTGGGCTTCTTCTCCGGGCGTCGGCTGGTGCCGATCCTGACCGCGTGCGCGGCCGTCGTGATCGGTGTGCTCATGTCCTTCATCTACCCCGCCTTCAATTCCGCGCTGACCTGGCTGGGCACCACCGTCGCCGACAACTCGGTCGCGGGCGGCGGCATCTTCGGCTTCGCCAACCGCATGCTGCTGCCGCTGGGCCTGCACCACATCATCAACTCGGTGGTCTGGTTCGTCATCGGCGACTACCACGGCGCGCACGGCGACATCCCGCGCTTCCTGGCCGGCGACCCCTCGGCCGGCACCTTCATGACCGGCTTCTTCCCGATCATGATGTTCGGCCTGCCCGCCGCGGCCATCGCCATCTGGCGCCACGCCCGCCCCGAGCACCGCAAGATGATCGGCGGCATCATGCTGTCCACCGGTCTGACCGCGTTCCTGACCGGCATCACCGAGCCGCTGGAGTTCTCGTTCATCTTCGTGGCCTGGCCGCTGCTGGTGATCCACGCGTTCTTCACCGGCACCTCGCTGGCGCTCACCAATGCGCTCGGGATCCACGACGGGTTCACCTTCTCGGCCGGTGCCATCGACTATCTGCTGAACTTCGGCAAGGCCACCCACCCGCTGCTGCTGATTCCGATCGGACTCGGCTACGCGGCCCTGTACTACGTCACCTTCAGCTTCATCATCAAGCGCTGGAACCTGCCGACACCCGGCCGGGAACCGGACGAGTCCGAGTTCGAGAAGGAGAACATCGCAGCATGATCACCCGCACCGCCGTAGTCGCGTCCGAGACCGGACTGCACGCCCGTCCTGCTGCCCTGTTCGCCAAGGCCGCCGGGGAAGCCGGTGTCCCCGTCCAGATCTCGGTCGGCGACAAGGACCCCGTCGCCGCCAACAGCCTGCTGCAGGTGATGACCCTGGGCGTCAAGCAGGGCGACACCGTCACCCTGCACGCCGAGGACGGCGCCGACGCGGCCCTCGATACGCTGGTCGCGATGCTGGAGACAGATCTTGACGCGTGAGGTGCGCGGTGTCGCCGCCGCTCCCGGGATCGCCGTCGGATCGGTGAAGTGGCTGGCGCCCGCGCCGGTCACCAGCCGGGACGACGCGCCCGGGAGCGACGTCGAGGCCGAAATCGCCCGCGCGGAGGCCGCTTTCGAGACGGTCGCCGGCCGGTATTCCGCGCAGGCCCTCGACGCGCAGGGCCCGGCGGCGGACATCCTGTTCATGACCTCGGCGCTGGCCGCGGATCCGGCACTGCTGGATCAGGTGCGTGCCGAGATCCGGGGCGGGACGCCGACCGCGCACTCGGTGACCGAGGCGGTGGCGCATTTCGGCGCGCAGCTGGCCGCGCTCGGCGGCATGATGGCCGAACGGGCCTCGGATCTGCGGGACGTGGGCCAGCGGGTGGTGGCCGAGTTGCTCGGGGTGGATCCGCCCGGGATCCCGGACAGTGCAAGGCCTTTCGTGCTCGCCGCACAGGATCTGGCGCCCGCCGATACCGCGACGCTGGACCCGGAGCGGGTCATCGGGCTGCTCACGGTGGCGGGCGGGCCGACCTCGCACACCGCCATTCTGGCCAAGGCGCTGGGTATTCCGGCCGTGGTCGCCGCACCGGACGCGGCCGGGATCGCCGAGGACACCGAAGTCGTGCTGGACGGCACGGCCGGCGTGGTCGAGGTCGAGCCGACCGCGGCGCGTCGCGAGGAAGTGCTCGCGCTGCGCGCCCGGCAGGCGGCCGCGCCGACCGGTCCGGGCCGGACCGCCGACGGGCACGCCGTACCGCTGCTGGCCAATGTCGGCTCCGCGGCCGATGCGCGACTGGCGGTCGAACTCGGCGCCGAGGGTGTCGGCCTGTTCCGGACCGAATTCCTTTTCCTGGACCGCAAGTCGGCCCCGACGGTGGCCGAGCAGACCGAGCAGTACGCCGAGATCTTCCGAGTCATGGGCGACCGGTCCGTCACGGTCCGCACCCTCGATGCCGGATCCGACAAGCCGCTGCCGTTCCTCGACCTGCCCGATGAGGAGAACCCGGCGCTGGGCGTGCGCGGCCTGCGATTGAGCAGAGTCGATGAGGGGACACTGCTCGACCAGCTCACGGCCATCGACACCGCGGCCAGGCAGACCGGCACGCCGGTACAGGTGATGGCACCGATGGTCGCCACCGCGGAGGAGGCGGGGTACTTCGCCGCCCGCGCCCGCGACGCCGGGATCGGCACCTGCGGCATCATGGTCGAAATCCCCGCCGCCGCACTGTGTTCGGAGCAGCTCGGCGCGGAGGTGGACTTCTTCTCCATCGGCACCAACGACCTGTCGCAGTACCTGTTCGGCGCGGACCGCATGGCATCGTCGCTGGCGGCGCTGCACAATCCGTGGCAGCCCGCGCTGGCCGCGACCGTCGCCATGACGGTGACCGGGGCGCGCAAGCGCGGCGTGAAGGTCGGCGTCTGCGGCGAATCCGCGTCGAATCCCGAATTCGCCTGTGTGCTGGTGGGTCTCGGCGTCGAGACACTGTCCATGGCGCCCCGCTCGATCGCGGGCGTCCGGGCCCAGCTCGGCGAGGTCACCCTGGAGCAGTGCAGAGCGGCGGCGGCAGCGGTGCTGTCGGCCCGCACCGCCGACGACGCGCACCAGGCCGCGCGCCGGGCATTGGGGCGAGATACGTGACGACCACCCTGCGCGGCCGGGTCGTCACCCTCACCGAGGCGCGCGAGCTCGCCGACGGGGTGGTGTCGTTCGACGGGGCACGCCTCGACTATGTGGGCCCGGCAACGGGATTCGGCGGTGACCTGCCGGACCTGCCGGACGAGCCGCCGACCATCCTGCCGGGGCTGATCGACGTGCACTGTCACGGCGGCGGCGGATTCGGCTTCCCGGAAACCGATCCCGAGGGCGTGGCCGCTGCCGCGAACTTCCATCGCCGCCGCGGCACCACCACGCTGGTCGCCTCCCTCGTCTCCGCCACCGAGGCAGAACTGCGCGACCGTATCGACGTGCTCGGCAAGGCCATCGACGACGGCCTGCTGGCGGGCATCCACCTCGAAGGCCCGTTCATCAGCGAGCAGCGGCGCGGCGCCCACGATCCCGATCGGATCATCGCCGGTGATCCGGCCTTGCTGGAGCGGCTCCTCGACTACGCGGGCGGCCGCGTCGTGTCGGTGACCGTGGCCCCGGAAACGGCGAACTTCGACGCCCTCGCGGACGTGCTCGCCGACGCGAATGTGATTCTCTCCCTGGGACACACCGTCGCCGACTACGCGCAGTCCGTGCACGCCATGCGCCGCGGCGGGCGGGTGTCCATCACCCACCTGTTCAATGCCATGCCCGAGCTGGCGCACCGCGACGCCAACTTCCTCACCGCCGCCATGGCCGCGGCGGGACGCGGGGATGTGGTGGCCGAGGTCATCGGCGACGGCGTGCACCTGGCCGACGGCACCGTGCGCATGGTCTTCGACACCATCGGTCCCGACAATCTGGCCCTCATCACCGACGCCATGGCCGCCGCCGGGCAACCCGACGGGCGCTACCAGCTCGGCAGCCTGGATGTCGTGGTGCGGGAAGGCATCTCGCGCATCTACGACCCGGACGGGGAGGGCGCCATCGCCGGCGGCACCGCCACCGCCGCGGAAGTGCTGCGCCGCACCGTCTTCCACGCGGGCGTCGAGCTCACCGCGGCGGCCACCGCCGCGTGCGCCACCCCGGCCCGCCTGCTCGGCATGGCCGACGACATCGGCGCGCTGGCTCCGGGCATGCGCGCCGACGTCCTGGTCGCCGACCACCACCTCAACCCCGTGACCGTGTACAAGGATGGAGCGCAATGGAACTTGTGATCACCGACAACGCGGCCGAGGCCGGTGTGCTGGCCGGCCGCATCATGGCCGACCACGTGCGCCGCGGCGCCCGCGCCATCGGGCTGGCCACGGGCTCCTCACCGCTGGGCGCCTACCGGGAGCTCATCCGGCAGTATCGCGAGGAGGGACTGAGTTTCGCGGGCGTGCAGGCGTTCCTGCTCGACGAGTACATCGGCCTGCCGCCGGGACATCCGCAGTCCTACCGGCAGTTCATCCGTGACGAGTTCACCTCGCACGTCGACTTCGCCGATGCCGACGTCCACAGCCCCGATGGCAATGCCGCCGACATCCCGGCGGCCGCGGCCGCCTACGAACGCGCCATCGCCGAGAACGGGCCCATCGCCGTGCAGATCCTGGGCATCGGCGCGAACGGGCACATCGGCTTCAACGAGCCGGGCTCCTCGCTGCGCTCGCGCACCCGGGTCAAGACCCTGACCCCGACGACCCGCGAGGACAATGCCCGCTTCTTCGACGACGACCTGGAGCAGGTGCCCACCCACGTCCTCACCCAGGGCCTCGGAACCATCGGCGACGCCGGCCATCTGCTCATGATCGCCACCGGCGCGGGCAAGGCCGAGGCGGTCGCCGCCGCGGTGGAGGGCCCGCTCTCCGCGTTCTGCCCGGCGTCGATCCTGCAGATGCACCCGCACGTCACGGTCATCGTGGACCCGGACGCGGCGGCGCGCCTGAAGGCCGCCGACTACTACCGGTTCGCGGTGGCGAACAAGCCCTCCTGGCAGAGCTTCTGAACCCTATGCGCCCTGCTGCATGGCGGTGAACGGGGCCATGTCGAAGTAGTCGCGCCACGCGGCGATCCGGCCGTCGCGGACCTCGAACACCCCGGCCACCGGCAGTTCGATGTGGTTGTCGCCGAGGGTGAATCGGTCGGTGCGCTCGTTGAGCACGACAGTGCCGGTGACGGCCTGGTGATGGATGGTGAAGTCGATGCCGCCGAACGCGCCGATGAAGCCGCGCAGGAACTCCAGGATCGCGTCCTTGCCGACGAACGGCTGCATCGGAATGTTGTGGTAGACGGCGTCCTCGGTGAAGAACTCGGCGATGGATTCCGGTGTGCCGGTGCGCCATTCGGCGCACAGGGCGGTGACGACCTCGGCGGGGGACAGGGTCGTGTGGTCGATGCTCACTGCGGTGGGAGACCTTTCGTACGGGTGACCTGAACTGCAGGGGTCAAATTTCCCGGCGGCCCCGACGGTGTCAAGGGTGGTCTCGCAGTGAGACTCTCACTCGTCCGCGTCTCGGTGTTTCAGGACGTCAGCGCTCCACCCAGGATCGCGGTCACCATGGCGTGCACGGCCTCGGTCTCGGGCCGGGCCGCGGTGCGGTCGGCGAAGAGCAGGTGTCCCGATCCGATCAGCGTGCGAGCGAGTAGATCGGTGTCGCAGGTGGCCGCGAGGCGGCCGGTGTCGACCTCGGCGGCGAGGTATCCGGCGATCAGCTCGGTGGCCTCGGTCAGGACGGGGACACCGACCGGCCGGCGCTGCCGCAGCCGGGCGCGCAGCTCGTCCCGATAGGTGACCAGGCTGACGATGGCCACCGCCACCGTCTCGAACACGGCGGTCAGCGCCTCCGTGAGATTGCCCGGCACCGTGGCCTCCCCGGCCCGGTCGCGCAGTGCGGCGCCGAGCCGCTCCACCCGGACGATCCTGTCCTCGACCAGCTCGGCGAGGAACCCGTCGAAATCGGCGAAATGCCGGTGCAGCACGCCTTTCGCGCACCCGGCCTCGGCGGTGACGGACCGGCTCGTCAGCCCGCTCGGCCCGTCCCGCAACAGAATCCGCTCGGCCGCGTCGAACAACTGCTCCCGTGCATCCCGAATGGCCACCCCGGTGGGCACCCCGCACTCCTTCATGTCGGCCGGACCCAATCCATTTGCGGAGTGGGCAAGTGCCCACTTAGAGTGGGCGCATGGTCACTCTACCGCCCTCGGGCCCCGAACCCGCAGACCAGAGCCCCCATCGAGCCCGGCACATCGCGGAGTCGTTCGGTATCGACGCCGCCCGCTATGACCGCACCCGCCCGGCGTATCCCGCCGCCATGATCGAGCGCATCCTCGCGGCAAGCCCCGGCAAGGACGTCCTCGACGTCGGCTGTGGAACCGGTATTGCGACCAGGCAGTTCCGCGATTCCGGCTGCACGGTGCTCGGCGTCGAACCCGATGCCCGCATGGCCGACTTCGCTCGCGAAACCGGTGTCGACGTGGAGGTCGGCACCTTCGAGGAGTGGGATCCGGCAGGCCGCACCTTCGACGCGGTGATAGCCGGAACCGCTTGGCACTGGGTCGATCCGGTGCAGGGCACGGCCCGGGCGGCGCAGATCCTGCGCCCCGGCGGCCGGCTCGCCGCCTTCTGGCCCCTCGCCCAGCTGCCGCCCGACGCGGCCGCGGCCTTCGCCGCGGTCTATCGCCGCCTGCTGCCGGACACACCCGTCGCGCGGGTCGCGGACCGCCCCGCCCTCGAGATCTACCAGCCGATACTCGACACGGTGGCCAAGGGAATCCGCGAATCCGGAGCCTTCACCGACCCCGAGCAGTGGCAGTTCGATTGGCGCCACACCTACACCCGCGATGAATGGCTCGACCAGATCCCCACTCACGGCACCCTCACCCAGGCCCCACCCGACACCCTCGCCGCCGTCCTCGACGGCATCGGCGCGGCCATCGACGCCCTCGGCGGCGCTTTCACCGCCTCCTACGCCACGGTCGTCGTGACAGCCGCAGTGCGACCCGGCCGATCCGCCCCGGCCGCACCGAGCTGATCCGGAAAAGCCTGCGCGGGTTCGTGATCGAGCAGCTCGACGCAGTCCGGTCCCTTGCTCGGCTGTGCACCGGGACCCCTGCGGCCTGCGTCCGGGAGCGCCCGCATTGCCGGGTCCATGCTCACCGTGCCCGTTTGCGTGCCCCCGTTGCGGCGGCTGTCCGGCGTGCCATCAGGTGATGCGGGATAGCTTGTGCGGGTTGGTGATCGAGTAGATCGTCTGGATTCGGGTACCGGCCGGGTCCAGGTCGACGACGACGGCAGCCAGGGGGCTCTCGTCGGAGAACACCAGGACGCAGGGGTCTTCGGCCACCCAGCGGTAGCGAATGGCTAGGTGCCCGGCGGGGAGGTCGGCGGCCACGGCCATGAAGACCGCGGCGACCCGGTCGCGGCCGTGGACGGGTTCCAGGCTCTGGGCCCGGCCCGCGCCGCCGCTGTCGGTCCACAGGGTGACATCGGGGGCGAGGACCTCGAGCATGGTGGCGAGGTCACCGCGCAGCGTAGCCTCGGCCAGGCGCTCGCTCAGCCCGGCCTGGAAGTGCTGATCTCGCCGGCGAGGCCGGCGCTCGTGGATGTGCTTGCGGGCGCGGGAGGCGAGCTGGCGGACCGCGGTGGGGGAGCGGTCGAGCATGGCCGCGATCTCGGGGTGGCCGAAGCCGAACACATCGTGCAGGACGAAGACCGCGCGCTCCAGCGGAGACAGGGTTTCCAGGACCACGAGGACCGCCATGGACAGCGATTCCTTGCGTTCCACGACGCCGGACACCTCGTCCTCGGTGGTGACCAGCGGTTCGGGAAGCCAAGGGCCGACGTAGGTTTCGCGTCGTTTGCCGATCTCGGTGCGCCGCGCCAGGGCGTGATTGGCGACCACCCGGATCAGGTAGGCGCGGGCATTGTCGACCGGTGCCGCGGCGGGGTCACGGTGCCGCGCTGCCCACGCCAGCCAGGCCTCCTGGAGCACGTCTTCGGTATCGGCGACGCTGCCGAGCATGTTGTATCCGACCGCGAACAGCAGTTCGCGGTAATCGAGAAAGCGCGCGGTGACCTCGTCGGAGGCCGCGTGCGGTGGCTGTGCCGTCATGATTCATCTCCCTTCTCTCGCCACCGAAGAGCCGGGCGGCCCGGAAACTGTGACATGGCGGCCCGGATCGTGTTCCGCGTCACCGAAACCCGCGCCCATGTCACTGTTCGCGGTCACCGTGTCTCTGTGTTGTCGTCCGGGGAGGGTCCCCGGGGCCGAGGAGACCGACCATGACCACCACACCCTCCGGCGCGGACCGTGCCCTGTTCATCCGGGCCGGCGAGGCCGAACAGCTGCCGGGCCTGGGCGTGCACCTGTATGCCGACCACGATATGACCGGCGGAAAGCTCAGCGCCAACCGCGCGGTCCTGCCCCGCGGAACCGATGGCCCACCGCCGCACTTCCACACCAGCTCCGCAGAGCTGTTCTTTCTGCTGGGTGGCACGCTGCGGGTACTGGCCGGGGAAGAGATCCTCACCATGCGCGAGGGGGATTTCCTGCTGGTTCCGCCCGCCATGGTGCACGCCTGGGCCGCCCCCGCCGATTCGGCGGCCGATGTGTTGATCGTGTTCACGCCCGGCATCGAACGCTTCGAATACTTCCGGATGGGTGAGCGGCTCCGCCGCGGCGACGGCGATCCGCTCGAAATCCTGCGCACCCAGGAGCGTTTCGACAATCACTTCGTCGACAGCCCGCTCTGGCGCGAATCCCGGATCGACCCGGCGGCGGTCGAACCATGGCAGCAGCGCCGATAATGAACCGGTGACCGAGCGTGCAGCGAGCCGGACAGCGGTCCTGGTCTGCCAGGGCCGCGCCGTGGCGGACGGGCGAATGGGCGTCGGGCGGTTCTCCGACCCGGTCGCGGTCGAACTATTGGTCGACGGCGAACACGAACTGGTCGATCTCGTGCGCGCGGGCGTGGTGCCGAAGGGGTTCGGCGCGCGGATGGAGTACGAATTGCTCTCCGCCACTTCGGAAGTGCTGGCGGCCCGCACGGTCGCCATCGACGAGGCGGTGCGGGAGAGTGCGCATCCGCAGCTGGTGATTCTGGGCGCGGGGCTGGACGCGCGCGCCTGGCGCATGCCCGAACTGGCGGGAGTCGCCGTGTTCGAGGTGGATCATCCGGCGTCCCAGACCGAGAAGCGGGAACGGCTGGGGGAGCGGGAAGCCCTGGCAGACGTCCATTTCGTCCCGGTCGATTTCGGTAGGGACTCCCTCGGGGCCGCCCTCACCACGGCCGGCCACGACGAGACCGGGCCCACCACCTGGATCTGGGAGGGCGTCGTCCCCTACCTGACGCCCGCCGAGGTCGCCGAGACCGTCACCGAGGTGGCGAAGCGCAGTGCCCCCGGCAGCCGCCTGATCATCACCTACCCGACCCCCAATCGGGCGCACCACTACGGCCGCAAGGCCATGGAGCTGTTGCTGTCCGTCTCCGGCCGCACCAATCCCATGGCCGGTGAACCGCAGCGTTCGAGCTGGACCCCCGAGGCGATGGCCGCAGTGCTCGCCGAGCGCGGCTTCTCCGTCACCGCCGACCGCGACCTGCAATCGGTCGCGGTCGAGGCGGGAATCGAGGGCAAACGCACTTCGGTCCGCGCCGGCGGTCACCTTGTCATCGCCGATCGGCGCTGACCCTGGTCAGTTCAGCGTGACGACCCAGGAGCCGTTGCAGCCGCGGTTGGTGTCGCGGTTGGGGTCGTAGTTCCACACCGCCTGCAGGTCCGAGTCCTTCTGAATGTTGAAATCACCCGTCGGCGACTGCGCCGGCTCACCGTTGTACAGCAGCAGGCTCAGGTCGTCCGGGTAGATCGTCCAGGACCCGTTGTAGCCCGCGGGGTAGTTCATGGTCACCGTGGTGGTGCGGCCGGCGTGGTTCTGCACCACGATGCACGAATTCGGATAATTGGCCTGAGCCTGGGCCGGTGCCGCGGCCAGCACGATGGCCGCCACCCCGACCGCGGCAGCGGCCACCGGTGCCGCTGCCTTCGCCACCAGACCACGCCCGCCGTTGGGAACGTTCCACATGATGCCTGACCTCCGTCTGAATTCCACCGCCCGAATGGCTGATTGGATGAGACGAAGTTATCCACCGCACCCAGCGGGTCTCTTATGAAATCCTTGTCGCCGCGACCCGGCGGTTGTCGTCCGCCTCCATCGGATCGGCAGCGATCAGGCCCAGCCGTTCCCGCACCGCGCGCACCGAGATATCCACGTGCCCAATCGCGATTTCGCGAGTCCGTTCTTCACAATCCGTGAGACATTCGACGGCCCGGCCACGCGGGAATTCGGCCGAGAGGCGGCTCAGCGCCTCGGCACACCGGATCCTGAGATAGGAATAGACAGTGGAGTCGAAGATTGCCTCGACGACAGGGACAGCGGGCACATAGTCGAGCCGGGCCAGAACATCGACCAGACTGCACTGGTCATAGATGTAATCGTTGCCGCCGCCATGGGCGGCCTCCAGATAGTCGAACAACCTTGGCGCATCTGATTTTTCGCCGATATCTGTGAGCAGTGACAGCGCTGCGCCACCGATCGAGCTGTCCAGGTCTGCGTGCGCCCGCGCCCACACCAACGCCCGAGGTGACCGCAGCCGCCCCAACTGCCGACGCACCGCGACCCGCACAGCCGGCGTGGCAGCCCCCTCCGCGACCACCGCGGGTGCAACGTCCCAGAGCACCCCTTCCCAGTGCTCATCCGTGATCCCGGCCGGTGAAATCTCTTGAACAAGACCGGATTCCGCGGCAACCCGAAGGATCCTTTCGCGCTCGGCAGCATCTCGCGTCGCCGGCCCGGACGGCCCCGTCGGCGGGCGTGCCCGCTTCCGCTCCACATCGGAAATCACCCTGTCGATCCGTGCGCTGGCGCGCCGCCACACCGGCCAGGGTCCTGCGGAGGAATCCTGACCCCACTCGATCGCCCGGCGAAGCTGCTCGTCATCGGCCGCCCCGAGCGCCTCCTCGAGCAGCCCCTCGGCCTCCGGATGCTCGAAGAACGGCACGAGGGTGCCGAATGCCAAATCGAAGTCGCGACCTGTCCGCAGATAGCGCCGCAACTCGGCCACGGTGCCCAGCACCCCGCGGCGCGCGAGCAGCTCGAACACCCGGACCGCGAGCCATGCATCCGAATCGCCGCTCGCATCGACCGGCCGCGCGTACGCGGCACGCAAAAGTCGCAGATCCATCCCCAATTCGGCGACCAGCGTCGCGTAGAGCCACCCTCGCTGCTCGACCTGATGGTCCCACCGCGGATCATCCACGATGCAGCCGATCACGTACTCCGCAGCCAACTCTCGCTGACCCAGCGCCGCCGCATACGCTGCACCCCGCCCACGCTGGATCATCCCCAGCAGCGAATCAGGTTCCGCCCAATCCGCTTCCACGATCGGCACACCGTCACTGTTCTGCATGGCAGGGCAGGTTCAGCGGCAGCGTGTCAGCCGGCGGTGCCGCCAGATAGTCGGCACTGAGGTCACAGCCCTCGGCGATATCAGCCTTGCCCGGCGTGAACCCGAGTTCGAATGGCGCCAGCGCGTCCGCGAGGGCCGCTTCCACGTCGGAGGCATCGCACGGGGGAGTGCATACCGTGATTCGCGAACCAGCCATCCTGACATCAGATCATCCGTGCCACGGTGTGGCCCAGCGATATTCCACCACGCGTTAGGGTCTGGACCGTGGGCAACACCTTCAGCGCGCGGGCCTCGGGCGCGGATGTCTACATGACCAATGGCGGCACCGATGTGTTCTGCGATGTGCTGGCGCTGGCCGGCTCCGCGCCGGCCCGCACACCGTGGCAGCAGAACCTGATCCTGCGCTTCTGTGACGCCGAACGGTACGCCCACGGCTTCGGCGGATTCGACCTCGACGACCTCCCGTGGACCGACGACTTCCCGCAGGAGAAGGAGTTCTTCGTCCTCGGCAACTCGAATCGCATCGCACGATCTCGCTCGAGTGTCGGCCATCGTGGGCACACGTCTCGATTCGAGCGCCCGCCATTGGCTCTACGAGGCGATAGCCTGACCGTCATAGACCGATCGGCTGTCTGGTGAACCGGGATGTCGATCGTCAGACGGGGATTGTTCGGCGAGGCCGCAAGGGTGTGCGGTCGCGGAATGCTTCGATTGCTGCGGCAACTTCGAATGGTGTTGTGGCGTGGGCGATGTCGTCGCGGTAGAGCACCCGCTCGGCGACGGTGTCCAGGTCGAATCCCCAGACCATCGACATGAGGGGATTGACGAAGAGTTCGGCACCCTTGGCGCGGGTGTGGGCCAGGGAGTGGTGATCACCGAATTCGCCGCGGGCGGCGTCGGTGATCGACGCGCAGACGATGCTCTCCTTACCCGGGGTGTGCTGCTGAACCCAGTCGACGGCCGCCAGCCAGGCATCGACGGCCGCGATGCCTGGTGTGAGAGCGAAGACGCCGTGATATGCGCCGAGTCCAGCAAGTGCGGCAACGTTTTCCAGGAAATGCGCGTGGCAGACGCCATGGTGGGCATCGACGCCGAACCCGACACAGACGGCCAGCTTGACGGGCAGGCCGAGCGCCTGCGCTGCCAACAGGCTGGTCACATCCTCGACCGGTGTACCCAATCCGGCTTCATCACCGGTCATCAGGAGATCCGTACCCCCATCGACCAACACCACCCCGTCCAGCCGGAGTTCGCGAGCCAACCATGCGTAGGCCGCCCGGACATCGGCGGGCCCACCTTTGCGAATCAGGAACACCCGATCCGGAAAGCCGTGGTTGCGCAACCACACCGCGAGGTGCTTCTCCGGAAAGTACGCGTCCGCGCCCTCGGTCTCCGCATCGATTTCGAACAGCCCGGGCGCGACCTGCCGGGCCGTGGTCCGCGTGACCGGTGTGAACGTGAGATTCGCCAGCACTACCGACTTGCCCTGCTCCTGCAGCGCGAACGCCACCGGTAGGCCACTGAGCACGTCGAACCCGCCCCCAGCTCCAGCGACCAGGACCCGCTCGCAATCCCGCAGTCGATGCAGTGCCGGTGTGTTGAACAGCGAGAGCGCACCCATCCGTCGAAGTATTCAGCACTTCCGCCGTCCGTGCCCGATCTCGCGGCTGGGTCAGCCGACTGCCATTCCCGAATTCGACTGTGCGACTCCGCTGCTCACCCATGAGCTCTCCGAGCTCGCCTCCGAGGCCCCGACGCCGCATTCGGAGAGGAATGCGGAGGAGCCGATGACGGCGTCGAGGGTTTCGCGGCGCCAGACCATGGTGGCCTGGAGGTGGCGGTCGAGTTCGGCGAACAGGCGCAGGCTGTCATGGCTCATGGCTCATGGCTCATGGCTCATGGCGCTGGCGTTTCACGGTGTCCGACTGGACGACGGCCGGAGTTCTGGCCCGCGAAGCCCTCGAGCGCTGCATTCACGCTGCTCGCGGCGAACTCTCCCTGCCGACCGAATCCACCAATCGGATCATCGATGCCGCACCAGCAGACCCCAGCAGGCTCGAGGGAGTTCTCATTGCGGCTACCTGGACAAAATTCCGCGCTGAGAGCTCCCTGAACTTGATGGGTGCCGCACTTCATCTCGGTGACGGGCTGGCTCCCGGTGTCGCGTATGCGGATTCGATGAATGGGCGGACGACGTCCAGGAACTGATCGGGGGCGGAGGAGAAGGGCAGGTGGCCGGCGGGGAGGACCTGGAGCTCGGAGCCGGGGATCAGGGCGTGAACCTTCCTGCCGTAGCGGAGCGGGAGGACCGGGTCGCGGCGGCCCCACACGATCAGGGTCGGTGCCGCGATTTCGGTTGCGCGGCCGGTGAGGTCGTAGCGGGGATCGTTGAAGCTGTGCCACAGGGCGGAGTAGGTGGCGCGGCCGATCTCGGTGCCCGCCATGCGGATCGCGCGCTCTACGACGGCCTCGTCGTGCGGGGTCGCGGGTTTCATGTAGTTGCGGATGCTGTGCGGGAGCCAGCGGCGGGCCACCAGAGCGGAGCCGTAGAGGTTGCAGTAGGCCCGGGTCAGCGGCGTCTGCCGGACGAAGCCGCCGGTGTTGACGAGGACGAGCCCGGCGACGCGCGCCGGCTGCTCCAACGCCAGGCGAGCGGCCGCGAATCCGCCAACCGAACTGCCGATGAACACCGCCGGATCCAGCTCCAGTGTTGTGACCACCTCGGCGAGCGTGTCGGCGATCCCGGCGGCGGCGATGGTCGAATTCGGTTCGGACGCGCCGTGTCCCGGCCAATCGATGGCGATCACCCGATGCTCCGCGGCCAATGCCGGGAGGATCGGATCGAAGTCGTGGTGGTCGTGCAGGGTGGCGTGCAGCAGGACCACGGTGGGCCCGGTGCCGATGTCTTCGTAGGCCAGTCGTCCGGCCGACGTGCGCATGATGTGCATACGCAACAACCCTTCATTCGATTGTGGTGACCGACCGGTCGTTCACTGACCAGTCGGTCGGTCAAGTATGATGTGACCATACAATCGGTCCGAAACACACGCAAGGGGGACGCCGAATCGCCTGTCGCGCAACACAGGGCGAGCCGGAGCCGCCCCCGGTGAGGGTTGAATCTGATGAATCTGCGGGAGGATTCCGCCGCGCGCACTCGCGCCGCGCTCGTCGGCAGCGGCCTGCTGCTGGCCGAGCGGCTGGGACTCGGCGGTGTCAGCGTGAACGTCCTGGTGGCCGAGCTCGGCGTCTCGAAAGGCACGTTCTTCCATCATTTCGGCACCCGCGCCAACTACCTGCTGGCCCTGCATCGCGAATTCCACGAGCGCCTGCAGGCCGTGATCGACTCCGCCACCTCCGGCCTCGCCCCGGGCCGGGACCGTCTCCTGGCCGGATCCACCGCCTACCTCGACGCCTGTCTGCGCGACCGCGGCGTCAAGGCCCTGCTCCTCGAAGCCCGGGCCGAACCTCTGATCGTGGACGAGGTGACGGCTCGCAACACCCACAACGCCGCGCTGATCGAACCCGATTTCAAGGTCCTGGGCTGGCCGGACCCGGAGGCAGGCGCCCGGTTGTGGGTCGGCTTGGTCGCCGAAGCCGCCCTGCTGGAATTGCAGGCCGGTCATGAGCAGGGTTCGGTGCGAAACGCCCTATGGCAGTTCCTCCCCGCCTGAGACCGGCCCGGCCCCGGTCTCGCCCTCGCCACGGTAGTCCGCCCCGCGCTAGAAAATTCCCTGCAATCCTGGGTGCAGGTCTGACGCTGTGCGGCGCGCGGCCGATCGGCCCGGGGCTCAGTCGGCTGCGCAGAGCGCGGTGTCGAACGCCTTCTGGAGGGCAGCGGTGACGGTGGGATCCGAGGGCCGGAGATTGGCGATGAGGGTGACCGCGCGGCCGTCCGGGGTGACGGCGTTGAAGGTTCGGAAGCCAGGGATGGAACCGCCGTGCCCCCACACCTGGATGCCACACGGTGCGGTGGCGGTGGTCAATCCGAGGCCGTACGAGTAACCCGGGCGGTTGGTCAGCGGTTTCGGATCGGTCCGCATGGCGGCCACCTGGGCCGGGGGCAGCAGGTTCCCGGTGAGGAGCGCACTGAAGAACCGATTCGCATCGGAGCCGGTGGAGATCAGCGCGCCGGCACTTCCCGCCCACGACGGATCGAAACGGGTGACATCGGTCGGCTTCCCGTCGACCGCCTCGTAGCCCTGCGGATGGGGACTGCGGAGGTCGGTGTCGCCGGCGGCCGGGTAGTAGGTGTCGCGCAGCCCCAGCCGGTCGATGACGCGGTGCGTGACTTCCTCGCCCACCGGGTGCCCGGTCACGCGTTCCACGATCATGCCGACGATGAGGTAATTGGTATTGCTGTATTCGGCTTTCGCGCCCGGCTCGAAGTGCGCGGGCAGGGTCATGGCGCGACGGACCAGGTCCGCCGTGTCGAAGTGCATCGTCAGCAGATCGGGCGAATCACCTTGCAGCTCGGGTAGTTCCAGATACTCGGGCAGACCGCTGGTGTGCTGCATGAGATTCCGGACCGTGATCCGGTTGCCATCGATGCCCGCACCCTGAACGACGCCGGGCAGGTAACGCTCGACAGGCGCGCCCACATCCACCGCACCCTCCGCGACGAGCTGCATCATGACGGTCGCGACGAACGGCTTGGTATTGCTGCCGACTCGCACATGCGCGCCCTGCGGAAAGGCCGCGCCGGTAGCGACGTCACCGACACCCGAGGTCGCACCCCACTCCCGGTCGTGCTCGGTCACGACCACCTGCACCCCGGGAACTCCCGCCGCCACGGCAGCGTCCAGGGCGCGCCCGACCTCCGCACGCGCATCGGCCGACAACGGCCCTCCCGGCGGTCGCGCCGCATCATTACCGCAGGCCCCCACTGCGCAGACCACTCCGGCGACCGCGACCGCAGCGGCGATCCGGCGAACGAGCCTCATATGCTCCCCTTCTGGCGTAGTGGCCGCGAGCGCTCGGCCGGAATGCGCTGCTGCGCAGCCGGCTCCGCAACTCGCGGAGGTCAATAACCGGATGGTAGCTCCGAGCCGCGATCCGGGCATCACCCGCAGCGCTCACCCGAGCTCATTCCTGAGGCGTAGCGCTGGTCAGGGAAAACCCGCTGTCCCGTCCTGCGGGAGCGAGATCACCGTCAGAGCCGATAATGAGAGGCGACGGCGTCTTGGCCGGTGTAGTTCGGGCCGGCGTGGGCATCGGCGCCGGCGTAGGTGAATTCCCACCGGGGGAGGGCTCGGCCGCTGCGGGTGAGGCGGTGACTTCGCGCCGTGTAGGTGAATCCGTTGTGACGCAAGGCGGTTGTCACACGTCTACCGAGTGGAGCGCCGCCGGTGTCACGGATCGAGGTGGCGTCGAAGTTCGCGGCGAACAGGCCGTCGGGGGTGAGCCAGGAGGACATGCGGGTGAGAGCAGTGAGTTTGTCGCCCACGTAGTGCAGGGCGTGGACGCTGGTGATCAGATCCACGGGTTCGTCGGGATGCCAGGCCAATACCGAACCGGTGACGAGGTCGATGCCCGCTCGCGGCGGCCCACAAAAATAGCCCACCAGGTCGAGCCCGATGATCCGGGCGTGACCGGACAGCGTTTCGTCCGCCTCGAACAGGGCGTGGGCGCTGCCGCATCCGACATCCAGCCAGCGCTGGGGTGCCGGACGGGCCGCCAGCCAGGCAACGGGGTCGAAGCCGAGTTCGCGACGGTAGGCGGGCAGTCGGCGGTCGCGGTTCATGGTGGAGTTCGCCACTACCGCAGTCTGTTCCAGGTGGGCGTCGTCGAGTAGCTCGGGCACACAGGACATCCTGCCGGGTGCGGTCGACGGCGGTGCGGAGCCGCCGGCCGATTCAGGCGGCGGCCTTGTCCACGGGCGCCGGGGCCGAGGTGGGGAGGGGTTCGCGGGTGCGCATGGCGGCCCAGAGGGCGGCGGTGGCGGCGGTGCAGGCGGCGGCCCCGCCGACGTGGACGGCGACCAGGGCGGCGGGCACGTGGGTGAAGTACTGGACGATGCCGACCAGGGCCTGGGAGCAGACCAGGGCGATCACCAGGATGAGGCGGTTGCGGATGGTCTTGTTCATGCCGACCGCGGCCAGACCGCAGGCGAGGCCGACGAGCAGGGCCAGGTAGGCGACCAGGAGTTCGGCGTGCAGGTGGACCAGGGTGACGATCTCGACCTGCAGGCGTTCGACCGGCTTCTCGACGCTCTTGTCACCCGCGTGCGGACCCGCGCCGGTGACCAGGGTGCCCGCGATCAGCGTTCCGGTGAGGGCCAGACCGGACAGGGCGGTCAGCAGCCGCAGCGGCTTGGGAACCTGAACCGTGTCGATGCCGTCGTCGGGTTCCCCGACCTTGGCCCACAGCAGCGTCGCCAGCCACACCATCAGCATGGATGCCAGCAGGTGCACCGCGACCGTCCACCACAGCAGCCCGGTGCGCACGGTGATACCGCCGATCACGGCCTGTAGTACGGTGCCGCCGGGCATCAGCCAGGCGTACACCTGGACTTCGCGCCGCCGCCGCGCCCGGGTGACCGCGAGCACGATGGCCGCCGCGGCCAGCGACACCACGAAAGTGAGCATGCGGTTGCTGAATTCGACCACCTGGTGCAGCACCGGCACCTCGGCCACCGCGGTCGGCACGAAGCTGCCGGGGAAGCACTGCGGCCAGGTGGGGCAGCCCAGGCCCGAGGCGGTGACGCGGACGACCGCGCCGGTCACCGAGATTCCGGCCTGGGACAGGATGACCAGGAAGGCGAGCAGTCGCTGCACCCGCAGGGAAGGCATCGGGAACAGGTCGGCAAGTCGCTGGAAGGCGCGAGACAGCACGCACCGATGGTAGCGGGGCCGCATTTCGCCCCGTCACCGGCCCTACTACAACGTGTCGTTAAACACCCGGGCGGGCGCGAACTTTCGAGGTGACCGCCGCCCGGACGGCCTCAATCGAACTTGAAGAACCGGGTGGCCAGCCACCCCGCGAGCCCGCCCCAGCCGGCCAGCACCGCGAGCCCGTACCAGTCGATGCTGGTGCGCATCGCCTGCTCCAGGCACTCCGACAGCGCCCCGGACGGAATGATCCGCGCGATCAGGCTCACCGCGTGCGGCAGGTCGTCGGACATGAACACCAGGCTCGCGGTCCCGAGCATGACGAACCACAGAATGTTGGCGAGCGCCAGCACCACCTCGGCCTTGAGCGTCCCGCCCAGCAGCAGCCCCAGTGCCGCGAAGGTCGCGGTCCCGAGCGCGATCACCACCGCGCCGAGCAGCAGCCCGGTCAGCGACGGCCGCCAGCCGAGCGCGAACCCGATGGCCCCCAGCAGGATCGACTGCAGCACCACCACGATCAGCACCGCCGAGCACTTGCCCGCGACGATGCCCCACCGCGGCAGCGGCGTCGCCCCGAGCCGCTTCAATGCCCCGTACCGCCGATCGAAGCCGACGGCGATGGCCTGCCCGGTGAACGCGGTCGACATGATCGCCACCATCATCACCGCGGGCACCACCCGGTCGACCCGGTGCTCGCCGAGCCCGCTCATCGGTAGCAGGGTCAGCCCGATCAGCAGCGTGATCGGAATGAACATGGTCAGCAGCAGCTGTTCCCCGTTGCGCAGCAACAGGATCAGCTCCATGCGCGTCTGCGCCGCCAGCATCTTGGCGCGTGTGGTCGGCTGCGGCGCGGGGGAGAAGGTGCCCGCCGCGAATCGGTTCACGGTCTCGGTCATCCGCGGAGCTCCCGCCCGGTCAGTTCGAGGAACACGTCTTCCAGCCGGCGCTGGTCGATGCGAATGTCGGTGGGCAGCACGTCGATTCGCGCGCACCACGCGGTCATGGTCGCCAGCACCTGCGGGGTGATGTCGCCCTGCAGCAGGTACGACCCCGGCGCGGTCTCGCGCGGGGTGAACCCTTCCGGCAGTGCGGCTTCCAGTAGCGACAGGTCGAGTTTGGGTGGTGCGGTGAACGCCAGCCGCCCTTCGGCCCCGTGCGAGGTGACCTCGGCGGGCGTGCCCTGCGCGACGACCTGCCCGTGGTCGATGATCACCAGCTGATCGGCCAGCTGCTCGGCCTCGTCCATCATGTGCGTCGTCAGCAGTACGCTGACCCCGTCGCGGCGCAGCGCGTCGATGAGTTCCCACACCAGATGCCGTGCCTGTGCGTCCAATCCGGCCGTCGGCTCGTCGAGGAACACGATCTCCGGCCGCCCGACCAGCGCGCATGCCAGCGCGAGCCGCTGCTGCTGCCCGCCCGAGAGCCGCCGATACGGCGTCCGCCGAGCGTCTTTCAGTCCGAGCGTGTCCAGCAGCCAGGTCGGGTCCAGCGGATTCGCCGAATAGGAGGCGACGAGGTCGAGCATCTCCCCGGCCTTGGACCCCGGATACGCGCCACCGCCCTGCAGCATCACGCCGATGCGCGGTCGGAGCTGATCGGAGTCGGCGATCGGGTCCAGGCCCAGCACCCGCACGGTCCCGGCGTCGGGAGTCACGAAGCCTTCGCACATCTCGGTGGTGGTGGTCTTGCCGGCGCCATTGGGTCCGAGCAGGGCCAGCACCTGTGCGCGTTCGATATCGAAGCTGATGCCGTCGACCGCGGTGGTCTCGCCGTAGCGTTTCACGACGCCGTCGACGCGTACGGCCGGTCCGGAAGCTGCGGTCACGATGAGACACCGTAAGGCGTGGGCTGCTGTGACCGAGCCGACACCCCCGGCTGATTGCGCCACGGCAGCACATTTCGGGTGAGGAAGATCAGCGACAGGCCCACGATCACGGTGGCGATGGCGGATTCGACGATCTGGAAGACATAGAAGTCCGCGCCGCGCGGCATGACCATCACCGACACCACGACCGACAGCACCACCGCCGGCACCCGGAACGCGGGCCGGTTGGCCCACGCGGCGAGGGGCACGATCGCCCACAGCAGGTACCAGGGTTGCACCACTGGGAACAGCAGCACGATCGCGCCGAGCGAAACCCCCAGCGCGCCGATGGCATTCAAGCGCCCGGTCCAGACGGCGATGAGCATGCGGATGGTCACGAAGGCCGCCACGAGCTCCGCGATGGGCCGGGTGATGTCGAGCAGGGCGGTGGTGTGGTCGCCGAGCCCGAGCAGCACGCCGCCGAATCCGGTGATGATCCCGACGGCGGTCGGCAGCGACAGGTAACTGCGCACGGAGGTGGCGGTGCCGACCGTATTGACCCAGCCGAATCCGAGTCCGCTGGCATAGCTCACCGACAGTGTCGTGACGACGGCGATGACACCGAGTACACCGCCGGCGACGAGTACCGGTTTGAGCCCGCCTCCCCACCGCCGCGCCAGCGCCATGCCCACGAATCCGAGGCTCACCAGGGAGATGATCTTCACCGACGAGGACAGCGTGATCAGCACGGCACCGAAAACCAGCAGCGCCCAAGCCCTTTGATTGAACTGCGGGCAATCGTCGATGGCGCGCAGGCAGAATTCCATTCCCGCCAGCATCAGCCCGAGCATGAGCGCGTCATTGTGCACCCCGCCCACCAGGTGGAACAGCACCAGCGGGTTGGCCGCGCCCAGCCACAGCGCGCTCACCCCCGCGATTCCGCAGCGTCGCGACAGCCGCGGCAGCGCCCATACCATCAATGCCACGCCCGCCAAGGCCAGCAACCGATGCAGCCACACCCCGAGAAGGATGTTGTCGCCGGTGATCTGCGCGATGCCGCGTCCCATCCACAGGAACAGCGGCCCGTAGGGCGCGGAGGTGTCCCGCCAGATGGTGGGGACATTGTTGGTGAGCACATTGTTGAGCCCGAGCCCGGCCACCGGGCCGACCGAATAAGGGTCCATGCCCCGGGCCGCGATTTCGCTCTGTGCCAGGTACGAATAGACGTCGTTGCTGAACATGGGCGGCGCGACGCTGAGCGGAATGATCCACAGCAGCAGCGTCCGATCCATCTGCGAGCGGCTGAGCCGGTGGCGTGGATCCCCGCCCCACCCGCCGACGGCGAAGCGGCCCAGCAGCAGCCACGCCATGATCACCAGGATGGTGCCGATCATGCACATGGCCAGCGTCGAGGTGCCGGCCCGTGCGAAGAACCCGAGCACCCGCATGCCGGAGATCGGATTCTGGTGCACCGGTTGGGCTCCGACACCCAGCGCGGACACCGCCATGATCACGGCCCCGGTCGCGCCGAGCAGCCGGATCCGCATCAATTGCAGGGTTTCGCGCCGGTCCAGGCCGGGCCGGTCGGCGTCGACTCCGTGCAGGACGGCGACGGTGTGATCGGCGGCGGGAACGTCCAGGCCCAGGGCCCGGCGTCCGATATCGATGACTCTGCGCCGCGCGCCTTCCACTACCGCCACAGCTGCGAAGCCTAGTCCGGAGCCGCGGGTCGGACGCCGATCGCATGGCCGTAGCGCGGGTTCGCCCGGTGTGCTCGCGAGTTGCCGATCGGCACCCACACTTGCCTTTGATACCCCTGGGGGTATAGTCGTGACATACCCCAGGGGGTATGGAAGGAAGTCAGATGCGAAGTACCACAGTCGGCGTCGCCGACGCTTCTCCGATCACGACCGCCCCCGGCGGTCTGCTGGGCCGCCTCGGGGCCCGCATGGCCGATCACGCCCGCTGGGTGTTCGGCTTCTGGTTGATCCTGTCCGTCGCCCTCGGCGCGGCCGCGCCCACGGTGTTCGACTCGCTCGCGGGGGCGGGCTGGCAGGCCAATGGATCAGAGTCCGTGCGTGTCCGCGAACTCGCGCAAGAGCACTTCGGCGGCAACTCGGCCGCGGCGGTGCAGGTGGTGATCCATTCGGACACCGCGACCATGGACAGTCCGCAGGCGCAACGCCTGGTGGGGGATCTCACCGGAATCCTGCAGGCCGACAGCCGATTCGGCGCGATCGTCGCACCCGTGCCGGGCCAGTCGGTCAGCCGCGACGGCCACACCGGCATCCTGCTGGCCGGCGCGAACGCGAACACCGACGAGATGGTTGCCGCGGTCACCGACGTCGGCCCGAAACTGCAGGCCCTCTCATCCGACGGCTTCGAGATCTATCCGACCGGTGCCTCGGCGCTGTGGAGCGACTTCAACAAGGCCAATCACGAGGCCATGATGAAGGCCGAGATGTTCTCGTGGCCGGTCACATTGGCGATCATGGTGCTGGCCTTCGGCTCGCTGGTGGCGGCCGGACTGCCGCTGCTGCTGACGCTCACCGGCCTCATCGCCTCGGCGGGCGGTCTGGTGTTGCTGAACCATGTCACGCCGATCTCGGTGTGGGCCATGAACTTCGCCATGATGTTCGCGCTGGCGCTGGGTATCGACTACGCGCTGTTCCTGGTCTCCCGCTTCCGCGACGCTGTTCGCGGTGACACGCCACCGCGCACCGCCGTCGCCGTCACCATGGCGACCGCCGGCAAGGCGGTGCTGCTCTCGGGCCTGACCGTGCTGGTGAGCCTGTCGGCCGTGCTCGTGGTGCCCGCGCCCGCGGTGCGGACCATGGCGGTCGGCATCATGTTCGCGGTCTCGTTCGTGCTGCTGGCGACGCTGACCCTGCTGCCCGCCGTGCTCGGCGCGCTGGGCGCGCGCGTGAACGCGGGCTCGCTGCCGTACGTGGCCCGGCAGCAGCATCGTTCGCCGGTCTTCGCGAAGTGGGGACAACTGCTGCACCGCCACCCGTGGCCGTTCGCCATCGGCTCCCTGCTGGTGCTGATCGCGCTCGCGATTCCGGTGACGAGCCTGAAGGTGGCCATGCCGTCCATCCAGGTGGTGCCCGCGGACGCGTCCGTGCGTCAGGGCTACGAGCTGGTCCAGCGCGAATTCGGCCCGGGTGCGCCCGGCATGCTGCAAATCGTGGCCCCCGCCTCCGACGGCGCGGACGTCCAGCGAATCGCGGCCTCGGACAATCGGATTGCGATGGTCACCCCGCCGCAGCCCGCCGCCGACGACAGTGGCCTGGTCATGCTCCAGGCGACCCCGACGGTCGACCCGTCGGATCCGGCCATGGGCGATATCGTCCATTCGCTGCGCGCCGCGCTCCCCGCGGGCGCGCTGGTCGGCGGCGCGGTCGCCGAGAACCTGGACCTCCAGCAGGCCCTGAACGACTACCTGCCCCTGGTGGTCGGCATCATCCTGGTGCTGGGCTTCCTGCTCCTGCTGGTCGCCCTGCGCGCCCCGCTGATCGCCCTGCTCGGAGCGGGTGTCAGCCTGCTGTCGACCGCGGCGGCGTTCGGTGTGGCGAAGCTGGTCTTCCAGGACGGCCACGGCGCGGGCCTGCTCGGTTTCACGCCGCAGGGCTTCCTGGACGGCTGGGGTCCGGTGTTCTTCTTCGCCATGATCTTCGCCATCGCCATGGACTACACGGTCTTCCTGCTGGCCACGGCGAAGGAGCACTACGAGCGCTCGGGTGATCCGGAGGTGGCCCACATCGACGGCATCGCCCACTCGGGCCGGGTGATCGCGGCCGCGGCGGCGGTCATGGTGGCGGTGTTCTTCACCTTCGCCCTGGCCGATCCGCTGCCGCCGAAGGAGATGGGCATCATTCTCGGTGTCGCCGTCCTGCTGGACGCCGTGCTGATCCGCCTGATCCTGCTGCCGGTGCTGCTGCGCCTGACCGGGCACGCCGCCTGGTGGTCGCCGCGCTGGCTGCGCAAGGTGCTGCCGGACATCAGCTTCGCGCACTGACTGGTGGGGTCGTGGGAAGGGTGAGCCCTCTCTCATGACCCTCCCATACCCCTAGGGGTATACTGAAGTCATCGGACTCAGGGAAGGAAACCCCCAATGATCGGCGACGAAGACAGCATCGCACTGGTCCTCAACCGGCTGCGCCGCGCGCACGGACAGCTTGCGGGCGTCATCTCCATGATCGAGCAGGGCCGCGACTGCAAGGACGTGGTCACCCAGCTCGCCGCGGTCTCTCGCGCTCTCGACCGCGCCGGATTCAAGATCGTCGCCACCGGTCTGCGGGACTGCCTGACCGGGGAGCAGGCCGAGAACTCCGAGCCGATGACAGTCGAGGAACTGGAGAAACTCTTCCTGGCGCTGGCCTGAAGCTCTTCCGGGCGATCCCTGCCGAGCGATCGCCCAGCGCCGGGAGCGAAAGGAAGTCAAGATGACCGCGATCCACCACTGGTCCATCGACCGCATCGTGCCGGGCCTGGCCGGCACCGTGGTGCTGCTCAGCCTCGCGCTGGTGCTCGCGTTCTCGCCCTGGTGGCTGCTGCTGACCGCCTTGGTGGCGGCCAACCTGGTGCTCTTCGGGGTCGTCGGCTGGTGTCCGATGACCTTGCTCCTGCAACGCCTGGGCGTGCCCCGAACCGGCAGCCCCGCAACGGAAAGGAATTCGTGATGACCCTCGCCCTCTCGGCCACCCTGCGCACCGATTTCGCCGATGCGGTGCAACGTACCCGGAAGGCCCTGTCCGAGCAGGGCTTCGGCGTGCTCACTGAGATCGACGTGACCGCGACCATGAAGCAGAAGCTGGACGCGGACATGGAGGACTACCTCATCCTGGGCGCGTGTAATCCGTCGCTGGCGCACACCGCCCTCGGTGTGGACCGTCAGATCGGCCTGCTGCTGCCGTGCAATGTGGTTGTGCGCGCGGATCGTTCGGACGCCGGCACTATGATCGTGGAGGCCATGAATCCGGAGGTGATGGTGCAGGTCGCGGGCGATCCGGCGCTGCAAGAGGTCGCCGACTGCGCCACGGAGATGCTGAGCGCGGCCATCGCGGCGCTCGGTTGATCCACTGCCCGAACGCGATTCGCGCTGCCCCTGTCGGACCCCGCTCATACTCTGGATGAATGGTGTCCGATTCGAAACGGCGAATCGAGGTGGCTGCGGCCGGGCTGCTCGCCCGGCACGGCTATCACGGATTCGGGCTGAAGAAGTTGAGCGAGGCGGCGGGGCTGCCGTATGGGTCGATCTACCACCACTTCCCGGGCGGCAAGGAGGAGATCGCCGTCTCGGCCATCACCGGCACGGGCGTGCTGGTGGGGCGCATGATCCGGCAGGCCCCGGGCGATGTGTTCGGTACCGCGGCAACGCTGTTCGACTTCATGGCCACCAAACTGGCCGAGACCGACTGGGCCGCGGGCTGCCCGGTCGGGACCCCCGCCCTGGACGGCGGCAGTGATGTCGACTCCGTGCGCACCGCGTGCGTGTCGGCCTTCGAGGCGATGACACACGGTTTCGCCGAACTGCTCACCGAGCTGGGCCTGGCGCCGGGGGAGGCGCGTGATCTGGCCACCACGGTGGTCGCGGCCTACGAGGGCGCGACCGTCCTGGCCCGGGTGCGCCGCACCGATGAGCCGCTGCACACGGTTTCGGTGGCCATGGCCCGGTTGATCCGGCTGAGTCTCGCGGAAGTCGCTGCTGCCGAGGCGAGTTCATCCTAGGGGGGTTGACTGGAAAGAACGTTCTAGCGACGATCGATCCATGAAGCGACTCGTGCTCGACGGCCCGCACGCACTGCGCTGGGAAGACGCCGCCGAACCCACCCTCGATGCCCCTGATCAGGCCCTGGTCCGCCCCATCGCCGTGGCCACCTGCGATATCGACCCCGCGATCCTGCAGGGCCGGTTCCCGCTGGCGGGCCCCTACCCCTTCGGCCACGAGGGGGTGGCGGAGGTGGTGGCCGTCGGCGACGACGTCACCACCGTCCGCCCTGGCGACAAGGTGGTGGTCCCGTTCCAGATCTCCTGTGGCGCCTGCGATTCCTGCCGCCGCGGCCATACCGGCAACTGCACCGCCCACCCATTCATGTCCAGCTACGGCCTCGGCCCGATGGGTGGGCTGAGCTGGGGCGGGCTGTGGTCGGACCTGGTCGCCGTCCCGCACGCCGACGCCATGCTGGTCCCGCTGCCCGCCGGAGTGGATCCGGCGGCGGTCGCCAGTGCCAGCGACAATATCGCCGACGCCTACCGATCGGTCGCCCCGCACCTCGCCGCCCGCCCCGGCGCCGAAGTCCTGGTCCTGAGCGGTCCGGCCGCACCGTCCATCGGCCTGTATGCGGCCGGTCTCGCGGTGGCGCTCGGCTCCGCCCGGGCCGTCTACCTCGACACCGACCCCGAAAGGCTCGCCATCGCAGCCGAACTCGGCGCGGAGCCCGTCGAGGGCAGGCCGACCGACCGGGTCGGCCGGTTCCCGGTCACCGTCGAAGCCGCGGGCGGCTCCAAAGCCCTGGTGGCCGCCATCCGTGCCACGGCCAATGATGGTTTCTGCACCAGCGTCAGCGTCCAGACCCAGGATGTCGCCCTGCCCATGCTCGAAATGTATTCGCGCTGCTGCACTTTCCACACCGGCCGGGCGCACGCCCGCCCATCGATCCCGCACATTCTGGATCTGGTGGCGGCCGGGCGTTTCGATCCGAGTGTGGTGACCACCCGCACCGTGGCCTGGGAGGATTCGATCGACGCGCTGCTCGAGGCGCCGGTCAAACTGGTCGCTACGCGCTGAAGCCGGATACCGAGAGTGGTAGTCGCGCCAGCGTTTCCGGGTCGGCGAGCACGTCGATCCGGACGATGCGCTCGCCGTCGACGGTGAACGCCATGAACGCCGGTGGCTCGTCGCGGGCGGCGACCAGTGCTCCCGGCCGCCCGTCGACCAGGACCATTGCCGAGAAGTCGGCGCGCGCCGCGAACCCGGCCGCCAGCCGCGCCACGATCGGCGCGCCCCGTGCTGTGACCGGCACCGGCCCCGGTGCGGCGGTCCGGTCCGCGGACACCGTCACGTCGGCGGCCAGGACCGCCAGCACCGCGGCGATATATCTCCGGCTCGGACCGCTGCCAGGAACGCCCGCACGACACGGCGTTCCCGCAGCGCGTCCGGCCGGAGCTCGTCGGAGCCGTCGATCACCCGGTGCCGGGCGCGGCTGGCCAGCAGCCGGGCCGCGTGCTCACGGTCGTGTCGTGGGTGACGCGTCCACCCGGGCGGAAAGTCCGGGACCAGCTGATAGGTTTCCGGCGGAATCTCCCGTAGAACACCGCGTTCCCGTTCGACCCGATCGATCCGAAAGCGAGTGCTCGATGCAGGTGGCGATCGCCCTGTTCACCCGTGACCTGCGGGTGCACGACAATCCGGTGCTGGCGGCGGCCGCCGCGGGCGGGGCGGTGGTGCCGCTGTTCGTGCTGGACCCCGGGATCATCGAGCGAAACCCGGTCGCGCCCAACCGGCTCCGCTTCCTGACGGCGGCGCTCGCGGACCTCGACGCCGAATTGCGCGGGCTCGGCACACCATTGGTGATCCGCCGGGGCCCGGTCGCCGACGAGGTGGCCCGGGTGATCGCCGAAACCGGCGCGACGAGTGTGCAGGTGGCCGCTGATGTCAGCCGGTACAGCCGAAACCGTGAGCGGGAGTTGCGCGTTCGTGCGGGCGAGTCGGGGTGCCGGCTGGTGGTCCATCCCGCGTCGGTGACCGTGGTCGACCCGTCGGAGCTGCGTCCGGCCACCGGCCGCGACCATTTCGCGGTCTTCACACCGTATTTCCGTCGCTGGCTCGACACGCCGCTGAGGCCGCAGGCCCCGCGGCCGCGACGACTCGCGGGTCCGGACATCGGCGGCGAGCCGGTGCCCACCTATGCGGATCTGTGCGCCGAGCCGACCTCCCCGCACCTGTCCGTGGGTGGCGAGCGCACCGGCCGGAAACTGTTGCGCGACTGGCTCTCCGGGCCAGTGGACCATTACCACACCGACAGCGACATCCTGGCCGGCGCCACCTCCGGCCTCTCGCCCTACCTCCATTTCGGCTGCCTCTCCCCGGTCGAGGTGGTCCGCCGCACCGATCTCGCCACCCCCGGCGGCGAGGCCTTCGCCCGTCAGCTGGCCTGGCGCGATTTCCACCACCAGATCCTCGCGGCCCGGCCGGACCTCGCCCACACCGACTTCCGCCCGCGCCCCACCGCCCCGCGCGACGACCCGCACGCCTTCGCGGCCTGGCGGGACGGACGCACCGGCTACCCGGTCATCGACGCGGCCATGCGGCAGCTGCTGGCCGAGGGCTGGATGCCCGGTCGCGCCCGGCTACTGGTCGCGAGCTTCCTCACCAAGTCGCTGGGCGTCGACTGGCGCCTCGGCGCGGCGCACTTCCTGACCTGGCTGGTCGACGGCGATATCGCCAACAATCAGATGAACTGGCAGTGGGCCGCGGGCACGGGCACCGACACCCGCCCGAACCGGGTTCTCAACCCCATCCGCCAGGCCGAGCGGTTCGATCCCGACGGTGAGTACGTCCGTCGCTGGCTCCCCGAACTCGCGCATCTGCCCGGTGCGCGCATCCACAAGCCTTGGCGTGCAACACCTCCCGTGCCCGGCTACCCGGCTCCGCTGGTGGAGTTCAACGGCATGTGACCGCCGGCCCGATTCGCGGCGTGGCAACGATACGGCAACCTTGACTGTCCGATTTCGGTAGAGTGCGTCGGTGGCCTCCGGTCATGCTCGGTCTCGACACTGCGAACGGAGCGATCATGGGTCGGAATTCGGTCGTCGGCCAGTTGGTCGACGCCCTCGTCGCCGCCGGGGTCCAACGGGTGTACGGACTGGTGGGGGATAGTTTGAACCCCTTCGTGGACGCGGTGCGCCGGATCGAGGGCATCGACTGGGTGCATTGCCACAACGAGGAGAGCGCCGCCTTCGCGGCCGGCGCGGAATCGGTGCTGACCGGTCGGCTGGCGGTCTGCGCGGCCAGTTGCGGACCCGGCAACACCCACCTGATCCAGGGGCTCTACGACGCACATCGCAATGGCGCCTCGGTGCTGGCTATTGCCTCGCACATTCCCAGCCGTGAGATCGGCACCGGCTTCTTCCAGGAAACCCACCCCGAGCGACTCTTCGTGGAGTGCAGCCACTTCTGTGAGATGGTCGGCACCCCCGAGCAGATGCCGCGGCTCGCCTACATCGCCATGCAGACCGCACTCGGCCGGCACGGCGTCTCGGTGCTGGTGGTCCCCGGTGACGTGCTCAGCGCGGAGGCCGAGAACCGCGGCTGGCAGTCGGATCTGGTGGCCGAAGCGCCGACCGTGGTCCCGCCCGCCGCCCAGGTGGACCGCCTCGCGGAGGCCCTCAATGACGCCGACACGGTGGCCCTGTTCGCGGGCGCGGGTGTGCGCGGCGCACACGCCCGGGTCATGAGCCTGGCCGAGCGACTGCACGCCCCGATCGGCCACGCGCTCGGCGGCAAGGAGTGGATCCAGTTCGACAACCCGTACGACGTCGGCATGAGCGGCCTGCTCGGCTACGGCGCCGCCTATGAGGCCACCCACGAAGCCGATCTGCTGCTGTTGCTCGGCACCGACTTCCCCTACGACACCTTCCTGCCGCAGAACGGCAGGATCGCCCAGATCGACCGCGACCCGTCCCGCATCGGGCGCCGCGCCGCGGTCGATATCGCCGTCAATGGCGATGTGGCCGCCACCATCGACGCCGTCCTGCCGCTGCTGCACCAGAATCCGAGCCGCGCCTTCCTCGACGACATGCTCCGCCGGCACACCTCCGCGCTGGAGAACGTGGTGGACGCCTACACCCGCGATATCGACCACCACACGCCCATCCACCCCGAGTACGTCGCCTCGCTCATCGACGAAATCGCCGACGACGACGCGGTTTTCACCGTCGACACCGGCATGTGCAATGTCTGGGCGGCGCGGTACATCACCCCGAACGGCCGCCGTCGCATCGTCGGCTCGTGGCGGCACGGCACCATGGCCAACGCCGTCCCGCACGCCATCGGCGCCCAGACGGCCTACCCGGGCCGGCAGGTGATCTCGCTGTCGGGAGACGGCGGTCTGGCCATGCTCATGGGCGAGCTGCTCACCGTCTGGCGGCACCGGCTGCCGGTGAAGATCGTGGTGTTCAACAATTCCACGCTCGGCATGGTGAAGCTGGAGATGATGGTCGACGGCATGCCCGACTTCGGCACCGACCAGGAGCCGGTGAACTACGCCGATATCGCGGCAGCCGTGGGCATTCCGTCGCTGCGGGTGACCGACCCGGCCGAGGCGCGGGCCGTGCTGGCCAAGGCGTTCGCCGAGCCCGGGCCGATGCTGGTGGACGTGGTCACCGACCCCAATGCCCTGTCCCTGCCGCCCCGGATCGACGCCGCGCAGGTCAAGGGTTTCGCCTTGGCCGCGGGCAAGATCGTGCTGGCCGGCGGCGTCGGCCGCATGCTCGACATGGCCCGCAGCAACCTGCGCAATATTCCGCGCCCGTAGCGGGTCGCGAATTCCGCTGCTGGACCCCGGCGGAAACCGGTCGGCCTGCTTCTGGAAGAAATAGGGGCATGGCTGTTCGACCGATCCTCATCGCCGGTGACCCCAGACTGTCCACCCCGGCCGTGCCCGTCACCGAATTCGACGCGGAGCTGGCCGCTTTCGTCGAGGACCTGTTCGAGACGAACACCGCGGCCCGGGGCGCGGGCCTGGCGGCCAATCAGATCGGCGATCCCCGTGCGGTTTTCGTGTACGACCTGATGACCGCCGACGGCCGCCGGCGCGGGTACGTCATCAATCCGAGCATCGAGACCTCCGAGATCCCGGAGACCATGCCCCACCCCGACGACGACGCCGAGGGCTGCCTCTCGGTGCCCGGCGAGTGGTTCCCGACCGGGCGCGCCGACTGGGCCGAAGTTTCGGGCGTCGACATCCACAACCAGCCGGTCATAGTCTCCGGCACCGGCTACCTGGCCCGCTGCCTGCAGCACGAGACCGACCACCTGCTCGGCCACCTGTACCTGGACCGCCTCATCGGCCGCAATCAGCGCGCCGCCAAGAAGATGATCAAGGCCAATGGCTGGACCGAAGCGGGCCGCTCCTGGCTGCCCGGCCAGGACGCCGACCCGTTCCACGACTAGGTTGTGTCTCGAAGTGAGTGATGGGGTGGGGCCCCCCCCCGGGGGCCCCCCCACAACCAAGGTTTTTTAATTTTTTTTTGCGGGGGGGGGTTTAGGGCCGTTAGCAGGTGGGTGGTTTTTGTACAAAACAAAAAAAAAAAACAA
>NZ_JBHZAK010000013.1:0-281746 GCF_042754165.1 Nocardia sp. NPDC059229
AGCAAGGATCTGCACCGCGGGCTGCAGCAGATCGCGCGCACCAACAACGCGACCATGTTCATGGTCGTGCACACCGCGCTGGCGGTGTTCCTGGCGCGCCTGTCGGGCACCTCCGATATCGCGATCGGCGCGCCCATCGCGGGCCGTGGTGAGGCCGAGCTGGACAACCTGATCGGTATGTTCGTCAACACCCTGGTGCTGCGCACCGAGGTGAACGGACAGGCCGGCTTCACCGAGCTGCTGGCCAAGGCCAAGGACGGCGACCTGCAGGCGTTCGCGCACGCGGATATTCCGTTCGAGCGGCTGGTCGAGCTGCTCAACCCGGAGCGGTCCACCGCGCGGCACCCGCTGTTCCAGGTGGCGCTGTCGTTCGAGAACCTGCCCGACAGCTCCTTCGAGCTGCCCGCGCTGCGGGCCGAGGCGGTCGACTTCGAGAACGAGATCGCCAAGTTCGACCTCATGCTCACCCTGACCGAGGCTCCGGCCGACGCTCGTATCTCCGATGGGCAAAGCACAGGCGCGGGCATGTACGCCGAATTCGGTTACGCCCGTGACCTGTTCGACCAGGAGACGGTGGAGGGCTTCGCGGAGCGGTTCCTCCGCCTGCTCGGCGAGATCATCGCCGCGCCGCGCACCGCGGTCGGCGACCTGGAGATCCTGGCCGCCGACGAGCGCGCCGACCTGATCTCCCGCACGGGCGGTCCGGCCATCGAGCCGCGCGTGCTGCCCGAGCTGCTGGCCGAGGCCGTCGCCAACAACCCGGTCGGCGAGGCGGTCGTGTTCCAGGGCCAGGCCCTGGGCTACGCCGAACTCGACGCGGCCTCCTCGCGCCTGGCGCGCGTACTCATCGAGCGTGGCGCCGGACCGGAAACCCGTGTCGCCGTGGCCATCCGGCGCTCCTTCGAATCGGTGCTGGCCATCTGGGCCGTCGCCAAGTCGGGTGCGGCCTTCGTGCCGGTCGATCCGTCCTACCCGGCGGATCGCATCGCGCACATGGTCAACGACTCCGGCGCGGTGCTCGGCCTCACGGTCGACGCCGAGCTCGAGGGGCTGCCGCCGGTCAAGAGCCTGGCGGGCTGGATCTCGCTCGACGATCCCATGGTGCAGGCCGAGATCGCCTCGCACTTCGCCGAACCCGTCACCGACGCGGAGCGGTGGGCGCCGGTCCGGCCGGACCACGTGGCCTACGTGATCTACACCTCGGGTACCACGGGCATGCCGAAGGGCGTCGTGGTGACGCACTCCGGTCTCGCCAACTTCGCGACCGAGCAGATCGTGCGCTACCACCTCGACTCCGGTTCGCGGGCACTGCATTTCGCCTCGCCGTCGTTCGACGCGTCGGTGCTGGAGTACCTGCTCGCCATCGGCGCGGGCGGCACCCTCGTGGTGGTCCCGCCGGGCGTCTACGGCGGCGAGGAACTGGCCGAGCTGATCAAGCGCGAGCGGGCCACGCACGCCTTCATCACCCCGGCCGCGCTCGCCACCCTCGACCCGAAGGGTCTGGACTCGCTGCGGGTGCTGGTCGCCGGTGGTGAGGCCGTGCCTGCCGATCTGGTCGAGAAGTGGGCGATTCCGTTGGAGAACCGCACGATTCGTGCGTTCCACAACGGGTACGGCCCCACCGAGACCACGATCATGACCAACATCAGCGATGCGCTGGTGCCGGGCGATCTGGTCACCATCGGCGGTCCGATCCGCGGTATGCAGGCCCTCATCCTGGACGCGCGCCTGCGTCCGGTGCCGGTGGGCGTCGCGGGTGAGCTGTACCTGTCGGGTATCCAGCTCTCGCGCGGCTACCACGACCGCCCGGGCCTGTCGGCCGAGCGGTTCGTCGCCAACCCGTTCGTGGCCGGCGAGCGCATGTACCGCTCCGGTGACGTGGTCCGCTGGACCCCCACCGGCGAGGTGGAATACGTGGGCCGCAACGACTTCCAGGTGAAGGTCCGCGGCTTCCGCATCGAACTCGGTGAGATCGACGCCGCGCTGGCCTCGTACGAGACGGTCGACTTCGCGGTCACGGTCGGTCACAAGACCGAGGCCGGGGCCACCATCCTGGCGGCATACGTGCTGCCGGTGGCGGGCCGGACCATCGACATCCCGGCGCTGACCGAGCATGTCGCGGGCCGCCTGCCGGAATACATGGTGCCGACGGCGATCACGATCCTGGATGCCATCCCGCTGACCCCGGTCGGCAAGCTGGATCGCCGGGCGCTGCCCGAGCCGGTGTTCACCGCGCGGGACTTCCGCGCGCCGGTCACCGAACTGGAAGCGACCATCGCCGAGGTCTTCGCCGACGTGCTCGGCGTCGACCAGGTGGGTGCGGACGACTCGTTCTTCGCGCTCGGCGGCGACTCGATCCTGTCCATCCAGCTGGTCTCGCGGGCCAAGGCGCGCGGCATCGTGTTCTCGCCGCGCGACGTGTTCGAGAAGCGGACCGTCGCCGGGCTGGCCGAGGTCGCGACGCTGGGCGGGGACACCGCGCAGGAGAAGCTGGCGGAACTGCCGGGCGGCGGGGTCGGCGACATTCCGCTGACGCCGATCATGCACGCGATCCTGTCGAGTGGGTCGTCGTACGAGCGGTTCTCGCAGACCATGCCGCTGCGACTGCCGGACGGCATCACGCGGACGGTGCTGGTCGGGGCCATCGGTGCGCTGTTCGACCACCACGATGTGCTGCGGTCGCGACTGCGCGGCAGTGCCCATGGAAAGAATGCAACGGAGGGCTTCGAATTCGAGGCGCTGCCGCGCGGGGCCGTCGACGTCGACGCGCTGGTGCACCGGGTCGAGCTGGCCGCGGACATCTCCGACGAGGAGCTGACCCGGGTCGGCAGCATCGAATTCGATGCGGCGCTGGGCCGTTTGGATCCGGCGAATGCCGCCATGGTGCAGTTCGTCTGGTTCGCCTTCGCCCCCGAGGGTTCCGACGAGGCACGCGTCCGCCGGGACGTGCTGCTCATCGTCGCGCACCACATGGTGGTCGACGGCGTGTCGTGGCGCATCCTGATTCCGGACCTGGGCCTGGCCTGGTCGCAGGTGGCGTTCGGGCAGCCGCTGGCGCTGCCCGAGACCGGCACCTCGATGCGGCGCTGGGCGCACGCCCTGGTCGGGGAGTCGCGCAGCGAGGCGCGGGTCGCGGAACTGCCGTTCTGGCAGCGGGTTACCGAGACTGCGGATCCGTTGGTCGGATCGCGGGCGTTCGACCCGAAGGTCGACACCTTCGCCACCGTCGAGCGGATCGAGGTCACGGTGCCGACATCGGTCACCGAGGCCGTACTGACCGCCGTCCCGGGCCTGTACCGGGGTGGCGTCAACGACGGTCTGCTGTCGGCGCTGGCCCTGGCGGTCGCGCGCTGGCGCGGGGAGACCACCGGCGGCTCGGCGCTGATCAAGCTCGAGGGCCACGGCCGTGAAGAGAACATCGTTCCGGGCGCGGATCTTTCACGGACGGTCGGCTGGTTCACCGCCGCCTTCCCGGTGCGACTGGACCTGAACGACGCGGATCTCGCCGATGCCTTCGAGGGCGGAAGCGCCCTGGGCGACATCGTGAAATCGGTCAAGGAACAGCTGCTGGCGCTGCCCGACAAGGGTCTGGGCTGGGGTCTGCTGCGCTACCTCAACCCCGAAACCGCCACGCAGCTGCGCGATGTCGGCCAGATCAGCTTCAACTACCTGGGCCGGATGTCCGCGGGCGAGGTGCCCGAGGGCATGGCCGAACTGGGCTGGGTGCCGGTCGACGACCTGGGCCGCCTCGACGGCGACATGGACGCCGACATGCCCGCCAACGCCACCCTCGACATCAACGCCATCGTCACCGACGGCGCCGACGGCCCGCAGCTGGGCGCGGCCTTCTCCTACCCGAGTGGGCTGCTCGAGCGCGAACGGGTCCAGGAGTTCGCCGACCTGTTCGTGGCGGCGCTGACCGCGCTGGCCGTGCACGCCAAGCGGCCGGAGGCGGGCGGCTTCACGCCGTCCGACCTGCCGCTGGTGCGGGTGGAGCAGTCCGACATCGAGGTGTGGGAGCAGACGTACCCGGCACTGTCCGACGTGTGGCCGCTCTCGCCGCTGCAGTCGGGTCTGCTGTTCCACGCGCTGCTCACCCAGAACACGGTGGACGTCTACACCATTCAGACCGTGCTCGACCTGAGCGGTGTGGTGGACGTGGATCGGCTGAAGGTGGCCGCTCAAGCCATCCTGGACCGGTACCCGAGCCTGCGGACCGCGTTCGTCACCGACGCCGACGGCCAGGCCCACCAGGTGGTGCTGGACCAGGTCGAGGCGCCGTTCACGGTCATCGATCTCACGGATCTGCCTGAGGCCGAACGCAATCCGCGCATGCGGGAGATGATCGAGGCCGATCGCGCCGATCACTTCGACCTGTCCGCGGCGCCGCTCATGCGGTTCAACGTGTTCCGGATCAGCGACGACCTGGTGCACCTGGTCATCACCACCCACCACATCCTGGTGGACGGCTGGTCCATGCCGCTGCTCATGCAGGACCTGCTGGTGCTGTACGCGGTGCGCGGGGACCAGTCGGTGCTGCCGCGGGTGCCCTCGTTCCGGAACTACCTGGCCTGGCTGGCCGGACGCAACCGGGACGAATCGCTGGCCGCCTGGCAGCGCGCCCTCGCCGGAGTGAGCGAGCCGACCCAGCTCGCGCCCGCCGCGACCCGCGACGAGAACTACGAAATCGGCCGCTACACACTGGATATCGACGCCGACCGCACCCGCGCGCTCACCCAGCGCGCCGGGGAACTCAATGTCACGCTGAACACGCTGATCCAGACCTCCTGGGCGGTGCTGATCGGCCGCCTCACCGGGCGCAGTGACGTGGTGTTCGGCGCGACCGTCTCCGGTCGCCCAGGTGATCTGCCCGGTGTCGAGTCCATGGTGGGTCTGTTCATCAACACGGTGCCGGTGCGCATCCGGGTCGATGACCGGTTGACCATCGCGGGGCTGCTGCAGCGGGTTCAGCACGATCAGGCCGATCTGCTCGAACACCACCACATCGGGCTCACCGAGATCCAGCGATTGGCCGGTGCCGGAGCGGAATTCGACACCATCATGGCGTTCGAGTCCTACCCGGTGGACAAGGACGCCATCGCCGCGGCCAGCTCCATCGACGGCATGTCCGTCAGCGGTGTGGGCATCAACGACAACACCCACTACCCGATGAGCCTGGTCATCATGGCGGGCGAGACCATCGACATCTCCATGCGCTACCTGGGCAGCCGGTTCACCGCCGACGAGGTCGCCATCCTCGCCGCGCGCTTCAACCGGATCCTGGACGCGCTGGTCGGAGACGCCGAGGGCCTGGTCGGTGACATCGACATCCTCGAGGCCACCGAGCGCGCCCGCATCCTCGCCGAAAGCGCCGTCACCCCCGCCGATTCCGCGGCGGACGCGGCGCGCGTCGGCACCGCGACCGTGGCCAATGTGCTGGCCGAGGTCGTCGAAGAGGACCCGCAGGCGCCCGCCCTGCTGTCCGACGGCCAGGAGATCGCGTATGCCGTCCTGGACCGCCGCAGCTCCCAGCTGGCGCGCCTGCTCATCGAGCGCGGTGCGGGCCCAGGCGACGTCGTCGCCGTGGCCCTCCCGCACACGGTGGACGCGGTGGTCGCGGTCTGGGCCATCCACAAGGCCGGTGCCGCAGTGCTCTTCGCCGACGGCCTCTCCTTCGGCGACATCCTCGCCGCCGGAGCCGGTTTCGGCATCGCCCAGGAACCGGCCGCCAGCTCGGTCCGCTGGCTGGTCCCGTCGGACCCGAAGGTCCAGTCCGACCTGACCACCCGCCCCGCGCACCCGGTCTCCTACACCGACCGCGTCCGCCCCCTGTCCGAATCCGACCCCGCCTTCGTCTACCGCGACGCCGACACCTGGGCCACCCTCACCCAGTCCGAGGCCCTCGACCGCGCAGCCACCCTGCGCGCCGACAACGACGTCGACTACGAGTCCACGACGTACACCACCGCCTCCACCGACCAACCCGCGATCGACGAATTCCTGGCCTCCGCCACCGCAGGCGCCCTCTCCGTCCTCCCCACCGGCAACACCCCCGCAGACCTGGAAGACGGCGAAGTCACCCACTGGTTCACAACCCCGGCCGACCCGACAGCCGAAGCAGGCGAGGACATCCACCTGATCGACTAACCCCGCCCCGCCGGTGACGAACACCCCCGTCCGTCACCGGCGGCAAACGGCCTGCTCGTTGAGCAACCTCAGCCAGGTCGATGTGGACGTGCGCTGCCGCATGCGGTGACCATGCTCCTCACTGAGAATGTCGGGCGGCCAGCAGATTGCTGGGTCGATTGTCGAGCTCGGTGGGTACGGTCGGGGTTGTGGAGAGTGAGAGCGTCGCGGCGGCGGATGCTGGGGACGAGGCGGCGTTCGCGGGGTTGGCTGAGCGTTACCGCTGGGAGTTGCGGGTGCACTGCTATCGGATGTTGGGCTCGTTCGACGAGGCCGAGGACTTGGCGCAGGAGACGTTGCTGCGGGCGTGGCGCTATCGAGGAAGTTTCCAGGGCCGCTCCACGTTTCGGGCGTGGCTGTATCGGATCGCGACGAATGTGTGCCTGGACTTCCTCGACCGGCACCCACGGCAGCCGGTGGCGGGTGAGGCCGGCGGACCGGCGGAGGTGGGATGGTTGCAGCCGTTTCCGGATCGGTTGCTGGAGCCGGTGGCCGACCCGGAGGCGGAGCCGGAGGCCGTGGTGGTCGCGCGGGAGACCATCGAGCTGGCGTTCCTGGTGGCGATCCAGCACTTGCCGGCTCGGCAGCGCGCCGTGTTGATCCTGCGAGACGTGCTCGGCTGGTCAGCGGTGGAGACCGGTGAGTTGCTGGGCATGAGCGTGGCCGCGGTGAAGAGCGCGTTGCAGCGGGCACGACCTGTGCTGAGGGCGCATCTGCCGCAACGCGGCTCCGGGCAGGCTGTGGTCCCGACTGCGCAAGAGCGGGAGCTGCTGCGGCGTTTCGTGACCGCCCACGAGCGCGCCGATATCGCGGCGTTCGCGCAGCTGTTGAGCGCGGATGTGCGGCTGTCCATGCCGCCGTTGCCGTACTCCTTCGTCGGCCGTTCAGAGGTCGCCGCGTTCGCCGAGAACGCGTTGCGGCCGGACTCGACCTTGCATAAGGGGCAGTGGCGGGGCGTGCCGGTTCGGGCGAACCGGCAGCCGGCCATGGCCGGCTACCTCTGCCGGCCGGATGAGCAGGTCTACCGGGCACAGGTGCTCAACGTGGTGCGTGTCGAGGACGGGCAGATCGTCGAGATCACCGCGTTCGGGCCCGAGGTGTTCGCCGCGTTCGGTCTGCCTGCGGCCCTGCCCTGATTCGGCTCCGATTCCTTTTTCGCGCACTGCCGGTCTCACAGGGGCACGACCGCGACCGGCGCGGTCGATGACCCCAAGGAGTTGGGTATGCACATGTTGACGCGCGAGGAACTGCCGGCGCTGCCGCGGGGCGATGTCCGCCTGCTGGACAGCGACATCGCACAGGACATGCTGACCTCGACCGAGCCGGCGCGCGCCCGGGTGGGGGTGCTGGACTTCCAGGCCCGGTTCCCTGGTGGCTCCACAGCGGCCGAGTTCGCGCAGCGGGGGCAGGCGTGACCGAGTACGTGTTCATCCCCGGGGCTGGGTCCGATTCCTGGTACTGGCACCGGCTCGCGAGCGAGCTACGGTCCCGCGGCCACCGCGTGGCCACTCCCGACCTGCCCTGCGACGACGACGCGGCCGGGCTGCCCGAGTATGCCGACACCGTGGCCGCTGCCATCAGCGATCACACCGACACCGTGCTGGTTGCCCACTCCTTCGGCGGGTTCACCGCACCGCTTGTCTGCCAGCGCTTCCCGGTCCGGCGACTGGTGCTGTTGTCCGCGATGATCCCGCGGCCTGGAGAAGCCCCCGGTGAGTGGTGGGCCAATACCGGTTACGAGCACGCCCGCCGCCGGCAGGACGAACGCGACGGCCGACACCCCGACGACGAGGATGCTCTGTTCTTCCACGATGTCCCGCCCGAGTTGGCAGCCCAGGCCCGGGAACACAGCCGTCGGCAATCCGCCACCCCGTTCACCGAACCCTGGCCCCTGCCCACGTGGCCGGCGACACCGACGACCTTCCTGCTCTGCCGTCATGACCGCTTCCTGCCCGCCGCGTTCATGCGCCGTATCGTCGCCGAACGCCTCGGCGTCGTTCCCAGCGAGATCGACGGCGGCCACATGATCGCGCTCGCCCGTCCCCGACAACTCGCAGATCAACTGGAGGCATGTACCCCCACGAACTCAACACCACTGTGAACATCACGGGGTGCGATCGAGATCCTCGACGTTCCAATTGACCCGTGTCCTGTTGCCGGCCGGGCACTTTCCTGTCCGGCCGGCAACACATCGTTATTCGCATCGACCAGCGATCGATACCCACATCGGCAGCAGTGGATGTCTCTGGGCCGCCGTCGGTCTCGCCGCCAGATGGTTTGTGTACCAAGCTCTCTCATCCGGCCGGCCACGATAGTCAGCGGCCAAGCCGTCGAGGAACTCGATCAGCTCGTCACTGTCTACAAAGCTGTTGTTAGCCAATGATTTACCGCGCGTGTTGTGGTGATCCTGCTGTCGTGTCGCGTTATTCGAAACTATGATCGAATACATGGTCGAGTCTGCTGATGACACGCTTGCTGCCACCGAGGTGGTGGAGCGGCTCCAGGTCGTGCACTCGATGATTGCCACGGCCCAAGCCGAGGAGATCGGCCTGATGACACGGCTGTATCGATTGCGCCGCTCGCAGCAACTCGCACTCGGGGTCGGAGCCTTGTATGCGGGGGAGGATGCGGCCACCGAGATCGGGATCGCGCTGCGGGTGTCGCAGCGCTCGGTGGACGGGTTGATCGGGGTGGGGTTGGGGTTGGCGCATGGCTCCGTGCATCGCGTCCATGTCTCCGGCGATGAAGGTGTCGGGGCCCAGGGGCAGCTCTCGGCGATGGATGCGCTTGATCGTGTAGAAGCGAATCGGGATGCCGCGCTGCCGAAGTCCTTGCGCCAGCAGGCTCTCCTCGTGGCGCATCGGGCCATTGCCGGAGTACTGAAGGAACGCGGTGGTGATCATGGTGGTCACCATCTTGCACGGCTGACCTCCGGGCGGTGGTCAGCCGCGCAGGGTAGGTGGGTCAGGGCTGGGCGGGTCGTGGGTCGGTGCGGTGCGGGGAATAACGAATTGTCGTGATGTGGAGGGCCCCTCTTTATCGGAAAACTCGATGTCATGAGCGACACCGGCATCCGTCCCTTCCGCATCGACATCCCGCAGGCCGACCTCGACGACCTGAACCAGCGCCTGACTCGTACCCGGTGGATCGACGAGGTCCCGGGTACGGGCTGGGAACGCGGCGTTCCCACCTCCTACCTGCGTGAACTCGCCAACTACTGGTCCGAGAAGTTCGACTGGCGGGCCATCGAAGCCACGCTGAACGCCCATCCGCAGTTCTCCACCACCATCGACGGGCAGCACCTGCACTTCCTCCACGTCCGCTCCGAACGGCAGGACGCGACCCCGCTGCTGCTCATCCACGGCTGGCCCGGCACCCCCGCCGACTTCCTGGACATGATCGGTCCGCTGACCGATCCGGCCGCCCACGGCGAGGCCGACGCCCCGGCCTTCCACCTGGTCATCCCGACTCTGCCGGGGCACGGCTTCTCCGGGCCGCTGACCGAAACCGGTTGGGACGATGGGAAAGTCGCTGCCGCGCTGGCCGAGCTCATGACCCGGCTCGGGTATGAGCGGTTCGGGGTGCACGGCGGCGACCACGGCGCATTCGTGGCGCCGCGCGTGGCCCGCGATTTCAGCGACCGGGTGATCGGGGTTCACGTCAACGCTTTGGTCACTTTCCCCACGGGCGACCCGGTCGACATGGCCGCGCTCACCGAGGCGGAACAGCAGCGGTTGGCGGCGATGAAGCAGTTCCAGGACGACGGCTCCGCCTACATGAACCTGGCCGGGTCGCGGCCGAACACGATCGCGCAACTGCTGGCGGATTCGCCTGCGGGACAACTGGGTTGGATCGTGGAGAAGTACAAGGAGTGGACCGACGCCGGCCACGAGCTGCCCGAGGACGCGATCGATCGGGACAAGATCCTGACCACCGTGGCGATCTACTGGCTCACCGACACCGCCCGCAGTGTCGCCAACTACTACTACGAACGCTTCCACGACTACACGATGTTCGCCCCGAAGCCGAAGGGCACGGTCCCGACCGGCGTCGCGGTGTTCGCCACCGCTGACTTCGCCATCCGCCGCTTCGCGGAGAAGGCCCACAACATCGTGCACTGGTCGGAGTTCTACTCCGGCGGCCACTTCCCCGCTCTGGAAGTCCCCGACCTGCTCACCGGCGACATCCGCGCATTCTTCACCACCCTCACCCGCTGAATCCTGGTCCGCGAGGCCCGACGCACTCGCCCGGCCTCGCGAGGTGTCAAGGGTTTTCGAGGCTGCCCCGGGGAACGACCCAGCGGTGGTCGAGGTCGATGACGGAGGCGATCGTCTCGAAGTCCGCGTCGTAGTGGATCAGGACGAGTCGGTGCTGGCTTGCAACGACGGCGGTCAAGAGGTCAGGCATGCCGACCGCGCGATGGCGGCCGGTGCGGGCCAATTCTCGCTGAATGGTGAACGCGCACTGCCAATGTTCGTCGTCGGTCGGGAGGTACTCGTAGGCGATACGTCGACGGGACTTGATCTGTTCGTACTCGGTGGGGGTCCTGGCGCTGAACAGAGCCTCGGCGTCCAGTGTGGCGCAGGTGGCTGCCAGGCCGTGCTCGATCAGCGGCTCGAGCTCGCGTGCTACGGCGGGATGCCTCATCCGGGCCGCGGCGCTTGTGTCGATGAGAAACCGCGCGGTCAGCGCCACACTTCGCCTCTCTTGTCCGGGTCGGCCATCGACTCCATGCCGCCGCCGACGAGCCATTCGATCTCGCGAAGCCGGGCGCCCTTCGCAACCGCGTCCCGCAGGGCCGCGCGCACGGTATCCGACACACCGGTCGTGCCCAGCTCACGCTGGGCTGAGTCGAGTAGCTCGTCATCGATCTCGATCAGTCGCTTTGTCATGTCAGCTCCTTATATCGACGGCGTTGTCGAGTATATATTCGCGCGCTTCGTTGCGTAGTCGAGTTCTGCGGCGATGACTCTTTGAACAGCGGGTTCGTACGTATGGTGGGCAATGGTGTCGCCGATGCGCTTCAAGGAGGGGAAATGACTACCAACGGGCAACTGGCGCTCGAGCTGGACGGGCTCTACAAGAAGTTCGGCGGGCCTTGGGTGGTCGAGGGGGTGAGCCTGGCGGTGCCGCCCGGGTCGTTCTTCGGGTTGGTGGGGCCGAACGGGGCGGGAAAGACGACGACGCTGTCGATGGCGGTGGGGTTGTTGCGGCCGGATCATGGGGCGGCCCGGATCTTCGGGCATGAGGTGTGGGCGGATCCGGTGCGGGCGAAGACCGTGGTGGGGGTGCTGCCGGATGGGCTGGCATTGCCGGAGCGGCTCACCGGGCGGGAGTTGTTGAACTTCACCGGGTTGCTGCGCGGGATGGACAAGGCGACCGTGGTCGGGCGGGCAGACGAGCTGCTGCACGTGCTCGAGCTGGACGGCGCGGAAAACACTGTGGTGGTTGATTATTCGGCGGGTATGCGGAAGAAGATCGGCCTCGCCACCGCTCTGCTGCACGCACCGAAACTGCTGGTGCTGGACGAGCCGTTCGAGGCGGTGGATCCGGTGTCGGCGGGAACGATTCGAACGATCCTGCAGCGGTTCGTGGCCGCGGGCGGATCGGTGGTGCTGTCGAGTCATGTGATGGCACTGGTGGAATCCATCTGCGACCGGGTCGCCGTGATCAACCGGGGACGGGTGGTGGCGGGCGGGACGCTCACCGAGGTGCGCGGCGAGGGCACGCTGGAGGAGGCCTTCGTGCGGCTGGTGGGCGGACGCGTGGGCGGCGAGGAGGGGCTGTCGTGGTTGGCGTCCTGATCCGCATGCGATTGCGTATCACCGCGCGGCACATGCGGGAAGGCCGTGCGGCACTGAACTTCTGGACCGGCAGCATCTTCGGCCTGATCGCCGCGGTGGCCACCGCGCTCATCATCGCCCGCGCGCACGAGACCGTGCACGGGGGAGTGACGGTGGCGGCGGCGATCTTCGCGGCCTGGACCCTCGGCTGGATCTGCGGCCCGGTGCTCACCGGCAGCAGCGACGAGACCCTGCAGCCCGAGCAATTCCGCCTGCTGCCCTTGACGACTCGGCAACTGGCCTATGGGCTCGGCGCGGCGGCCTTCGTCGGGCCGGCACCCATCGTCAACCTGATCGCGTTCGGCGGCCTGGTCCTGCTCGCCGCGCCGATCGGCCTGGGCGCCACCGCGATCGCGGCGCTCGGCGCGGTCCTGCAACTGGTATTCGTGGTCCTGCTGTCGCGGGTCGTGGTGGCCTGGCTCGGCGCGGCCATGCGGTCCCGGCGCGGCAAGGACCTGGGCGTGCTCTTCGCCGCCCTCATCGGCCTGGCGTATTACCCACTGAACCTGCTGGTTTCGGCCGTCGGCCCGAAACTGGAGGGCGACCACAGCGGTCTGTCGGTGACGCTGCGCGCGGTCCCGTCGGGCTGGGCGCCCTACGCCGTCGAGGCCGCGGCCCGCGGCAACTACCTGCTCGCCCTGCTGCCCCTGCTGGGCCTGGTGTTGCTGTCGCTGATCCTGTGGCAGTCCTGGGCGGTCTTGCTGGAACGCCGCCTCACCACCCCGGCCGCACCCGCCGGCCAGGTGGTCGACACCGGCGGCGGTCTGCTCGACCGTTTCATCCCCGCCACCGCGGTCGGCGCCGTGGTCGCCAAGGAGCTGCGCACCTGGTGGCGCGACGGCCGTCGCCGCGCCGCCCTGCTGCCGCTGCTGCTCATCGGTTTCGTGCTGCCGATCTTCCTCTCGCTCCGCACCGGTGGTAGCGGAACCATCCCGTTCTCGGGCGCTTTCGTGGTGTGGCTGGCCACCATGTCCAGCACCAACCTGTACGGATTCGACGGCACCGCGATCTGGCAAACGCTGGTGACGCCCGGCGCGTCACGCGCGGATGTGCGGGGCCGCGCCTACGCCTGGCTGCTCCTGGTCATCCCGCCGTCGGTGCTCGCCACCCTCGTCCTGCCCGGCGCGCTCGGCCGGCCGTACCTGTACGTCTGGGCGCTGTCGACGCTGCCGGTGCTGGTCGGCGTCGGCGTGGGGGCCGTGGTGTTCCTGTCCACGCATGCCGCCTTCGCCCTGCCCCCGCAGCGCGGCAACCCGTTCGCGGGCTCGGGCAATCCCGGCTGCCTGAAGATCCTCATGCAGCTCGCGGTGGGCCTGGTGCAGTTGCTGACGGCGGCTCCGGTGCTCGCGATACTGGGAATCGGTGTGGCACTCCACAACTCGCTACTCCAGTGGGCGGCACTGCCGATCGGCATACTGCTCGGCGGGGTGGGCGCCGCACTCGGAATCCGCTGGGCGACCACCCGGTTGGAGGCCCGTGGACCCGAGCTGCTCGCCGAGGTCAAACCGCGCTGAACAGCGCCGGCCGCTCACCGGAAGGCCGGCGGCAGCGCGGTGAGATCCACCGCCTCCGCCATGGCCCGGGCCCCGTCGTCATTGAGATGCATGCCGTCGCCGCTGTCGAACTCGGGCCGGATGAAGTCCGGATCCGCCGGATTCTCCACGGCCGCAGCCACATCGAAGACGGCGTCGAACACCGTGGTGGTGCGCAGCCACTCGTTTACCGCGCGCCGCACCGGAATGCCCTCGGCCACCGCCAGACCCGGGTAGATGGCCCCGCCGAACGGTCCGATGGTGTTGGCGTAGATCGGCAGTCCGGCCGCGTGCGCCCGCTCGGCCAGCGCGGTGAAACCGGCGATGAGCGCCCCGGCGGTCGCGGTGCCGGCCAGGATCAGGTCATTGATGCCGAAGTTGGCCCACACGGCCGCGACCCCCGGCACCGACGGCACGTCCCGCTCGAACCGGGCCAGCCCGTGCTCGCCGATCTCGTCGGTGAGCAGCCGGTTGCCGCCGATGCCCTGATTGACCGCCCACCCGGTGGCCAGCCGCTGGTTCAGCACATCCACCGACCGGCGGTTCGCGCCGTGGGTCGAGCCGAAGCCTTCGAACCACGAGTCGCCGAAGGCCACCAGCACCGGAACCTCGGAGTCGACAGCGACGTCGATTCCGGTGAGGAGGAACCGCGCCGCGGTCTCCTCGGCATCGGACGGTGCAGCGTCGCCCGTCCGATCGCCGGCGCTGATCCAGCTGCTGTCGACCGGGAACTGCGCGAACGCGGGCAGTGCCGGTTCGGGCAGGTACACGCTCAGCGCGAGTTCGGTTCCCTCCTCGACGGCCAGGTCCACCGGGTCGCTGACGATATCGGCCCCGGCCGGGATCCGGATGGACGCGGACCCCGCGAACCGCACCGCGGTATCGGTCTCGGGCACGATCTCACCGCCCGTCTTGCGCACGGCGATCCGCGCCGCGCCGATCACGAGTTCGTCCGTGCCATAGCGATTGGTCAGGTGCACGCGCAGCCGTGACCCGCCGCCGGCCACCCGCACCACCTGCCGCACGGTCTCGCCGGCGAAGGCCCGCGGCTCCGCGAGCTTGATCTCCTCGGCCGGATTCACCAGCGGCGCACGGAATCCCGCCACCCAGCGCTCGATCGTCATCGTAACCTCCATGTAGTTGCAGTGCGGAATATTGCGTTAGCAACAAGATATCGAAAATGTTCCGCATGTCAACTATCCGCACTGAAAACGTCTGGTCTAGGCTGGTCACCGTGGATCCCAACCTCTTCGACGACCCCCGGCTGACCGCGATCGGACTGCTCTACGAGGCTCACGATGGGCTCATCGCCCGGCTCGAGGAGACCTGGAAGCGCAATGGCCTGTCAGGACTCGACCTGAATGCCCTGCTGCGGCTGAGCCGTTCACCCGGCCGCAAGCTGCGCATGACGGATCTCGCCACCCAGACCAGCCTGTCCACCTCCGGTGTCACCCGGCTGGTGGACCGCCTGGAGCGCAATGGCTTCGTCCGCCGCGAGGCCGATCCCGCCGACCGGCGCAGCTCGTACGCGGTGCTCACCGCCGCCGGGGCCACCCGCGTGGCGCGCGTGCTGCCCGCGTACCTCGACGGCGTGGAACGCTGGTTCACCGGCCTGCTCAGCCCCGAGCAACTCGACCAGTTCACCGCGAGCCTGCGCATCATTCGCGACGCCACCAATCCCGACGCGACGCACGTCTCGGAATGATTGGTGGAAATCAAGCCATAGCCACCGCTCCGGCGGCCTAGCCGGTAGTTTTCGTACCGCAGGGTGTCCTTCTCGGCGGGTAGGAAAGTGAGTGCGGGTATGACGACGGAACGTGCGCTGGTGATCGGCGGCGGCGGGGTGGCCGGGATCTCCTGGGCGACGGGCATTCTCGCCGGGCTGGCGGATGCGGGCGCCGACGTGACCGGGGCGGATCTGCTGCTCGGCACCTCTGCCGGGTCCAATGTGGCCGCCCAGGTGGGCAGCGGGCTCGAACTCGCGGAACTGGTTCGGCGGCAGGTGGATCCGGCGATGCAGAGCCGCGAGATCGTGCCGTCGATGGAGAAGTTCGCCGGGCTCTGGGAGACGCTGGCCGCCATCATCGAGGAACTGCAGGTGGATTCGGTCGAACGCCGGCAGCGCATCGGCGCGCTCGCGCTGCGGGCGGAGTCGGTCCCGGAGCCGGAGCGGCGGGCCGTCATCGAGACCCGGCTACCGGTGCACGAATGGTCCGATCGGGATGTCCGGATCACCGCGGTGAACGCCGCGACGGGCGAGCTGCGGGTCTTCGACAAGGATTCCGGTGTCGCACTGGTCGACGCGGTGACCGCCAGCTCCGCGGTGCCCATGGTGTGGCCCTGCGCCACGGTCGACGGCGCGCGCTACACCGATGGCGGCGTCCGGACATCGGTGAACGCCGATCTCGCCACCGGCTACGCCCGGGTGCTGGTGATCGCGCCCATGCCGGACGCGGAACTCGAGGCCCAGGTGGCGGGCCTGGTCGCGGCCGGCGCCCGGGTCGAGGTGATCGCCCCGGACGAGGCGGCCACCGCGGCCTTCGGCCTCAACCCGCTCGACACCGCCACCCGGGTCCCGTCACTGGAAGCCGGTCGCGCGCAGGGCAAGGCGGACGCGGACCGCGTCCTGGCGCTCTGGCAGAACTGACGGACCGTCAGCTCACCGCCCCGGCCGCCAGCGCCGCGCGCCAGCCACCGTATTCGCTGATGTCCTTGGCGGATTCGGCGGCCGCGCCGGTGCAGCCGAACCCGGTGTGCCAGGTGCCGTCGGCGAGTTCGACCGCGCCCAGCTGCATGGGGGCGGGCAGGGCCGCGAGGAAGCGGCCGAGGGCGGCGGGTGAGAGCAGCCAGCGTTCCCCGGCCACCGCGACACCGGATTCCATTGCGGGGACCCGGGTTACGGCCGGTTTGGGCGGCACCGTGTCCAGCGCGCCCAGGCGGTAGTGCGGAGCGGTCTCGACCGGGCCGCACCAGCGCGCGCCCAGGTCGGTCAGCTGAGCTTCGAGGGGCTGGCCGCGCAGGTGCGCGCCGAAGACGATCAGATCGTGCGCGGCCGCGACCGTCGCGGGCCAGCACGGCTCGCCGGGGTCGAGCGGGGCGCCGGTGATCAGGGCGGCGATATCGAGCGCCACGGCGTCCTCGAAGGCGCGGGCCAGCACGGTCACGCCGAAATGCGGCTCATCCGTGGGGATTGCGACCGCGCAGAGGTCGAAGAGATTGCAGAAGTTGGTGTAGGTGCCGAGCCGGGCATTCACGGCAATGGGATCGGCGTCGACCTCGGCAATGGTCGGGTGGGCCGGTGCGGTCGGGGTCAGCAGCGCGTCCGCCCCCGCGAGGCTCGCCATGGCGGTGGCGCGCAGGCGTTCGAGCGCGGCCAGATCGGTGACCAGCTGGTGCGCGGGTAGCTCGCGGGCGGCACGGATGATCGATCCGACCGTGGGATCGGCCGATTCGGGGTGCGCGTCGATGAATTCGCCCACCGCCGCATAGCGTTCGGCGACCAGCGCGCCGTCGTACAGCAGCCGGGCGGCGGCCAGGAAAGGCTCCGGATCGACTTCCACGATGGTCGCGCCCCGATCGCGCAGTGCCGCGACCGTCCGCTCGAAGGCGCTGTGCCACTGCGGATCCAGCTCCGGCAGCGCGCTGAACACCGCGATCACCGGCTGCGGCGGCGCGGCCAGCCGGACGTCGGCGGGCCATGGCCGGCCCGGCGCACCCGCGGCCATGACGCCCATGGCCCGATCGGCCAGGCGCAGATCGGCGGCGAAGATCGTCACGCAGTCATAGGTGCGGCAGGCGGGGACGACGCCCTCGGTGGAGATCACGCCGACGGTGGGCTTGATACCGGCCAGGCCGTGGAACGCGGCCGGAACGCGCCCGGACCCGGCCGTGTCGGTGCCGATGGCGATATCCGCCTCCCCGGTCGCGACCGCGACCGCCGACCCGGAACTCGAACCGCCCGAGACATATCCGGGTCGCAGCGCGTTCTCGACGACGCCGTAGGGCGAGCGGGTGCCGACCAATCCGGTGGCGAACTGATCGAGATTGGTCTTCCCGACCACGACCGCACCGGCCGCGCGCAGCGCGGCGACCGCAGGCGCGTCCCGATCCGGCGTATACGCGAAGTCGGGACAGGCGGCGGTCGTCGGCAGGCCCGCGACATCCACATTGTCCTTGACGGCGAGGCGCAGTCCCGCCAGAGCGCCTGCGGCGGTGGCCATTTCGGCGTCCACCTCGGCATCCGGGCGGTGGTGGATCCACACGGTCATGGGGTCTCCTAGGTCTGGGATGGGAGCGAACGGGCCGAGGCGCTCAGGGTGTTTCGGCGAGTTCGCCCGCCTCGCGCCAGGAATTGCGTTCGGCGGCGAAGGCGTCGGCCTGCCGGGCGCGGAACTCGTCGATGGATGCGGCATTGTCCGACAGGAACTTCCGGTAGTCGACGAGACGGAACTCGCCGTCCTCGGCCAGCAGCTCGCCGCGGCCCGCCGCGGTGTCGGCGCGCAGGTCGAGCAGTTCCTCGGCGCTCACCGGATACCAGCTGATGCGGTCGAAATACCGCAGCAGCCAGGGATCTTCGCCGACGCCACTGGAGCGGTGGTTCCACACCTGGGTGGTACGCCCGACGAACTGGTAGCCGCCGGGACCCTCCATGCCGTAGATGCAGAGGTAGGCGCCGCCGATGCCGACCGCGTTCTCCGGCGTCCAGGTGCGGGCCGGGTTGTATTTGGTGGTGACCAGCCGATGCCGCGGATCGGTCGGCGTGGCCACGGGCGCGCCCAGGTACACGTCGCCCAGGCCGAGGACCAGGTATTCGGCCGCGAACACGGTGTCGAAAACCTCGTCCACGGAGGCCAATCCGTTCATCCGGCGGATGAACTCGATATTCCACGGGCACCATGGGGCATCCGCGCGGACGCCGTGCATATAGCGGGTGATGGCCTCGCGGGTGGACGGATCGTCCCACGACAGCGGCAGCCGCACGGTGCGGCTGGGGACCACCAGCTCGTCGGCGGGCGGCAGCTCGGCCTCCACCTCGGCGAGCAGGCCCAGCAGGGTACGGGTGGGCAGCCGGCCGGGGTCATGGCGCACCTGCAGCGATCGCACGCCCGGGGTGAGTTCGGTGATCCCCGGTTCGGACCGTTCCAGCAGCGCCTGGTGCAGGGCGTGCACGCGGGCGCGCAGCTCCAGATCCAGTGTCATGTCCCCGTATTCGACGAGCAGGCCGTCATTGCCCGCGCGCCGATAGGTGACCGCGGTGTCCGCGCCGTCGCGGCGGGCCAGGACGCCGTCGTCACCGTCGCCGCCCGTGGACAGCACGACCGGCCAGGCGGCCCGGCGCTCGGCCCCGAGTTCCCGCAGCGAGGCCGCGTGGTCGGCGCGGACCGGGACGAAGCGCACGCGGTCGCCCGGCGTGAGCTGACCCAGCTTCCAGCGCTCGGCCGCCACCACGGTGACCGGGCAGACGAAGCCGCCCAGGCTGGGGCCGTCCGGGCCGAGCAGGATCGGGGTGTCGCCCGTGAAGTCCAGTGCGCCAACGGAGTAGGCGTTGTCGTGGATGTTGGACGGGTGCAGTCCCGCCTCGCCGCCGTCCCGCCGCGCCCACTGGGGTTTCGGGCCGATGAGCCGCACCCCGGTCCGATCGGAGTTGAAGTGCACCTCGTAGTCGGTGCCGATGATGGTGTCGAAATCGCTGCGGGTGAAGAACTCAGGTGCGCCGTGCGGTCCCTCGGTGACCGCCAGCTCCCAGCGCCGGGTCAGCACCGGCTGATCGTCGCCGGTCACCCCGGCCGTCACCCGCCCGGGCACACCGAGCGCGAACTCATCGCCCGCCGCCAGGGCTCGGCCGGTGCCGCCGCCGAACTTGCCGAGGGTGAAAGTCGCACGGCTGCCCAGGTATTCGGGCACCTCGATACCGCCGGCCACCAGCAGGTAGCATCGCATTCCCGGCCCGCGCACCATGCCGATGTCCAGCACGCCGCCCGCCGGCACCAGCACACTGCGCCACTGCCGCACCGCGCGGCCGTTCACGGTCACGGGCACCGGTGCACCGGTGACGCACACCCAGGTGGCGGCGTCGAAGCGCAGGGCCGGTCCGCCCAGGGTGCATTCCAGCCCGGCCGCGCCCTCCGGATTGCCGAGCGCCCGATTGCCGAGCCGGAACGACAGGTCGTCCATCGGGCCGGACGGCGGCACCCCGACATGCCAGTAGCCCACCCGGCCAGGCCAATCCTGCACGGTCGTCTGCATGCCCGGCCGGATCACCTGGAATGTCGCGGCCGGGGACGAGTGCTCGGGTGCGGTGAGGTCCGGCAGCACGGCGGTCATCGGGTCACCACCATGCGCACCGGGGTGGGGTCGAAGCCATTGCAGGGGTTGTTGATCTGCGGGCAGTTGGAGACCAGCACCAGGGTGTCGATCTCGGCGCGCAGCGTGAGCTTCTTGCCCGGCGCGGAGAGCCCGTCCACGATGCCGAGCGTGCCGTCCGCCTCGACGGGAACGTTCATGAACCAGTTGATGTTCGAGACCAGATCACGCTTGCCCAGCCCCCACTTCAGGCCCTCGGTAAGGAAGTTCTCCACACAGGCGTGCTGGTGGCGGGTGTGGTGGCCGTAGCGCAGGGTATTGGACTCCTGCGAGCACGCCCCGGCCACGGTGTCGTGATTGCCGACCTCGTCGGCGACCACCGTCATGAGCGGGGTGCCCGCCTCGGTCAGCAGGACGCTGCCGGTGGTCAGGAAGATATTGCGCTGGGCCGTGATCGTCATCTGCGCGCTGTACCGGTCGGTGTGATCGGCGGCGTTGTAGAGCAGGCAGTCCACCGCCTGATTGCCGTGCAGATCGATGATGTCCAGCTGGTCTCCCGCGCGCACCACGGCCGACCAGGGGGCGCGGGCGGGGACGGTCTCGTCGAGTACGACGGTGCGAGCGGTGGTGATCATGCGCGGGCCTCCAGAGTGCGTGCGTGCCAGTCCTGTTCGGTGTTCTCCACCGCGCGCAGGTATTCCGGGTCGGTACCGTGCGCGAGCGCGAGCTCTTCCGGGGCGGACCAGGCCACGAGGTCGAGCTCGGCCGGGGGAGTGGGGTCGAGCGGGTGTTCGGCATTGGCGACCAGCAGGGTCACCGGCAGGTGCACGAGCAGGTCGACCGCCGTGCGCGCCGCCGCGCCGCCGGTGATCGTCAGCGCGCCATCGGATTCCACCCGCACACCCCGGAAGAACGAGACCGTCGGGCCGATATCCCGTGGCTCGAGCCCCTGCTTGACCCCGGCCAGCCGCAGGCCCCGGCGCGCGGCGGGCGACGGGCCGCACAGGGTGTCGTGACGACCGGAGGAGTCCGCGATCACCGTGGCCAGCACTCGCCCCTGATCGGAGAGCAGCGGGTGGCCGACGCCCAGATACGCCTGCCAGGGCACCTTCACCGTGTCGGCGACATTCAGCCGCTCCCAGGGCGATCCGGCTCGCAGCAGCAGCAGATGCGCACACGCCGCACCGAACGGATCCGACAGCCGCACCCGGGTACCACGCGCGAGCACCACATTCGTGTATCCACCCGCCGGAATCCGCTGGGCGAACGTTATTTTCGCGATGTCGACGTCCACGGGGAGCTCGGGCCCGACGCGTTCGGCGGCGGCCGCCTGGGAGCGGGCATGATCCCGCGCGCCGGTGGTGTTGGCTGTGCTCATTGCTACTCCGTTTCTCGGGGATCGCCGGAGACCCGGCCGGCGGTGCAGGCGTTGGCCGGGCTCGGCGATTTCATCGGAATGTCGTGCCGGTCAGGCGATTTGAGGAATGGGATCGGTGACTATGCCGCGCGCGGGGGTCACCATCCGGTGCACCACCGCGCCGACCGCCACCGTGAGCAGCACGAACAGCGGTGCGGCCCAGAGCATCCACCAGCCGCCGCCGGTCGGGGTGTAGACCTCGGCGCGCGGCCAGGCCAGGTTCACCGCCATGGCGATGCCCCAGATCACCGCGAGCGCATTGATCGCAATGCCATAGCGGCCCAGCGCGAACAGTTTCGTGCCCGCGGCGTCGCCGGCGATATCGGCGGGCCAGCCCTTGATCCGGCGCACCAGCAGCGGCACCGTGACCAGCAGGTACGCGAGGTAGAGCATGACGATGCAGACACTGGCCAGCGTCGCGAAGATGGCGGCATTGCCCAGGTTCACCACCAGCAGGCCGATACCCAGCACGCCGATCGCCACGGCGGGCCACACTGGAGTGCCGAAGCGCGGATGCACCGTCGACAGCGGCTTGGCGAACGGCAGCCGCCCGTCGCGGGCCATCGAGAACAGCAGGCGCGAACCGGCCGTCTGAATCGCCAGGGTGCACACCGTGATCGCGCACGCCACGCAGGCCAGCACCACCTTGCCGGGCACGCTGGTCAGCTTGGCCTCGATCACGTACGCCAGCCCGCCACTGGCCAGCGAGCCGTCGGACAGGCTCGGTGCGGCCATGAGCGCGCCCAGCAGGATGAGCCCGCCGCCCAGCGCGGACACGGCCAGCGCTGACAGAATGGTGCGCGGCGCGACGTGCCGCGGATTCCTGGTCTCCTCGGAAAGCTCACCGGCGGAATCGAATCCGACCATGACGTAGGCGGCCATCAATCCGGAGGCCAGGAAGGCGGCCCAGTACGGCCCGGCCGCGGCCTGATCGGTGTGCGTGACCACGCCCGGCCCGCGGTCGGTGTGGGTGAAGAACACCGCGATCACCGCGATCACACCGACGATCTCGATGGTCACCCCGAGCGAGTTGATGCGCGCCATCCAGTCGATGCCCACCACATTGATGAGGGTGGTGATCACCAGCAGCACGCTGCCCAGCAGCACCGCGTTCGACGCCCCGTCGCGGGAGGTGAGATCGCTGTTCGTGCCGATGAGCTGGAATCCGGACCAGATGGTCGGCAGCACCACCTGCAGCGCGATCGCGGCCGCCGCGGCGGTGACGATCTGGGCGATGATCATCATCCAGCCCGCGAACCAGCCGACGACCTCCCCGGCCAGCCGGCGCGACCACTGATAGATGCAGCCCGAGATCGGGTAGCGGGCGGCCAGTTCCGCGAAGTTCAGCGCCACCAGGAACTGGCCCGCGAACACGATCGGCCAGGTCCAGAAGAAGGCCGCGCCGCCGAAGGAGTAGCCGAAGCCGAAGAACTGGAAGATCGTGGTCAGGATGGAGACGAAGGAGAATCCGGCCGCGAAGGAGGCGTAGCGGCCGAGCTTGCGGTGCAGCACCGGCTGATAGCCGAAGCGCGCCAGATCGGCGCTGTCCGAGCTGGTTTCGGTGCTGTTCGTGCTGGTCTCGGCGGTGACCGGTGGGGGCTGGGGAATGATGGCGTCGGCGGAGGCAACCATGGCGGTGAGTCTTTCGCGAGGCGAATATCTATCGCTTGAAAGTTTTCCGGTCGCGATCGCGGCTCAGGTGACGCCGCTGTATCGGTCGGATGGCCCGCCGTAACTTCTGTATTGCCGGTATTTCTGTCAAATGACAGGAAACTCACTGCGCAGGTCGGCCGCTCGGGTAGGCGGGCCGACTATGCGCGCAGGCAGGCCGATGGTGCGGGTAGGCCAGAATGGCAGGGTGACCCAACTCGGACCCGGCCGTCCTCGTCTCGAACCGCGCCGGCGCGCAGGCCAGACGCCGCGCGCCGAAATCCTCGACGCCGCCGCCGAGTTGTTCACCAGTCACGGCTACGGCAATACCTCCACCCGCGCGGTCGCCGACGCCGTCGGCATCCGGCAGGCCTCGCTGTATCACCACTTCGCCGCCAAGGACGACATTCTCGACGCGCTGCTCGCCGAAACGGTCACCACGCCACTGGAATTGGCGGGCGTGCTGGCCGGGCGGACCGAGCCCGCGGCCGTGCGGTTGTACGCGCTGGCCTGGTACGACGTCAGCCAGCTGTGCGCCAGCCGCTGGAATCTCGGCGCGCTGTACCTGCTGCCGGAACTGCGCAGCGAACGCTTCGCCCGGTTCCGGGAACGCCGCGACGAGCTGCGCGGCCACTACGAGACGCTGTCCGCCGCCGTCATCGCCGAGGCCGGGTCCGTCATCGCCACGGCCGGCGCGGGCGCGGTGGCCGGGGCCGAACTGCTGCCGTTCCGGCTGGTGGAGTCGGTCATCAATATGCGCTCCGACGAGGGCGCGGCGCCGGAGTACGCCGAGCAGCTCATTCCCGACGCCATCCTGCGGCTGCTCTGCTGGCCCGGTTCGCTGGCCGAAACCCGGGTCGCCGCACTGGAATTGGCGCGGCGACTCGCTCCGGAGTGATCCGCGTCAGGACTTGCCCTTCGAGGTGCCCCACTTGAGGCCCCAGCCGTAGGCCTGATCCACCGCCAGCTTGCCCCAGAACCGGCGGCCCTCCGGCGGGCGCACGAACCGGCCCTCGCGCCGCACCACCAGCTCGCCGTGCACGTTCTCGATCAGCGCCAGCACCATCTCGCGCGAATCATCCTGGCAGCCACCGACTTCCATGTCGATCGGCGGCGTATTGCGGGGGAACAGGGTCGCGGTGGCGTGCACGCCACGGAAGTCCTGCGCGCCATCGTAGAGCGAGGCGAATACCAGGATGCGGCGGAAATCCGCGATGTGATCGAGGTTGATGGACAGGTTCTCGCCGGTCGCGCTGCCGCCGGTGCGATCGTCGCGATCCAGCGCGATGAACGGCGGCTTGTGCAGATCGCCGAAGGTGTCCAGCGCGCTGACACAGCCCCTCGACCCGTCGGCCAGCTCCCAGAACGCGCACAGATCCAGGTCGAGCCCGCCGTTCGTCCGCTTGCGCCCGAACAAACCGCCCGAACTCGGCACCGACCAGTTCAGGTTGACCCGCATGATCCCGCCGGTCGCGCCCTGCTTGGTCAGCGAGACCGCCGGAGCCTCCTTGGTCAGCGAGATCTTGCCCGTATTGGGCCGGGCTGCAGGCGTCGGCGGCGGCCCGAAATTGTGCTGCTGCGCCGGCACCGGCTGCGAGGGAGCGACGGGCTGCGGTGTATTCGGCTGCGGGGCAGGCGCTTCATCGACCGAGATGCCGAAATCGGTTGCCAGCCCGGCCAGTCCGGAGTCGTAGCCCTGACCGACGGCGCGGAACTTCCAGCCGCCGTCGCGGCGATACAGCTCGCCGAGCACGAAGGCGGTCTCCGAGGTGGCGTCGGTGCTGTCGAAGCGGGCCAGCTCCACGCCGCCCATATCGACCAAACGCACATGCAGGCCCCGGAATTGGGCGAAGGTGCCGCCGTCGGCCGAGGCCGCGAGCACGATGGCGTCGATCTGCGGTTCCACCCGGCCCAGGTGCACCGAGAGGGCGTCCACGATCACCGGTCCCGTCTGCTTGCCGTGGTGACGGACCGCGCCCGAGGCGTGCAGTGGCTGGTTGTAGAAGACGAAATCGGCGTCCGAGCGCACCCGGCCGCTCGACAGCAGCAGTGCGGAGGCATCGGCGTCGGGAACCCCGGGTCCCGACTGCCACCCCAGTTCGATCCGAATCTCGGACACCACCACCGGAACGTTGGAACCCTTCATCATCGACACACGATTCAAGGTATCCGATCCGGACATCCGCCGTTCAGAGGTCACCTGTCGGCAAATATTCGGCTGCCCAGCCGCCTCGACATACACTGTTGAACGGACAATTGGCGCATAGGCGGCTAACGGATTATCGGACTCTTCGGACGGCTGTTCAGCGGCGGGAGCGACGAATGACGGAAACGCAGCTCGACCTGGGTCGCAACAAATGGCTCACCCTCGGTGTCCTGGCGCTGGGACTGTCCATGGTGGTGCTGGACGGCACCATCGTCGCGGTCTCCCTGCCCGTCATCATCGACCAATTGCAGTTGAATTTCACTCAGGCGCAATGGATCAACAGCATCTACGCGGTCGTGCTGGCCGCGCTGCTGATCACCAGCGGCCGCCTCGGCGACCGGCTCGGACGGCGCAGGATGTTCGCCCTGGGCGTGGTGATCTTCGTACTCGGCAGCGTGCTCTCCGCAGCGGCGCACAGCGCCTGGCCCCTGCTCCTCGGACGCACCGTGCAGGGCATCGGCGCGGCCGGTGTCCTGCCCGGCACGCTGGCCACCATGAACGCCCTCTTCCGGGGCCGTGACCGGGTGATCGCCTTCGCGGTCTGGGGCTCGGTCATCTCCGGTGTCGCCGCCATCGGCCCGCTGCTGGGCGGCTGGCTCACCACCTACTTCACCTGGCCGTGGATCTTCCTGGTGAACCTGCCGCTGGGCGCGGTGGTGCTGATCGGGCTGGTGCGGTACGTCCCGGAGACCCGCATGGGCAAGGCCGCGCCGGGCCTGGACGTGGACGGATTCCTGCTCAGCGCAGCGGGTTTCGCGCTGCTGGTGTTCGCGCTCATCGAGGGCCAGACCTACGGCTGGGGGAAGCCGCTGCGGGAATTCCCGCTCGTCGGGTGGAACTGGCCGGCGAGCGCGCCGGTCTCGCTGATCCCGATCCTGCTGGTGCTCGGGGTGGCGGCGCTGTACCTGTTCATCCGCTGGGAGCAGCACCGCCGTCTGATCGGCCGCTCGGCGCTGCTGGATCCCGCGCTGTTCCGGATCCCCAGCTTCCGCTGGGGCAATATCACCGCGTTCCTGGTGGCGCTGGGCGAATTCGGCCTGCTGTTCGTGCTGCCGCTGTTCATGGTGAACGTGCTCGGGCTGTCCACCCTCGGCGCGGGCTATGTGCTGGCCGCCATGGCGGTCGGCGCGTTCCTGGCCGCGGGGCTCGCCGAGGGGCTGGTGCGCCGGTTCGGACCGGTGCGAGTGGTGCAGCTGGGCCTCGTCTTCGAGGCCGTCGCCGTGGTGCTGGCCGCGCTGTTCGTCACCCCGCACATTTCCGGCTGGTGGCTGGCGGTGCTGCTGGTCGGGTACGGCATCGGGCTGGGGATGGCCTCGGCGCAGCTGACCGGGACCGTGCTCGCCGATGTGCCGCCGGAGCATTCGGGCCAGGGATCGGCCGCCCAGTCCACGGTGCGGCAGATCGGTTCGGCCTTCGGTACCGCGGTCATCGGTGCGCTGCTGTCGGCGGCGCTGGCCCACGATCTGCCCAAACGGCTCGCACACGTGCCCGATCTGCAGAAGCCGGCCGCCGACACCCTCGCCACCGCGACCCGGCAGTCGGCCGGTGGGGCCATCAGCGGGTTGCGGGACCACCACGGCGCCGCGGCCATCGTGGACGCGCTGAGCCGGGCCTTCACCGACTCCACCCGGACCGCGCTACTGGCCGCGGCACTGTTCCTGCTCGTCGGCCTGGCCTCGGCGGCCCTCATCCCGAACCGGCCCTACACGGCGGCGGACGAGGACGAGGACGCTCAGAGCAGCTGACCGTCGAGGCACATCCCGGACGAGCGGGTGGATGTCTTCGGTTGCACCACACCGGGGTCGAAGGTCCACTGCGAGACCGGACCCGCCGACTTCCACAGCAGGCCACCGCTGGTCGGGACCGCCTCGAAGACGTCCCCGACACCGGGGATGAGCTGATCGCCGACGCAGTAGTCGTCGTAATCGGTGCCGGGCTGCCGCGCCCCCGCGCTGAAGCGGCCCGCCGGATTGGCATCCGCCCCGGGATTCGGCACGGTGCTCCCGCCCGCCGCGCCGCTGCGGTACCAGTGCGGACCGGCCGCGTCGCTGCCGCAGGTGAAGGCCGAGCCGCCCGCCACCACCTGCGACCCCTGCGGGTGCGCGCCGCCCGCCCACAGGCAGTCGGCGCCGGAGTCGAAACGGGTGTCCGCCACGGTGCCGAAGCCGAGGCCACCCGCGGCCATCACGGCCGTCGCGAGCAGAGTAAGCGGTTTGATCACTGCAATCACCCTTGATTCGGTGCGATCCGGAATCCGGACCGGCGCATCTCGGGGCGCGGATCCGGTTGGCGTAGTTGCCATTCAGAAATAGCGCGGGTGGTTACAGTGCCAGGGTCAGTCGATCAGGCCGAGCGCGTGCAGCCGCCGGAAGACCAGCAGTGAGCCGGGGGCGACCGCGTTCATGGCGGCGTATTCGCCGAGGGTGAACCAGCGCAGTTCGGCGATCTCCCCGGAGGGGCGCGGATCGTCGGTGAGCTCGCCGAGGAAGCAGGTCATGTGCAGGCGGGTGCCGGGCGCGTGCCCGTAGGCCTCCGCCTCGAACACGCCCAGCTCGCTGACGCCGGTGGCGGTCACCCCGAGTTCCTCGTGGATCTCCCTGTGCAGGGCCATCTCCGGGGTCTCGCCCGGATCGATCTTGCCGCCCGCCATATAGAAGACGTCCTTGCCGGTGGACCGGGTCTGCAACATGCGACGATCCCGGATATGCGCCAGTGCCGCGGTGCGAATCACCCGTCCCACCCTAGCCAGCCGCGGTAGCGCGGGAGGCGCGGGCGCCCTTGTCATCGGGCCGGTGTCAGCAGGCCACGGTCCGCAGCCGCGCCCGGTCGCCGGCCGCGACGGCGCGCACGGCCGCGGCGATGGCGACCACCGGCGGCACCCAGCGCGCCTCGTGGGGCATGACGCTCCACGCGGTCCCGCGGCCGGGCTGCGGCAGCGGGACCCGGTCGCCGTCGGTGTGCACGATCGCCCCCGCGGCGCGCAGGCTCTCGATGGCCCGTGCGGCCTTGGCCACGCCGACGACCAGATGGATTTCCCGCCGCTGCGGACCCGGGACCTCGATGATCGGGCCGGAAAGGTTGTTGGCGCGCAGGTACCGGCGCACCCCGGCAGCGACGGACCCGGTGAGTTCGATGGCCGCGATCTGCTCACCGGTGATCAAGTCGACGCCGTCGCCGGTCGTCTCGATCGTCCATCCATACTGGCGGAAGTCCTCCGCCACAACGCTCAACGCCACGATCATCACCCTCACACCTGCGGCTGTGCATCCGATCCGCCGTGGCTGTGAGGTTCCGTAGAGGACGCTGCGATCACCAGCCACACCAAGGATTCTCGGGCTGTGACGGGAGCGGATGCATCGTCCTGTGGTCGCCGGTCGCTCAGGGAGATCCCCTAGGTGTGCGGGCTCAGCGGGTGGGCGGGGCGATCTTCCAGTGCCGCTGCAGGGCATCGGCGATCTCCGGCAGGATGGTTACCGGAATCCGCCTGTGCCGCAACATGGTTCGAATCTCATCGACCTGTTCACGCTTGCGCATGTCGTAGGCGTTGGCGATGGGCCGCTGCACCGGCGGGATGGACAGCAGCACCAGTTCCCGATGCGGCTCGTCGCCGCCGTTGAGATCGAGTGCGAGGGTCCAGCGGCCCTTCTCGTCCAGCGCGAACCGTCCGGCCACCACCCGATCCCATGCCACCGTCGAGGCGCCCCACGGGGTCCGCCGCACGATCGCATCCTCGGTCAGCTCCACCCGGTCCCGCCCGAACAGCGCGACCATCAGCCCCACCGCGGCGGCCGCGCCGAAGAACAGCCCGGTGAACACTCGATTCAGCCCGAAAACTCCGACCGTGCCCGCACAGACGACGGCCACCACGAGTATCCCCGCGGCCACGTACCCGGCCATGCGCCGCCCCGGCACCACGCCCGCCCGCACCATCGTCATTCCGCCTCCCGAAACCGACTGCCGGTCACCGTACCCGCCGGTGCGCGTCGTCGATGAATTCGACGCGGACGGATCGTCTTCATCCGCATGACGCAATCGACCTTCACCGCCGTCGTCAATATCGCGGTGCCCGTGACCGATCAGGACCGGACCAAGGCGCTGCTCGAGCGGCTCGGGCTGGTGACCCGCATGGACGCCGAACTGCAGCCGGGCTTCCGCTGGATAGAGATGTCGCTGCCCGGCGGGACGGCCTCCTTGGCGCTGGTGCGCGCGTCCGCGGAACTGCCCGCGGGCATCGACACCGGGATCCGGCTGGCGACCACGGATGCCCGCGCCGCCCATGCCACGCTCGCCGGCCTCGGCCTCACCGTCGGCGCGCTGCTGGACTGGGATTCCGCGCCGCTCATGTTCGCCTTCCGGGACCCCGACGACAACCGCTTCTACGTCATGCAGATGGACTCCTGAGGCGGTCGAAACCGGAGGATTCCCAGCCGATCTCGACATCGACGCCCTTGTCGACCTACCGTGCCTCTACCACCGCCTACCGGTGGTCCCGCAGCACCCGAAGGAGCGACCGATGCCGCACGCCGTCGACCTCGAGCGCCGACTGGCCGACTCGATCGAGGAGCACGGAGTCCCCGGCGCGCAAGTGGCGGTGCTGGTCGGCGGCGAGATCACGGACGCGGCGGCCGGGGTGCTGAACACCACGACAGGTGTTGCGGCGACCAGGGATTCGGTGTTCCAGATCGGCTCGGTCACCAAGGCGTGGACCGCGACGCTGATCATGCAGCTTGCCGCCGAGGGGCTGATCGAGCTGGACGCCCCGGTGCGCCGGTACCTGCCCGAGTTCCAGGTGCGCGACGCAGCGGCCGCGGCAGTCATCACGGTCCGGCAGTTGCTCGGCCACACCTCGGGCATCGACGGCGACCTGTTCCTCGACACCGGGCGCGGCGCGGACGCGGTGGAGAAGTTCGTGCCCGCCATCGCGGACGCCGGGCAGGTGCACCGGCCCGGCGACATGTTCTCCTACTGCAACAGCGGCTACGTGCTGCTCGGCCGAATACTGGAGGTGTTGCGCGGCAAGCCTTTCGACGCGGTGTTGCGGGAGTGGCTGGTGACCCCGCTCGGGCTGACCCGGGTGGCCACCGACGCCGACGAGGCCATCCTGTTCCGCGCCGCGGTAGGGCATATCGGATCCGCGCCGGGCGCCGGCCCGGAACCCACGCCGGTCTGGGCGCTCCCGGCCTCCAATGCGCCGGCCGGCGCGCGGCTGGCGATGTCCGCGCGCGATCTGCTGGGATTCGCCCGGCTGCACCTGTCCGGCGGTCGCACCGTGGAGGGCGTCCCCGTCCTCCCCGAGACCGCGGTCCAGGCGATGACCCGGCCGCACGTCGAGGTGCCCGATATCGGCTACGGCACCCACTGGGGTCTGGGCTGGCAGCTGTTCGATCCCGCCGGAACCGGGTTGTTCGGGCACGATGGCAGCACCATCGGCCAGAACGCCTTCCTGCGCATCGCGCCCGCCGCCGGCGTCGCAATCGCCTTGCTGGCCAATGGCGGTGACGCGTTCGCGCTCTACCAGGATCTGGTCGGAGACCTGCTGTGGGTGCACGCGGGTATCCGGTTGCCCGCCCGGCCCGTGCCGCCCGCCCGGCCCGAACCGGTGGATGCGGCGCGGGTCAGCGGACGGTACCGCTCGGTCATGTACGAGCACGCCATCGACGTCGACCCCGACGCCCGGGCCTGGCTGTCCACGATTCCCCTGACGGCGGAAGCGGCCCTGGTTTCCGCCCCGGACCGCATGGAACTTCTGTACCTCCGCTCCGACGCCCTGATCGCCGCACGCCCCGTCCGTGGCCGGCACGCCGTCTACGGCCTGATCGACGGAGACGGTGACCCCGCTGCCCGCTACCTGCACACCAGTCGCGCGATGCCCCGCCAGCCCTGACGCGGTACCCGGAAGGCCCGAGGGTCAGTTCAGCTCGGCGGCGGAGGCCACGACGACACCGTAGAGGTCGGCGATGGTGGCCAGGGCGCTGTCGTGCAGCTGTGGGGCGGTCACCTCGCCGACGGCCGACTTCAGGGGGCGGGTGGCGCAGGCGTCGGCCACGACGGTGGGGTGGTTGCCGCGCAGGAAGGCGCCCTCGGTGGTGAAGGTGACGCACATGTGGGTCATGAAGCCGGCGATGATCAGGTTCCTGTTGCCCGCGGCGTCCACCTGGGCGGCCAGGTCGGTGTCGTGGAAGCCGTTCGGAACCTGTTTGACGACAACGGGTTCGCCGTCGGCCGGGGCCACGGCGGGGTGGATCGCGCCGATGTCGGCGGTGATGTCGTAGGGGGTGCCGGGGCCGCCGTCGTTGACGATGTGGATGATCGCCGAGCCGGCCCGGCGGGCGCGGGTCAGCAGGTCGGCGGCGGCGTCGAGGGAGGGCTGCCAGCCGGTCAGCTCCATCACGCCGTGGGTGTAGGTGTTCTGGTAGTCGACGAGGATCAGGGTCGCGTCGGCCAGGGTGGCCGGGGTCTGATCGAAGCCGCTCAGGTCACGCAGGGTCTGCGCGGGCATGGAGATCCTCCTGAATTTGCACATCCGAACCGCCCTGTGCGGTGGACGTTTTCCACGCTATGGGCCGGCAGGCATGTCGGAAATGTCATGTAGCCTGCAGATTCGGACATGCCGAGGGAGGGAGGAACCGTGGGTGCACCGGCGCGATTCGTCGTCATCGTGCTGTTCGACCGGGTCGATCTGCTGGATGTGACCGGGCCGCCGGAGGTTTTCGCGCTGCTCCAGCGAGAGATGAACGGGGACACCGGGTATCAGGTGGCGCTGGCCGCCGAGACCCTCGACCCCGTCACCACCTCCGCCGGAGTCCGAGTGCTGCCCGACATCACCTTCGCCGACCTCGCCGGGCGCGCGATCGACACGCTGGTGGTGCCCGGCGCGGTGGAGGTGGACGGCGACGGCCGGGTGCGCGCGCTCAGCGACCCGCGGGTGGTGGCGTGGGTGGCGAAGCTGGCCGCCGACAGCCGCCGCGTCGCCTCGGTCTGCGTCGGCGCGCACATTCTCGCCGACGCCGGGCTGCTGGACGGCAAGCGCGCCACCACCCACTGGTCCACCGCACAGCAGCTCGCGGCGGAACATCCGGCCGTCACCGTGGACGCCGATCCGATCTTCATTCGCGACCAGAACGTCTGGACCGGTGCGGGACTCACCGCCTGCCTGGATCTGGCCCTGGCACTGGTCGCCGACGATTTCGGCGACGCTCTCGCACTGCGCGTGGCGCGGCAGCTGGTCATGTTCCTGAAAAGGCCCAGCGGGCAGAGTCAGTTCAGCGTGTCACTCGAACCCATTTCGACCACGCGCCGGATCGACGACCTGCGGCACTACATCGCCCGCCATCTCGCCGAGCCGCTGACGGTCGCGGATCTGGCGGCGCAGGCCCATATCAGTGAACGGCAGCTGACCCGCATCTTCAAGACCGATCTCGGCGCCACCCCGGCGGCCTATATCGAGTCCGCCCGAGTCGAATTCGCGCGCAATCAGCTCGAGACGACCGATCACACGCTCGAACGGGTGGCGACCCTGAGCGGTTTCAACACCACCGACACCCTCACCCGGGCCTTCCGGCGCGTACTGGACACCACGCCGACGGAGTATCGAAACCGCTTCCGGCTCACCTAGTCTCGCCTCGGATCAGCTGGTCACGCCTCGAGCGGGACCGCCGCCTCGGCCGTGTACACCAGGAACGTCAGGCTCTCCTGGAAGTACAGCTGCACCGTCTCGGCATCGTGCGAGAGATAGCCGATGGACAGATCCTGGCCGATCTGCAGATCGAAATCGCCGCCGCGCGTGGACAGGACGAACGCGCCGTCTATGGCCGGCGCCCAGATGATGTCACCGTCGATGAGCCGCTCGATATGGGTGCGGATCGGGTGCCCGTGATCGGAGGTCTCGCTCACCGCGGTGTACAGATCCGCCGACAGCAGCACGGAGTACGGCCCGTCCACACCCGCCAGCCGCAGCTTGCTCAGCGCCTGCGCCACCGCCTCCGGGGCCAGGCGCGGGTCGCCGGGCAGCTTCACCGGCTCGCATGAAGTGGAGGCCCGGACGCCGATGATCCCGGCCGCCGGATAGCCCTCGAAAATGGCGCGGTCCTCGGCGAAGGCGATCTTCTTGGCCGCGGTCTTCACCGGATCCAGATCGGCGTCGTGCGCGCCGCGCTCGATATTGTCCAGCTCCTCGCGGGAGAGCGTGAACGGCACCCGCAGCTCCACCAGCGGCAGCACCACGCGCTGGCGGGCCTGCACCCCGTCACCGGGGGAGGTGATGGCGGAGGTGCGGCCCAGTCCGGCGGCGGAGTAGTCGGTACCGTGCGGGCCGGACAGATCGACCACGCGGCGACCGGCGATGTGCCGCTTGAAGGTTCGCGTCGCCTCCTCCTCGATGGCCGACCAGGCCTCCGAGGTGATGGGCGCGAGTTCGCGATGCAGGTTGTTCATGCGTCAGCTCCGTTCGGTTCAACGATTCCGTAGCGCCGGCTCAACGATTGCGTAGGGCCCCGATGCCGAGGGATCCGTCCCCGGACACAACGCCATTGCCGTCGGGGGATTCCCGCTGGGTGGCCGCCGCCGGCGCCGGTGCGTCCGGCAGCGCGTCGAAGAACCCCGTGGGCGGGGCGAAGAAGGAGGTGCCGGTGACCGCGGTGGAGAAATCCAGGATGCGGTCGTAGGCGGCGTCGGCCGTGCCCAGGAACATGCGGACCAGCATGTTCTCGGTGATGGCGGGGTCGTCGGCGTAGGCGATGTAGTAGGTGCCGAATTCGCCGTCCTGGATCGAGCCGAACGGCATATTGGCACGCACGATATTGCCGATCTCATCCTGATCGTTCACGGCCACATGCGAATTCGCGGGCTTGTCGGCGTCGGACAGTTCGAAGTCGTCGAGTTTCGTTCGCCCGATGACCTTTTCCTGCTCGGTGGTGGACAGCGCCTTCCACGAGCCCAGATCGTGCAGGTACTTCTGCACGATGACGTAACTGCCACCGGCGAACTCGGGATCCTCGTCGCCGACCAGCGCGGCGGTGGCGGCGAGCTGTCCCTCGGGATTCTCGGTGCCGTCCACGAATCCGAGCAGATCACGCTGCTCGAAATAGCGGAAGCCGACCGTCTGATCCACGATGGTGGCCGCGCCGGACAGCCGCTCGGCGATCTTCATCGCCAATTCGAAACAGGCGTCCTGGGTTTCGGCCTTGAGGTGGAACAGCAGGTCGCCCGGCGTGGCCGGGGCCTGGTGCCGCTCACCGATGAAACCCGGAAACTCGTGCAGCTGTGCGGGTTTCGGCCCGGAGAACAGGCGGTCCCAGGCGGCGGACCCGATGCTGGTGATGCACGCGAGGCCGGATCCGGGCACCCGGAATCCGACGGAGCGGCGCAACCCGGGCAGATCTGCGAGCAAATCCCGCGCCACCGACTCGCCACCCTCGTCGATGGTGACGACGAGGAAGATCGCGGCCGGTGTGAGCGGGTCGAGGATCGGCTGTGGCTCACCCATGGGCACCACCTTATGCGCTGCGGCCGACCGCCGACCCGTCCGGTATGCCCGCGTCCCCCGGGCTACTTGGCGACGGTCAGCAGAAATGCCACGTCATCGATGGCTTTCACGCTGTGGCGGGCGTTGGGGATCACAATCAGGTCACCCGCCGAGCCCTTCCACTCGTTGGTGCCGCTGATCAACACCAGCACCCCGCTCAGCACCACGAGGGTCGCCTCGCCCGGATTCTCGTGCTCGGCCAGCGTCTGTCCGGCCGTCATCGCGATGACCGTCTGGCGCAGGGTGTGGGTGTGGCCGCCATAGATGGTCAACGAACTGCGCCCGCTCGAGGCGGTGGCCGCCAGCTTCAGTTGCTGGCGGGCAACCGCGGTCAGCGATTTCTTGTCCATGGACTGCCTTTCGCCGGAATATCGCTGAGTATGCCGGACGCACCCGGGCCGATCGGCGGTTTCGAGGCGGTGTTTGCAGGAATTGCCGGACTAGGAATACAGGCGTTACCGCAAGCCCGGGGTGGCGCGGCGATAACGGCGGAAGCGATACCGCAGACCCGTCGACGACTCGCGCCAGTCGGCCGTATCCGTCTGCCACGCGCGATCGATGGCCGGTGCCAGGGTGTCGCCGTCGATGTCCGCGTCGATCTCGGTGACCATCAGCTCGGTCGCGAAAGGCATTGCGGCACGGTAGATCTCGCCTCCGCCCATGATCCACACCGACTTCTCGCCGGTCATGTGCAGGGCCTCGGCCAGCGAGCCCGCCCGCTCCGCCCCGGCCTCGGACCAGTCCGCCTGCCGGGTCACGACGATATTGCGGCGGCCGTCGAGCGGACGGAAGCGCACCGGCAGCGAATCCCAGGTCTTGCGGCCCATGATCACCGGATGTCCGAAGGTGACGTCCTTGAAATGCGCCATGTCCTCGGGCACGCGCCACGGAATCGTGTTGTCCCGCCCGATGATTCCCCGCGGCGTCTGGGCCCAGATCAGCCCGATGGTCCGGTTCATACCGCGACCGGCGCCTTGATGGCCGGATGATGCTGGTAGCCCTGGATTTCCACGTCCTCGTACGCGTAGTCGAACAGTGTGGGCGCGGGCCGCAGGTGCAGCTGCGGGAACGGGTAGGGCTCGCGGGTCAGCTGCTCGCGCACCTGGGCCAGGTGATTGTCGTAGATGTGCACATCGCCGCCGGTCCAGATGAAGTCACCGGGCAGCAACTCGGTCTGCTGGGCCACCATGTGGGTCAGCAGCGCGTAGCTGGCGATATTGAACGGGACGCCCAGGAACAGGTCCGCGCTGCGCTGATACAGCTGGCACGACAGCTTGCCGTCGGCCACATAGAACTGGAAGAAGGCGTGGCAGGGGGCCAGCGCCATTTTGTTCAGCTCGGCCACGTTCCACGCCGAGACGATGATGCGCCGCGAATCCGGATCGGTGCGCAGCGTCTGCAGCACCTGCGAGATCTGATCGATGTGGGTGCCGTCCGGGGTCGGCCAGGACCGCCACTGCACGCCGTAGACCGGGCCCAATTCGCCCTGCGCGTCGGCCCATTCGTCCCAGATGGTGACGCCCTGCTCCTGCAGCCACCGCACATTGGAGTCACCGCGCAGGAACCACAGCAACTCGTAGACGATCGACTTGAGGTGCACCTTCTTGGTGGTGATCAGGGGAAAGCCCTGCGACAGGTCGTAGCGCAGCTGATGCCCGAAGATGCTGCGGGTGCCGGTTCCGGTCCGATCCGCCTTGGGGGTGCCGGATTCCAGCACCAGTCGGAGCAGGTCCTCGTACTGGGTATCTCGGGCGCTCTCCACGCCTGGCAAGCTTACGCACCGTGCGGAAGTTGTTTGTGATCGGAATCGGGGCGGGGGACCCGGACCAGGTGACGGTGCAGGCCATCAAGGCGATGTGCCAGGTAAACGTGTTTTTTCTCATCGGCAAGGGGGCCGAGAAGCAGGAGCTCACCGACGTGCGGTCGGCCATCCTGGCCGAGTACGCGCGCCAGCCGCACTCGATAGTAGAGATCATCGACCCGCCGCGCGACCGGGGCGTGCCCGTCAGCGGCGCGGACGCCGTCTACCAGGGCGCGGTCGCGGACTGGCACGAGGCGCGGGCCGAGCTGCTGGAGCGGGCCTTCGCCGAAACCGACGGTGTGGGCGGCATTCTCGTGTGGGGTGACCCGTCGCTGTACGACAGCACGCTGCGCATCGTCGAGCGGGTGCTCGAACGCGAGCGCATCCAGTTCGAATACGAGGTGATTCCGGGCGTCACCAGCGCGCAGGCGCTGGCCGCCGCGCACCGCATCGTGCTGCACGAGATCGGCGAGCCGCTGCACATCACCACCGGGCGGCGGCTGCGCGAGGAGGGGCTGGTCCCGGGGCAGTCCACGCTGGTGATGCTGGACGGCGAGTGCTCGTTCACGCAGGTACCGGGCGACGATGTCTACATCTGGTGGGGCGCGTACCTGGGCATGCCCGACGAGGTGATCGTGGAGGGCCCGCTGCGCGTGGTCGAGGGCCGCATCGCCCGCCGGCGGGCGGCCCTGCGCGAGGCCAAGGGCTGGATCATGGACATCTACCTGCTGCGGCAGGCGGGCGCCGCGCGCTGAATCCGCCGGGTGTCGGGGTGTGCGGTTAGGGTGGACGACGGAAATGGTCGCCCATTGGAGGAGATCCGTTGCCCGAACTACCGGAGATTGTGGCGCTCGAGCAGTTCCTGGCCGAGCATGCGGTGGGGGCGGTGGTCGGGCGGGTCGACGTGGCCGCCCTGAGCGTGCTGAAGACCTTCGATCCGCCGGTGACCGCGCTGTCGGGGCGCGACGTGACCGGGGTGGGGCACTGGGGCAAGCACCTCGGAGTGGATTGCGACGGGCTGTGGTTGATCACGCACCTGTCGCGCGGCGGCTGGCTGCGGTGGATCGACGAGCCCGGGGTCAATCCGCCCAAGCCCGGCAAGGGACCGCTGGCCCTGCGCGTGCATTTCTTCACTCCCGAAGGCGCCACCCCCGCTTTCGATCTCACCGAGGCCGGCACCAAGAAGCGGCTGGCCGTGTGGGTCACCGGCGATCCGCTCTCGGTGCCCGGCATCGCGCGCCTGGGACCCGACGCCCTGGCCGTGAGCGAACCGGAATTCGCCGAGATCCTGCGCGGCACCTCGCAGCGCGTGAAGAACGCGCTCACCGATCAGAGCCTGCTGGCCGGCATCGGCAATGCCTACTCCGACGAAATCCTGCACACGGCAAGGCTTTCGCCGTTCGCCACCGCCGGCTCGCTGGACGCCGGACAGGTGGCGCGCCTGTACGCGGCCATGCGTGCCACGCTGTCCGACGCCATCCTGCGCTCGGTGGGCCAGGACGCCGCCCGCCTCAAGGGCGAGAAGCGTTCCGGTTTCCAGGTGCACGCCCGCACCGGCCTGCCGTGCCCGGTGTGCGGCGACACCGTCCGCGAGGTCTCCTACGCGGACAAGTCGTTCCAGTACTGCCCGACCTGCCAGACCGGCGGCAAGATCCTGGCCGACCGCCGCATGTCCCGGCTGCTGAAGTAGGCCCCTAGACCACGCCCACCGCATCGGTGCGGCGGTCCAGCACGTGTGCCGGAATCTCCACTCCCGCTTCCAGATCCGCGGCCGGGATCGGGGCGTCGAAGACCTGACGCAGCGGCAGGACGCCGGCCCAGACGCCACCGGTGTCGATATCGGCCTGCTCGTCGCGCGGGCCGCCGGTGCGGACCTTGACCGAGGCCTCGGTGAGGTCGAGGGCCAGGACCATGGTCGCGGCCATCTCCTTCTTGTTCGGCGAGCGGACCGCGTCCCACGCGCCGGGTGCGGCCTGTTCGACGATGACGCGCAGCGCGTGCATGCACTCGTCCGGGTCGGTCACCTCGACCGGCCGGGCGTGGATGACCGCCGAGCGGTAGTTCATGGAGAAGTGCATGGCGGAGCGGGCGTAGACGATGCCGTCCACGTGTGTCACGGTCAGCGAGACGTCGCCGGTGATGGCGGCCCGCAGATTGCCGGAGCCGGTGGAGCCGTGCAGGTACAGCGTGTCGCCGTCGCGGCCGTAGATGGTCGGGATGGCCACCGGGCTGCCGTTCAGGACCACGCCCAGGTGGCAGATGAGCCCGGCGTCGAGGACCGCGTCCAGTTCGGCGCGCTCGGTGCGACCCCGCTCCCTGGACCGGGTGAGGCTGCTGCGCGGGGTGGGTGACAATGGGGTCCGGTTCGAAGCTGTCTCACTCATAGGACCAGTTTCGAAGGGGAAATGGCATTCCTGAATAGCCAATTCTCCGCAAGATCTACAGACCACTTCGGGGGATCCGTGCCGTTCACGCTCGCGCATCCGGCCGCCGTGCTGCCCATACGGCGGATGCTCTGGTTTCCAGGACTTGTCGCGGGGAGCATCGCGCCCGACATTCCGTACTACCTGTGGATCGGTGTGGATGGTGAGCTGACGCATGCGCTCCGGGGGCTTCCGGTGGACGTGCTGCTGGGCGCGATCCTGGTGGCCATCGGGTGGGCGCTGCGCGGCACCGTCTCGGGCATGATCGGCAAGGAGATCACCGCGAGTAGGCCGGGGCCGGTGGCGGCGGTGGCGGCTCTCCTCATCGGGGCGCTCACCCACCTCGCCTGGGATGCCTTCACCCACACCGATGGTCCGGCCGTGCGTCATTGGGACGTGTTGCGGGAGTCCGTGATCGGACCGCACCGGGTGTACAACATGATCGGCTACATCTCTTCGATCGGCGGAATGTTGTTGCTCGCGGGCTATTTCGCCGCCTGGTACCGGCAAGCCCGGCCGGTCGCGCCGGATCCCCGGCGTGCCCTGGTGCTGGCTGCGCTGCTCGCGGTGGCGGTGCTCGCCGGTCTCGTCGCCCGAACCGATCCGGTGGCGCACGTCAGTCTCTACGACTGTGTTCGGCATGTGCTGATTTACGCAATCACCAGCGCCGCAACGGTTTTCGGGGTGTACGCCCTCGTTTACACGGCAGCTTCGGCCGTCAGGGGGCATCGTTGATCGCACTGTCGTGCGCGGAGTGGCATTCTGATATCCACCAGTTGTCGGATGATCAGGAGGCCACTTGCGGGTGAATCGGCTGGTCGACGATGATCTACCGTTCATCGTCGAACGGGACAGCGGCGTGCCGCTGGCCGTTCAGGTGGCCGATGGACTGCGCCGGGCCGCCACCACCGGCGCGTTGCGCGGCGGTGATCGGCTGCCGTCCTCCCGTGAGCTGGCCAATCGGCTGGGGGTGAGCCGGACCGTCGTCACCGCCGCCTACGACCAGTTGCACGCCGAGGGCTGGCTGGACGGGCGGCACGGCTCGGGCACCTACCTGACGGCCGCGCCCGCACCGGTGGGCGCGCAGACCGGCGGGCCCGAACTGCCCGAACCGCTGGCGGGACTGCTGGATCTCGGCGCGGGCGCGCCATCCATCGAGGCCATCGACCCGGCCGCCTGGCGGCGGGCGTGGCGGGCCGCCTCGGATCGAATGCCGTTGATCCGCAAGGACCGGCGCGGGGAGCCCGACTATCGGGAGGCCGTCGCCGAACACCTGCTGCGGCATCGCGGGCTGGGCGCGGGCAGTGGGACCACGGTGCTGGCCACCGCCGGAACCAGCGCGGCCGCAGGCGAACTCGCGGCGGCGCTGCTGCGGCCCGGCGACATGGTGGCCATCGAGGATCCCGGCTATCACCGGGCGGCCGGGGCGTTCCGGGCGGCGGGCATGCGGCCGGTTCCGGTGCCCGTGGACGCCGAGGGCTTGCGGGTGGAGCTGCTACCCGAGGACGCGGGCCTGGTGTATTGCACGCCCGCGCACCAGTTTCCGCTCGGCGCGCGCATGCCCGCCGCCCGCCGGGTCGAGCTCATCGAATTCGCCCGCCGCACCGGCGCACTCGTGGTCGAGGACGACTACGACGGCGAATTGCGTTATGACACCGCGCCGCTGCCGCTGCTGGCCACCCTGGCCCCCGATGTGGTCGTGCATCTGGGCACCACCAGCAAGATCCTCACGCCCACCCTCGGCATCGGCTGGCTGGTGGCGGATCCGGCCGTCGCCGCGGCGGTGCTCGCCCATCGCGAACTCACCGGCACCGGCCCGGCCCCGGCGGGTCAGCAGGTGGTGGCCGAACTGGCCCGGCACGGTGACCTGGCCCGCCACCTGCGCCGCCTGCGCCGCGACATGCCGGCCCGCCGCGCCCTGGTGGTGGACGAGCTGCGCGGCCGCGGCCTGGACGTGCGTGGCGACGACGCCGGGTCACACGTCTTCGTCCCGCTCGCCACCCCGGAGCAGGAGGACCGCGCGGTGGCCGCCGCCCGCGAGCTCGGCGTCCACCTCGACGCGCTGGCCCGCCACCATCTGGGCGCCCGGCACACCTTCGGCATCGCCCTCGGATATGCCGCGCTGCCTGCGGCAGAGCTGCCACGCGCGGTTCGGTCGGCGGGGGCGGCGCTGGCCCGGGTCGTAGAGTGGTCCGCATGACCGAAAAGGACATCCACGCGCGCATCAAGGAACTCGTGGATCGTGAGCACGAGCTCCGGGCCAAGACCACCGGTGGCGAACTCGACCCCGAGGCCGAGCGCCGCCAGCTGGCCGAGATCGAGGTCCAGCTCGACCAATGCTGGGACCTGCTGCGTCAGCGCCGCGCCCGCATGGACCAGGGGCGCAACCCCGACGAGGCCCAGGTCAACCCCGCCCGCCAGGTCGAGGGCTACCTGCAGTAACCGCCCACCCGCCGTCCGGCCGTTCCCGCCGTCCGGCGGGTCGGCCGTTCCCGCCACCTTCGGGGTCCATGGTCCGAGGCCCTGGGAGCCCCCGAGAGTTGGGACTACCCTTTGTGAATGGTGGCAACGACGGACATCACGACCGCGGACGGCACGGTTCGCGGACTCCGGGGCCGCCGCGTTTCACGCTGGCGGTCCATTCCTTTCGCGGCGGCTCCGGTCGGGGAGTTCCGTTTCCGGGCGCCGCAGCCGGTGCAGCCGTGGAGCGGGGTGCGCGACGCCACCGACTTCGGTTATGCCGCAATGCAACACCGGAACGGCGCGCGGATCGGGCCGCGGCAGGCGCAGCCGACCGGCGAGGATTGCCTCACGCTGAACGTGAGCGCGCCGAACGCGCCGTCGGCCACGCCCCGCCCGGTCATGGTGTTCATCCACGGTGGTGGCTACATGATCGGAACCTCCGCGCTGCGGCTGTATTCCGGCGCCCGGCTGGCGCTCCGCGGCGATGTCATCGTGGTGTCGGTCAACTACCGGCTCGGCGCCTTCGGCTACGTCGACTTCGGTGAATACTCCACGCCCGACAGCCGATTCGACTCCAACCTGGGCCTGCGCGATCAGGTCGCGGCTCTGGAGTGGGTGCAGCGCAATATCGCCGCGTTCGGCGGCGACCCGAACAATGTCACCATCTTCGGCGAATCGGCCGGGGCCCACGCGGTGCTGGCCCTCATGGCCACCCCCGCCGCGGCCGGGCTGTTCCACCGCGGCATCGCCCAGAGCGCGCCCGCGGACTGGGCCCCGAGTCAGGCCGAAGCCCGGCTGTTCGCCCGCCGCTGCCTCGACGACCTCGGCATCGCCCCCGGGGACGCCGCCAAAGCGCTGCGCACCGCCGGTGCGAACGACATCCGCAAGGCCGTCGATCACGCGGTCGCCCGGATCATGCACCAGCAGCCGGGACTGTTCCCGGTGGCCCCGGTGGTGGACGGCGAATTCCTGCCCGCCGCACCGCTGGCCGCGTTCGCCACTGGCACCGCGCACCGGGTGCCGCTCATCATCGGGACCAACCGGGACGAGGCCACCCTGTTCGTGCGCTTCGACGACACCCTGCCCACCACCCCCGATCGCATGCGCTGGCTGCTGCGCCATGTGGACCAGGCCCTGGGCGAGGGCGGCGACAGCCCCATCTTCACCAAACTCGGCCAGTCCATGCCGACCTCACGGGAGCGGCTGCACGAGACGCTGGCCGAGTTCGGCGCGGCCGTCGAATCCCGGGTCACCGCGGCCTATCCCGGTTTTCCGGGCAAGCGGGCCTCCGTCCGCATGGGCGGCGACTTCACCTTCTGGCGGCCCTCGCTCCGCGTCATGGAGGCGCACAGCCGGTACGCGCCGACCTACGCGTACCGCTACGACTTCGCCCCGCGCGCAATCCATTTGAGTGGTTTCGGCGCCACGCACGCCCTGGATCTGATCCCCGTCTTCGGCGCGGTCGATTCGTCCTTCGGCCGTGCCATGACCGCGCTCGGCGGTCACCGCGGCTTCCGTGAGGTGTCGAGCCAGTTCCAGGACAACTGGCTGGCCTTCGCCCGCACCGGAACTCCGCTGCCGGCCTGGCCCGCCTACACCGAGGAGCAGCGCGCGACGCTGATCATCGATTCGCCCGGCCGCGTCGAACTCGACCCGGACCGCACCAAACGCCTGGCGTGGCAGGGGGTTCGGATCCCCGCCCTCACCTGAGCGGCGGTCACCAGGCCGTGCAGGACAGGCCGAGCGCGGACAGTTCCGTCTCGGCCAGCGCGGTGAGCGCGGCGGAGGTCGGGATGGCGTCCGGATCCAGTCCGATCAGCGACAGCGTGTAGGTGTCGGCGATCCGGGTCAGGTAGCCCGAGAGCCGGGTCCGGGGCAGGGCGTCGGGCCGGAGCCCGGGGTGGATGGCGCGGGCCGCCACCCCGGTGCACGAGTGCGGGCCCAGCGCCAGCAGCGACTCGGGCAGGTTGCCGATATTGGAGCACAGGACGTCTCGCTCGCCCGCGCCCCGGGCCAGCCGATACGCCCACCGGTCGGGCATGACCTGGAGGATCTCCTCGGGGATGCCGCCCGGGCTGGTCATGCGGTGCTCGTAGGCCGCACGGGCCTTGCGGCGCAGGGTCGCCGGGGTGTCGTCGCGGGTGATGGCGACCTCGGTCATGGACATGTCGTTGTCCACGCGCGGCTCGTCGCGGGTGTCGACCGGGAGGCTGGCGGCAATGGTGTCGGCGGGAAAACCGCTGGACCACAGCATTTTCGCGATCAGATGGACGAACAGACTGTTGGCGGTGCCCGCGTGCGCGACCGCGACGCGGTTCCAGTCCCGGGCGGGGATCTCTAGCACTGTCCCGCAGGTGGTGGCGGTTCCGGGCAGGGCATTCGTGATGCCCGGCACCACCTTTCGCGCTTCGGGTGCGGCCGGGCGTTCGGGAATGCCGCGCCGCAGCGCGCGGGCGGTCCCGCCCAGGACCGTGGCCCACATGCGCCGGGCGTCGGCCCAATCCGAATGTCCCGTAAGGGGCGCCGCGAGCGGGATGCCGGACAGCGCGTTGTCGATGGCCAGGGTCAGCGCGCGGCCGTCGGCCAGCGCGTGCGAACAGGTCAGCGCGACCAGGCAGCCGCCGTCGTCGAGGCGTGCCGCCGACAGCCGCCAGCCCGGACCGGCCTCGGGATCGAGGTCCGCGCCCTGGCGGTCGGCCCAATCCAGTACGGCCGCACGCGGAATCGGCTCCGGCGTCATGGTGAACGGGTGCGTGCTCTCGTTCGGCTGCCAGCGTGGCCGTGCCCCGGGCACCCGCGAGCGCACCACCCGGCGGCCGAGCGGCCCGGTGCGCAGATCGCGGTGCACCCGCCAGAGCAGGGCCGGATGTACCGGTTCGGCGGTACGCCAGAGTCCCTGCAGGACGATCGGGGTGCCCATGCCCCGATGCGACCGCAGGAAGATCTCGTCCAGCACGCTCAGCCGATCCATCGAACGGCTAGCGTACCGATCGGTTCCATGGGGTGCTGCCGCGCGTATTCGCGGCTTTCGCGCGACCGATCGAACCGGAGCCCGGATCAGGCCGGGCGGCCGTGGCGGCCCTCGCCCGAGGCGAAGCGCTGCGCCCCGTCCAGCGCGCCGTCCATCAGGGCCTTCATGCCGTGGCGCAGCTCGTTGGCGATGGCCTCGGACTCCTGTAGGCCGTTCTGCTCCAGCACCGACATGCGGTCCGAGCGCAGGCAGGTCTGCGGCAGCGTGGCCAGCTCGAGCGCGAGTTCCTCGGCGGCGCGGCGGGATTCGCCGTTCGGCACCACCCGGTTGACCAGTCCGATCTGCAGCGCCTCGGTGGCGCCGACGGCCCGGCCGGTGAGAATCAGGTCCATGGCGCGGCCCTCGCCGATGATGCGGGGCAGCCGCACGGTGCCGCCGTCGATGAGCGGCACGCCCCAGCGGCGGCAGAACACGCCGAAGGTGCTGTCCTGCTCCGCGATTCGCAGATCGCACCAGAGCGCCAGTTCGATGCCGCCCGCGACCGCGTACCCGGAGACCGCGGCGATGACGGGCTTGGACAGCTTCATGCGGGTCGGGCCCATGGGTCCGTCGCCGTCCTCGGTGACCTGATTGGAGCGTTCGGTGCCGAGGGCCTTGAGGTCGGCGCCGGCGCAGAAGGTGCCGCCGTCGCCCCACAGCACGGCGACCGCGGCGGTGGGGTCGGCGTCGAAGTCGCGGAAGGCGTCGGCCAGGGCTTTCGCGGTGGGGCCGTCGACCGCGTTGCGGGCTTCGGGGCGGTGCAGGATCACGGTGTAGACGGGTCCGTTGCGCTCCACTCGTACTGTCACGGGGCCGACAGTACGCCGTAAACCGGGGGTTGCGTCAAGAAATGAATCGGTGGTTCACTTCTTGTATGGCCTATCGCAGAACCCCCGCTGTCCAGGCCCGCCTGGATGCTCAGGCGGGGTCGATCGTGCGTGCCGCCATGACCGTGCTGTCCCGCGACGGGTTCGCCGGACTGTCCATGGCCGCGGTCGCCGCCGAGGCCGGAGTCGCCACCGGGACGGTGTACAAGAACTTCAGCGGCAAAGCCGAACTCGTCACCGCCGTCTTCCGCGAGGTCGTCACCCGCGAGGTCGACGCCGTCGCCGCGGCCGGAGCGGCGGGGGAGGGGCGCACCGCCCCGGACCGCGTCACCGCCGCCGTCGAGACCTTCGCCGGCCGCGCCCTCAAGAACCCCAAACTCGCCTACGTGCTGCTCGCCGAACCCGTGGACGCCGCCGTCGACGCCGAACGCCTGCGCTTCCGCCGGGCCTTCGCCGAGACCTACGTGTCCGCCATCTCCGACGGCATCGCCACCGGTCAACTGCCGCCGCAGGATCCGCGCACCTCCGCGACCGCGCTGGTCGGGGCCATCGGCGAGGTGCTCGTCGGCCCGCTCTCCGAACAACTCCAGAGCGAATCGGTGCTGCCGGAACTGGTCGCCTTCGCCCTGCGCGCCCTCGGTGTCCAGCCGGACGCCTCCGGCGACCACCCCGAATCTCGCGGCGTCCCACACGAATAGGAGTCACCCGCAATGCACACGCACGACGTCTTCAACCAGGTGCCGCCCATCGTCCCCTTCGACAATTCGCGCAATCCCGCGCTGCTCGAGGGCCTGCACCGGGAAGGTGCGGGCTGGGCCGAGGCCGAGGTGCGGGAGCTGGGCGTGCTCGCGGGCGGCGCGGCCGCGCAGGAGTGGGGCCGGCTGGCCAACGAGAACCCGCCGATCCTGCACACCCACGACCGCTACGGCAACCGCATCGACGAGGTGGAGTTCCACCCGTACTGGCACAATCTCATGGACACTGCGGTGTCGCACGGCCTGCACGGTTCGCCCTGGCAGGACGACCGGTCCGGCGCGCACGTGGCCCGCGCCGCCAAGTTCTTCACCTGGGGCCTGGCCGATGCCGGGCACATGTGCCCGATCTCCATGACCTACGCCGTGGTGCCCGCGCTGCGTCATAATCCCGAACTGGCCGCGAAGTTCGAGCCGCTGCTGGCCTCCCGCGTCTACGACTTCGGCCTGCGCGAGCCGTCCACCAAGGCCGGTCTCATCGCGGGCATGTCCATGACCGAGAAGCAGGGCGGCTCCGACGTCCGCGCCAACACAACCACGGCTACCCCGCTCGCCGACGGCACCTACCGCATCGTCGGCCACAAGTGGTTCACCTCGCACCCCATGGGCGACCTGTTCCTGACCCTGGCCCAGGCGCCGGGCGGCCTGTCCTGCTTCCTGCTGCCCCGGGTGCTGCCCGACGGCACCCGCAACGCGCTGCGCATCCAGCGGCTCAAGGACAAGCTGGGCAACAAGTCCAACGCCTCCTCGGAACTGGAGTACGAGAACGCCATCGGCTGGCTGGTCGGCGAGGAGGGCGCGGGCGTGAAGACCATTATCGAAATGGTCAATATGACCCGGCTGGACTGCGTGATCGGCTCGGCCACCGGCATGCGCGCCGGGGCCGTCTACGCCACCCACCACGCCCGGCATCGCCAGGTGTTCGGCAAGCACCTGGTCGACCAGCCCGCCATGCGGAATGTGCTGGCGGACCTGGTGATCGAATCCGATGCCGCGACCACCGTCATGATGCGCCTGGCCGGGGCCACCGACCGCGCCGACGCCGATCCCGCCGAGGCGGCGCTGCGCCGCATCGCGCTGGCGGTCACCAAGTACTGGGTGTGCAAGCGCGCCCCCGCGCACGCGGCCGAGGCGCTGGAATGCTTCGGCGGCAACGGTTATGCCGAGGAGTCCGGCATGCCGCGGCTGTACCGCGAGGCCCCGCTCATGTCCATCTGGGAGGGCTCGGGCAATGTGGCCGCGCTGGACGCGCTGCGCGCCATGGGCCGGCAGCCGGAGACGGTCGAGGCATTCTTCACCGAGGTGAACCTGTCCCGCGGCGCCAACCGCCACCTGGACGAGGCCATCGACCGAATCGGCAAGGAGCTCACCGACTTCGCCGATATCGAGTACCGCGCGCGCCGCGTGGTGGAACTGATGGCGCTGGTGCTGCAGGGCGCACAGCTGGTGCGGCACGGCCACCAGGCCGTCGCGGACGCCTTCTGCGCCACCAGGTTCGGCGGCGACTGGGGCATCGCCTTCGGCACGCTGCCCACCGGCGTGGACACCGAGGCGATCATCCAGCGCGCCTACGTCGACTGAGCCGACACGAGGTCATGGCCGTGGGCGGCGATCGATAGCCGCCCCCGGCATCAGTTGAACCAGTAGTCGAGCCAGATCTGTGCCTCTGTTGTTCGGAATGCGCCTGCGGCGCACGACTATTGTGCTCCACCTTCGAGCGGTGCAGGGGCATTCATCCATTAGTGAATCGGGGTGGATCGAGAAGCCTCGTTAATCGATGCCTGAATTGTGAAGTACGTGAATTCGCGCTGGTGCCAAGGGGTTCCGGTGCTCTAGGGTCGATGGTCATGAACGTGCGTAGTGTTATCGGCAGTGCGATGGCAGCGGTCGCGCTCACAATTCTCGGCACCGGCGCCGCCTCGGCGGACTCGGGTGTCATCGAGGCGGACAACTCGGATTTCCTGGTGGGCGACACCCTGTATTTCAATGATTTCGCCACCCAGTGCGCCATTCACGCGAATGGCGATGTCGCCTGCGATCTCGGCCAGGGCAACAAATTGTGGGGCCTGATTCCCATCTCCGACATCGTGATCGACGGCTCCTTCCTGCCCGCCCACCCGACCTTCGGACTCGGTGGCCAGCACGGCAATCCGAATGCCCGTCAGCTCTGGGACGTGCCGCGCCCGCCCGGAAACGTGTACGCCGGCACCCAGTTCGACTACGCGGGCGCGACCTGCCTCGGCGGGCGTCCGCACGGCGGCGGCATGACCTGCACCTCGCACGGCCACACCTTCACCCTCGGCACCCAGACCAGCATCGGCTGACACCCGCCCCGACCACACCGCGCGGGCTGCGACCAAGACCACGCTTCCCGCCGCAGCCCGCCGGTAATAGCGTCGGAATCATGCCTCGTACAACGACGTACACCCAGTGGATCGCCCTCCCGCCGCAGCAGCTGTGGGCCGTCCTCGGCGATCCCGCCCGCTGGCCCGAGTGGAATCCCGCCGTCACCGCGGCGACACTGCACGGCACACCCGCGGCGGGCGTCACCGGCGACTACCTGCCGCGCGGGCGCGTCACCGAGGCAGTGCACGGGCGGCTGGCGAAACCGTTCGTCGTCTCCACCTTCGTGCCCGACCGCGAAATAACCTTGGAGCAGCCGGAACCCGCGGGCACCATGCGACTGCGCTGGGTGCTCACCCCGCGTGACGGCGGCACCGAACTCCGCCAGCAGCTCACTTTCACCGGCGCCTCGGCCGCGGTCATGCGCAAGGCCGTCGGGGACCTGCTGCAGACCGACACCCACACCTGCTTCACCCGCCTGGCCCAGCTGGCCGGGCTGCGGCCCGCCGCGGACGCGCTCACCGTCGTGATCGCCGGCGGCACCGGCGCCCTGGGCCGCACCCTGGCCGCCGACCTCACCTGCCGGGGCCAGCGGGTCGTCATCCTCACCCGGCGCACCGCGCTGGAACTGCCCTACCCGCAATACGAATGGGACGGCCGCACCGTCGGCCCGTGGGCCGACGCCCTGCGCAATCCGGGACGCACCGCGGTGATCAACCTCGCCGGCAAGCTCGTCGACTGCCGGCCCACCGCCCGCAATATCGCCGAATTGCGCCGCAGCCGCGTCGATTCCACCCGCGCGCTGGTGGCAGCGTCCAAGACACTGGATCGGCCCGTCGACTACTGGATCCAGGCGAGCACCACCGCCATCTGGGCCGACGCCGGGGAACTCCGCTGCACCGAGGGCACACCCCTGCCCGAGCCCGGCCTGCCACAGATGACCGGCGTGGCCGCACCCTGGGAGGCGGCCTTCGAGGGGGCGAATGCCACGCACTGGACCATCCTGCGCACCTCCATCGTGCTGGACCCGGACGCGCCCGCGCTGCGGCGACTGGTGGGCCTGACCAAGGCGGGCCTGGGCGGCAGTGTCGGCAGCGGCCGGCAGTGGTTCAGCTGGGTCCACGGCGAGGACTGGCTGGCCATCGTGCGCGCCGGGCTGGGCCTGGACCCGCGGGTCGGCCTGCCCACCGGCGTGGTGGTCGCGGCCACCGACTTCCCGGTGCGCAACAAGGAGCTCATGACCACCCTGCGCAGGCAGCTGCGCCGCCCGTGGTCGCCGCCCACCCCCGCGGCCGCCCTCACCGTGGGCGCGGTCCTGCTGCGCACCGATCCGGCGCTCGGGCTGACCGGCCGGCACGCCACCTCGGAGGTGCTGCGGCACAGCGGGTTCCGCTTCCGCTACCCGACCCTCGACGAGGCGCTGTCGGACCTGCTGCCGCGCTGACCCGGCCGTGCGCGGGGTGTGATCCGGGACAACTCCTCGATCCAGGTGTCACGTTTCGGCCCGCTCCGGCGTCTCATGTTCATGAACGCCACCGCGAACCGCGCCGATGCCGCCGACCAGCGGTATCACCTGGCCGCGGGCCTGAAACGCTCCATCAACAAGGTCTTCCCGACCCACTGGTCGTTCCTGCTCGGGGAGATCGCGCTCTACAGCTTCATCATCCTGCTGCTGTCCGGGGTCTACCTGACGCTCTACTTCGAGCCGTCCATGACCGAGGTGACCTACAACGGCAGCTACCAGCCGCTGCGCGGCGTCCAGATGTCGGCCGCCTACCGCAGCGTTCTGGACATCTCCTTCGACGTGCGCGGCGGGCTGTTCGTGCGGCAGGTCCACCACTGGGCCGCCCTGCTGTTCGCGGCGTCGATCATCATCCACATGTTCCGGGTGTTCTTCACCGGCGCCTTCCGCAAACCCCGCGAGGCCACCTGGGTGATCGGCGCGGTCCTGCTGATCCTGGCCATGTTCGAGGGCTACTTCGGCTATTCGCTGCCCGACGACCTGCTCTCCGGCACCGGCCTGCGGTCACCGCTGGGCGGCATCACCATGGCGGTCCCGGTGGTGGGCACCTGGATCCACTTCTTCCTCTTCGGCGGGGAATTCCCTGGCACCGTCCTGATCCCGCGGCTCTACATCACCCACGTGCTGCTGTTCCCGGGAATCATGCTGGCGCTCATCGGTGCTCACATCGCACTCGTCTGGTACCAGAAGCACACCCAGTTCCCCGGGCCCGCCCGCACCGAGCGAAATGTGGTGGGCGCGCGCATCGTTCCGGTGTTCTCCCTGGACCAGGGCGCGTTCTTCGCCTTCACCCTGGCCACCGTCGCGCTCATGGGCGGGCTCTTCCAGATCAACCCGATCTGGAATCTGGGGCCCTACAACCCCGCCCAGGTGTCGGCCGGATCCCAGCCCGACTTCTACATGATGTGGACCGACGGCCTGGCCCGGCTCATGCCGCCCTGGGAGATCTACCTGGGCCGCTACACCATTCCCGCGCCCTTCTGGGTGGCGGTGGTGATGGGCATCGTGCTGGCGGTGATCCCGCTGTACCCGTGGATAGAGAAGCGGCTGACCAAGGACACCGCGCACCACAATCTGCTGCAGCGGCCGCGAGATGTGCCGGTGCGCACCGCGATCGGAGCCATGGCCATTGCCTTCTACCTGGTGCTCACCTTCGCCTGCGTGAACGACATCATCGCGCTGAAGTTCGACGTCTCCCTCAATGCGACCACCTGGTTCTTCCGGATCGCGCTGCTGACCCTGCCGCCGCTGGCCTACGCCGTGGCCTACCGGTTCTGCCTGGGCCTGCAACGTAGCGACCGGGCGGTGCTCGAGCACGGCATCGAGACCGGCATCATCAAACGGCTGCCGCACGGCGAGTACATCGAGGTGCACCAGTCGCTCGGGCCGGTGGACCGGCACGGTCATCCGATTCCCCTGGAGTACCAGGGCGCGGCCGTCCCCAAGAAGATGAGCAAGCTCGGCTCCGCGGGCAAACCCGGACCCGGCGGGTTCCTCATCGCCGACCCACCCGAGGAGCGCGCGCTCCTCGCCGCCCAGCATCATGATGAGGAGCACGCGCAGCTCACCATGCTGAAAGCCAAGCAGGACAACGGGAGTCGAGGATGAAACTCCGGACACGCACCGACGACGAGGAATACGGGCTGCTGGTGCCCGCCGCCACCGTCTACGACATGCAGTCCGCGCGCGCCGTCCGGCAGCTGCTGCACTCCCACGGGGTACGCGCCACCATGGGCCGGGCGCGCATACACCGCTGGCGAAACCTCCAGGACCGCTTCCGGATCCTGGTCTTTCCCGAGGACGCCGTGCGCGCCTACGACGTCCTCAGCCGCCACACCAGCTGATCAGAGCTTGGTCAGGGTCCGGCTGTACTGCGGGATCAGCCGGATCTTGCCGGCCGTGCCGAAGTCGATGGTGACCGTCGCCAGCGAGCCGAAGCCCTCGGCGGCGATCACCCGGCCCAGGCCGTACTTGTCGTCGTTGACCCGGTCGCCGACGGCCAGCACCAGACCGGTGTTGTTGCGCTTGACCCCCGCGGCGGCCGGCGCGGGCCGCCGCTCGCCGCGATCGCGCAGACCGGGGCGCGGCTCCGACCAGCCGTCACCGCGGGTCCAATCCCGTTCCAGCCCTTCGTCTTCGCCGCGCCGGCGGAAACCGCGCGAGGTTTGCGACGGGGCCGGCTCCAGCCGCCGCCAATCCATCAGGTGACCCGGAATCTCCTGCAGGAAGCGGGATTCCGGATTGGAGACCGGCTGCCCCCAACCCGAACGGACCACGGCCCGGGTCAGATACAGGCGCTTGCGGGCGCGCGTGATGCCCACATACGCCAGCCGGCGCTCCTCCTGCAACTCCGTCGGATCGCCCAGGGCGCGCATGTGCGGGAACTGGCCGTCCTCCCAGCCGGTCACGAACACGACCGGGAACTCCAGGCCCTTGGCGGTGTGCAGGGTCATCAACGTGACCACGCCGGAACCCTCTTCGGGAATCTGGTCCGCGTCGGCCACCAGCGAGACCCGCTCCAGGAACGCCGCCAGCGAACCCGGCTCCGGTTCGCCCTCGGCTTGCTCGGGCAGCATGCCCTCGGCCCGCGCGGCCTCCACATTGTTGCGCGCCTCGGAACTGAATTCGCGTGCGACGCTGACCAATTCGTTGAGGTTGTCCAGGCGTGCGCCGTCCTGCGGATCGTCGGAGGCCTCCAGCTCGGCGCGATAGCCGGTGCGGTCCAGCACCGCCTCCACCACCGAACCCACATCCGGGAAGTCCATGTCGGCCTGCGCGCCCGCTGCCCGGATCTCCTCCAGCAGCTCCAGGAAGCCGGCGATGGCCCGCTGCGAGCGGCTGTTGAGCAGAGCCACCTTGCCCGCGGCCGCGTCCCGGAGCGCCTGCGCGAAGCCGATATTCCGCTGCTCGGCGTGCACGGCCACGCAGGCCTCCGCACGGTCGCCGATGCCGCGGCGCGGGGTGTTGAGCACCCGCCGCAGGCTCACCGCGTCATCCGGGTTCTCCAGGACGCGCAGGTAGGCCACGATGTCGCGAACCTCCTTGCGCTCGTAGAAGCGCACCCCGCCGACCACCTTGTAGGGCAGCCCCATGCGGATGAAGATCTCCTCCAGCGCCCGCGAATTGTTGTTGGTGCGGTAGAAGACCGCCACATCCGCGTAGTTGGCGTCGCCCTGGTCCACCAGCCTGTCGATCTCGCGGGCCACGAACGAGGCCTCGTCGTGCTCGTTGTCGGCCACATAGCCGACGATCAGATCGCCGTCGCCCTGATCGGTCCACAGCTTCTTCTCGCGCCGGCCCTCGTTGCGGGCGATGACCGCGTTGGCGGCGGTCAGAATGTACTGGGTGGAGCGGTAGTTCTGTTCCAGCAGAATGGTTTCCGCATCCGGGAAGTCGCGCTCGAACTCCTCGATATTGCGGATGGTGGCGCCGCGGAAGGCATAGATGGACTGGTCCGCGTCACCCACCACGCACAGCTCCGAGGGCGGCACCCGATCCTCGGCAGCGGCATCGTCACCCGGCCGGCCCCGATGATGGCCCACCAGTTCACGCACCAGCACGTACTGCGCGTGGTTGGTGTCCTGGTACTCGTCGACCAGCACGTGCCGGAAGCGCCGCCGGTAGTACTCGGCCACCTGCGGATGCCGCTGCAGCAGCGACACCGTCTCACCGATCAGATCGTCGAAGTCGAGGGCATTGGCCGCGCGCAGCCGCCGCTGGTACTCGTCGTAGACCCGGGCCACGATGCGCGGCAGCTCGCTGTCCTCGGTCTCGGCGTCGGCCGCGGCCTGCGGCGGGTCGATGAGCTCGTTCTTGAGATTCGAGATGGCGGTGGCCAGCAGGCGCGGCGAGTACTTCTTCGCATCGATCTCGAAGTCGCGAATGATCATGCCCAGCAGCCGCCGGGAATCGTCCGCGTCGTAGATGGAGAAGTTGGAGTTCAGCCCCGCCAGCAGCGACGCCTGGGTACGCAGGATGCGCACGCAGCTGGAGTGGAAGGTGGACACCCACATGCCGGCCGCGCGCGGGCCGACCAGCCCGGCCACCCGTTCGCGCATCTCGGCGGCGGCCTTGTTGGTGAAGGTGATGGCCAGCACCTCGCCGGGCCGCACCCCGCGAGCGTCGAGCAGATAGGCGATGCGACGGGTGAGGACAGCGGTCTTTCCGGACCCGGCCCCGGCCACGATCAGCAGCGGGGTGCCGGTGTGCATCACCGCGGCGCGCTGTTGCGGATTCAATCCCTCGAGCAACCGCTCGGTCTTCTGCTCGTCCTGTGCCACCGTCGTATTCATCGCCCATCCACGCTACCGGCGCGCACCGACAGGCGGCGGGGCGGACCGCACAGGTGTCCGATAAGTGCCGGTCCGGCGAACATCCGGTGAACCGCACCCGGTCGGGAAACTCAGGAGATTCACAAACGTACCTGTTTTGCATAGGTCCCTATGCATGGCACACTCGTCGCATGACCGGCTCCAAGGCGACGCATTGCACCTGAGCCCGATCCCGGGGGGACAATGTGGTGCGGTCCCAGGGGGACAATGTATGGCCAACAGGTCTGATTCTTGGTGAAGAACCGATCGGTAACAGGTTGGGTCCACCCGCCGATCGACGTTCTGGACCACGAGGAGTTGAAGAATGAGCATCTCGACGACGGGACATTCCGAGTCTGCCACCGGCTCGGACTCCGCCCTGCCCTCCGAGGCTGAGATCGACAAGCTGCGCTTGGAAATCGACAAGCTGGACGCCGAAATCCTCGCCGCTATCAAGCGCCGCACCGAGGTCTCGCGCATCATCGGGCGAACGCGTATGGCGAACGGCGGGCCCAAGCTCGTCCACTCCCGCGAGATGAAGGTGCTCGAGCGATTCAGCGAGCTGGGCCAGGAGGGCCACACCCTGGCGATGTTGCTGCTGCGCCTGGGTCGCGGCCGCCTCGGACACTGACCGACAACTCTCGCAAGGCTCTCGGGGGCCTGCTGCGCCCCCGAAACCCCGAAACCCCCGGCCCTGCCGCCTTCGGCGGGGCCCGTTAACGCCGGGCATCGCATGCTCGATACAACATGCGGTGCGTCGCGAAGTGCGGCCCCACACAGACCGCGCTGCATGCGTGCCACGGATGCAGCCTCCCCAAAGCCGCCCCGGGTGTCTCGACCCCGGGGCGGTTCTTTCCTGTCTAGGGCAGGGCGATGTACTTGGTGTCGAGGTACTCCTCGATGCCCTCGAAGCCGCCCTCCCGGCCGAAACCGGATTCCTTCACGCCGCCGAAGGGCGCGGCCGGGTCGGAGATGACGCCCCGATTGACGCCGACCATGCCGCTCTCCAGGCCCTCGGCCACCCGCAGCGCCCGGTCCAGACTGCGCGTGTACACGTAGGCGACCAGGCCGAATTCGGTGTTGTTGGCCGCGGCCAGGCCCTGCTCTTCGGTGTCGAAGCCAACGATCGGGGCGACCGGGCCGAACACCTCCTCGCGCAGGATGCGGGCCTGCGCCGGGATATCGGTGAGCACCGTGGCCGGATAGAACCAGCCCGGACCGCCGGGGGCCTTGCCGCCCAGCTTCACCTGCGCGCCCGCCGACACCGCGTCGTCGACCAGCTCGCTCACGGTGTCGAGCTGGTTCTCGTTGACGAGCGGGCCCAGCGTGGTGTCCGGGTCCACGCCATTGCCGAGCCGGTACTCCGCCATGGCCGCCACCAGCTTGTCGGTGAATTCCTGGCGAACCGAATTCTGGACATGGAAGCGGTTGGCCGCGGTGCACGCCTCACCGCCATTGCGCAGTTTGGCCAGCAGCGCGCCCTGCACGGCGGCATCCACGTCGGCATCGTCGAAGACCACGAACGGGGCATTGCCGCCGAGCTCCATCGAGGTGCGCAGCAGGCCGTGCGCGGACTGCTCGACCAGCTTCTTGCCGACCGGGGTGGAGCCGGTGAAGGTCAGCTTGCGCAGCCGCGGGTCGTTCAGCAGCGGCGCGGTGACCGCACCCGAGTGCGAGGTGGTGATGACCGACAGCACGCCGTCGGGCAGGCCGGCCTCGCTGCAGAGCTGGGCCAGCAGCAGCATGGTCAGCGGGGTCTCACCCGCGGGCTTCACGATCATGGTGCAGCCCGCCGCCAGCGCCGGGCCGATCTTGCGGGTGCCCATCGCCAGCGGGAAGTTCCAGGGCGTGATGGCCAGGCACGGGCCGACGGGCTGCTTGTGCACCAGGATTCGCCCGGTCCCGGCCGGGGCGGCCTGGTAGCGGCCGTGAATGCGGACCGCTTCCTCGCTGAACCAGCGGAAGAACTCCGCGCCGTAGCGAACCTCATTGCGGCTCTCCGGCAGGGCCTTACCCATTTCGAGGGTCATGAGGAGGGCGAACTCCTCGGCCCGCGCCGTGATCGCCTCGAACACCGCGCGCAGGATCTCCCCGCGCTGCCGGGCCGGGGTTGCGGCCCATTCGGCCTGCACGGCCGCGGCCGCGTCGAGGGCGCGCACCGCGTCCTCGGGTGTCGCGTCGGCGACCTGGGCGATGACCTCACCCGTCGCCGGATTGTGCACCGGGAAGGTCGCGCCACCGGTGGCGTCCACCGGTCCGCCGATCCAAAGTCGCGTGGGAATGGACGAGAGTAGGGCGCTTTCGGTCACCATGAGACGAGCCTAGGCGCGTGTGCGTCCGAGCCGCCGGAGTCCGTGGAATCCGCACCCCCGCTGCCGGCCGAAAATCGCTCTGCGCTGGGAGAATCCCGCGAATGACGTCTTGTTACCTGCGCGTCGCAAGGTGAAGGTTGTAACCTCGGCGATCGTGAGCAGCGACATCACCGCATCGGCGGTCTGGCGGAAACTGCACGATCACCACGCCTCTCTCGCCGGGCGGCATCTGCGTGAGTTCTTCGCCGAGGATCCCGAGCGTGGTCGTGAGCTGACCGTGCAGGTCGCCGACCTGCACATCGACTACTCCAAGCATCGGGTGACACGCGAAACCCTGGATCTGCTGGCCGAATTGGCGCAGACCGCCGGGGTCGAGCAGCGCCGCGACGCCATGTTCGCGGGCGAGCGCATCAACACCTCCGAGGACCGCTCGGTCGGGCACGTGTGGTTGCGCCGGCCCGTCGGTGAGCCGCTCACGGTGGACGGCCAGAACGTCGAGACCGACGTGCACGAAGTGCTGCGGCGCATGGGCGAATTCACCGACCAGGTGCGCTCCGGGCAGTGGCGCGGCGCCACCGGCGAGCGCATCGCGACGGTGGTGAACATCGGCATCGGCGGCTCGGATCTGGGCCCGGCCATGGTGACGCTGGGCCTGCGGCACTACGCGGACGCGGGCATCTCGGCGCGGTTCGTCTCGAATGTCGATCCGTCGGATCTGGTGGCGAAGCTGGACGGCCTGAACCCGGCCACCACGCTGTTCATCGTCGCCTCCAAGACCTTCTCCACCCTGGAGACGCTCACCAATGCCACCGCGGCCCGCCGCTGGCTGGTGGCCGCGCTCGGCGAGGACGCTGTCGCAAAGCATTTCGTCGCGGTGTCCACCCACGCGCAGCGGGTGGCGGACTTCGGTATCGACACCGCCAACATGTTCGGCTTCTGGGACTGGGTCGGCGGCCGCTACTCGGTGGACTCGGCCATCGGCCTGTCGGTCATGGCGGTCATCGGCAAGGAGCGCTTCGCCGAGTTCCTGGCCGGAATGCACGCCGTGGACGAGCATTTCGCGAATGCGCCGCTGGCGGAGAACGGCCCGATCCTGCTCGGGCTGCTGGGCGTCTGGTACTCGAACTTCTTCGGCGCGCAGTCCCGCGCGGTGCTGCCGTACTCCAACGACCTGGCCCGTTTCCCGGCCTACCTGCAGCAGCTGACCATGGAGTCCAACGGTAAGTCCGTGCACGCCGACGGCACCCCGGTCACCGCCTCCACCGGCGAGATCTTCTGGGGCGAGCCCGGCACCAATGGCCAGCACGCCTTCTACCAGCTGCTGCACCAGGGCACCCGGCTGGTGCCCGCCGACTTCATCGGATTCGCCCGTCCTGTGAGCGATCTGCCCACCATGGACGGCTCGGGCAGCATGCACGACATCCTGATGAGCAACCTCTTCGCCCAGACCAAGGTGCTGGCCTTCGGCAAGACCGCCGAGGAGATCGCGGCCGAGGGCACCGCCCCGAACCTGGTGCCGCACAAGGTGATGCCCGGCAACCGGCCCTCCACGGCCATCCTTGCGCCCGAGCTGACCCCGTCGGTGCTGGGCCAGCTGATCGCCCTCTACGAGCACCAGGCGTTCACCGAGGGCGCGATCTGGGGCATCGACAGCTTCGACCAGTGGGGCGTGGAACTGGGCAAGCAACAGGCGCTGGCCCTGGAGCCGCTGCTGACGGCGGCGGAAGATCCCGCGCCGCAATCGGATTCGTCCACCGACGCGCTGATCCGCTGGTACCGCTCCAACCGCCGCTGATCGGGCCCGGACCGCGCTGATCGGGCGTCACTCGTCGGCGCGGCCCGAGCAGAGCGTCCAGAACCGCCTGTACCGCAACGGGATCCAATCACCCCGACGTGACCCTCGGCGCGCAGCAGCCGGACCCGCTCCGGGGCCGTCAGGGCTGCGCGATGGGGCCGGTCCGCCAGGACGCCTCCGCGTCGATCGGCACCGTCCGCATGACGGGTTCGATCCGGTCGCCGGTCGGCCCGATTCCGCCGGGAGCCGCCCGGGACGCCGAAAGGCGCGCCCTGCCGGGCGCGCCTTTCGGATCGGGTTCGGTTGCGGGTCAGTCCCGTTCGGGGCCGAGCGAGATGCCGCGCGAGGCCAGCCAGGGCAGCGGGTCGATCTTGTCGACGCCGTTCAGCCAGACCTCGAAGTGGCAGTGCGGGCCGGTCGAGAAGCCGCGGTTACCGACGGTCGCGATCTGGTCGCCCGCCAGCACGCGCTGGCCCTGCGAGACGGTCGCGGTGTCGATGTGGCCGTAGATGGTGACGGTGCCGTCGTCGTGGAGCAGCCGGACCCACATGCCGAAGCCGGAGGCGGGACCGGCCTCGAGCACGGTGGCGTCGGCGACCGCGTAGATCGGGGTGCCGATCGGGGCGGCGATGTCCACGCCCTGGTGGGCGACGCCCCAGCGGATACCGAAGCCGGAGGTGTAGGTGCCGTTGGCGAACTTCGTCCATAGTGGCCGGTTCTTCGACGCCTCCTGGTTGGCCATGTCGGCGGCGAACTGCTTGCCCTTGGCCAGAATGTCGTTGAACTGGTCCAGGCTCGCGGGCGCGTTCGGGCTCACCACCTGGGGCGACCCGGGGGCGCCGTCGCCGACCACCGAGGTCGCAGCGACCTCCTTGACCTGGTTGGCGGCCTGGTAGTCGACATTGCTGTTGTCGTGGCCGGTGGACTCGATGGTGGCCTGGCCCGCGGCCACGACCGCACCGGCGGCGACCGCGACGACCGCGGCGCGGCCCTTGAGCGCGGTGGGCGGGGCGGGTAGGCGGTGGGTGCCGCCGGAGCGGCGCTTGCCGCCGGAGCGGGTCGGGCGCGGCTCGTCGTCGTAGTCGGCGTCGTGCTCGACTTCGGCTGCCCGCGCACTGCGATTCAGGCGGGCGCCGTCACCGGAGAACTGGAGCTTCTCGCCGGACGCGGTCTTGAACGTGTAGACCGGCCGGTACTCGTCGGAGGGGGTCGGGTCCGCGGTCGGATCCCAGTTGGTCCGCGACTGCGGTGCCCAATCACTCGGATTCGGTGCGGCCCAGCCGTTCACGGTGGTCTGGGCGTTGTAGTCCCAGTTCGGTTCGGGCTGCCAGTCGGCGGATTCGTCCCACTGCGGGGACTCACCCCACTGCTGACCGCCGTTCCAGTCCGCATCGGAATTCCATTCGGAGCCGGAATCCCACTGCGTGTCGCCGTTCCAGGCCTGGGTGGCATCCCAGTCGCCGTGGGCGACCCCGCTGTGCGTCGGAGCGGGGGCATCGAAGGTGGTCGCGCCGCCGTAGTTCTCTGCGTCCTCGCGATAGCGGTGTCCGCGGCGGGCGCGGGGCTGCGAGGGGAAGGGGCCGTCGCTCATTTGCGCCGGTCCGGAGAGTGCTGCGGGGCCGACAAGTCGCCTGCGGAGCGGCTCATTTCCTTGGGAGCGCTGTGCTGCGTCAAGCCTGCCGTCCTCCTGTCCGTGACCGGGTTGTGACATCGACCGCAACGACGGTAACGAAACGATTGCGGCTCAGCAAGCGATGGACTTGGTTCGACACGCTGCTGTGATATTGATCACTTTCCGAGCGGGAATGCGCTCACTGTGCTTCGGGTAACCGGGTGAGCTTTGTCAACGACACAACGTCGTAGCCAGGATCACTGTCCGGGATTCGTGTGTCCCACCTGGCGCAGGGTCAACAAGCTACCGATGAGTAGCATTGACGAGGGCTTTTGGGGCCGCGGAGACAGTACCGTGACCTGCGCCACTTAGGCTGTATGCGGCTGATTTCCGCTCCATGTGACTGATTAGAGTCCGAGCCAACCCGCCTCCGACGACGGGCCGCCAACCAAGACGTTGTCACAACAACGCAGACGAGACGGTGAGTACATGGATCTCTTCGAATATCAGGCGAAGGAACTCTTCGTGAAGCACGGAGTGCCTTCGTCGGAGGGCCGCGTCACGGACTCGGCCGAGGACGCCCGTGCGATCGCGGAAGAAATCGGCAAGCCGGTGATGATCAAGTCGCAGGTCAAAGTCGGTGGCCGCGGCAAGGCCGGTGGCGTGAAGTACGCCGCCACCCCCGACGACGCCTTCACCCACGCGAACAACATCCTGGGCCTGGACATCAAGGGCCACATCACCAAGAAGATCCTGGTTGCCGAGGCCAAGGACATCGCCTCGGAGTACTACATCTCCTTCCTGCTCGATCGCTCCAACCGCACCTACCTGGCCATGTGCTCGGTCGAGGGCGGCATGGAGATCGAGGAGGTGGCCGCCACCAAGCCGGACCGCCTGGCCAAGGTGCCGGTCGACGCCGTCAAGGGCGTGGACCTGGCCTTCGCCCGTTCCATCGCCGAGCAGGGCCATCTGCCCGCCGACATCCTCGACGCCGCCGCGGTGACCATCCAGAAGCTGTGGGAGGTGTTCATCAAGGAGGACGCGACCCTGGTCGAGGTCAACCCGCTGGTGCGTACCCCCAACGACGAGATCCTCGCCCTCGACGGCAAGGTGACCCTGGACGAGAACGCCGAGTTCCGCCACCCCGACCACGCCGAGTTCGCGGACATCGACGCCACCGACCCGCTCGAGCTCAAGGCCAAGCAGAACGACCTCAACTACGTGAAGCTCGACGGCGAGGTCGGCATCATCGGCAACGGCGCCGGCCTGGTCATGTCGACCCTGGACGTTGTCGCCTACGCCGGTGAGAACCACGGCGGCGTCAAGCCCGCCAACTTCCTCGACATCGGCGGTGGCGCTTCGGCCGCCGTCATGGCCGCGGGCCTGGACGTCATCCTCAACGACGAGCAGGTCAAGTCGGTGTTCGTGAACGTCTTCGGTGGCATCACCGCCTGTGACGCGGTCGCGAACGGCATCGTGCAGGCCCTGGAGATCCTGGGCGCCGAGGCCAACAAGCCGCTGGTCGTCCGCCTCGACGGCAACAAGGTCGAGGAGGGTCGCAAGATCCTCGTCGACGCCAACCACCCCCTGGTGACCCTCGCTCAGACCATGGACGAAGGCGCCGACAAGGCCGCCGAGCTGGCTGCGGCCAAGTAAGGACACGAACCAACATGTCTATCTTCCTGAACAAGGACAACAAGGTCATCGTCCAGGGCATCACCGGCGGCGAGGGCACCAAGCACACCGCCCTGATGCTGAAGGCGGGCACCAACGTGGTCGGCGGTGTCAACGCGCGCAAGGCGGGCACCACCGTCAAGCACGTCGACGCCCAGGGCAACGAGGTCGAGCTGCCGGTCTTCGCGACCGTCGCCGAGGCCATGGAGAAGACCGGCGCGGACACCTCCATCGCGTTCGTTCCCCCGGCCTTCTCGAAGGACGCCATCATCGAGGCCATCGACGCGGAGATCCCGCTGCTCGTGGTCATCACCGAGGGCATCCCGGTGCAGGACACCGCCTACGCGTGGGCCTACAACGTGGACAAGGGCAACAAGACCCGCATCATCGGCCCGAACTGCCCCGGCATCATCACCCCGGGTGAGTCGCTGGTCGGCATCACCCCGGCCAACATCACCGGCAAGGGCCCTATCGGCCTGGTCTCCAAGTCCGGCACCCTGACCTACCAGATGATGTACGAGCTGCGGGACTTCGGTTTCTCCACCGCCATCGGCATCGGCGGCGACCCGGTCATCGGCACCACCCACATCGACGCCATCGAGGCGTTCGAGAAGGACCCGGAGACCAAGCTCATCGTCATGATCGGCGAGATCGGCGGCGACGCCGAGGAGCGGGCCGCGGCCTACATCCAGGCCAACGTCAGCAAGCCGGTCGTCGGCTACGTCGCGGGCTTCACCGCGCCGGAGGGCAAGACCATGGGCCACGCCGGCGCCATCGTCTCCGGCTCCGCCGGTACCGCCCAGGCCAAGAAGGACGCCCTCGAGGCCGCGGGCGTGAAGGTCGGCAAGACCCCGTCCGAGACCGCCGCCCTGGCGCGCGAGATCCTGGAGAAGGCGAGCATCAGCGCTTGATGAGTTCTCGTGTCCCGCTTCCTGGCGGAAGCGGGACACAGGGCGAGATCTGATCGGCTGAATACGAAGGCCGCCTGTCGAATTCGACAGGCGGCCTTCGTGATTCGCGGTCCTGTGACGAATCTGGCCGGGGGTGGGGGTTTGCGGGTGCGATGGGCCGGGTAAGTCGGTCGTGCACTGCGCCGGTTCGGGTATTGCGGTCGGGCCACGTCTGGTGGTAGATGGTGCCCGCGGCCGTCGAGTGCAGTAGCGTCGGTGGAGGTTCGTGAACGACTCGATAGGAGACGACGACATGTCATACCCGACCGGGGGCTCGGGATACAACGCGCCCCAGCCGACGCCCTCCTCCGTACCCGGCTACGGCTCGCAGCCCACGGGCGCTCCTGCTGCCGGGTCGGGCACGTCGCCCGTTGCGGGCAAGGGCCTGCCGTTCTTCCTCGCCGTGGGCGTGGCCGTGCTCGGCGTCATCAACTTCCTGCTCGGCTTCGCGCCCTATATCGGCACCAAGGCCGTCGATATCGGCAACACCCGGGTCGGCGGTGACACCAGCTTCAGCTTGTTCGAGAGCACCGGTTCCGCGGCGCTGGTGACGATCCTGCTGATCGCGGGTCTGCTGGCCGGCCTGTCGCTGCTGCCCAAGCAGAGCGGCAACACCGGCATCGTGGCGGCCGCCTCGTTCGGCGCGTTCCTGGGCATCCTGTTCGGCTCCTTCGACCTCGGCGACAGCGTGACGCTGAAGTGGGGCGGCTGGGTGATCCTGTTCCTGTCGTTCGTGCAGGCCGTGGTGGCCGTGCTGGCACTGCTGTTCGAGCTCGGCATCGTGAAGGCGCCGGAGCCGAAACCGGCCGCGCCGCAGGGTGGTTACGGTCAGCAGCCGCAGCAGCCGTTCAGCTCCACCGGGCCGCAGTACCAGCAGCAGGCGTTCGGTCAGCAGCCCGGCTACGGTCAGCAGCCGTCGTTCGGTCAGCCGGCGGGGTACGGCCAGCAGCCGCAGCAGCAGTCCTACGGTCAGCCGGCCGGTTACGGTCAGCAGCCCGCGGGCTACGGCACCGGTTCCCAGCCGACCTACGGTCAGCAGCCGCCGTCCTACGGCCAGCAGCCCGCCCAGACCGGTTACGGCCAGCAGTCGCCGTACGGCACGCCGCAGCAGCCGGCCGGGAGTGCGGACGCGACCCAGCATTTCGGCGCCCAGCCGCAGCGCCCGGCGCAGCCGTTCGGCGGCGAGCAGGCGGCGGATCCGTCGGCGGACGCCACCCGGGCCTTCCGGCCGGGCCAGGACGACAAGTAGTTTCGCCTCCCGTCAGGAGCGGCCTCCGGTATGTCACCGGGGGCCGTTCTCTTTTGCCAGCGCGCCGGTCGTTCCGGCGCGCCTGACCCCACGGTTTCCGAGATGCTGCCACGCTGGATGTCCATGAATGCCCCCAGAACTGCCCTGGCTCGCTTGAGCGACCCCGATCTCCGGGAGCCGGCGCGGCCCCCGGTCCGGCGGCGCGGCGGGGGCGGCGGGGGCGGCGGGGGTTTCGGATCGCTGACCCCGGAACGCGCCCGGGTGCTGATGCTGGTCGCCGCGCGCGCCTCGGCCATCACGCTGCTGGTGATCTTCGTGCTGGTGTACGCCACCCTGTTCGCAGCGGGCAGCGGGATGAGCGGTTCGTCGGGCGCCATTGCCGCGAGCTGGCTTGCGGTGCACCAGGTTCCGCTGGTGATCGGTAAGACCGGGATCGGGCTGTGGCCGCTGGCGCCGACCCTGCTGATGCTGTGGCTGGTGGCGCGGGACAGCGCGCAGGCGGCCGGGCCCGAGTGCGAGACCGCCGAGCTGGGCTGGGTGGTGGGCGCGGCGGTGGGCGGCCCGCTGCTGATCACCGCGGTGTGCCTCGCGGTGGCCGAGGACGCGGCGGCGGTGGTGTCGTTGCAGCCGCCGGACACCCTGGCCGCCTTCGCCTGGGTGCTCGGGCTGAATCTGCTGGCGGCGCTCGTGGGCATCGGTGCGCGGCGCTGGCGCGACTTCGCCGATCTGCTGCCGATTCCCTTGCCGGACTGGGTGGTTCCCGGTTTCCGGGCGGGGCTGCGGGCGGTGGGCCGCCTGCTGCTGGCGGCGGCCGCGGTGACCGTGGTGTCGTTCCTGCTGCACTGGTCCCGCCTCGGCGACACCTACCATGCGGCCGGAAACGCGGTCGGCGCACTGGGTTTGACGCTGCTGTCGCTGGCCTACCTGCCGAATGTCGCGGTCGACGCGGTGAGCGTGCTGGCCGGCGGCCAGGTACAGATCGGCCCGGGATCGTTGAGCCTGTTCGCGATTCAGGGCGCGCCGGTGCCCGCGGTGCCGGTGGCGGCCGCGGTGCCGTCGGGTCCGGTGGCGGTGTGGTGGCTGGTGCTGCTCCTCGCGCCCGCGGCGATCGGGGTGCTGTCGGGCCTGGATTGTGGTCGCACCTCGCATGATCGGGCGACCGCGCCCTGGGCGACCCTGACCGCCGCCGGGGTGGCGGCCGTCGTGGTGGCACTGCTGGGCGTGGTGGCCGGGGGCGAGCTGGGCACCTTCGGCCGGATCGCGCCGAATGCGGTGGGCGCGGCGCTGGTGTTCGTCTGGCTGGCCGTCGCCGGATACGTGGGCATGCTGGGCGCCCGGTTCTTCGGCGGCCCGGCCGTGGTGGCCCCCGCGGCCTTCGACGACGCCTATGACGACGACTACGAGTACGAGGACGACTACTACTACGCGGACGACGACGCCGAGTACGCGGACGACGATTACGACGATGACGAGTACGACGACTACGACGAGGATTTCGACGACGAGGCCGCCGCTGACGCCCAGCCCGGCGCCGGCCACGACGACGAGGGCGGCTGGTACGGCGACGAGGATCTCCACGGCGCCCTCGACGCCGAACTGGTCGACGACCAGGACGAGTACGCCGCCGATGCCGCTGTGAAATCCACCGACAACACCGACATCGTCGACGCGGAAGTGGTAGAGGGAGACCTGCCGGACAAGTAGCAAGTGGACGGTCGTTACGCTTGAGGCGGCGGGTTCGTTTCCGCCGTCCCCATCCCGCTCCGATCGACAGGGAGTAGTGCGCTGACGTCCACGCCCGCCCCGCAGCTGCCGCCGACCGCGCCCGCGAGCGTCGTGGTGCTGGCTTCCGGCACCGGATCCCTGTTGCGTTCGCTGCTGGAAGCGACGCAGCAGCCGGGTTATCCGGCCACCGTGGTCGCCGTCGGGGTGGATCGCGATTGCGCCGCCACCGAGCACGCCCAGGCCTTCGATGTCTCGTCGTTCAAGGTCGCGCTGCGCGATTTCCCGGACCGCGCCGCATGGGATGTCGCGCTCACCGAGGTGGTCGCCGCCTTCGAACCCGATCTGGTGGTGTCCGCGGGCTTCATGAAGATTCTCGGCCCTGCTTTCATGGACCGTTTCGGCGGTCGCATCATCAATACCCATCCCGCGCTGTTGCCCGCCTTCCCGGGCGCGCATGGGGTGCGGGACGCGCTCGCCTACGGCGTGCGGGTGACCGGTTCCACCGTGCATCTGGTCGACACGGGTGTCGACACCGGGCCGATCCTGGCGCAGGAGGCGGTCACGGTGCTGCCCGATGACGACGAGGACACCCTGCACGAGCGCATCAAGGTCGTGGAGCGCCGGCTGCTGGCGGAGGTCGTCGCCGCTGTCGCTACCCGAGGCATTGTCTCCGATGGACGAAAGGCAGTTATCCCAGATGAGCGAGTTCTCCGGTGAGTGAACGCAAGCCGATCAAGCGGGCCCTCGTAAGCGTCTACGACAAGACCGGTCTGATCGAACTGGCCACCGGTCTGCACAGTGCGGGCGTGGAGCTGGTGTCGACCGGCTCGACCGCCGGCAAGATCGCCGACGCCGGCATTCCGGTCACCAAGGTCGAAGACCTGACCGGTTTCCCGGAGACCCTGGACGGCCGGGTCAAGACGCTGCACCCGCGGGTGCACGCCGGCATCCTGGCCGACACCCGCAAGGAGGAGCACGTCGACCAGCTCGTCGAGCTGGGTGTCGAGGCCTTCCAGCTCGTCGTGGTGAACCTGTACCCGTTCACCCAGACGGTCGCGTCCGGCGCGAGCGTCGACGAGTGCGTCGAGCAGATCGACATCGGCGGGCCGTCCATGGTGCGCGCCGCCGCCAAGAACCACCCGTCGGTCGCGGTTGTGGTGAACACCGGTGACTACGCCGACGTGATCGCCGCCGTACAGCAGGGCGGTTTCACCCTGGCCGAGCGGACCGCGTTGGCCGCCAAGGCTTTCCAGCACACCGCCACCTACGATGTGGCCGTCGCCGGCTGGATGACCAGTGTGGCGGTCCCGGCCGTCGCGCCGGAACCCGAAGGCGCGCAGCAGTTCCCGGAGTGGATCGGCGGCACCTGGCAGCGCGCGGATGTGCTGCGCTACGGCGAGAACCCGCATCAGGCGGCCGCGCTGTACACCAACCAGGGTGGCCCGGTCGGGCTGGCGCAGGCGCAGCAGTTGCACGGCAAGGAGATGTCGTACAACAACTACACCGACGCGGACGCCGCCTGGCGCGCCGCCTACGACTTCGACGAGCCGGCGGTGGCGGTCATCAAGCACGCCAACCCGTGCGGCATCGCGGTCGGCGCGGACATCGCCGAGGCGCACCGCAAGGCGCACGCCACCGACCCGGTCTCCGCGTACGGCGGCGTGATCGCGGCCAACCGCGAGGTCTCCGTGGAGATGGCCGAGCAGGTCGCCGACATCTTCACCGAGGTCATCGTGGCCCCGTCCTATGCCAATGGCGCGGTCGAGGTGTTGCAGCGCAAGAAGAACGTGCGCGTGCTGGTGGCCGAGCCGGCCCGGCGCAAGGGTGCGGAGCTGCGTCCGGTCAGTGGCGGTGTGCTGCTGCAGGAGCGCGACATCCTCGACGCCGCGGGTGACAGCGCCGCCAACTGGACGCTGGCCGCGGGTGAGGCGGCCGACGAGGCCACCCTGCGCGATCTCGAATTCGCCTGGCGCGCGTGCCGTGCCGTGAAGTCCAATGCCATCCTGCTGGCCGATGACGGCGCGGCCGTCGGTGTCGGCATGGGTCAGGTCAACCGGGTCGACTCCTGCAAGCTGGCGGTGGAGCGGGCCGGTGACCGCGCCAAGGGTTCGGTGGCGGCCTCGGACGCGTTCTTCCCGTTCTCGGACGGCCCGCAGATCCTGGTGGCCGCGGGCGTGCGCGCCATCGTGCACCCGGGCGGTTCGATCCGTGACAAGGACACCATCGAGCTGTGCCGTGAGGCCGGAGTGACCTTGTACCTGACCGGTTCCCGGCACTTCGCGCACTGAGCGCAAACCCCGCTGACGCGAGTCGTGTAGCGGGACAACAACATTAGGGGCAGGGGCCCGGATCGTCCACCGATCCGGGCCCCTGTCGCGTGCGCGGACCGCCTCCGCCGCAGTGCCGGGAACTAGGTGGCGCTGAGGACTTTTCGATCACCCAGCGGGGACTTCAGCTGGATTTCGAGGGTGCCGAAGACGGCGATCATGGTGCACATCTTGCCGACCGCATCGGGCAGGGTGCCGGACTTCAGATCGACGGTGACGGTCGAGGAGGTTTCGGTGACGGTGGCGTTCACGCCGTAGCACTCGGGGGAGCCGGTCTGGAAGTTGACCGCGATCCGGTCGGGTGCGACCCGGGTCCAGCTGTCGAACGAAATGCCGTGTGGGCTCACGATACTCGGATCCGCCGTGAAAGCCCGTCCGATCTGCCCGTTGGGCGCCTCGGTGGGCGTGGTCTTGGTGCTGGTCGCGGCGGCGCCGGTCTTCGATTGGTCGCCAGTGCTTTCCGTGCTTCCGCACGCCGTGATGGTGAGCCCGATCAGAGTGGCTGCGGCGGCAGCGATCAGGCGGCGTCCCCGTGTCCCGTACATGGCTGACACCCTAGTGTCCGCGACCGCACGGCAGGCGCACGCGCCGGATTCGACCCCCTGGCGAATTTCTGGCGAAGACACGCCGAAATCTTCGCAGAACCGGCGCGTAACCGTGCGGTGACCCGCGCGGGATCGGTAGTGTCGTGACAGATGTGCGAATGCAGTTCCGCGCCATCGGCTTATCTCATGATCACCCCCTCCCGAAAGGACGCACCGTGGGCGACTCGTTGAAGGTCGGCGAAGAACTCGGTCGTGGAGAGGCGCTGCAAGGCGGTGCCTACACCCTGACTCTGCAAGATGATGGCAACCTGGTGCTGTCCGAACCGAGCGGCAATGTCGTGTGGGCCACCGGCACCAACGGCCAGGGCGTCGTCCGGGCCACCCTGCAAGACGACGGCAACTTCGTTCTCTACAAGGAGGACGGCGCCGCCTGGTCCACTGAGACCAATGGCAAGAACGTGGACCGTCTGGTCGTCCAGCCCGACCGCAATGTGGTGCTGTACGGCTCCGAAGGCGCCGTCTGGTCGTCGGGCACCAACACCGACAACCCGCTCTCCGCACCGGAGCCGGTCCAGGCCCAGGCCGCCGCGGTCGTCGAGGACGTGCCCCCGCCGCCGCCCGCCGCCCAGACCTACACCGTCGAGCCGGGTGACACCCTGTGGGCCATCGCCGAGCGCTTCTACGGCGACGGCAACCGCTACCAGGAGATCGCCAACGCCAGCGGCATCGACAACCCGGACCTCATCCAGCCCGGCCAGGTGCTGACCATCCCGTAAGGCGCGGCCCTGCCGACGTTTACGAGAAATGATGCCCCCGAGTGCTAATGCACTCGGGGGCATCGTATTTGGGTGGGTGGGGATCCCGCGCTGACAAACAGGAAAGCCCCGACCGAGGCGGCGCGGGGCTTTCCTGTTGTAGTCGAAGTTTCCGGGGCGAAGCCCCTGAGAGTCCGAAAGTTGTTTCAACTCTTGGGTTTTCGTCGGGCGATGTCGCGAGCTATCGGCTCGTGAATGGCAGCAGAGCCATCTCGCGGGCGTTCTTGACGGCGACGGCGACCTGGCGCTGCTGTTGCGGGGTCAGCCCCGTCACGCGGCGGCTGCGGATCTTGCCGCGGTCGGAGATGAACGTGCGGAGCAGGTTCACATCCTTGTAGTCGACGGTCTCGATGCCGGCGGCGATCAGGGGATTCTTCTTCGGGCGGCGGGCCTGCTCGGCACGGACCTTCTTCGACGGTGCTCGCTTCACTGCCATGTCAGCGGTTCCTCACTCACGAATCGTGGATGCTTACCAGCTCGATTTGTGCACACCGGGCAGCTCTCCTCGATGGGCCATCGCGCGAACGCGCACGCGCGAGAGACCGAACTTGCGGAGATGACCACGCGGGCGTCCGTCCGCGGCGTCCCGATTGCGCAATCGTACCGGACTGGCATCCCGCGGCAGCCGCTGCAGGGCGGCCTGCGCGGCCGCCCGTTCGCTGTCGCTGCTCGCCGGTTTGCGGATGATCTCCTTCAATTCCGCGCGCCGCTCCGCCCACCGTGCCACGACGATTTTGCGTGCTTCGTTCTTGGCGATCTTCGATTTCTTGGCCACGTCACCGGTCCTCGCGGAAGTCGACGTGCCTGCGGGCGACCGGGTCGTACTTCTTCAGGATCATCCGGTCGGGATCGTTGCGCCGGTTCTTGCGGGTGACGTAGGTGTAGCCGGTCCCGGCCGTGGACTTCAGCTTGACGACGGGCCGGATGTCGGTCGATTTCGATGCCATTGTTCTCCCTTTCAGATCTTCTCGCCGCGGGCGCGCAGCCGAGCTACCACTGCCTCGATGCCGTCGCGGTCGATGGTCTTGATGCCCTTGGTGGAGACGGTCAGCGTGATGCGCCGGTCCTCGCTGGGCAGGTAGTAGGTCTTGCGCTGGATATTGGGGTCCCAGCGCCGGTTGGTCCGCTTGTGCGAGTGCGATACGGACTTGCCGAAGCCCGGCTTGCGGCCGGTGACCTGGCAGATGGCCGACATGGGCACTCCCTTCCGGTGGTAGATGTACATGACAATCGTTTTCGACAACGAATCTATTCCACGGTACCCTCGGTCCTCGGTAATTGAAAATCATTGTCGAAAGGGGGACCGGTGCCGTCCCAACGCAAGCCAGTGCTCGTCCTCGCGGGACTCCCCGGACGCGCCGCCGAGGGTGTCGAGCAGGCCGCCCGCCTGCTGGGCGGGAAGCCCGGAACGGTCGTGGTCCGGCACGACCTGAGCGAGCTACGCCAGGGCGTGGTGCGGCGCGTCGTCCGCATCGACGGCCGGGAGACCACGACCGTGCTGGAACTCGCGCACGGCTGCGTCTCCTGCACCTTGCGCGCCGACCTGCTGCCCTACCTGTGCCTGCTGGCCGAGCGGGATTCGGTGCGGCGCATCGTGCTCGCGCTGGATCCGGCCTTCGAGGCGGAGGCGGTGTGTCAGGCCATCGCCGACGTGACGGTGACCGGCGTGGTCGGCCGGGTCGACGGCCCGGCCGGGCGCAGCGTGCGCATCGACACCGTCCTCACCTGTGTCGACGCCCGCGACTGGCTGGCCGACGCCACCGGCGACGAGACGCTGTCCGAACGCGGCCATGCCACCGCGGAGGACGAGCGCACGGTGGCGCAGCTGGCCGTCGGCCAGGTCGAGTTCGCTGATGCCCTGGTGGTTTTCGACCGCGACGCCGATCTGCTGGACCGCGAGCGCACCGCCGCCGTGCTGGCCCGGCTGGCCCCGCGCGCCCCCGTCGCCTGGGTGGCCGGGCCACCCGCGCTCAGCGTGGACGACCTGACCTGGCTGCTGCGCCGGGTACCCGCGGACGCGCGCCGCGGCGCACCCTTCGATCCGCACGCCCCGCTGCTGGCCGGCGGTCCGCCGTTGGAGCCGGATTGCGGTGTGGCACTGGTGGAATTCGCCACCGACCGCCCCTTTCACCCCGATCGGCTGCACTCGGCCATCGACGTCCTGCTGGACGGCGTGGTGAGCGCCCGGGGCCGGGTGTGGCTGGCCACCCAGCCGGACGAGGTGGTGTGGCTGGAGTCGGCGGGCGGCGGGCTGCGGGTCGGCGGCGCGGGGAAGTGGCTGGCGGCCATGGCATCCGGGGAACTGGACGAGGTGGATCCGGAGCGGCGCGCGCTGGCCTCGCTGCGCTGGCACGAGCACTTCGGCGACCGCCACACCTCGCTGGTGATCCTGGTCGCCGACGCCGATCCCGAGGAGGTCCGCCACGCGCTGCACTGGGCGCTGGTGGACGAGGACGAACTGCGGCAGGTGCGCTTCGCGCCCGAACGGGTCGCGCTGTGGCCGGACCCGTTCGGCGATCAGCACGAAGAGCCGTGTGACACAACCCGATCCGCGCCCGTCGCCGGGGACGGCGCCACTCGCAACAACGAAAGGTGAAGTGATGAAACAGGGAATCCACCCCGACTACCATCCGGTGGTCTTCCAGGACGTGAGCACCGGAAAGTGCTTCCTGACCCGTTCCACCGCGGTGTCCACTCGCACCATCGAGTGGGAGGACGGCAATACCTACCCGCTGCTGGTGGTCGATGTTACCTCGGATTCGCATCCGTTCTGGACCGGGAATCAGCGTGTGCTCGACACCGCGGGCCGCGTGGAGAAGTTCGAGCGCCGCTACGGCAAACGTGTTCGCGGCAATCGCAATTCGACCAGGGATGAGGAGAACTGACCATGGCCGTTCCGAAGCGGAGAATGTCGCGGGCCAATACCCACAGCCGGCGCTCGCAGTGGAAGGCGACTCCCCCGGATCTGATTCCGGTCAAGGGCGGGGGAGCGGTGTACCAGGTGCCGCGCCGACTCGCGCGAGCGGTGGAGCGCGGCCTGATCGATCCGGCGAAGCTCTGATCGATCAGGCCGCCCTTTGTCGAGTGCCACGCTGACGGCGACGAGAGCCTCCTTCGTCGGGAACCGGAGCAAGAAGATCGGACGATCCCGACAATAGCCCCGAAGTTGCTGTCCCAACAGGCATCTGCTCGGGTGTTGCCCCTACCGCGCTCGGTCGTCCGAATGTGGCGTGGGTGCGAAAAAGTTTCCCCGAAGTTGTGAACTCGTGGCCTGGCGACGGTATTCTCGTGCCTTGAGGGCGGGTTCTTCTGATCACAGAAGAACCCGCTCATCGCCACTTCGGGGCCGGTTCAGGCTCGCTTTCACGCCAGTTCACGCACTGTTCCGCAATAACATGCGGTCCGGTCGGTCGCCGGCCGTGTGCTGGAACAAATCCGACAAATCGGCCAAATCAACTGTCGGATACCACTTTCGGCTGCTGCTCCGCCGGAGCTTGTCCCGCGGCGGCCGGATGGCCGTTCGGGCCGGTGCCCCAGCCGGGCAGCGGCACTCCGGGCAGCAACTGCTCGAGCTTTGCCAGCTGATCGGCGATCGCCGTGGCCGGACCCTCCACCAGCGAGAAGGGGAAGGGCCAGCGATGCTGACCCGACAGCCGCGCCACCTCGTCCTTGAGCTCGGCCGTCGTGGTCTCCAGATCGCTGATCTCGGTGCGCAGTTCGTCGATCTGGGCGAGTGCCGCCGCCAGCCCGTCCACCACCGTCCGGTCGCGGCCCTGGGCATCGGTGCCCAGCTGCGGCCAGCCCTGCAGACCGGGACCGCGCAGCTGAGTCTGGATGTCGCGCAACACCTCGTCCTGTTCGGGAGTCAAGTCGGGTTCCTCCGTTTCCACATCCCACTGGCCGAAGTCGGCTCGGTCGGTTTGGTTCACATCGCATTGCACGCCGTCGACCGTGACCTGCTCGCCGGTCTGATAGAGGGCGATACGCGGATCGATATTCCCCCCGGACCAGGCCACCGTCTGCCACGCCCAGGTCGCGGTCCCGCTGTCCAGTGCCCGGCTCACCGGCCAATATCCGCCGTAGATCCCGACATTCGCGCGTCCGATGACGCTGGCCGCACCGTCCAGGTAGGCGTCGATGGGCACCTGCTGCTGCGGGGTGGCGTCGAAATCGGCGGAGAAGTAGATGGGCCGGTCGGCCCGGCCCCCGCAGCGCAGCACCTGGGCCAGTGCGGCGCGCGCATCGGTGACGCCCGCGCCGTAGCCGTCGAGCATGCGGGCGGCGGTGGTCTCCCAGTTGGAGACGATGGAAATGCCCTGTGCGCGCAGGCCGTCCGCCTCGGCGGGAGTGAGGAGCTTGCCCGGCAGGGTGGGCCCGCCGTCGGACAGGTAGCGGATGACGAAGTCGTATCCGGCCGCCCTGATGGCACTCGGCGCGGGACGACCTGCGGCGTAGTCCAGCCCGAAACGCATGGTTCCCACTGTAATTCGGCGGACACGCCGACTGTGCCGGATTGCGGTGGTTGACTGGTCGGCTATGGGCAACGCGACAACTGATTTCGCACGATCGGGGTAACTCGCCGGGGACGTCCAGAGTCGGGTTGGCTCTCAACTTCACTCCGCATGCATGCCTGTCAACGGCTCTCAGCCGGGCGCTGAAGTCGCGGAGAGGCGGAAAGGTGATGACCGATGCCGATACGCAATGAGGCCTGGCCCCCGGGAACACCGTGCTGGGTCGACTGTCAGGTCGACGATCCGGCGAAGGCCGGTGAGTTCTACGCCGCGCTCTTCGGCTGGGACATGCAAGGCGGCGGCGAGGACGCCGGGGGATACCTCATGGCCCTGCGCGACGGACAGGCGGTGGCGGGCATCGGGCCCAAGCCGGAGGCCGGGGTGCCGTCGGTGTGGACCACGTACCTCGCGGTCGCCGATGCCGACAAGGCCGCCGAGCAGGTGACCGCGGCGGGCGGCAGCCTGCTGGTGCCGGCCTTCGACGTGCTGGAGTCCGGCCGCATGTTCGTAGCCGCCGACGCCTCCGGCGCGCCCTTCGCGGTCTGGGAGGCCCGCGCGCACGACGGCGCGGCGGTGTACAACGAACACGGCGCCTACGTCTGGAACGACCTGCACACCGGCGATTTCGCGGCCGCCAAGGCCTTCTACGGCGAGGTCTTCGGCTTTACCTTCACCGAATTCGACGACGAGGCCATGCGCTACGCCACCTTCACCCCGCCCGGCGGGACCGAGTCGGTCGGCGGCATCAACGACGACAGCGTCAACGGCGTCGCCGCCGCCCAGCCCTACTGGCTGACCTGGTTCCAGTTCGAGGGCATCGACTCCGGCCTCACCCGGGCCGTGGAGCTGGGCGCGACCGTGCTCATGTCCGCCACCGACGGACCCTTCGGCCGGATGGCCATCATGGCCGCGCCGCAGGGTGAACTGTTCGGCCTGCTCGATCCCACCACCGCCGAGCCGCCCGCGGCCGCAGGCTGATCCGGAGACGAGTCGAGCCGGGTCGATCGGCATCGACCCGGCCCGGGGACCCACTCACGCGTCACGCGCTCCGAGAAGGAACGGTCGCGCCGCGAAAAGAACGTTCAGCGCACCGATTCCGGCCGCCGCGGACCCTGCTGCGCCGCGGCCTGCTGCGAGGCCGCCTGCAGCGAAGTGCCGTGCGCCGCCTGCGGCCCCGCGGTCCTCATCGGGGTCCGCCCCGCGCGCCGGTCCGGCGCGACCAGAATGGCCGTGATCGGAATCGCCAGCGACAGCGTGCCGATGATGAAGGTCGGCACGAAGAAGTTGAACAGCACGTTGCCGTGCGGAGTGGCCGCGGCCGGGTCCACGTGCACCTCGAGCCCGGTCAGCCCGGCATAGTGCATGCTGATCACCAGGATCGCGTACAGCACCGCGCCGGCCAGCACCATCGGCACCGAGCCGACCCACAGGCTGAACCACAGCATCAGCGCCGAGAGTACGAAGGCGATCACGTACACCGCCACAGAGGACACCAGGCTGCGATCGACACTGCCCTGAATCCGGATGGCGCCCAGCAGCAGCTGGTGGACATCACCGAAACCGAAGGCCATCACGGCCGCCGCCACCAGCAGCCGCCACCAGACCAGCCGCCGGCCGTTGATGAGCAGCGCCGCGAACACGGTGGCCGCCGACAGCACCGAGAACAGGGTGATGGACACGTTGTCGTAGCGCAGCTGGCTGCCCCGCACGTCGAAGCCGAGCATCGACACGAAGACCGGCATGGCGACGCCGACACCGCCGATGGACACCGCCGCCACGAACAGCCACACGATCCGGAACCGCTGGGTCACCGACTTGGTGGACTGGCGAATGCAGGCCAGACCGCACGCCGCGCCCGCGAACGACACGATCAAGGCCAGCGCCAGCACCCAGTAGCCCATGGAGAAGTAGATCATCCCGACACCTCTGTCTTCGTCTGCTGCGACCCTGGACGCGCGAACCGCTAACCGTGCTGCGCGGTTTCGCGCTGGGCGACCGTCAGCCGTTCGATCGCGTACTCGGTGACGGCGGCCAGTGCCCTGCGCACCTCGGCCGGGTCGCGCGCGTCGATGTCCACGATCGGCACGCCCTCGCGCACGCTGAGCGCCTCACGGAGCTCGGTGACCGGGAAGCGCGGCGCGTCCGGGAAGCGGTTGACCGCGATCAGGAACGGCAGCGACTTGGCCTCGAAGAAGTCCACGGCCGCGAAGCTGTCCTCGATGCGGCGGGTGTCGACCAGCACCACCGCGCCGATGGCGCCGCGGATCAGGTCGTCCCACATGAACCAGAACCGCCGCTGCCCGGGCGTGCCGAACAGGTACAGCACCAGGTTGCCGGGCAGGATGATGCGGCCGAAATCCATGGCCACCGTGGTGGTTTCCTTGCCCGGCGTGGCGGCGAGGTCGTCGACCCCGTCGGAGTAGCCGGTCACCATGGCCTCGGTGCGCAGCGGCACGATCTCCGAGACCGCGCCCACGAAGGTCGTCTTGCCGGCGCCGAAACCGCCGGCTACGACGATCTTGGTCGAGGCCGTGCGCGACTCCTCACCCGGTCGCGGCGGGTACTGCAGCGCCAGGTTCGGGAACTGCCCGGTTGTGTACCCGGGGGCCCCGTGCGGGCCACCTGGGTAGCCTCCGCCGTCATAGGGCGCGGAGTCCATGCAGTGTCCTCTCCATTAGTGACCGGCGCTCGTCGAAGGTCGCCTGATCGCTCAAAGTCGAATGCACACGCAGGGTTCCGGCGACGACGAGATCGCCGATGACGACCCGCACCATACCCAGTGGCCGGCCCAGATGGGCGGCGATCTCGGCGACCGAGAGCCGCGCCGTACCGAGTCGCAGGATCTCGGTGCGCACGTCACCGGCGGGCCAGTCGAAATGGGCGGTGTAGGACAGGGTTTCGACGACCGCCTCGAGCGGTAGCTCAACCGCCGGCTCGGTGCGGCCGGAGGTCAGTGCGTAGGGACGAACACGTGTGGTCGGTGGCCGGTTACCGCCGCCGCCAAGGGGATTGGTCATGCGCAGCTCATCTAGGCAGTGCGGGCGGTGGCCGAGACCACGGACCCGACCCGGTCGACCAGTAGGGCCATTTCGTAGCCGATGCGGCCGATGTCGTGCTGCTTGTTGGCCAGCACCGCCAGGTGCGAGCCATTGCCGACACTCATGACCAGCAGGTAGCCGCGCTGCATCTCGACGATGGACTGCATCACCTTGCCGCCCTCGAAAAGCTGTGCGGCCCCGGCGGACAGACTGGCCAGACCCGCGGTCACCGCGGCCAGCTGCTCACCGCGGTCGGCCGGCAGGTGCGGGCTGGTGGCCTGCAGCAGACCGTCCGCGGAGACCAGGACGGCGTGCGAGACGCCCGGTACCTCCCGGGTGAAGCGGGTGACCAGCCAGTTCAGATTCTCATCGGTGGTGGTGCGCTGGGTGTCGGTCATGCATGCCCTCCGTCGTTGTACTGGGAGTCGGCCCGCCCGGAGCGGACGCCGCTGAGATGCCTGGAGAGGCTGTCGCGGATCTCGTCCGGATTGCGGCCGCTGCCGTCGTCCTCCTGGGCGACGGCACCGGGCACCAGCTGGGCGCCGGGTCGCCGAATCGGCAGGCCACCCTCGGTGCGACTGGTTGTGGTCGGATTGGCCGCCTCTTCGGCCGCGGCCCAGCCGTTGTCCGAACTCGACGACCAGGCAGCGCCGTCCTGGTTCCCGTCGGCCGGTTCCACCAGCCACTCGGACACCATGCGCTGATAGATCGGGGTCGGGGCCCCGCCGACCGGACGCAGGCCGGGCGGGGGAGCGACCGGGCGCGCGGCGGCGGGTGCGGCCTCGTCGCCGCGAACAATGGTGTCGGCGTTGCCGTTGCCGTTCGTGCTGCCGTTGTCGTTCGTAGTGCCGTTGGTGTCGGCGGCCGGGATCGTGGGCCGATCGTTGTCGCCGAAGGCGCTGTACCCGTTGCCGAAGTAGCTGCCGGTGTCGGGCCCGTTCGGATTCCAGCCCCGCGCCGGCTCCGCGATCTGCGGCTCGGGGGCGGGCGCGACGGGCTCGGGCATCCAGACGGACTCGGGAGCCGGCTCCGGCTCGGGCGTGCGCGCCTCGCCCCAGTAGTGCATCGGCGCGGGACTCTGCTGCGGCGCAGCGGGTTCCGGCCGCAGCGCGGACACGCTGTAGGCACGCGCGTCCTCGGGTTCGGTGAAGGCGTCGGTGAAGCCGTCGGAGAACCGGTCCTGCACCTGCGCCGCCTGCGGCGGCTCGGCGAACGTGGGAACGATCGGCTGCTCACCGGTGTCGGGGCCCGGCTTGCGCTGCGGCAGGCCGGAACTGGTGAAACGCGCGGTGGTGGTGGCCGGGGCGGGCTCGGGCAGGTTCGGCACCGGGGTCAGCCGCGGCGGGGCGAGCACGGGTTGCGGGCCCGTGATCGGGCCCGAGGGCGCCGGAATCGAGCCGGACGGTACCGGAATCGGCCCGGACGGCATCGCGATCGGGCCGGAGGCCAGGGCCGCCGGGGGCACCGGCAGCGGGGAGGCGACGGGATACTGACCGGTGGGGTCGCCGACGCGCTCCGGCGCGGGCGAGACCAGGCTGCCCGGCAGGTGCACGCTGCCGGTGATGCCCGGCTGCTGCACCATGGCGGAGGTGCGGCGCAGGCTGACGGTGATGTTGTGCCGCTTGGCCAGGCGGCCGACGACGAAAAGACCCATGCGGCGGGCGGTCTCGACATTGACCTCACCACCGGAGGCCAGGCGGTCGTTGATGCCCTGCAGGTCCTCGGCGTTCATGCCGAGGCCGCGGTCGGTGATCTCGATCAGGTAGCCGCCGTCCACGGCGCGTGCCACCGATACCGCCACCGGGGTGGTGGGCGGGGAGTAGCGCAGCGCGTTGTCGATCAGCTCGGCCAGCAGGTGCTCGATGTCGACGGCGGGCTCACCGGCGACGATGCCGTCGGGCACGGTGCCGATCTCCACGCGCTGGTAGTCCTCCACCTGGGACACCGAGGACCACAGCATGTCCGACAGCGGCACCGGCGCGAGATGGCCACGGCGCAGCGCGGTTCCGGCCAGCACCAGCAGGTTGTCGCCGTTGCGGCGCATGCGGGTGGCGAGGTGGTCGAGGCGGAACAGCGACTGCAGGCGCTCGGAGTCGTCCTCGTCGCGCTCGAGCTCCTCGATCAGCGACAGCTGCTGCTCCACGAGGGATTGGCTGCGGCGCGAGAGGGTTTCGAACATGTTGCCGATCTGCAGGCGCAGTCGCGCCTGTTCGGCGGCCAGGTGGAGGGCCTGGGAGTGGATGTCGTCGACGGCTCGGGCCAGCTGCCCGATCTCCTCGGTGGTGTGCACGTCGACCGGCGAGATCTCCGGGGTCGCGCCGCCGGCGCGCACCACCTCGAGTTCCTGCGGTAGGTCGATGTGGGCCACCTGCAAGGCGTCTCGCCGCAGGCGGCGGACCGGGACGACCAGCGAGCGGGCCACCACCAGCGCCAGCGCGAGACCGGCCAGCAGCATGCCGATCACGATGGAGGTGTCGCGCAGCACGTTGTTGCGCGCCTCGGTGGTGAGCGCGGCCAGCTTGGAGTCCATCGAGTTCGCGACCGTGGACACTTCCTTCTCGTAGGCGTCGGCACTGCCGCGCAACGAGTCCTGCATGGCCGGCAGGCTGCCCGGATCGGGCACGTTCTGCATCAGGATGCCGACACGCGCGCCGGCATTGTCCTTCAGCGTGTTCGCGTTCTGCGCCGCGTCCGGCGCCATGCCGCGATACACCTCGATCATGGTGATCTCGGCGCCGATGGCGGTGAGCAGCTTGGTCCGCAGCGCCGGATTGGAACCCGCCCCGGGCGCGGCGAGCATGATCCGCTCCTGGGTGAGCAGGCGGGAGGCGGTCTCGGCGGCACCGAACTGCAGGAAGGACTGCTGCACCCGGAGGTCGCCGACGGTGGGCGCGCCCGCGAGCGCGTTCTGCGCCCGGGTCTGCACCTCGTCGACCTGATCGCCGATGGTCTGGGGGGAGCTGGTGCGCAGGCTGTTGCGCATGGTCTTGGCGACGGCGATGGAGGCGCCGAGTTCCTTGGTGACACCCGGATCGGCGTTGGAGGACTTGAGGACTGTTTCGAGTTCGGCCTCGGCCTGATCGAACTTGGCCGTGGCGGCGTCGAGGTCGGGGTCGACATCCTGATTGCCGCCGGTGATCGCGGCGACCGCGAGTTCGTTGCTGCTGACGAGGAATTTGATGGTGGGGCGGAGCACGTCCATCTGCTCGCTCGCCGCGCTCAGTTTCGAAATGGTCTGCAATTCGCTGTTGATGCGCAGTACCGCGAAGGTCGCGGCGAGGAGCACCGGGAGCACCAGCACGATCCCGACCTTGCGGGTAACGGGCCAGTTGGACAGGCTGAATTGCCAGGACCGGGGTGCTGCTTCCATCCCGCTTCCGTCGCCTCCGCTTCACGATTGACCCTCGGGTACGTATGCGGTTGTGCGGCTTTGGGGTCGAACCCGCGCGGAACCAACTAAGGGTCTTCTTTTACGGCCTGCAACATACCGCGTGAGCTGTCCAACGGCAATTCGTAGGACTTTGAGGTTTAGTTTCCGAATGCGGCCTTCCCGCAACGGGTTTCGCGCGAATTTGGGTGACACTGCAACCACTTGGCGTCGGCCCTCCGTGAAACGCGCAGGTCATCTGCCTCACTCGCCCGGCGTGTCGAAGGGGACCTTCTCAGTCACCTCTCAGTCGCTGTGGGCAGACTGGTTGCCATGCGCATTCTGGTAGTCGACGACGACCGCGCGGTCCGGGAATCGCTGCGTCGCTCGCTGACCTTCAACGGGTACACCGTCGACCTCGCGGTCGACGGTCTGGACGCCTTGGAGAAGACCGCCAGTCAGCGACCCGACGCCCTCGTCCTGGACGTCATGATGCCCCGGCTCGACGGGCTCGAAGTGTGCCGCCGGCTCCGCAGCACCGGCGACGATCTGCCGATTCTGGTACTCACGGCACGGGATTCGGTCTCCGAACGCGTCGCCGGACTGGACGCCGGCGCCGACGACTACCTACCCAAGCCCTTCGCCCTGGAGGAACTGCTGGCCCGGCTGCGCGCGCTGCTGCGCCGCACCGCCGGCGATCCGGCCGACGCCTTCTCGGAGGCCATGGCTTTCGCCGACCTGTCGCTGGATCCGGTCACCCGCGAGGTCACCCGGGGTGAACGCCAGATCAGCCTGACTCGCACGGAGTTCTCGCTGCTGGAAATGCTGATGGCCAACCCTCGCCGTGTGCTCACCCGCAGCCGCATTCTGGAGGAGGTGTGGGGCTACGACTTCCCCACCTCCGGCAATGCGCTCGAGGTGTACATCGGCTATCTGCGCCGCAAGACCGAGGCCGACGGTGAACCGCGTCTCATCCATACCGTGCGCGGCGTCGGCTACGTGCTGCGCGAGACCCCGCCGTAGGAGCCGTGCTCGTGGGAAGAACCGTTCCCCGGCGGCCGGTGGTCGCCGGACTCGGGTCGCGTCCGGAGTCGGCCGAGCTGCGGCCGCCCATGCCGCTGACCCGGTCGGTCTCGCTGCGCTGGCGGGTCACGCTGCTGGCCGCCTCCGTGGTGGCCGTCGCGGTCGCCTTCACCTCCATCGCCGCCTACGCCATGGTGGCGCGCTCGCTGTACGCGGACGTGGATTCGCAACTGCGGGCGCGGGCTTCGGTGATGATCGACAACAACCTCGACAGCCTCGGCTTCCAGTCGCTGGTGTTCGCCGGGCTGTACTCCAGCGATGTCGGCGTCGCCCTGGTCTTCCCGGATCAGTCGCAGTACGTGCCCCCGCAGACCACGCTTCCGCCCATCGGCAATCAGGAGCGCGCGGTGGCCCGCGGCGAGATCAGCTTCTCGCTGCGCACCGTCGAGGATCAGCGAGTGCTGGCGCGGCGCACGCACTCCGGATCCACCCTGGTCGTCTCACAGCGGCTGCAGCCCACCAAGGAGGTGCTGGACCGGCTGGCCTGGCTGCTGTTCGTGGTCGGCGGCTGCGGGGTCATCGTGGCCGCGGCGGCCGGAACCACCGTGGGCCGCACCGGCTTGCGGCCCATCGCCCGGCTCACCGCCGCCACCGAGCGCATCGCCCGCACCGACGACCTGACCCCCATCCCGGTCACCGGCGACGACGAACTCGCCCGGCTCACCGAGAGTTTCAACGCCATGCTGCGGGCCCTGGGCGAATCCCGGGAACGGCAGCGCCGATTGGTCGCCGACGCCGGCCATGAGCTGAAGACGCCACTGACCTCTTTGCGCACCAATATGGAGCTGCTCATCGCTTCCTCCCGGCCGGGCGCGCCCCGCATCCCCGACGAGGACATGGCCGAACTGCGCTCCGACGTGATGGCCCAGATCGAGGAGTTGTCCACGCTGGTCGGCGATCTGGTCGACCTGGCCCGCGAGGATGCGCCCGAGACCGTCTACGAGCAGATCGACCTCGGCGACGTGGCCGAGCGGGCGCTGGAACGAGTCCGGCGGCGGCGCACCGGAATCGAATTCGATGCCCAGCTGCGCCCCTGGTTCATCTACGGCGACGAACCGGGACTGGAACGCGCACTGCTCAATGTGCTCGACAATGCGGCCAAATGGAGCCCCGAGGGCGCCAAGGTCTTCGTCGCCATGCGCGAGAGCGGACGCGGGCTGCTGGAGTTCGCCGTCGACGACGCCGGGCCCGGCATTCCGCCGGCCGAGCGGGAACTGGTGTTCGAACGCTTCTACCGGACCACCGCCTCGCGCTCCATGCCCGGCTCCGGACTCGGGCTGGCCATCGTCAAGCAGGTGGTGACCAAACACGGTGGCACCATCAACATCGATACTTCCGACCGCGGGGGCGCTTTGATCCGTATCGTGCTGCCTGGAGAAGGCGCACCGCCGCTGCCCGACTCGGCGCCGGACTGAGTGCCGGAAAGCTCGGCGAAAAGCAAGCACGGTCTCAGTCCACTCTCAGTCGTTACCGCCAGGCTTGGCGACGAGACTCGAGGAGAAAACGAGAAATGACCGAGGATTCGACAGTATCCCCCGCAAGCGGGCAGGGCCCCGAGCCCGAAGGCGACGCCCCGGATACCACCGCCTCCGGCCTGCCCAAGCGCGACCCCGCAGGCTCCGCCACCCCCGAGGCCGGATCCCAGCCCTTCGACGGCTTCGCCGCCTCCGCGGCCCCGCAGCCGGGCGCACCCGCCCCCGGCGGAATGACGCCACCGGCGCAGCCGGGCCATCCTGCCCCCGCCGGACCGGCCGCGGCCCCCGGATCGGCCACCCCCGCACCCGCAGCTCCCGCCGGATTCGGTGCGGCGCAGTCCTTTTCCACCGGCGCCGCCCCGGGGCCGGGCCCCGGAGTCCCGGCCGGACCCGGTTCCGGCATTGCCGGACAACCGGTTCCGGGACCCGCGGCACCGGGCCAACCGGGTGCCGGCGGCCCCGCCTACGGCGCGGACCCGGCGACCCAGATCCTGCCCGGCGCGGGTTACGGTGCGCCGCAGGGCGCCCCGGCCTACGGCGCGGCTTTCGGTGGGGCACAGCCCTATTCGGCGCAGTACGGGGCTGGGAAGCATCCGACCGAGGAGATTCCGGCCGGCCTCTACGGACAGGCGTACGTGGCGTCGGGGGCCGGGTACGCCACCGGACAACATCCGACACAGGTGATTCCGGGTGCACCGGGCGGCCCGGGCATGCCGGGCGCGCCGGGGATGCCCTACGTGGGCGCGCCCGAGCTCAAGCGGTCCGGGCGCACCGGTCTGGTCGCGGGTGCGGTGGTGCTGGCGCTGCTCAGCGGCGGCATCGGCGGCGCGGTCGGCGCGCTGGCCACCCACCACAACGACACCCGCTCCACGGTGACCAACGCGCTCGATCAGCCGGTCGGCAATGGCAAGACCGCACCCGCGCCGGAAGGTTCGGTGCAGGCGGTGGCGCAGAAGGTGCTGCCCAGCGTGGTCATGATCCGGGTCGCCGGCGCGCGGGCCGAGGGCGAGGGGTCGGGCGTGATCCTGTCCTCGGACGGCCTGATCCTCACCAACAACCACGTGGTCAGCGGCGCGGGCCAGAACGCCAAGATGGATGTGGCCTTCAGTGACGGCACGACCGCCCCTGCCACCGTGGTGGGCGCGGATTCGGTGTCGGACATCGCGGTCATCCGGGTCACCGGCAAGACCGGTCTCCAGCCGATCGACCTGGGCCAGTCGGCGAACCTGCAGGTAGGCCAGGGCGTGGTGGCGATCGGTTCGCCGCTGGGCCTGGCGGGCACGGTGACCAGCGGCATCGTGTCCTCGCTCAACCGCCCGGTCTCCACCAGCGGTGAGCCGGGCTCGCAGGGCACCGTCATCGACGCCATCCAGACCGACGCGGCCATCAACCCGGGCAACTCCGGCGGCGCGCTGGTCGATATGAGCGGCAAGCTGATCGGCATCAATACCGCCATCGCGACCATGGGCACCGCCGAGTCGGCGGGCGCGCAGAGCGGCTCCATCGGCCTCGGCTTCGCCATTCCGGTGGACACCGCGCGCCGGGTGGCCGACGAGCTGATCAAGAACGGCAAGGCCACCTACGCCCAGATCGGGGTGACCGTGCGGGCACAGGACGACGTCAACGGCGCGCGCGTGATGGACGTGTCGCCCGACGGCCCGGCCGCCAAGGCCGGCATTCCGAAGAACGCGATCATCACGAAAATCGATGATCAGATTGTGGATTCGGGTAATTCCCTGATCGCCGGGGTGCGCTCGCACCGGCCCGGCGACAAGGTCAAGGTGACCTACACCGACGACCAGGGCAAGAACCCCAAGACCGTCGAGGTGACCCTCGGCGAGGCAGCTGCGGAGGGCGGCCGATGATGATTCACGAGAGCGGTAGAGAACCGACCCCGGCGATTCGCGTCACCGGGGACGGGGGCTGGGAGCTGTTGTCGGACAAGGGCGCTACGGTGAGCACCATGGAAATCGATACCGCTGTCGCGGGCCGTGCTCTTGTCGTGGTTGTCGACGATCGAACCGCCCATGGCGGGGTGGACTCGCTGGGTCCGCTGGTCACCGAACTACTCACCGAGGCCGGGTTCCTGGTGGACGCCTCGGTGTCGGTGCAGGCCGATGAGGTGGAGATCCGCAATGCGCTCAATACCGCGGTGATCGGTGGTGTCGACCTGGTCATCTCGGTCGGCGGCACCGGCATGTCGCCGCGTGACGTGACCCCGGAGGCCACCGAGGAGGTGCTGGACCGGGTGCTGCCCGGCATCAGCGAGGCGCTGCGTTCGTCCGGGCTGGCCTCGGGTTCGCTGGACGCGGGGCTGTCCCGCGGTCTGGCCGGGGTCTCGGGCAGCACGCTGGTGGTGAACCTGCCGGGTTCGCGCGCCGCGATCCGGGACGGCATGGCCACCCTGGGCCCGCTGGCGAGCCGGGTCATCGATGAACTGTCCGGTCTGTCGGAATGATCGACGCCGAGCAGCCCTCCGAGTCATCCGAGACCTCAGGGTCATCCGAGACCACGGAACCACCCCGTCCGGCCGAGCGCCGGGCGGGGTCTCGTCGTTTGACACCCGCCGAGCGCGCCCGGCTGGCGCGCATCTTCGGTGACGAGCTGCCGTCCACGACCACGGACGAGCGCACTCCCGAGCCCGAATCCGGCCGATCCTCCGATGATTGGCTGCGCTCCCAAGTTCCGCCGCATCACGGCTGAGCCTGCTGCCGCGCTCGTTGGTCGCGGTCCAGGTCGAGACCGACAACGTCATCACCGCCTACACGCTGTGGGGTCAGCCCTTCGGTCTCGGCTGATCAGTTTCCGCTCAGCGGATTCCGAAGGGGCCCGGTGCGATTAGCGCCGGGCCCCTTTTGCTATCCGCGACTTTCTCGACATACCTGCGGGTTTGTGTTGGCGAGTGGTCGACTCTGTTCGCTCACGTCTCAGAGCCCACTCCTGTGATGTAAAGTGCCCTCCGTCGCTACGCCAAAAGAATTTGTGACCAGTAACACGGTGGCAACAATGTGGCGACAAACTCAACCGGGGATTCGGAAGGGTCCCATTTCAACCTCGGTGGTCGAGGTTGAACTGCTTGAAACCTGATGAGGGGAAGTATGAGCGAGAACCGCACCCACGGTGCGCGTACCGCTGCCCGCATTGCGGGCATCGGCGCGGCTGCAGCCGTGGCCATCGGCCTTTTTTCCACTGGTGCCGCTAATGCCGACACCTTCGTGTCGTTGCCGGACGGCCAGAAGGTGAACCCGGCGGGCACCGTCACCATTACCCGGACGGGCGAGCACGCCATCGTGTCGCCGTCACTCGCAGCCAACGGTGCCGGCCGTGTGGTGTGGGTGAGCGGCGTTGCCTCCGCGGTGATCGATACGCCGGACGGCACCGCCGGCCCGAACAACGGCCCGGTCGGCGGCCCCGGCTCGAACAATTCGTCCACGCATGGCACTTCGCAGATCAACACCGGCTACATCGTCGGCTGCCAGATCAGCATCGGCGAGGACGCGATCTCGGCCGGCATCTCCGGCAACGTCAGCCTGAACAGTGCCGGCGTCGGCGGATCGATCGGCGTCAACCTCGGCCCCGGACAGGTGGCGTTCGTGCAGATCGACTCCAAGGACGTGCCGAAGTCGGGCACCTACTCCGTGGAGTACCGGGATGCCGAGATCCAGATCCAGGGTTGCGCGGGTTATGCCCAGGCGCGTGCGTACACGGTCGTCGAGGTCATCGGCGACAACTACTCCAAGACCACCCTGTACGGCCAGCCGTTCAGCATCGGCTGAGTGGTCTCCGCCCGCCAAATCCTTTCTCGCGTAAGCGAATTCACCCTGAGGGACAACCAGAAATGAACATCCGTAAGACCGCGGCGCGGGTGGCCGGTGTGGGCGCCGTCGCCACCGCAGCCCTTGGCCTGTTCTCCACCGGTGCGGCGAACGCCGACACCTTCGTGCCGCTGCCGGGCGGCGAAATCACCCAGACTCTCTCCGACGGCACCGTTGTCACGGTGAAGCTGGTCGGCGAGTCCGCCAACATCAGCCCGTCGATGGGTGCCACCCCCGTGCACCGCAACGCCTGGGTCTCGGCGTCGGCGCAGGTCCACATCGCCGGTGACACCACTGCCACCGGCGGCAAGATCTACCCGGGTTACGTGGTGGGCTGCCAGGTCACCATCGATGGCGGCAATGTCAACGGTGGCGCGACCGGCGGTGCCAGCTGGGACAACTCCGGCAATGTCACCCCGCAGGCCGGCGTCAACTCCGGCGCCAACCTGACCCTGGGGCCGGGCCAGGCCAAGTCGTTCTACATCCTCGACGAGGAAATGCCGGACGACTACGGCAAGGAAGTCCACAAGACCCGTAACAAGTTCAGTGGCAGCGACGGTTCGGTGACCTGGTCGGATGAGACTATTGGCCTGAACGGCTGTGCCGGTTACGCCCAGGCGCGCTCCTTCGTGAGCGTCGAGGTCGAGACCGACAACGTCATCAGCTGGGTCACCCTGTGGGGCCAGCCCTTCAGCCTGGGGTAAAACCCGCTAGCTGGTAATGGCAACGGGCCCGGCGCTTTTCGCGCCGGGTCCGTTTGCTGTATCCCGATCCGATATTGCTATGTCCCCGTTCACATCTCGTGCTTGCCGCCGGCGCTGCGCACGGCCAGCAGGTCCCGGATCTCGGTCAGCAGTTCGGTGTCGGTGACCGGGTCCTCCGCGGTGCCCCACAGCTTCTTGGCCCTGCTGTACGGCAGCACCAGGACGAAGTAGAGCAGCGCCGCGATGATCACGAAGTTGATGGCCGCGGTGATGATCGGGCCGACGGCCACATAGGTCGCCGGTTTGTCGGCCACCAGCTGGAAGCCCAGGCCGAGCTGGCTGGTGCCGCCGAATGCGGCGAGCAGCGGGGTGATGATGCCGTCGCTGAACGCGGTGACGATGGCGACGAAGGCGGTACCCATGACCACGGCCACCGCCAGGTCGATGACATTGCCGCGCATCAGGAAATCCTTGAAACCCTTGAGCATTGCGGAAGCTCCTCTACCTGAGGGATCGAACGCAGAGTAACGGGGGTATACGGGATGCTAGTTCACCCGCGGGCCGGTTCAGTGGAACACGACGGTGAGTGCCGTCCGCAGCGAGGCCGCGGCCACCGCGGCGGCCCGCCGGGAATCCAATGCCACCAGCACGATCCGGTCGGTGCGCCCGCGCGAGTTCTCCGTCCCCGACACCAGCACCACGACCGCGTCGGCCGCGAGCAGCCGCGCGGGACGCCCGCCCCCGCCCGAGTCCTCGCCGGCCACCACGTCCACCCGGTCCCCGGCCCGCAGGATTTCGGCAACGGCATTGTCCGCCAAGCGAATCGGGACGATGCGCGCATCGGCGGACTGCGCCGCCACCGCCGCCAGCCGCGGCCCCACCACCCGGACCTCGGTGACGATCTCACCCGCCGCCAGCGCGCCCGCCAGGGTGGCTCCGCGCAGCCGTGCGGCCTCCCGCACGACGCCGGCGGGCAGGGTCGCCGTCTCCCGTGCCGCGACCCGGACATCGCCGTCGCCCAGCACCTGTCCGGGTGGCAGATCCCGGGTGGCGACCAGGACCTGGGTGTGTCCGGCCGCGGGGTCGGCGCGCACGGCCAGAAACCCGGCCAGAACGAGCAGCGCGACCGCCCCGGCCCGCCGCAGTAGCACCGCGTCCGCCCAGATCAGGCGGCTACGGAACTCCTGCAGGATGGCTCGATACGGTCGCGTCATGCGGGGCAGCGTACGGTCGCCCCGGTACCGACAGGCCCGGGCGGAACCCGGGCTGTGGATAACGAAAAGCCTGTGGAGAAACTCGGATCAGGCGGCGGAGGTGCTGGAGCCGCTGGTCGACGCGGCCGAGGTCGAGGAGCTCGCCGCCGTGGAGCTGGAGCTCTCCGAGGAAGTGGACGAGGACTTGGCCGGCTCGGAGGAGGTCGATCCGTTGCGGCTGTCGGTGCGGTAGAACCCGCTGCCCTTGAAGACGATGCCGACCGAGTTGAACAGCTTGCGGAGCTTGCCGTTGCACTGGTCGCAGGTGGTCAGCGCGTCATCGGAGAAGGACTGCACGATGTCGAACTTGTTGTCGCACTCGGTGCATGCATACGAGTAAGTAGGCATCGGGAAACCTCCACGCTCTTCGTCGAATTAGCACTCTACAGCTGGCAGTGCCAACGCTGCCAATCGGGTGTCAATTCCCGACCCGATCTTGAAGCCGTCGCAGGCCCCCGAGCGGGGTCAGTGCCCACCCCATTCGGTGGTCGTGCGGCTCTTCCGGCAAACGCTCCACGAGTTCGTCGTCACGCACCACCGCGATCAATCGCGCCCCGGCGCGGCAGGCGCTCAGACTTCGATCGTAATAACCGGCCCCGCGCCCCAATCGAACCCCGCGGCGGTCCACCGCCAATGCCGGAACCAGAATCGCCGCGGCCTTCGCGATCCCATTCGCGACCGGCGCGCCTTCCGGTTCCCGGAGTCCGAACCGCCCGCGCCGCAGCCCCGCCGGACCGGTGTACTCGGCCCATTCCAGCGGACCGGGTTCGCCGGTGACCGGCAGCAGCACCCGCGCCCCGGCGGCCCGCAGCGCGTCGAGCATGGCGAGCGAGCCGGGCTCACCGCCGACGGGCACGTAGGCGCACACCCACTCCGCGTCGGCGAGCGCCCCGGCCGCCGCGGCCAGTGCCGCCGCCTCGCGCTCCCGGTCGGCGGCGGGCAGCGCCCTGCGCCGCGCGAGGATCTCCTCGCGCCAGGCGCGCTTGTCCCGCTCGTCGGTCACGCTTCCACCCTAGGACGGGCGGGTCACCGGTCCGAGCGCGGCCGGGTGAGGGTGAAGGTGTCGACGGCCTTCAGGTCGCTGGTCGGCCCGGTGAGGGCGTAGTAGGTGCCGGTGATGGTGGTGTTGCCGCCCGGCTGACCCGGGTCCACGTCGAAAGCGCAGAAACCGTAAGGGTGTTCGGCGTCCTTGAAGGCCGACCAGGGCGCGTCCTCGAGGACGTACACCGGCGCCTTCTTGCCGGTGGCCGGATCCACCTCGCCGACCGCGGTGATGACCCGGCACTTGTCGCCGGGGAAGAACAGCTGATTCGACGGCGAGGAGGTGCCGCCGCCGCCGATCACCAGGTGCACGGTGCCCTTGCTGGTGTCGACGACGTCCTTGCGGGTGTCGGCGGGCCTGGGGGTCAGCGTCTCGGACCCGGTCACCCCGCGCACCGGATGCGAACGCTCGTAATGGTGTTCGTGCCCGCACAGCACCAGGTCGACCTGGTATTTGTCGAACAGCGGCAGCCAGTCCTGCCGGATGCCCAGGTCCGCGCCGTTGAACTTGTCGGCCGAGGAGATGGCGACCTGGTGCATGAACACCACCACCCAATCGATGCCCCGGTCGGCCCGCGCCCGGGCCAGTTCGCCCTCCAGCCAGCGTTTCTGGGCGCCGCCCGAGTAGCCCCTGACGTAGGAGTTGCCGCCGTCCTGCAGGCAGATGTCGTCATTGGCGACCGCGATGACCCGCACGCCGCCGACGGTGAACGAGTACCAGAGGCCCTTGGCGTGGTCCTCGCTACCGGAGTCCGGGACGGTGAAGTAGGTCTGGAACGCCTGGTATCCGATGGGCCCGTTGCCGAGCTCGTTCTCGTGGTTGCCGGGCGCGGGCATCCAGGGCCGGTAGCGGGCGGAGCGAGAGTTGTTGGCCCACCAGTCGTTCCAGGTGCGGATGCGGTCGGTGGCGATATTGGCGTAGCAGAGGTCGCCGTTGACCAGGTTGAACAGCGGGGCCAGCGATTCCACCGCCGAGGTGACGTCGCCGGCGTACTGGGAGCCGAGGTTGTCGTTGAGGGCCTTGCCGTCGACGATCTTGCCGACGGTGGGCGTGCCCTGGTCGCCGAAGCTGGTGAACCGGAACTTGGCCCGTCCCGCGGGCGCGGTGCGGATGGTGCCGAGTTCGGGCGGCGCGCCGTCGTGCCCGGCGGCGTACACGTAGTCGGTGTCGGGGGACAGGCCGGTGATCCGGGCGTGGTGGGCCTGAATCTCGATGCCGGACTTGGCATCCCGGTAGGTCCGGGTCTCGGCCTGCACGCTCTTGCCGAAGCCGGCGTCGGCGGTGCCGTAGCGCACGGTGGGCTTGGTGACCGATCCGGTGGTGTGCCAGCTGACCACCACCTCGCGGGTGGTGTCGGATCCGAATTGCAGGTGCAGGCCCGCGACCCGGGGCGCGGCCGCGCGGTCGGGGGTGGTCACCAGTTCGGCCGAGCGCGGCCACGCCTCGGCGTTCGATGCCCCGCCGCGCAGCGCGACCGCTCCGCCGGCGCCGACCGCGAGCCCGGCCAGCCCGGCCACCGCGGAGGCGCCGAACAGCCGGCGGCGGCTCAGCCCGCGTGCGGCGTCGGGCGAGTTCGCGGCGGATGCGGCCGGGTTGTCCGAGGTGGAATCGGGGCTGTGGGAATCCTCACGATCGGTCATAGGTGTCAGCTAACAGCCGTTGGGTACGTCAGAGGTCACAGTGCGGCGAACGTGAAATGAAATGAACAGGTCGGTCTGCCAGTTCCGCTCCGGTCCGGCGTTCGGTGCGCTCCTGACGCTCCCGCCCCTTAGGCTCTCGGGGATATCGAGGCGGCCCTGAGCCGGTCTCGGGCGTGTGACGGATGGATAGGGTGAATTCATGACAGCTAATGGCGGCGGAGCCGAGTCGTCGAACGGCGGCGCAGCCGAGTCGTGCTTCCGTACCGCGGTGGTTCCCGCGGCGGGGCTCGGCACGAGGTTCCTGCCCGCGACCAAGACGGTGCCCAAGGAGCTGCTGCCGGTGGTCGACACCCCGGGCATCGAATTGGTCGCCGCCGAGGCCGCGGAGTCCGGCGCCAATCGGCTGGTGATCGTGACCTCGCCCGGAAAAGACGGTGTGGTCGCACATTTCGTCGAGGACCTGGTGCTGGAGAGCACCCTGGCCGAGCGCGGCAAGTTCCATCTGCTGGAGAAGGTGCGCAAGGCGCCCGCGCTGCTGGACGTGACCTCGGTGGTGCAGGAGGAGCCGCTGGGCCTGGGTCACGCGGTGGCACAGGCGGAATCGGTGCTCGACGCGGACGAGTCCGCCATCGCGGTGTTGCTGCCCGACGACCTGGTGCTGCCCGGCGGCGTGCTCGAGCTGATGGCCAAGGTGCGCAGCACCTACGGCGGCTCGGTGCTGTGCGCCATCGACGTGCCGAAGGAAGAGGTCAGTGCCTACGGCGTTTTCGACGTCGAGGAGCTGCCCGGCTGCCCGCAGGACGTGCTCAAGGTCAACGGCATGGTGGAGAAGCCCGCCATCGCCGACGCCCCGTCCACCTTCACCGCGGCCGGGCGATACCTGTTGGACCGCGCCATCTTCGACGCGCTGCGCCGCATTACCCCCGGCGCGGGCGGTGAGCTGCAACTGACCGACGCCATCGCCCTGCTGATCGCCGAGGGTCACCCGGTACACGTCGTGGTGCATCGTGGGTCGCGACACGATCTGGGGAACCCGGGCGGTTATCTTCGAGCAGCGGTCGATTTCGCTCTGGAACGCGAGGAATACGGTCCCGCCCTGCGGGAGTGGCTCGAGCAGCGGCTCGGGTCCGGCTGGAATCCCCAGCTGACCTCGTACGAATAGCCGCAACGGGCAGAAGTGAAGGACAGACGCCGGGGTCGCGTGGGCGGCCCGGCGGGTGACACGTCGACGGCGGCGGGCGAGACAACGGAAGGGCGGCATGCGCTCGGTTGAGGATCAGCAGATCAAGGTGACCGCTGCGGCCGTGGCCCCGCGGCCGGTCCGGGTCGCGATCAGCGAGGCCCAGGGACTGCTGTGTGCCGAGGACGTGGTGACCGAGCGTCCACTGCCGGGCTTCGATCAGGCCGCCATCGACGGATACGCCGTGCGCAGTGTGGATGTGGCGGGCGCGGGCGCGAATATCCGTGACGAGGACGGTAATTCGGTGCACCTGAGCCTGCCGGTGGTGGGTGAGGTGGCCGCGGGCTCGCGGCAGCCGATCCGGCTGCAGCCGCGCCAGACCGTGCGCGTGGACACCGGCGCGCCGCTGCCCACCCTCGCCGATGCCGTGCTGCCGCTGGAGAACACCGACGGCGGCCGGGCCCGGGTGAAGGTCTACGAGTCGGTGCGCTCCGGTGATTACGTGCGCCGCATCGGCGACGATGTGCAGCCCGGCGATCTGGCCGTGCGTGCGGGCACCATCATCGGCCCGGCCCAGGTGGGTCTACTGGCCGCGGTGGGCAAGGACAAGGTGCTGGTGCATCCGCGGCCGCGGCTGTCGGTGCTGTCGGTCGGCGGCGAGCTGGTCGACATCGACCGCACCCCCGGACCGGGCCAGGTCTACGACGTGAACTCCTACGCGCTGGCCGCCGCCGCGCGCGACGCGGGCGCGGACGTGAACCGGGTCGGCATCGTCAGCTCCGATCCCAAGCGGCTGCGAGATGTGGTGGAGGGCCAGCTGGTTCGCTCCGAGGTGGTCGTGATCGCGGGCGCGATCGGCGGCTGGGCGTCGGAGCAGGTGCGCGAGGCCCTCGAGGGCCTGGGCGAGCTGGAGATCACCCGGGTGGGCATGCATCCGGGCTCGGTGCAGGGTTTCGGCCTGCTGGGCCGCGACGAGGTGCCGACCTTCCTGCTGCCGTCGAATCCGGTTGGCGCGCTGGTGGTTTTCGAGGTCATGGTGCGTCCGTTGATCCGGATCGCGCTGGGCCGCCGCCATCCCATGCGGCGCATGGTGCGGGCGCGCACCATCCTGCCGATCGCCTCGATTCCGGGCCGGCGCGGGTATCTGCGCGCGCAGCTCATGCGCGACGAGCAGACCGGCGACTACCTGGTGCAGCCGCTGGGCGGCCCGAACGGGGCGTCCTCGCATCTGCTGGCGACCATGGCGGAGGCCAACAGCCTCATCGTGATCGATCCCGAGGTCACCGAGGTGCGCACCGGTGACGAGGTGCAGGTCGCGTTCCTTGCGCAGCGAGGGTGAGGCGTGGAGATGAATGTCTTCCGGACCGCCCAGCATCCGGGCTGGCCGGCGCATCTGGGGCCGGTGCGGGTCGCCGCGGGCATCGTCACGCTGCGCCCGATCCGTTTGCGTGATGCCTCTGCCTGGAGCCGGATTCGCATCCGGGACAGGGACTATCTGGAGAAGTGGGAGCCGACCGGCCGCGGCCCGTGGGAGGCGCGCAACCACTCGAGCAACTGGCCCGCGCTGTGGTCGGCGCTGAAGGCCGAGGCCCGGCGCGGCGCCATGATCCCGTTGGTCATCGAGGTCGACGGCGTGTTCAGCGGGCAGCTCACGGTGGGCAATATCGTGCGCGGCGCATTGCGTTCGGCCTGGATCGGCTACTGGGTGTCGAGCGAGCTGAGCGGGCAGGGCGTGGCCACCGCGGCGCTGGCGCTGGGGCTGGACCACTGCTTCGGTGAGGTGGGCCTGCATCGGGTGGAGGCCACGGTGCGGCCGGAAAACCTTGCCAGCCAGGCGGTTCTGCGCAATGTCGGCTTCCGCGAGGAGGGCCTGCTGGAGCGCTACCTGGATGTCGACGGGGCCTGGCGCGATCATCTGCTGGTCGGCATGACGGTCGAAGAGGTCTCAGGAACGGTGGTGGACAGGCTGATTCGCGCCGGACGCGCCACTAGAGCCTGATAACTCGCTGTGTATTTCGGCGGCACGATTACCGCCTCTGCCTGCGGCTCACCAGAATTGCCCCGCCGAATCGGGTTTCCGGGGCCCGACCCGGAGAGCGACCGAGGGGTCGGCTGTTACTAGTGTTACTTGTGTGGTCGGCGCGCCTGTGGGGAATTACCCCGGTGTGGAATTAACCTACGGACGCCGGTGGTGCGTCTGTGTACCCACCGGTAGGCGCTGCGGTGCACGTCGAAGGGACTATGAGCTGGGCGGGACGGAGGTGTGACGGCAATGCCGAATTCGATCTTGTGGATCGGTTTGGTGGTGCTCTGGGTCTTCGTCCTGTTTCCGATGCTGGCCAACCGTCATCCCCGTATCCGGCAGCACACCGACGCCGCGCTCTCCACGCGGATCCTCCATCGCGGTGGTGCCGCACAGCGCGCCAGGAAAGGTCCGGCGACCGGACATGACACCGACCCGGACTACGTGCCGGTTCGCAGAAAGCTTCAGCACCCGAGCGAGGATCCGGAGGATCGGATGACCAGATCGGACGACGCCGCTGCATCGGACGAGAAGGAAGTCGACACCGAGGCTGCGCCCATCGCCGAAGCGCAGACGTCGCCCGCCGAAGTGCCCGGGCCCGAGGGGGATTCGGCCGACGGTGTCGAGGCGGCGGATATCGCGGCCGAATCCGAGTCCGAACCGGCCGAGTCCGAGACGCTCCCCGAAACCGCCACGGCCGAGGGCGAATCCGAGAACGATGGGGCGGTGGCAGACGACGCCGACCGCGAGGCCGAGCGCGAAGAACGGCGGGAGGCGCCCCAGCGCGCCCGCACCCCCGCGCTGCGCGAGCCCGATCCGGAACCGGAGCCCGAATCCGAGGACGAGGACGCGGATTTCGTGCCGTCCCGCCGCGGCCGCGGCGGTTTCGACCCCGAGGCCGACGCCGCCGCCCGAAAGGCCCGCTACACCTTCCGTCAGCGCGCCGTGCTGGGCCTGGTGCTGTCCACCCTGATCCTGGCCGCCGCCGGTCTCGCCGTCTCGGCGGTGCTGTGGTGGCTGTGCGCCCTGTCCGGCACGGTCCTGGTGGCGTACCTGGGTTACCTACGCAGACAGGTCCGCATCGAGGAGGACATCCGCCGCCGCCGCGCCGCCCGCCTGGCCCGCAAGCGCGCCGAGGACGACGAGGAGGAGGAGTCGCGCCGCCGCGAACGCCCGCGTCCGGATCGCGAGCAGACCCGTACCCAGCTGCGCCGGGCGGTCCTGGTCGAATCCGATGACGAGGACCCGCTGTTCGAGCACCTGGAGCTGTTCGACGCCGCGGCCGCCCGCGCCACCCGCCAGCGCGCCGCCGGCGCCCGCGAACGCCGCGCGGTGGGCGAGTAAGACCTACCGGACACAGTGCGAGGGCTCCCCGAGCGATCGGGGAGCCTTTTTGCTGTGCGGGCAAAGTCTTGCTGTGCGGGCAAAGTCCGTGATAATAGGTTTTTGCTATTTCAGAAAGATTCCATTCCTATCGAATTCGCGGCGGCGGGCTCGGACATCGAAAAGGCCCGGCACTCGGCCGGGCCCTTTCGGCGATGCGGAGTAGCGCTGTGACGATGCGGAGTAACGCTATTCGGTATCGGGCATTCGCCCGGCCAGCGGAATCTGGCGCTCGATGAGTTCGGCCAGCGTCCGCAGTTTGGCCGCGAATTCGCGGGCCGCGACCGGATGGTCGGTGGAGCCCTTGACCACCTTCTGGGTGAGCGCGGTGAGGCGCGACTCCACCGAGCTGAACAGATCGGGTGTCTGCGTCTGCTCCTCGATGAGGTCGCCGCGCAACCACGCCCGCAGCCGCTGCACCACCGTGCCCTCGTCGTAGTCGTCGGGCAGCACCGCGACCGCTTCACGCAGTTTGCCCGCGGTGACCTTCACGTCGGCGGCCAGCGTGGTGTAGACGGTGACCGCCGCGTCCTCGCCGTGGGCCGCGACCACCGGCAGCAGCTCGCGGATCTGTCCCTCGTTGATGGCGGGCGCGAGCGGGTGCAGGCGGGAGGCCAGCGGCCAGGCCCGGATCAGCTTGTGCGCGTAGGACCGCTGCATGTCCCACCGCTTCTCGACGTACTCGTCGAAGGTGGCGTGATCGGCGCGGTAGAGCCGCCCGTCACGCACGATCTGCAGGGCGCGCCCGGCGGTCCAGAAGGCCACCCGCAGCGCGTCGATGGAGGACTCGCAGAGCTCGAGCTGATCGGATTCGGTCCGGCTGAGCGGTCCCTCGCCACCCGCACTGGGCAGCGGTAGATCGAGCACGCTCGGCGCGGGCTCGACCTCCGGCGGGGTGACCGCCCGGACCGGCGCGGGTCCGGGCGGTACCGAAGCGGCCGGGGCGGCAACCGGTTCGGGTGCGGTCGCCACCGGTTCGGGCTGTGCCGGGGCGGGTGCGGCCGTCTCCGGAGCCGGTGTCGACTGCGCTGGTTCCGGTGCGGATATCGCCGTGTCCGCCTCCGGCTGTGCGGGTTTGGCGGGCGCCATGAGCACCGTGGTCGCGGCCTGGGACAGCTTCGGGGTCCGCGGCCATTTGGCGTCGCGCAGCGGCGAGACCGGGGGAGTGTGCTCGGCCTCGTCGGAGAGCGGGTTGCGGCCCAGTCCCCCGCCGATGGAACTCTTGCGGCGCTGGGGCGGCATCAGGCCGACACCTCCGCCGGCATGTGGGCGGACTGCGCGGCCTCCAGATAGGGCCGTATCAATTCGTCACCGACGGCGCGGTATTCGCCGAGATCCTCGATCGGATTCTCGGCGCCGTCGCCGACTTCACCGTCGGCGGCTTCGCGGTACCACTTCCACGCGCTCACATAGGATGTGAATACGTCGTATTCGGCGTCCTCCAAATTGGCGCGCTGCGTGCGATATTCGGTGGAGACATTGACGCCGTTCTTCATGGTGACCGGCACCTTGGTCATGAGCACCCGCACCCGGATGGCCTTTTCGTGTTCGGCGGCCGCCTCTTCCGCGGCGCGATAGGTACTGGGCACGCGTTTGACCTCCGACGGGCTGACGCTGGTGACGAGAACGAGCTCATCGCTCACCGGGACGGCGGCCTTGAAGATGTCGGCCGATTCGCCGCCGGCGTCGACGATGATCACGTCGTAGTTCGCGGAATGGTCGGTGATGCAGTCGTTCACGTGCCGGGACGGGAAGGCGAGCAATTCGAAGGGAATGCCGACCTCGGCCCGCTGTAGCCGCCGATACCAGGAGTAACCGGTCTGGCTGAGCGGGTCGGCGTCGATCACGAGCACCCGAAGTTCGTGCACCGTGGCGAAATACGAGGCGAGAAAGAAGGCGGAGGTCGTTTTGCCCACGCCGCCTTTGAGATTCCCCAGTGTGACAACCAGGGGCTCGGGAAGATTCGGTAGGGCACCGGATTTGGTCATCGATCATCCTCCTGATGATGGGGAGGGCTGTTTTTCCGTCGATCAGTCTCACACGGTCGCGCGTCCAGGCTCGTGAAGGCTCGCGCGATGTCGTCGAATTCGATGAAAATTGGCTGTGTCCAATTGGACACAGCCGTCAATGGTTACTGTTTCGTTATCGATAACACGCACGTCACTTGTTGCACCCTGTGCACTTCCGGCGAAATATGCACTTTCGGATCTGCTGCAGTACCGAAGAGTTCGATTGTGATGGACGGAAACCGAATAGCTTTCACGGCTTGATCGGAGGACGACCGCTCATGGAAACCAACGGTGATAGACAGAAGGTTCGAGTTCTACCGCGGCTGAGCCTGCGGGCCCTGGCGACAGGAGTCCTCGGCGCGGCAGCCGTCGGAGCAGCCCTGCTGTTCACAGCGGGCCAGGCGCACGCAGCGCCGGTCTCGGTCCCCGGTATCGGGGAGATCGAGATTCCCACCGAGATCGCGACCCAGTTCGGCCTCACTTCCCTGCCGAGTGTGGATATCACGCTGCCGAGTGTGGACATCGCGCCGCCGAGTGTGGATATCGCGCCGCAGCCCGCGGTCGGCGAGACCTCCGCCGTAGGCCAGGCGGATGCCTCGCGCATGCTCGGGATTCCGGGACATATCACTATCGCCCCGGCCGACCCCGTACCGGATCAGATTCCGGTCCAGGCGCTTTCGCCCGTGCCGCTGTACCCCGTGTTCCCGGCTCCGGAATCCCGCTCGGTGGTGGTGGCCGGTCTCGGCACCTTCGCGGTGCCCAGCAGCCTGCCCCCGCTGGTCGGAATCCCCGGCGTGACCGATCCCGCGGCGCCCCGCGCGCCGGTGCCCGCGGCCATGCCGAAGAAGACCGTCGGCGAACGAGCCGTGGAGGCCGCCCGCACCAAGCTCGGCGCGACCTACAGCATGGGCGGTGATGGTCCGGACACCTTCGACTGCTCGGGTTTGGTGCAGTGGTCGTATCGTGAGGCCGGAGTCGAAGTGCCGCGTACGAGTTATTCGCAGCTGGCCGCCGGAACGCCGGTGTCGGTGGACGATCTGCAACCGGGTGATCTGGTCTCCTACTACGGCGGCGGCCATTCCGCTCTGTATCTCGGTGACGGAAAGGTCATCCACGCCAGCGATTACGGTTCCGGCGTGAAGGTCTCACCGCTGACCACCATGCCGATGGCCGGAGCCAGACGCTTCTGATCAGGGCCACCCGACCGCGGACGCGCGGCCGAGGAAGTCCGGATACCCGATCCCGCCGGTGCCCGCCCACAACTGCTGGGCCATGATCGGCAGCCGGGCCCGCAGCGGAGCGACGATCTGCTCCGGAGTCAGGGCGGCAGGATCATCGCACCAGAGGAAGAGCATGGAGCCACGCAACAGCGGGCGATCGGAATCGGGCAGCCGCTGCCCGTTCACGAAAAGCCCCGGGTCCCAGGCCCACAGCAGTTCCGGCGGAGCGTTGAGCGCCGCGGCCGGCCCGCCGGTCGTGAAGTACGTGGGCGTGAAGGCCGCATTGAGGACGGGATGCCCGTCCCGGGTGAAGTCGGCGGGTGTGCGACCGCCGGGCAGCCACGGCAGCCCACCGGCGCCGGCCGACCAGTACTGCACCACCAGTTCGGGTTTCGGTGCCAGGACACCCGGATGGTCGAAGCCGTCGTTCCAGACCCGCGGCGTCTTGCCGAGCGATTCGACGAGATCCGCGGCCCAGTTGGCGAAGTCGATGATGATATCGCCGGGTGCGGCTCCCGGGCCGAAAGTCCGTGTGGCGTAGTCACCCAGCTGGGGATAGCGCGTGTAGTCGGAAATGTACTCGTCACAGCCCAGGTGCCAGTATCGCCCGGGGAACAGAGGTACGAACTCGTGCAGAATGTCGCTGATCAACTGGCGGGCACCGGGATTGGTGAGATCGATCTTGCCTCCGACACCGCCGCCGATCGCGCTGTCCAGCACCGCGTCCTGCGGTGTGGTGCGGGCCGGGCGCAGGACCAGGTCCTGATGCCGGGCCAGGATCGCGTTCATATGGCCGGGCATGTCGATTTCGGGCACGATATCGATGCCGAAAGATTTTGCATGGGAGACGATTTCGCGTACATCGTCGGCGCTGTAGTGCTCGGGCGAGGTGATCTCCGGGTGCATGACGCTCGCCAGCCGGAAGCCCTGCGAGTCCGACAGGTGCAGCTGCACCAGGTTCATCCGGAGGTACGCGGCGTCGCGGATGCGGGCCTTCACCCAGTCGACGGGAAAGAACTCGCGCCCGGTGTCGAGCATGAGCCCGCGCTCGCTGTAGTCAGGCCGGTCCTCGGCGACGCCGCCGGGCAGGGTGCTGGTCTGCCGCAGCCATTGCAGGGCGGTCTGGGTGCCGTGCGCGATGCCGGTCGGGCTGTCGGCGGTAATGGTGAGCCGATCGGTGACGGCGATGCGATACGACTCCGCGGCCGGGTCGTCGATATCGCCTGTGCGCAACACGATATCGCCTGTGCGCAGCACGATATCGCCCGGCCGGCCGCTACCCGTGGCCAGGGAAATCGGTTTTCCGGCCCGGATCAGGTCCTCGGCAAGGTGTTCCGCGATTTCGGTGGAGCCGGCGCCGGCGATAATGCGGGGTTCGGAGCCGAGAACGAATCCGGGCTTATCCGATCCGGTCGGCGTCCAATGCTGAATACTCGGGACGGCTGCTGGAAGTTGTTGTGCTGCAACAACATCCGCGTGAACCACGGACATATGGACGAAGGTCCAGAAGATTGCCGGCGCGAGACCGGCGGCGAGGTGGCGGAAATGGCGACTGGGGCGAATCGAAATCCCGGGCACGGCCACAATTGAACCCTTCGGGCCCCTGATACGTCATACGATGCAGGGATTTACTGGCCGACATGGACGAGGTACGACATGGGGATCAGGAAATCCGCTGGGCTCGCCTGCGCGATGCTCGCCTGCGCGGCGCTGTCGTCTTTCGCCGCAGCGCCCGCCTCGGCGGCGCCGGTCTGTCCCGGTGCGGGACAGCCGACCGCGGTGGTGGCCTCGCTGCCGGGCGCCGCGCTCGAGGGGCTGACCATCGACCCCGCCGGGCGGGCGTTCGTCGCCGATCTGGTCAGCGGGCAGGTCTTCCGTATCGACGCGCCGGGTGCGCCCGCGGTGCCGATCGCCAAGGTGCCCAGTGGCGGCGCGGGCGCGCTGGCCTGGCTGCCGGACGGCCGGCTGCTGGTCGGCTACGGCGCGGATCCCCGGGTGTTCGTGGGTGATGCGTTGCGGCAGGCCGGGATCGTCACCGTCGACCCGGACACCGGGGCCGTGACCCCTTTCGCGACGGGCCTCTCGGCGGCCGACGGCATGGACGTGGCGCACGACGGAACCGTCTATGCCACCAATGATTTCGGTTCCCTGGTGGGCCGGGTGTACCCGAACGGCATGGTGCAGCCGAACTGGGCGAGCTTCCCCAGCGCCAATGGCGCGGTGCTCGACCAGGACGACTCGTACCTCTACGTGTCGCGCACCTTCGTGAACCCGGGCGTGAGCCGGATCCCCACCAATGCCCCGTGGGCCCCGCAGTCGCTGCTGGACCTGTCCGGCGGTGACTTGCTCGCCGCGCCCGACGGGCTGACGCTGGATTCGCTGGAACGCCCGGTGCTGCCGTTCAATTCGTCCGGTCAGGTGGTCCGTATCGACGCGCCGGGGCAGTACTGCGTGCTCGGGTCCGGACCGCAGCTGACCAGTGAGGTGCAGTACGGCCGTGGCGGCCAGGGCTTCTCGGCCGGGCGGCTGTTCGGCATCACCTTCAGCGGGATGGTCTACGAGATCCCCGGCGGCTTCGAACCGGATGCCCGGACCGCGGTCTCCTGACCGACGGGTTCGGTCAGTAGCCCGACGATCATGGCGATGATGCTGTGCCGCGCGTCGGCGCGCTCGGCCGCGGTGGGCAGGTCCTGGCGTTCGTAGTCGGCGAGCAGGGCGAACATGACGGTGGTCATGGCCTGCAGCCGGTATCGGCGCTGCGCCGGGGTGATGTCGGGCATGGCGCGGTAGAGCCGCGCCACCAGGACTCGTGTTGCGGCCCAGCGCTTCTCGTGCAGGTTCGGTCCGGTCACGGCGGGATGCGCGCGCGCCTGCTCGAGGAATCGCGCGTAGTGCGTCGATCCCTCAGCGTAGGGCACGTCGAACATGGGCCCCACCAGAATGGCGACCAGTGCGGCCACGCTGTCCGGCGCGCCGGCGGCCTCGTGCTCGGCCAGCAGTTCGGTGCGCCGGGATTCCAGTGCTGGTTGATGCCGTTCGATGATGGCCGCGATGAGCCCGTCCCGGGAACCGAAGTGGTAGTGCACCGCGGAGTTGTTGCGCTGTCCCGCCGCGACCGCGATATCGCGCAGGGCCGCGTCCGGTCCGCGTTCGGCGATGGTGCGCTCACCGGCGAGCAGGATCAGCTCGCGCGCGTCAGGACTGTTCACCGGGGTCACTATAGGGCGGGCCGGGCTGTAGCGATTTCCCGGTTCGCGGCGAAACGGTACTATCGTGCCCCTTCGGCATGTACCGCCCCGTACCGGGCGGACGCAGGCAGCGATGACGGTGGTGATATTCGATGACGCGACGGGATTTCCGGTCGCGCCGGGCCACGGTGGACCTCGCGCTGGTGGTGCCGCTGAGCGGTCCCGCGGGCATCTTCGGCCCGTCCTGTGAGGCCTGTGCGACGCTCGCCGTGGAGGACATCAATGCCGTCGGCGGCATTCTGGGCCGGCCGGTCCGGCTGCACCCGGTGGACGCCGGTGCGCCGCTGCCGGTGCTGGCCGCGCAGATCGACCGGATGGTGAGCCTGGGCATGATCGACGGGGTGGTCGGCTGGCACCTGTCCAATGCCCGCAAGGTGATCACGCCGCACACCGCGGGCCGGGTGCCCTACGTCTACACCACCTTCTACGAGGGCGGCGAGGATTCCGATGGCGTCTACATGGTGGGGGAGACGCCCGACCAGCAGTTGTTCCCCGCGCTGCGCTGGTTCCGCTCCGAGCTGGGGGTGCGGCGCTGGTGCGTCGTCGGCAACGACTACGTATGGCCGCGTGAAACATCCAGGGCCACTTGGGAATTCGTGCGCAGCACCGATATCGACGTGGTCGGCGAGGTGTTCGTCCCGCTGGGCGGCCGCGATTTCACCGCCGCCCTGAACCTGATCCGACGCTCGCCCGCACAGGGGGTGCTGGTGTTCATGGTCGGCGCGGACTGCGCGGCCTTCAATCAGGCGTTCGCGGCGGCCGGGCTGGACGAAGGGCGGCTGCGGCTGAGCATGATGATCGGGGAGGACGTGCTGTACGCGGGCGGTCCGGACAGCGCGCGCGGATTGTTCACGGCCTGTGGCTATTTCGAGAGTCTGGTGTCGCGCGAGGGCATGGCGTTCGGCGGCCGTTACACGGCCCGCTTCGGGCAGCTGGCCCCGGCGCTCAACAATATCGGCGAATCCTGCTACGAGGGCCTGCTGCTGTTCGCCTCGCTGGCGGAGGCGGCGCGCAGCCTGGATGTGCGGGTCATCGAGCGCGAAGCGGCGTGGGTGAGTTACGGGGGTCCGCGCGGTGAGGTGCGGGTGCGCGGGGCGCACACGACCCAGCCGGTGTACCTGGCGGGGACGGATGTCATGGACTTCAGCGTGATCGCCGATCTGACCGGGCTCTGAATCGGCTGTCCTCGTCCGCCGTTCGCCCCCGGGTGGCTCGTTCGAATGAGGGCGAACGCTACGTTGCGTTCACAACGATGGCAATGACGAGATGCCAGCATGAACAGGATAGTGACTGTGTAACAAGGGAATTCATGTTTCGCCGCGACCATGTCCCAGGCCGATTCCGCACGTGGTGTGTTGCAATAAGGTGAGCCGCGCCGCCTCGGCGGCATCTGATGAAGGAGCCGCTCCGATGCCCGGAGGAAGACTCAGCCAGGAGGATCGCCGTCTCATCGCCGCGGGGCTGGCCCATGGGCTCGGCTATGCCGAGATCGCCCGCCGCCTCGAACGGCCGACGTCCACCGTGAGCCGCGAGGTGACCCGCAATGGCGGGCCCGGCCGCTATCGCGCCGATCTGGCGCAGGCCGCCACCGTGGTGCGCTCACGCCGTCGCGCATCCCCGCCCAGACCCGTCGAAAAGCCCGCTGCCGTCGATGAATACGGCCGCAACCCGGTGTTGCTGGCCGATTTCAGCGCCCAGTTCGCGGCGCTGTTCGCGCAGACCGGCATGCCGCGCATGGCATCGGCGGTGCTGGCCCGCCTGTACGCCGCGGACTCGGGCAGCCTCACCGCCGCCGAGCTGGTGGCCCGGCTGCGGGTGAGTCCCGCGACGGTGTCCGCGGCCGTGGGCTACCTGCAGGAGCAGGCGCTGATCCGGCGGGACCGGGATCCGGGCAGTCGTCGCGACCGCTATGTGATCGACGAATCCGCCTGGTACCGAGCCACTCTCGCGGGCGCGCGCACCAATGAGCGGCTGGCCGCCACGGCGCGCGACGGTGCCGACGCACTGGGTTCGGCCACGCCCGCCGGGGTGCGGCTGCTGGGCATGAGCGAGTATCTCGAGCGGGTGGGCCTGGATATGGTCCGCTCCGCCGAACGCTGGCGCGCACACCTGGCGCGCTGAGCCGCAATCGAGGCCTACCGGTTGAGCCGCAATCGAATCCGGCCCGGTAGCCGGCCTAGAGCGCGGGTGCTCCGGGTGGTGAGCCGCGAAATGGATTCGCGACGGCAATTCCCGGGAATCTGCGGTGAATGCGATCCACATACCGCCGCACCGTGGAGAGTTCGGCACTGATCGACTGCCGGGCTTCGAGGGTGGGTGCGGTCTGCAATCGCCGGGTCAGTTTGACTACATGCCTTTCCAATTCGTCCAGGAAGATGCGGGCCTGAGCTAACTCGGGATCCTCGCCGGCGTCGGGATTGTCGAATCCCCTGTACTGCATATCGCGGAAGTATTCCACGCAGCCGGGCTCCGCGTCGCGCAAATGGATTGCGTCTAGGTCGAATTCGCGGCGCGCAGGAATGCGTGAGCCGCATCGAATACCCCGGCGGGGTCTTCGAGCTGCGGCCAGTGCCCGATCCGGTCCAGGCTCACCACATCCGGGTCGGCGACCAGCTCGCGGTAGCGGGCCACCATGTGCGCACCGGAGTTCGGGTCGAGCGGGCCGTTGATCAGCCGCATCGGAATCTCCTTGCGCAGCAGCGGTTCGACCCAGCGGTCGCGGTAGGTGGTGCGCTCGGCCACGAAGCGGCCGACCAGATGATTGACGAAGCGGCCGTTGCCGTAGAACAGCACCTCCTGCAGTGTCCGCATCTCGTCGTCGGTGGGTTTGGTGTCCGGGCCGAACACCTCGCGCACCGCCGGTGCGATGACCGCGCCGGTCATGAGCGGGCCCACCAGATGACCGAGGGGTGTGCCCAGCAGTTTCTGCACCAGACGCGGGCGATACGCCTCCACGAACAGCCCGCCGTTGAGGAACACCACGGCCCGGATGTCGGCCGCCGCGGTGCCGTCGAGGCGGCGGGCCAGCAGCTCCTGTGCCACGCTCACGCCGAGATCGTGTGCCAGCAGCAGGGTTTCGCCGATGCCGAGCTGCCGCAGCAGGGCCTCGTGCATATCGGCGTGCTCGAGCACGCTGTAGTGGTGGCGAATGGGCTTGTCGGAGAAGCCCATCCCGAGCATGTCGGGCGCGATGACGTCGTAGTGGGCGGTCAGGTCCGGCCAGATGCGATGCCAGTCGTAGGAGTTGAAGGGATAGCCGTGGATCAATAGCAGCGTCGGTCCCTTCCCCTCCCGGATGTAGAAGATCCGATGCCCGTCGAAGTCGAAGTAGCTCCCCCGCGACATCCACTCCGTGAGTTCCGCTCGCATTTCCGTCTCCCGCCCGTACTCGTCGGTATACCGATCGTTCTCATCCTGCCGCATCCTCCGCCGATCCACCACGTGTGCGCACGCCGACACGGCATCGAGTAGCCTCGCCAAGCGAGCTGCCTCGGCGCGATCACACAATGCCCGTGTATCGGCCCGGGGTGTTCGGATCCCCGCACCGCCCCCGACAGGAATTCGAATGGCCATCAGTTACCTGGAATCGATCATCGTCGGCGCGCTCCAGGGGGTGAGTGAGCTCTTCCCGGTATCCAGCCTGGGCCACAGCATCCTGCTGCCCGCCTGGGTCGGCGGTAAATGGGCCGACGATCTGAGCATGTCCGCCAAGGACTCCCCGTATCTGGCGCTGCTGGTGGCCATGCACGTCGCCACCGCGCTCGCCCTGGTGATCTTCTTCTGGCGGGACTGGGTGCGCATTGTGCAGGGGCTGTGGGATGTGGTGCTGACACGCCAAATACGAACGCCCGAAGCGAGATTGGGCGTATTGCTGGTGATCGCCACGATTCCGGTCGGCCTGGCCGGCCTGCTGCTGGAGAAGGCGGTCCGCAACTATCTCGGCACCCCCGTTCCGACATCGATCTTCCTGGCGATCAACGGCTTCGTGCTGCTGTCGGCCGAGCTCATGCGCAAGCGTGAGCACGAACCCGAGTTCCAGCTCGCCAGCCCCACCGGCCGCACCGGCGACCTCTCCATGGAGGACACCGTCGTGCTCCCCATGACCGACCCGGCCCGCGCCTCCGATGTCCGGCTGTCCCGCCTCGGCATGCGCGACGCCACCCTGATCGGCGCCGCGCAGATCGCCGCCCTCTTCCCCGGTATCAGCCGGTCCGGCAGCACCATCGTCGCGGGCCTGTTCAAGGGCATGCGTCACGAGGATGCCGCCCGCTTCGCCTTCCTGCTGGCCACGCCGGTGATCCTGGCGGCGGGCGTACTGAAGATGCCGGAGCTCTTCAAGCACGAGAACCACGCCATCCTCGGTCCGGCCTTCGCGGGCAGTGTGGTCGCCGGTGTCCTCTCCTATATCTCGGTCAAGTTCCTCACGGCCTACTTCGAGACCAAGACCCTGACCCCGTTCGCCATCTACTGCCTGGTCGCGGGCCTGGGCAGCCTGGTCTGGTTCACCATCCGCTGAGCCGGAACCGGCGAGCTCCTTCGGAAACGAGCATGCGCTGGGGCGTCACCCTTCCGGGTGCGCCCCAGCGCATGCTCGTTTCGCCGGTGGGTCAGTGCGTGGGAGTGGTGGTCGGCGGTGTCGTGGTGGTCACCGGGGGAGTGGTGGTGACCGGAACCGTCGTGGTGGTCACCGGCGGGGTGGTCGTGACCGGCGGCGTGGTCGTCGCCGGGGTGGCCGCGTCGGGGGTGACCGTGGTGGTCGGCGGCGTCGCCGTCGTGGTGGCGGGCGTCGTCGTGGCCGGGGTGGTGGTTCCGGCGGCCGGTGTCGTGGAACCGGTTGCGGGAGTGGTGGTTCCGGACGTGGCGCTCTTCGGCGCCGCGGCCAGCACGTTGGGGGCCGTGGTGGCGGTCGGGGTCAGCGTCTTCGGGTTCAGCTGGCCGGCCTGGGCCTCCTTGGCGAGCTCGGTGAGCCACGCGGCGGCGTACTCCGCGGAGGTCAGGGGCTTGCCGTTGTCCGGGTTGGAATCCCGCCAGTAGTCGAAGTGGTGACCGGTGCCGTTGGGGCCGAGGGTCAGGTTGTACGGGTCGTTCAGGAGCACCGGGATGGTGTTCTGGTTGGTGGTGATCAGGCCGACGACCTCGTTGAAGACCTTCTGCGGCAGGTACGCCAGCGGTGACATGGTCTCGGCCTGAATCGAGTCCGCGGCCACCGGGGTCGGGTTGTCCTGATTCGGCTTGTAGCCCGGCTGCGAGACCTTGAGCAGGACGTCGAGGAAGGTCTCCTTGCTCGTCCACCAGCCCGGGTCGTGCGCGATGTCGGCGAAGGCGTCACCGGCGATCTTTCCCAGCACCACCGCCACATCCATGCCCGTGGTGGGGGTGAGGCCGTCGCTCTGCATCTGGTCGGCATTGATCTGGCGGCCGACATTGATGGCCAGCTGGAGCAGCGAGATGTTCTTCGGCGCGGCGCAGGTGAGGTCGCCGTCGGAGCAGAAGGAGGCGATCCGGCCGTTCAGCGCGCCGAAGTCACCGGACTGGTCCGGCAGTGCGCCCTGGCCGCCGGCGACGTCCTTGCCGGTCTGATAGCTCTGGTTGAAGTTGTCGGGATGGCTGGGGTCCTTCGCGCCCGGGAACGGACCCTCACCCGCCGTCCGGCCCGAGTCGGCGAGAATGACGACACCGGCCACATTGCCCGGATCGACGATCCCGTACTTGCCATCCGCCCCGGCGCTCTGGTGCCCGACATCCATGGCGACCCGGCGCGCGACATCCGCGCCCTCGCTGTAGCCCACGATGGCGTACTTGGTGTTGGGGCAGGCCGCGGAGATGTCGCGCATCACCTGCTCGGTATTGGCGACACCGGTGTTCACGGCGTCCTCGTAGCTGTTCAGGTTCGCCGGATAGGAGACATACACGGCCCAGTACGAGTTGGAGTCGACCGATCCGCCGGGCGCGTTCACCACCGGATCCACCCAGTGGCTCTGGTAGTCGTCCGACAGGGCCGCGGGCAGCTCGTTGCCATTGGCGTCGACCAGCATCTTCGTGGTGCCCTGTTGCGGCGAGTCGTTGCGCCCGGCCACCGAGATGGTCACCATGTCGTGACATTCCGTGACCGAGGCCTTCAGCGCCGGATCGGCCTGCTTCGAGTCCGGCGACGACGTGATCGCGAACGTGGCCGCGATTGCTACCGCCACGCCCAGCGTCGCCGGCGCCGCCACGGCCGACGCGATCTTATGTCGTTTCATGAAGCCACGAATATCCATGCCCGAATCCCCATCTCACCCCGACAAGTGAACTGTCAGGCCCTGCGCGCACCCGGGCCGTCTACCACCGGAGACGTCGTCACAGGAGATCCGAACGTTACTTGATCGAATGAGTCGTTACCGCACCAGGACCTGGGCCGGGCCCGGCGCAGGGGCTGGAGCAGCGAAAACGCGGTTACCCGCACCCGGTTCCGGCGGACCGGTTGGGTGCGGGTAGCGGGTGTGATCCCGGCGTAATCGGGTGGGACTAGGGCGCGTAGCGGAGGATGGCCGCCGCGTGTGCGCCGTCGGGAATGTCGTCGCCGCGGACGGCCAGCACGCGGCCATTGGAAAGGAGCACGCGCCTGGAGATTTCGTCGAGGACGCCCGGCGCCTCGCCGTCGCCGGTGGCGGCGGCGAGTGCGCCGTCCTGGGTCACGGCGCCGGGAACCGACGCGTCGATATCGACGAAGAGGGTGTGCACGATGCCGTAGGTGGCGGCGCGGGCGATGTCGGAGAGATCGATGACGCCGCGGCCGTCGCTGCGGCGCTTCTCGAATTCGCCTCGAACATCGGCCAATTCGGCGGCATAGTGCTGATCGAGCAGCTGCCGGGCGCGGGCCGCGAGGTCGCCGTCGGAGAGGTGCTCGGGATTGCCGGGAATGCCCTCGGCCAGCAGCAGCGGGTAGCTGTCGACCGAGCGGTACAGCGAATCCGTCGGTTCGGCGGCAGCCAGGATGAGCGGGATGTCGTGACCGGCCAGCACCGGCCGCAGTGCCTGGTCCACGGCCCGGCAGAACTGCCGCACCCGCACCTTGCGGCCCTCGCTGCCCTGCAGTCGGCCGTGCGGGCTGCGGCCCAGCGGCGGCAGATCCAGGTACTTGTTCAGATCGGTCGGGAGTCCGGCGACCGCCACCTCCGCGGCCGGGCCTTCGGCCGCGACCTCCACCAGCCGCACCGCGTTCTCGGACAGGGCCAGCACAAAGGCGGTTTGCGGGAAGGTCACCGCACGCAGCAGCGGTTTGATGTAGAAGCGGTCGCCGAGGGTGGCGCTGGGTTCGAGCCGGTTGGGCAGGCGATAGGTGCGCATGCCCTCGGGCGTGGCGTGCACGGCCAGGGTGCGGGACTGGAAGCGCCAGTAGTCCTCGTCATCGACGAGGTCGGCGAAGGCGTCGGTCAGCGCGATCCGGGCCTGCTTGTCGGTGACCCGGTCGAGCACCTCTTTCACCTGGTTCTCGAAGGCCACCCGGTTCTTGTCCGGGGTCGGGGTGTCCGCCTCGGTCGGGGTGTAGACGGATACGCACCACGGTCCGGTGGTCGACGCCAGCGCCAGAATCTCGCCGCGCGTGGGGATATCTGTATGCAGCATGCTCACCCTCCACGGAGTCGATTTCTTCTGCCCAGTCCAAGGTAGCTGACACATTGCTACGCCTGGATTGGGCCCGCATCGCCCATATCGGCCGGGCCCCGATGGGCCGGGTCGGTCAGGCCCCGATGGGCTTGCCGAAGAAGGAGGCGAAGGTCTCGCCCAGGGTGTCGCCGAGGGTCTGCAGCTCGCCCGGGGTGCCGAGCATGGACGGCATGTCGGTGGTCGAGCAACCCGGTTGCGCCGCAACGCCGTTCAGCCGATCGAAGAGCCACATGAGCGCGGCGGGGCCGCCGGTGACCTCGGCCAGGATGTGCTCGCTCGCCCAGTCCCGGGTGTAGGTCACCTGGCCGTCGGGCTGCCCGCAGTAGGTGTCGACCAGCTGGTTGGTCGAGGGCAGCGGGAGGATCTCGTCCCAGTGCGAGTGCCAGATGAACAGCGGCATATCCGGCAGGCTCTTGCCCAGACGGGTGTCCTCGAGCATGGCCTGCACCGCCGGTTCCTGGAGCGGGTCGGGCGAATTGATCATGCCGGTGATGTTCAGGAACGGCAGCAACGCCGTCTGGTACTGCACGCAGAACGGGGCCTTCACCGCGCGCAGCAACTGTCCGAGCGGATTGAGCTTCTGATCGAGCAGGGCATTGAAGTCCGGATACTCGCGCGACAGGCCCAGCACCGCGCCGAGCACCAGGCCCGCGGTCGCCTGGTTGTTGGCCATGAGCAGGGTCGCGCCCAGATCCGCGCCGGTGCCGCCGGACGCCGCGCCGACGATATTCAGTTCCGGCGCATAGGTTTTGCGCAGTTCGGCGGCGTGCATGGTGGGCATGGATCCACCCGAGTAGCCGTAGAGGGCCACCGGCGCGCCCGCACCGACCTCGAGCGGCGCGAAGGAGGTGGCGGCGCGAATGCCGTCGAGGGTGATGCGGCCGCCCAGCGGGCCCGCCGCATAGGCCGAATTCGGTCCCTCGTGATCGGGGATCACCACCGCGAAGCCCTTCTGCAGCGCGGCCTGCGCGAACAGGAACTCGGCGGGCGCGACGATCTGCCCGACGAACGGCGCGGCCGAAAGGTGTTGCAGCGCATAGGAGGGACTGCAGTATCCCTGGGTCGAGTCCTCGGCGATCTGCACCGAGAGCAGCTTGCGCGGCGCCGGCGCGACCCCGCGCGGCTTGATGAGGGTGGCCACCGCCGGGATCGCCTCGTCGCGACCGTTGTTGGAGCGGTAGGAGACCTGCCAGGCATCCACATTGAGCGGGATCAGGCCGAAGTTGGCGAGGTTGACCTGCCGGGCGGCGATGATCTCACCGGGCGCGGCGGCCGCCACCACGTCGGCGGGCGGCTGGTAGAAGCCGGGATCGAGTTCCGGTGGCAGCGGCAGGATCTGAGCCGGCTGAATCGACGGCGGGACGGGCGCGGCGGGATCGGCCGGCGCCGGTCCCACGGTCAGTCCCGTCACCACCAGTGCACTGATGGACACCGTCCCGAGCCGCAGTAACCGCCCGGTCAGTCGCCTGGTCTTCATCGACCCACTTCCTCACCCTGATCCCCATTGTGAGACTGTCTAGTCTCAATATTGCCGAGCTCACTTTGCCACAGTTGTGACCCGGCTCGCAATATGCGCGCGTGGCGGAATCGGCATATATATCCGGGCGCGACCGTCTCGACCCTTGCTTGGAGTGCACTCCAGCTGTTTAGGGTCGGAGAACATGAGCAAAGTGTGGTTCATCACCGGTGTATCAAGGGGTTTCGGGCGGGAATGGGCGCTCGCCGCACTGGAGCGGGGGGACCGGGTCGCGGGTACCGCGCGCGATCTGAGCACCCTCGACGAGCTGGTCGCCAAGTATCCGGAGACCTTCCTGGCGCTGCGGCTCGACGTGACCGACCGCGCGGCCGACTTCGCCGCCGTGCGGCAGGCGGCCGACCATTTCGGACGCCTCGACATCGTCGTGAACAATGCCGGCTACGGCCAGTTCGGCATGATCGAGGAACTCACCGAACAGGAGCTCCGGGATCAGCTGGAGACCAATGTGTTCGGCGCGGTGTGGGTGACCCAGGCCGCGCTGCCCATCCTGCGCGCGCAGGGCAGCGGGCACATCCTGCAGGTCTCCAGCATCGGCGGCATTTCCGCCTTCCAGAATCTGGGCGCTTACCACGCCTCGAAGTGGGCACTCGAGGGCCTGTCCCAGTCGCTGGCCCAGGAGGTCGCGCCCTTCGGCATTCATGTGACCCTCATCGAGCCGGGCGGCTTCGACACCGACTGGGCCGGTCCGTCCTCGCGGCACGCCACCCCGAATCCTGCCTATGACGGTTCCCGTGCGGCCCGCGCCGCCCAGCGTTCGTCGGTTCGCCGCGGTGACCCCGGCGCCACCGGTCAGGCCATTCTCGCCGTGGTCGACGCCGACGAGCCCCCGCTGCGCATCTTCCTCGGCGAGATTCCGCTGGCCATCGCCACCGCGGACTACGAATCGCGCTTGGAGACCTGGCGTAAGTGGCAGCCGATTTCGGTTGCCGCCCAGGGTAACTGAGTCGACGAACCCGACCCGGCCGGTCAGGCGGGCGGCCCCATCCTCCGGAGAGGCATCTTCGGCGGGGCCCGGCCGCTGACCGGCCGGCCTTGTCCAGCATGGCCCGAGCCTTCGCGATGCGATTCGTTGAACGGAGTCTCGCCGCCGGATAACTACAGTGAGTCCGATGACAGGTAAAGAGATGACGAGAAAGATCGCGACTCTTGCCGTGGCCCTCGCAGCGGTCGGCCTGCTCGGCGCTTGCAGTAGCAACAGCAGCGAGCCGATCCCGACCACCACCTCCGGTGCGGCGCCCACCTCGGCATCCGCGGCGGTCACGCCGGGCTCGCCCGCCGCCATGCTGGCCGCCACACCCTGGGAGACCACCTCCGCGACCGACGCCCACGGCGCCGCGGTCCCCCTCACCGACGACAATGTCAAGAACTACGTCGGCTTCGCCTACTTCAAGTCCGACGGCACCTTCACGATGTTCAACCTCGACGACACCCCGAAAATGCACGGCGACTGGTCCGTCTCCCCGGACGGCAAAACTCGCACCATCGTCGCGAAAAATGATGCGGGCCAAGAACAATTCACCCGCGTGGTCGACATCGTCACCTTGAACGACAAAGACTTCACCTACCGCGTCTATCCCACGGCCGACGACAAGACCGTCTACTTCGACATCATCCACACCCCGACGACCCACCCCGAGCCCGCCAGGTAATCCGCGCTCCGACAGCCGAATACCGCCCGCGTCCTCTCCTGATGGCGTGGGCGTTGCGGTCGATTCGCACCGCTGTGTGCCCTATCGGGACGTCGTTGCCGCCCAGCAATTCCCGTGCCCGGTCCGCCGGTTCAGGTCGGCGCGGAAGGATTCGATGACCGGGGCCAGCTCGGGAGCATTGGTGATCACGTCGACGTGTCCGCCCGCATGCAGGTGAACCGTCGCATGAGGCAGCAGGCATGCCATGAGACACGCATTGGCGACCGGGACGATGGGATCGTCGGTACCGGCCACGATCAGCGTGCGCTGACGGATGAGCGGCAGGGCGAACACACTGGTCCATACCGATCCCGCCAGCAGCTGATGCAGATAGCCGACGCGCGAACCCGCCATCAGCTGCCGGTCGAACAGCTGCGCGACCCGAGCGGAATCCGAGCGAGCGGTGCCGCCGTAGAGGTCGCCGGCGATCCGCGCAGCGTACTCGTGGTCGAGGAAGCGGTGCGGGGTGAGCATTTTCAGCAGCGTGCGCGGCCGGCCGGGGACCATGAGCACGCCGGTGCCGGTGGAGACCAGGATGAGGGCGCGGCACCGGCGCGGATGCTGGAAGGCGAACTGCTGGGCCAGCGCGCCACCCCAGGAGAGGCCGAGGACATCGACCTGCCCGTGGATGCCGAGTTTGCGCAGCAGCTCGCCCAGCACCGCGGCGAGATACGGAAATCCGTACGGCAGCGGCGAATCGGGCGAGCCGCCGGTGCCCGGCACATCGAACCGCACCACGGTGGTCCGGGGGTCGAGGGCGGCGACCAGCGGATCGAGCACCTCGAACGCGGCCCCGATCCCGTTGCACAGCACCAGCGGAACGCCCTCGCCCCAGTGCACGCGGACCCGAATCTGCTGTCCCAGTACGGGAATGAGCCGTTGCTCGACGTCGTCGGCGGGCATCGGCGTGCTCACGGGTAGAGCACCACGACGTCGGCGACGCAGGCGGGGCGGTTGCTGCCGTCGATCTCATAGGTGAGGCCGAACACCGCCTCCACGCCGGAGGTCTTCCGCTGGGCGGCATTCAGCGTCACCACCGCCCGAATCTTGGACCCCACCGGCACCGGCGCGGGGAAGCGGACCTTGTTCAGGCCGTAGTTCAGCGCCGCGGTGAGGTCGCGGATCTCGAGGACATCGGCGATCATCACCGGCGCCAGCGAGAGCGTGAGATAGCCGTGCGCGATGGTGCCGTGGAAGGGCCCGTCGGCGGCCCGCCGCGGATCGGTGTGGATCCATTGGTGATCGCCGGTGGCGTCGGCGAACAGCTGCACCTGCGGCTGGGTGATCTCGATCCATTCGGTGGTACCGAGCTGCTGTCCGGTCAGGCCGATCAGGTCGGCGGGTGAGTCGAGTCGTGTTGTCATGGTGTGCCTTTCAGTGAGTGAGTACGTAGGTGCCGGGGGCCGGGTCCTGTGCCGGCAGATCGGGGGCGCCGAGTGTCGCCGGTGCGTCCCTGTCCGGTCCGCTGCGTTCGGCGAGCCAGTGTGCGAAGTCGGGCCACCACGAATCGGCCTGCTGCGCAGTGTTGTCCACCCATGCGGCCGGATCGGCGTCGTCGGGCGCGCCGACGCGGTAGGCGGCCTTCGGATTTCCGGGCGGATTCACCAGCGCGGCGATATGGCCACTGGTGGACAACACGAATCGGCAATCCTTGCTGCCCAGCAGCCGGGCACTGCGATAGCAGGCCTGCCACGGCGAGATGTGGTCGGCGAGCCCGGCCACCACGTAGGTGTCCACGGTCACCCGCGACAGGTCCACGGGCGTGCCGAGCATGTGCACCCCTCCGGGGACGGTGAGCGAGTTGTGCACACCCATCAGCACCATGTCGCGGTGCAGGGCGGCGGTCATGCGGGTGGTGTCGGCATTCCAGAACAGCACGTCGAAGGGCGCGGGCGCGCGGCCCTGCAGATAGTTGTTGACCCAGTACCGCCAGACCAGATCGGTGGGCCGCAGCCAGGCGAACACCTCCGCCAGCGCGCGGCCGTCCAGGTAGCCCCGCCGCTGGGAGACCGCGATGGCCGTCTTGGCGGTCTCCTCGTCGATGGCGGCCGCGGCGAATCCGGCGCGGGCCTGGTCGAGGACGGTCACCATCAGGGTCAGCCCGGCCAGCCGGTGATCCTGCCCGATCTCGGTGAGGTGGGCCGCGGTCATGGCCGCCAGAATGCCGCCGGAGCACGACGCCTGCAGGTGGGTGCGCTCGGAACCGGTGATCGTCTCGACGGCGCCGAGCGCGTCGATGATGGCCTGGCCGTAGGTGTCGAAACCCCAATCCCGTTGCGCGGCGGAGGGATTGCGCCACGATATGGCGAACACCTGCTGGCCCTGCGACAGGAAGTACTCGATCATGCTGCGGTGCGGCGCGATATCCATGATGTAGTACTTGTTGATCACCGGCGGCACCATGAGCAAGGGGACCGTGTGCACCCGCGGGGTTTGCGGCGTGTACTGGATCAGCTCGAAGACCTCGGTGCGCAGCACCACCGAACCCGGCGTGACCGCGACGTTCTCGCCCACCGTGAAGGCGTTCGGCTCCACCATGGCGGGAACCCGGGGCGCTCGGGCCATATCGCCGGCGAAGCGCCGCAGCCCGCGCACCGCGCTCGCCCCGCCGGTGTCGACCAGCGCCTTCCAGCCCAGCGGATTGAGCAGCGGATTGTTGCTCGGCGACACCCCTTCGAGGACATTGTCGATCACGAAGCGCATCCACTGCTCGTCCTTCCAATCCAGATGCGCATCGGTGAGCAGTTCCTCGGCGGTGTCGCTGGCCGCCAGATACGCCTGCATGCTGCGCTTCAGGATCGGATTGCTCTGCCAGGCCGGATCGGCGAAGCGCTTGTCGGCCCTGGCCGGAGCCCGTTCGGACCGGCCGCGCGCGATATCCGTCAGTTCGTGCCGCAGCGCCGACACCCGCCCGCCCACCACACGGGGCCGCCGGGCCAGGTGCACGGCCAGCCGGCTCCAGGAATTGTTGGGCAGCATCCGACGGCCGATGCCGACTGCCGAGCCGGTCAGCAGTAGATCCAGCGGTGCGGCCAGTTCGTCGGCCTGTGCGGGTTCGGCGGCGTAGTCGGAATTGGTCACCATGAGTCACTCCTCGTGGAATTGGGGGAATTCATAGCGAGAAAGGTAGGCCGCCGGTGCGCCGCTGCCATTGTGTCGCGGAGACGAAGATGAGTCCCGGTCTTGTCCTCCGCGCGCGGCGGCCGCTCGCGATCTCAGCCCTGTGGGTGCAGCACGGCCGGGCCGTACCAGTGGCAGGCCAGCAGGGCGAGTTCGACATCGAGCCGATCGCCGGTGATCGGCCGGCCGCGGCGCTCGATGGCCCGGCCGACGCGGTACTTCACGGAATTGAAATGCAGATCCAGTTCACCGGCCGCGGCCTTGAAACTCGAACCGCTGCGCAGGAATACGCGCAGGGTCTCGCGCAGGCGTTCGTCATTGCCGGTGTCGCAGGCCAGATTTCCCAGCACCTCGCCCACCCACTCGCGGGTTTCGCCGAGATCGCCGCCCAGCAGCGCCGCCGCCGCGAGACCCGGTTCCCACGCGGCCAGCAGCGGATTCGGCAGTCCGCGGGCGACCGCTACGCCGTGGGCTCGCTCGGCCTGCCGATGGGACGCCCGGAAGCCGTCGAGGCCCGGCTGGGCCGGGCCGATTGCTATACCGGGCGGGCCGGACGAGGCGGAGACCCGGGCCCGAATGCACGCGACGGGATCGCCGGGATCCGCGCGATAGGGCAGCCAGGCCCACGCGCTGGCCGGATCGGTGGCGACGAACAGGGGATTCGCCTCCACGGTCAGCTCCTGCCCGAGCTCGCGGACGAACTGCTGCAGGCGGGGGATCTCGTCGTCCTCGGAGTCCGAATACCAGAGCACCAGCGCCACGTGATGCCAGCGCAGCGGATACCGGAGGGCGGTGGACACGGCGTCCGCGTCGATGGTCTTGCGGCTGGTCAGCAATTCGCGGACGCGTAGCGCGCGCAGGCTGTTCCGGCTCTCCAGCCACCGCTCGCGCTCGTCGTCGTAGATCAGCACGACCTGCTCGGTGATGCGGTCGATGTATTCGAACAGGATCGCCGTGATGCGCTCGATGGCGGTGACACGCTCGGCCGCCGGAATGTCCATGGTGTGCAGCTCGGTGAACACCATCTCGGTCATCCGGCGCTGCCCGAGCCGGTACGCACGCACCAGCGCATTGACCGGAATGCCTTGCTGTGCAAGACGTCTGGCGTACTCGACGGCCGCGCCGGGGGCCTGGATGCGGTCCACCGGAATGTCGTGGCGCATGGCCTGCAGCAGGGTGTCCACATTGGCCTCGACGCTCGCGCCGAGCAGGTCCACCGTGCGGATATCGCCACGCAGCACGACGATGTCGTCCTCCAGCGCGTCGCGAATGGCGGCACTCACCTGCGTCACCCTGGCGTTCAACCGGGTGGCGATCGCTTCCACATAGCGGCCCACCGCGACATCGCCGTCGCGCCGCGCAACCGTCACCCCTCCACGGTAGATCCGGGACCGCGCGGTGGCGGCGGATTCGCCGAGCGGGTTTGTCTCCCGGCGACAAATACGGCCCGGAACTTCGTTCACACACGACGGTGGCGCGGGGGCCGGCGATTTCTACCGTGGTGGCCATCACTTTTCCTCCCGCAAGGACATAACTCATGAACCTCCCGGCACTACCCGATCGCAGGGCCGCTGCCCGCCCGACCGCCCCCGCCCTCGCCGACGACTGGGCCGATCTCGACAACACCCGGTTCCTCGCGGCGGTGCAGCGGGCCGCCTCGACCCTGCGCGGCCACGGTGTCGGCGCCGGCGACGTGGTCGCGGTGCGGCTGCCCAATACCGCCGACCTGGTGGTGACGCTGTTCGCCGCGTGGCGGCTGGGCGCGGCGGTCACACCGGTGAATCCGGCGCTGGTCGCCGACGAGATCGCCTTCCAGGTGGCCGACGCCGGCGCGAAGGCGATGGTCACCGATGCGCCGTTCGATGGCCCCGGGTGCGCGGTTGTCCCCCTGGGCGAGCTGCTCGCGGGCCCTGGCATCGACGTCGAGCCGATCGACGCGGACCCCGGCGCGCTGGCCCTGCTCATCTACACCAGCGGCACCACCGGACGGCCCAAAGGGGTCATGCTCGACCACGCCAACCTGCTCGCCATGTGCGGAATGGTCATCGACGCGCTGGATCTCAACGAGAGCGACCACAGCCTGCTCGTCCTGCCGCTGTTCCATGTCAACGGGATCGTGGTGAGCGTGCTGTCCCCGCTGCTGGCGGGCGGCCGCACCACCGTCGCGGGCCGGTTCGACGCGGGCAGCTTCTTCGACCGGATCGAAAAGGCCAGGCCCACATACTTTTCCGCCGTGCCGACCATCTACGCCATGCTGGCCGATCGGCCCGCGGACGTCCGCCCGGACACCTCGTCGGTGCGCTTCGGCATCTGCGGGGCCGCCCCGGCGAGCATCGGGGTGCTGGCGAAATTCGAGGCCCGCTACGGCATCCCGGTCGTGGAGGGCTACGGCCTGTCCGAGGGCACGTGTGCCAGCACACTCAATCCGATTGCCGGACTACGTAAGCCGGGCACGGTCGGTCTGCCGCTGCCGGGCCAGCACATTCGCATCCTCGGTCTGGACGGTGACGACGCGCCGGTAGGGGAGGCCGGCGAGGTCCTGATCTCCGGCCCGAATGTCATGCGCGGCTATCTGAATCGGCCCGAGACCACCGCCGCCACCATCGTGGACGGCTGGCTGCACACCGGCGATATCGGGCGGCTGGACGAGGACGGCTATCTGGTCCTGGTGGACCGGGCCAAGGACATGATCATCCGCGGCGGCGAGAACATCTACCCCAAGGAGATCGAGACCGTCGTCTACCAGCTGCCCGAGATCGCCGAGGCGGCTGTCGTGGGCCGGCCAGACCCGGTCTACGGCGAACAGCCGATCCTGTTCGCCGCCCTCACCACCGGCGCTGCCCTGGACGCCGACGGCATTCGAGAACACGCCCGCCGGGGATTGGCGAAATACAAACTGCCGGTCTCCATCTCGATTCTCGACCAGCTGCCCAAAAACGCGGTCGGCAAGATCGACAAACCCGCGCTGCGCCGCCTCGACGCGCAAACGCTCTGATTCCCACCACTTTTCAGCAAGGAGCATCGTCATGGGATTCATCGAACCCGATCTGCCGGCCGTGGAGCCCGAGGACTTCCTGCGGCTGCCGCTCATGGAGCGCATGCGGATCCTGGCCGTCAACTGGGCCGAACACGGCTTCGGCTCACCGCGCATGGTGCACACGATCTACATCCTGAAGCTGATCGTGCTGTACGCCCTCGGCGGCATCGTCGTCGCCACCACCACCTCGCATCTGCCCGCGTTCTGGCACGTGAGCGAGTGGTGGAACCAGCCGATCGTCTACCAGAAGGTCATCCTGTGGACCGTCCTGCTGGAGAGCATCGGCATCGCCGGCTCGTGGGGGCCGTTGGCGGGCAAGGTGAAACCCATGACCGGCGGCATCCGGTTCTGGGCGCGGCCACGCACCATCCGGCTGCGACCGTGGACGTGGGTGCCGTTCACCGCGGGTGACCGGCGCGGCTGGTTCGACATCACGCTGTACATCGCGCTGCTGGTGAGCGTGGCAGTCGCGCTGTTCTCGCCTGGCGTGCACAGTGATTCGCTGTCGGCGGCGGTACCGGGCAACACCTCCGGCCTGGTGAATCCGGCGCTGCTCATCGCGCCGATCGTGCTGCTCGTCCTGAACGGGTTGCGGGACAAGACAATTTTCCTGGCCGCCCGTGGCGAACAGTATCTGCCCGCACTGTTCTTCTTCGCCGTGCTGCCCTTCGTCGACATGATCATCGCGCTGAAACTGCTCATCGTCGTCGTGTGGGTGGGCGCGGGTGTCTCCAAGTTCGGCAAGCACTTCTCGCAGGTGGTGCCGCCCATGGTGAGCAACAGCCCGTCGGTACCGTTCACCTGGTTCAAACGCGCGCACTACCGGGACTTCCCGCGCGATCTGCGCCCGTCCCGCATCGCCGATGTGATGGCGCACGTCGGCGGCACCACGGTCGAGGTGATCACGCCGCTGGTGCTGCTGTTCTCCACCAACCGCTGGCTCACGCTGGCGGCCGTCGCGGTGATGGTGATCTTCCACCTGTTCATCGTGTCGACCTTCCCGCTGGCGGTGCCGCTGGAATGGAACGTGCTCTTCGCCTACGCGACGGTGTTCCTGTTCCTGGGCTTCCCGAACTGGCACGGCTACGGCGTCTTCGACCTCTCCTCGCCGTGGCTGGCACTCGGGTTGATCGCCGGGCTGCTGGTCTTCCCGATCCTCGGCAATTTCCGGCCCGACAAGGTGTCGTTCCTGCCGTCCATGCGGCAGTACGCCGGCAACTGGGCCTCGGCGGTGTGGGCCTTCGCCCCCGGCGCGGAGGGCAAACTGGATAGGGTGACGCGCTCCGCCAAGAACCAGATCGACCAGTTCGTCGAATTCGGCTACGAGCCGGCGTGGGCCGAGGTGACCATGCAGCAGGTCGTCGCCTGGCGCACCATGCACAGCCAGGGTCGCGGCCTGTTCTCGGTGCTGCTGAAGAACCTGCCCGACATCGATGCCCGCACCGTGCGCGAGGGCGAATTCCTCTGCAACTCGGTGATCGGCTTCAACTTCGGCGACGGGCACCTGCACGATGCGGACTTCATCGCCGCCGTACAGCGCGAAGCCCGCTTCGAACCGGGCGAGGCGATCGTCGTCTGGGTGGAATCGCAGGCGTGGGGCAGCAAGGTGCAGCACTACCAGGTCATCGACGCCGCCCTCGGGGTGATCGAGCGGGGCACCTGGAAGGTCGCCGAGGCGGTGGCGGAACAGCCGTGGCTGCCCAACGGCCCGATCCCGCTGGCGGTCACCTGGACCCGGCCGCAGCCAGAAGTGGCCGGCCCGGCGGAGATTCGCGACCGGCAGCAGCACGGTCACGGAGCGCTGGCATGACCACCGCGACCGTCGTCGGCGGCGGGCCCAATGGACTCGCCGCCGCCGTGGCCCTCGCCCGGGCGGGCGTGCGGGTCACCGTCCTGGAGGCCGACCAGGAGATCGGGGGCGGCACCCGCACCGTCGAGGCCATCGTTCCCGGACTGCTGCACGATCACTGCTCGGCGGTCCACCCGATGGCCGCGGGCTCGCCGTTCCTGCGTGAACTCGGACTCGATCGATACGGATTGTCCTGGCGCACACCGGAGATCGACTGTGTACACCCCCTCGCCGACGGCCGGGCCGGCGTCCTGCACCGGTCGGTCGAGCGCACCGCCGCCGGACTCGGCCGCGACGGGCAGCGGTGGACGTCGTTGTTCGGCGCGCCCGCCGCCCGCTACGACGCCCTGGCCGAGGACATCCTGCAACCCCTGCTGCGGGTGCCCCGGCACCCGCTGACCCTGGCCCGCTTCGGCGCACCGACCCCGCTGCCCGCCTCGATGCTGGCCCGGTTCTTCCGGACCGAGGAGGCGCGAGCGCTGTTCGGAGGTGTTGCGGCGCATGCCTTCCGGCCGTTGCACCTGCCGATGACCTCGGCCATCGGCCTGGGCATCCTCACCGCGGGGCACCGCTACGGGTGGCCCGTGGCGGCCGGCGGCTCGCAGGCTATCGCCGATGCCCTGGCGGCCCTGCTCGCCGACCTCGGCGGCAAGATCGAGACCGGCGTCCGGATCGAGAGGGCCACCCAATTGCCGCAGGCCGACCTCACCATGTTCGATCTGGCCCCGGAATCGGTGGCCGAGATCCTCGGCGACCGGCTGCCGTCGCGAATCTCCCACGCGTACCGGCGATTCCGGCGCGGACCGGGTGCGTTCAAGGTCGACTTCGCGGTCGCGGAGGGCGTGCCCTGGACCAATCCGGACGCCCGCCGCGCTGGGACCGTCCATCTGGGCGGTCCGTTCGCCGAGGTCGCCGCCGCGGAGCGCGATATCCATGCCGGTCGGCTGCCCGAGCGACCGTTCGTCCTGGTGGGCCAGCAATATCTGGCCGACCCGCAACGCTCGGTGGGCGATGTCCACCCCGTGTGGGCTTACGCCCATGTCCCGCACGGCTATCCCGGCGACGCCACCGAGGCGATCATCGGGCGCATCGAGCAGTTCGCTCCCGGCTTCCGTGACCGCGTCATCGGCTACACCGTCAGCCCGACCGCCGAATTCGCCACCCACAACCCGAACTTCACGGGCGGCGACATCATGACCGGCTCCAAGGACATCCGCCAGCTCGTCTTCGGCCCGCGAATCACCTTGTCCCCGTATACGATCGGGATTCCCGGCATGTACATCTGCTCCGCCGCGACCCCGCCCGGCCCGGGTGCCCACGGCATGTGCGGCGCCAATGCCGCCGAGGCGGCCCTGGCTCATCTCGAATCCGTGTGAGGGCGGCGACTGCGCCGACTACCGGGAGTTCCGCGTCGAACCGTCGATGCGGGCGATGACCGCGTCGAGCGCCAGATCGATCGTGTAGTCGAATTCCGCCTGCTTGTCGAATCGCGCCAGGTAGGGAGCGGCTTCCGCGACGGCGGGCAGTCCCGACTGTTCGAGCGTCGCCCGGCGCGCGGCGATCCCGGCGATGTCGCTGGTCCCGTAGGTGGGGCCGGCATTGACTTCGCGCAGCAGGGTGCCGATGAGGGCGGCCACCATCGTCCGCATCAGATGGACTGCTTCCCGCGGATCGCAGCCTGCGGCGAGCAGTACTTCCAGGACGGCCTGGATCGGTGCCAGGCCCTCCGCCGATGCCAATTGCCGCGTAAGCACCAGCGCTGCTGCCGCGGGATGCAGCAGGGCCCGATCGCGGAACGCCTCCGCGATGGCCCGCAGGTCACCACGCAGATCGCCGCGACGGGCGGGCAGCTCGATCGAGCCCAGCAGATGCTCGGCCACCGCATCGAGCAGCCCGTCCTTGCCGTCCACGTAGTTGTACAGGCTCTTCGGGTCGACGCCGAGCTCGCGTGCGACCGCGCGCATGCCGACCGCGTCGATACCGTCGCCGTCGATCACCGTGAGGGTCGCAGCGACGATCCCCGCCCGGGTGAGCTGGCCGGACCCTTTCGGGGGCCGTCCCCGGCGCGTCGAGGCGGCTGGGCTGGTCATGCGGCCATTCTGCCGCACACCCTTGATCAAATCCACACTGTGGGTATATCGTCGCGACTCATAAAACCCACGCTGTGGATATTGGAGTCCGGCATGCGTTTTCCCCTGGGGCACTTCCGATGTGGTCACCGTCCATCAAGCCGACCCCCGCTTCCTGCAGTTCTTCCCGTCCAGCGAACTCACCGGCGCCTGGACCAACCCGGGTACCCACCCCACCTTCCACCACGGCCACCTCACTCATGGCCCTCAGCGTTGAGGAGAGACCAACCATGTCTTCACGATTCACCCTGCCGCCCGAAGCCGTGCTGCGCGCCCGGGAGAAGCTGGTCCTCGATCATTTCCACGACGAGGTGGCCCAGGACTGGGACGCCACGCTGTCGACGTTCCCGCACCCGCACTACGAGCTGATCGCACCGATGGTCGTCCATGACGGCGACACCGAGGTCCGCGACTACTACCGCGACACCCGCGTCGCGTTCCCCGACCAGGACCACGAGATCATCGCCCTGCGCCACAGCCACGACGCGGTGATCGTCGAATTCTGGCTGCTGGGAACCCATTTGGGGCCGCTGGGCAAAATACCGCCCACCGGATCGGCCCATCGGACCAGGATGACGGCCTATTTCGTGTTCGACGAGCATGAGCACCTGGCGATCGAGCGGATCTATTTCGACCAGCTCACCGTCCTCAAGCAACTGCTGGGCGGGCTGGACAAACACAAACCCCGCGACCTGCTCACCCTCGCGCGAGCCCTCGCCGGTGCCGCCGCCACCGGCGGCGAACCCGACTCGCGCCTGCTGAACACCACACCTCCGGACCTCGGCGACTGACTCCCGCTATGGACTCGAACGAACGCAAGGAGAAGACCACAATGCGTGCACTCATCGGCGGCAAGGGAACCGAATGGGCCCGTGAGGACCGCGAGCTGCCAGAGGAGTTGGGCGCCATCCGCATTCAGGTCATGGCCGCCGGTCTCAACCGTGCCGACCGCTACGCCCTCGACGGCAGCTACACCGCCAATTCGCAGGGCGATGGGCCCTTCGTCGCCGGCATGGAGGTCGCCGGAGTCGTCGAGACTTCCAGCCTGCTCGCACCGCACCTGCCTGTCGGTACCCGGGTCATGGGCATCACCGCCGGAGCCCCCACAGCCATGACGGCGATGCTCGAGGCACTGGGATGAAAGTCCACCACCTCAACTGCGGCACCATGCATCCCCCATGCACCCCCACAGGTTTGGTGTGTCACGTCCTGCTCCTGTAGACCGACACCGGCCTCGTGCTGGTGGACAGCGGGCTGGGTCTGCGCGATGCCGCCGACCCCGCAGCCCGATTCGGTCCAGCACGTTTCTACGTGCGCCCCAGGTTCGATGCGAACGAGTCTGCCATTCGGCAACTCGAGCGTCTCGGCTTCGACCCGCGTGATGTCCGCGATATCGTGCTGACCCACTTCGATGCCGACCACACCGGCGGAATCGCCGATTTCCCTTGGGCCAGAGTGCATCTCACCGCCGATGAAGCGAACGCCGCCCGGCAGCCGGCAGGTTTCGTCGAAAAGGCCCGCTACCTGCCCACCCACCGCGACCACCACCCGACGTTCGTGTGCCACACCCCCGGCGACGGCGATCCCTGGTTCGGCTTCGCCGCCGCCAAGGAACTCACCGAGATCACCCCCGGCCTCGTCATGATCAGCCTGCCCGGCCACACGCGCGGCCACGCCGCCATCGCCGTCGACACCGGCGAACGACGGATCTTCCACGCCGGCGACTCCTTCTACCACCACGGCCAGATCGACGGCCGCACCCCGGTGCCACGAGCCCTGACCGCAATGGAACGTTTTGTCGCGCACGACATGAACGCAGTTCGCGCCAACCACGAACGCCTCGCCGAGCTGTGGACCAGACAGTCCCCCGACCTGCTGCTGATCAACGCCCACGACCCTCTCCTGCTGCGCCGTGCCCAGCAGCTCGACACCGACGCCGGGCGATGACGTGCCGTAACCGACCACCTGGGCGACGCCCCCGTCATCGCGAAACAGAAACCCCCGCACCGGAGTAGAAGGAATGCGCTGACACACCGCCGTCATGCCGCTGCCGGCCTGACGGTGATGTCTGATTCTCGCCAGCTGCACGGGTGGGGTGTTCGTAGCGTCGGGAGCATGGAAACGGAACTGATTGCCGTTGAACGGGTTACGGGCCTGCGGACGCCGGTGGTGTGGTTCATGGCCGTCGCGGCGGCGTTGGGGACTGCCGGTATCTATCCGCTGCAGCCGGCCATCGCGGCGGTGGCCGGGTCGTTCGGGGCATCGCTCGCCGAGGTCGGGGGAGCGTTGGCGTGCGGGCCGGTGGGGTACATGGTGGGGCTCGCGCTGCTGGTGCCGCTGGTGGACCGGGTGGCGCCGCGGACTGTGGTGGCGGCGCAGTTCTGCGCGCTGGGGGTGGCGCTGGCCGGGGCGGCGGCGGTGGGGTCACCGTGGCTGCTCGGCCTCGCCATCGGCGTGATCGGGGCCGGCTCCTCGGTCGGGGCCCAATTGAGTTCGGTGGCAGGCCGATTCGCGGAACCGGCGCGGCGGGCGACCGTGCTGGGCGTGGTCACGGCGGGGATCTCGGCGGGAATTCTATTGGGGCGCATCGTGGGCGGCTGGCTGGCCGATGCCATCGGGTGGCGCGGCATGCTGCTTCTGCTGGCGGCGGCCTGCGCGGTGGTGGCGGTCGCGGCGCGCGCGGTGCTGCCCGCCGAAACCGGGAACGCCGGCACCAGCTACCTGGGGCTGCTGCGCGGATTGCCGGGGCTGTACGCGCGGTTCCCGGTGTTGCGGCTGGCTGCCGGGCGAGGTGCGTTGTGGTTCTTCGCCTTCTGTGTGGTGTGGGCCGGACTGGCGGTAGCCCTGTCGGAACCGCCGTTCTCGTATTCCGCCGAGCGCATCGGGCTCTACGCCTGCGCCGGACTGCTCGGCATCGTGGCGACGCGGGTCGCTGGGGCTTGGACCGATCGGGTCGGGGCGCGCCGGGTGATCCTGGCCGGGCTCGGGCTCGCGGCCGCCGCGACCGTGATTCTCGCGACGAGTCTGTCGAATACCGTGGTCACGCTGGCGTGCCTGGGCCTGTTCGATGCCGGATTGTTCGCCGCGCAGGTCGCCAATCAGAGCACCGTACTCGCCATCGATCCGGCCGCGACAGCTCGTTTCAACAGCGCGTACATGCTGGTGTACTTCGTCGGCGGCAGTGCGGGCACCGCGTTCGGCGCTGCCGCGGTGAGCTGGTTCGGCTGGGCGGCAACGGCTCTCATCGCCGTCGGCGCGATCGTGGGTGCGGCCGCGATCACCGTGTCGGTGCGCGCGGTCCGCTCCTGACGCTCCCTTCGACGCGGGTCAGGTGGCAGGCGTCGTCGGTGCAGGAGCGTTGCAGGCGTCCTCGTGAGATCGTCTGGATCAGGCCGATCGCCCAGCACATGGGACAGCCGCGCAGGGCCAGGACACCGATCGGCAGCAGTAGCAGACTCGGTACGCCGAAAACCGGTGCCAGGGCGACCGATCCGGCGAGCAGCCCGAATCCGATGACTCCTCGCGCCAGATGGGCAGGAATGGACTTGCTGGCGAAAGACCTTTCGCCGGAGGTGAGACGACTGTTCATTGCGCTGCCGCCTCCTTCCAGGCATCCAGCTCGGAGCGCACGGTGGTGCGGGCACGGTGCAGCCGAGACTTCATCGCCGCCGTGCTCAGCCCGACCGATTCGGCCACCACACTTCCCGGCAGCCCCTGAACATCACGCATGATCAGTACCCGGCGCTGATCGGCGGGCAATGCTGCGATGGCGGCGGCCACCCGCTCGATCTCCAGCCGGGCCAGCACATCGTCCTCGGCCGAGGCGGTGCACGCCTCGGCACTCGTTTCGGAGCGCCGGGCCATGTCCGCGACTCGCCGCAAGCATTCGTTGCGCACGATCCGAAACATCCAGGAGGCCAGCGCACCCGTGGCCCGCAGGGTTCCGATCTTGCGATACAGCACGATCATCGCCTCCTGCGCCGCATCCTCGGCATCCTGGCTGCTCGCGCACAGCGAATACGCGAACCGCCGCACATGCGGATGCGCACCGGAAACCAACGCCGCAATCGACGCCTCATCCCCGCCCTGGGCCGCCACCACAATGTCCGCCGCAGGCCACGAGGACGGCGTGCCCCTACCCACGCGACCGCTTCCGATTACGCAGGAACAGCACACAACTACAAACCGACACAGCCGCAACAACCACGGCAACGACCACTACGGTCATGAGAACCCTTCCTCCACGTGCCGACCTCGATGCCCGCACCCCCATAAGAGCAACCAACCGCGAAAAGGATTCACCACCCACCCGATTCGACCTATCCACGCCGAGGGGCCATGAGGCTCAGCGCCGCCGCCCCTCCCGCCGCTCCCGCTGGCTGTCCAGTCGTTGCTGGATCCGTGGCCATAATCTCGGGGTTAGGAAGCGTTGGAACCCTGCGACCAGTAGCCCGGCCAGTCCGCCCCACTCGTGTGCGGGGTTGCTGTCACTGTCGGCAGCGCCAGCGCTCAGTCCTCGATTCCGGGAGGGCCACAGCCGCCGCGACACAGTGATCACCGCAATGCCCAACAGCGCGATGAGTACCAGCTGCAACCACATTCGGCGCTCTTCTCGGAGGTATCGGTACAAGGCGGCGCTGTCCATTTTCACCGATGGCTATCGGCGGTTCAATCGCCCTGAAGCAGGAGCTGGGGCGGCGATGATGGCCTATGTGCCGGCGATGAAGAAGCTCACCCGTCGTATGCCTTGCCGAGCATGTGAGTTCGGTGGAAGGTAGCGACCAATCCATCGGATCCGTCGCGACGAATCAACCGCGCAGATGGCGACGAATCAACCAGTAGTTGCCCGACCAATCAACCAGCATGACCCAGCGGCCGCACGGCTCGTGGGCGGGTGCGAGCGGGCAGGCCTGATCTGTTATGGCGGGCTGCCAGGCTTCAGCGTCGGGGCATGTCAAAGATTCGTCAAACCGGGCCCGGAGGTATTGCCCGGGGTTGGTTGATGGGGTGATATCGCAGTTGTGACTGCAACTGTCGGCCTTCGTCGCGTCATGCGCGTGGCTGTCGACGTTGCCCGGTACCGAGTCGAGCGCATGCCGTCCGCTTTGGAGCTCTTCGGCTTCCAGAGTGAGGACGAGCCGCCGAGTCCGGCCTAACTGGTTCGTCATATTCCTTGCGGCGCAGCGTATCTGCGCCGAGGTGTCGCCAGTGTCAGTGCGACGTTCCACACCCTCCCGCGAGTGTCATCGCGAACCTCGCGTGTGCTTCCGCGCCTCGGCGCGGGCCACCCCCTCATGATCGGAGAGCTATGTCCGCAACCCTGTCCAGTGCCCGTACCGTCCTCGTGACCGGGGCCGATACGCGCCTCGGTTTCGCGACGGCGCAGCGGGTGATCGCCGACGGCGATACCGTCATCGCGCACATTCTGGACAAGAACCACGCCGACGAGACGATGCAGCGCCTGCAGGCCACGGCCGAGCCCGGCCAGGTGCGCATGGTGCAGGCCGATTTCACCCGCCTGGCCGAGGTCGACGAACTCGGCCGCACCCTGGCTGCGGAGTTCACTCGCCTGGACGCGCTGATCAATGTCGCGTCCATCGCGGCTCCCGATGCGCGCACTCACACCGAGGACGGGCACGAATTGACGCTCCAGGTCAACTATCTCGCGCCGCACCGCCTGACCATGGCGCTGATTCCCGCGCTCGAAGCGGCCCGGGGCCGGGTCGTCGCTGTCACGTCGAGGCTGCATGCCGCCGGGAATATCGACTACTCGGATCTGGACCGCAATCGCGGCATCTACACCCCATTCGCGATCTACGCGCAGTCGAAGCTGGCGCTGACCATGTTCAGCCGCTCCCTGGCCGAAACCGGGCCGGACGGACTGACCTCGGTCAGCGTGCATCCGGCCGACTTCGAGATCGACCTGCCGCGCCTGCGCAGCCACCGCACCGCGCCGCTCGACAGCGCCGCAGCCCTACTGGTGCGGCTGGCCACACCTGGCACGCCGGTCATGAACGGTGGCTATTACGAGGGCACGGTGCCGACGAAAGCTGCTGCGCTGGTCCGTAATTCGCGTGCCCGCACGCGGCTCGCCGCATGGAGCAACCAGCTCACCCACACCGCCTGATCCAGTCAGGGATCCGCTGGGAGGAATACGTATCCAAACGCGCCAGTAAGAAGCGCGCCCGCCGAAAGAAGAAGGCGAATCACGGCCACAAGCCCGGCCGGCGCTGACCGACCTCCGGCGTAGCCCGTCACCGGCATGTCACGGTGCGCCGAGGACAGGAGCCGCCGCGATCCCGAACGGGCCGCGGCGGCTTCGTCATCACGCCGTATAGATCTTGCAAAGAAGCAGGTCGACAGCGCCAAGGGTGCGTCAAAGCAGCTGTTGCCACTGCCCGGACGCGCCTATCTTCCATCTTCCGTCCGGAGGATTTCCGGGCAACGAGGAGATGGTTCGATTGGTCGGCGATCACGATGACCCGATGCTGCTGGACGAGCTGGCAACCCATTGCCATGTCGTCGAGATCCTCGACATGCTTTCCGAATCTGGTTGCAATACAGCACTTCTGCAGAGGTTTGTGCCGGCGCAGGGCGCGGATCTGGCGTCGGCTCTCCGCCTGATCGCGGCGCATGGACTCCTCGTCACCGATGACCACGGCAGTTGGGACGAGCCCCTGACGATTCCCGGGCCGCTGCGGCTGACCGACCGGGGCGAGGCGGTCGCACGAGCGCTGTCGAACACCGCCGCAAGCAGGACTCCTCACGATGGTGGCCGGCTCGCAGAGCATCGCTCGGTCTTGGGAAGAGCCGCCGGCCGAGTGCTGAGCTTGCGGCGCAGCAGGGCGGGAGGGCTTGCCGCGACGTCTCGAGCCTGACCGTGGCACCACGGTCGCGTTGGCCGACACCCGTTTCGGCCCTTGCAGTGGTCACCGCCGCGCTGGAATGAGGGCGTGTCGGACGTTGTGCCTACGAGCCGGTAACGTCCGGCACGATTCGCGGGCATCCGCACGGCCGCCCGCTCGGAGGAGGTACCACTGTGACCGAGCAGCGACCTACGGGGGCAACGGGTGACACCCCCGCGACGCAGTCGACACCGGGCATATCCGCCGCGCACGACACGGCCCGGCTGGCGGTCATCGTCGGTGCGCTCGGTGTGGTGTTCGGCGATATCGGCACCAGCCCGATCTACACCCTGCAAACGGTGTTCGACCCCGGTGACCCGCATCCGGTTCCGGTGAGCCGCGACAACGTGTTCGGTGTCGTGTCGCTGGTGTTCTGGTCGGTCATGATCATCGTCACCGTCACCTACGTCCTGCTGGCGATGCGCGCCGACAACGAGGGTGAGGGCGGCATCATGGCGCTCATCACGCTGCTGCGGCGCTGGGTCGCGCCGGGCGGGCGGCGCACCGCGCTCGCGCTGTCGGCGCTCGGAATCTTCGGTGCGTCACTGTTCTTCGGCGACAGCATGATCACCCCGGCGATCTCGGTGCTGTCGGCCGTCGAGGGTTTGAAGGTGGTGCAGCCCTCGCTCGCGGAGCTGGTCGTGCCGATCACGGCGGTGATCATCGTCGGGCTGTTCCTCGTGCAGCGGCGCGGCACCGCGGCGGTGGGCCGCATGTTCGGGCCTGTGATGATCGTGTGGTTCGTGACCATCGGCGCACTGGGCGTCACCGGCATCGCCGCGCATCCGGAAATCCTGAAGGCGCTCTCACCCACCTATGCGCTCGGATTCCTGTTCGGCCACTTCGGAATCGCGTTCTTCGCACTCGCCGCGATCGTGCTCGCGGTCACCGGCGCCGAGGCGCTCTACGCGGATATGGGGCATTTCGGCCGTCGCGCCATCACCCGTGGCTGGCTGTTCCTCGTCTTCCCGGCGTGCGCGCTCAGCTACCTGGGACAGGGGGCGCTGATCCTCGACGACCCCGCCAACGCCAGCGCCCCGTTCTTCCTGCTCGTCCCCGGCTGGGGACGACTGCCGATGGTCATCCTGGCCACCGCGGCCACGGTCATCGCCTCGCAGGCGGTGATCACCGGCGCGTATTCCGTTGCCGCCCAGGCCGCCCAGCTCGGCTACCTACCGCGGCTGCGGATCGCGCACACCTCCGAATCGACCATCGGGCAGATCTACGTGCCGTGGATCAACTGGCTGCTGATGGTGTCGGTCCTGACGCTGGTGTTCGCGTTCCGCAGCTCGGCCGCATTGGCCTTCGCCTTCGGTATGGCGGTGACCGGCACCATCACCATCACCACCCTGCTGTTCTTCTATGTCGCACGGGCGAAATGGCATACGCCCATGTGGCTGATCGCGCTCGCCGCGACCCCGCTGCTGATCGTCGACCTGCTGTTCGTCGCAGCGAACCTCACCAAGCTCGTGCACGGCGCCTGGCTGCCGCTGCTGATCGCCCTGACCGCGTTCACCATCATGACCACCTGGCAGCGCGGCCGCGAAATCGTCACCGCCGAACGCGAACAGCGCGAAGGATCACTGCGCGTGTTCATCGACCAGTTGCAGGACGGCGTACCGGCAACGGTCACCGTCCCCGGCACCGCGGTATTCCTCAACCGCGGCAAGGAAACCGCCCCATTGGCCATGCGCGCCAACGTCGAGCACAACCACGTACGGCACCAGCAGGTCGTATTCCTGTCGATCAAAACCGAACCGGTCCCGAGGGTTCCGGTCGACCAGCGCATCACCATCGACCACCTGGACTACCGCGAAGACGGCATCATCCACGTCACCGCCAGCTACGGCTACATGGAAACCCCCGACGTCCCAGCCGCACTCGCATTGCTCGACCCCGCCGAAACCGAAGGCCCGCTGGACTTGGCCCAGGCTTCGTATTTCCTGTCCACCATCGAACTCCGCCCCGGCCCCGAACCCACCATGGCCCGCTGGCGCAAACGCCTGTTCATCGCCACCAGCCACATCACCGCCGACGCGGCGGAGTACTTCGGACTGCCCAGGAACCGCACGGTCATCATGGGCTCACAGATCGAGGTGTAGGCGGCCCCACGTGCGTCACGCGGCCGGCCGCCCCGACCAATCATCGTGCTGCCCTTGATGTTCGATCAGATCCATCAGGGTGTCGACGGCGGCGAGGGAGGACCACTCATCGCGACCGGCGAGACCGGGATGCCGGTCGGACCGCGCGATGTACACCTCCTCCGTCGGCGACCACTGCACATGGAACGACGACAGGCAGACTTCCCCGCCGATGATGCCCATAACCTCGCCTCCAGCTTCGACATGGCCTGAGCTCCCATTGGATATCCAACCGGAAGGCGCCCCTCGGTCCTTGACGCTTCCATCACCGGCGCGCGCACGAAATTGTCGAGTTCTTAGCAGCGGCAGCGCAGTCGAGGCGAATCACGGTGCCCCGAGCCGTTCGTGGCGCAACAGGACGACTTGGTCGTCCAGCACCCGCGATCCGGTCAATCGCAGTACCGCCCCGACATTCACATCGGTGAAAACGGGCTTGCCGCCGCCGAACAGGACCGGGTGCACGAAAATGTGGTACTCGTCGATCAATCCGTCGCGAGTCAACGACGACGCGAGTTCGGACCCGCCACACAGGAGGAAGTTCCCCTGCTCACGAGCCGCCGCATCGGCCAGGGACCCGGAGTCGGAGAACACGCGAGTATTCCACGGCGCAGTGTCGAGCGTGCGTGATACGACGGCCTTCGGCTTGGCCAGCCAGACCGGCGCGAAGTCGGCATCGCCGGGATGGAAGGCGTATTGCCCGGCGCGGGGCCAGTACTCGGACATGAAGTCCCAGGTGACCCGGCCGTAGAGGAAGGTCCCCGCCGTGCCGGCGAGTCCGCGCCAATACGCATCGACGTCGGAATCCATGGTGGGCCAGTAGAATTCACCGTTCTGCCCTTCTATGTAGCCGTCCAGGGACTGGTGGACGACATGAACGATCTTCCCCATCGGGTTGCTCTCCCTTCAGACTGCGATGATCAGCTGCCGGTGTCGTCGCCCATGGCGCGCTCGATGGCGTCGACCAGCCGCTTCCGTTCGCGGTTGACCCACGCGTCCTCCTGGTAGTTCCGTGCGAACGTCTCGATGAATTCCACCGGGTCGTCGCCGACGACCTCCCGGATCGGGGTTCGATCCGCCGCACTCTGCTCGAAAAGGTCGGCGAGGTCCTCGAACATGGCAACGCTGCCGCCCGGCCCGTACACCATCAGGTACCGCTCGAACGCGTCGATCGCCGTGCGGTAGTTCGCCGGAAGCCGTCGGGCGCGCTCCTTGTACTGCCGCCACCGTCGCTTGTCGCCGAGGTCGCCGATCACCTTCGCGGTGAGTTTCGAGATATCCATGACTATTTGCCGCCTTCGTGAAGTTGTTCGAGCCGTTCGGAAAGGAAGTTCCAGCTTCTGCGGAACTCGTCGAGATAGTCCTGCCCCTGCGCGTTGAGGGTGAACACCTTGCGCGGCGGCCCCTTCTCCGAGGCGACCTTCTCGACGTCGACCAGGCCCTTCTTCTCGATCCTGATCAGCAGGGCGTAGATGGTGCCCTCGGCGATATCGGAGAACCCCTGGTCCCGCAGCCACGCCGTGATCTCGTACCCGTACGCCGACCGCACGGACAGGATCGCCAGCACAATGCCTTCCAACGTGCCCTTGAGCAGCTCCGTCATCTGCTTGCCCATGGATCACCTCCTCGTACTACTCAGTGTCGCTGACTACCAGTAGATAGTAACACTGAATAGTGAACCTGCAACGGTGATGTGGATGCTGCTCGTCAAAACATCACGATGACGCTGCTCGACGGAAAGCGGAAGCCGGTCAAGCGATTCCACTTCATGAAGGCATGGCCGTCGGCATGGAAGGGGCCGTCCCTGGAGGCCGGAAACAGCGGCCCGGCCGTCGAACAGGTGACAATCACCTACGAGGACTCGAAGGTCGAGAACATCTGAATTTGTCCCGAGCCCGACAGCCGCGATTTCCAACAGCCCTGAAACGACGACCGCCCGCGACCTCTGCCGAGGTCACGGGCGGTCGTTCGGGAGGGGAGCTGATGCGAACCTACCCGAATCGGCGCACCCTGGATGGTCAGGCGCACAGGGCGCGGGTGGACGGAACGACGTCACCGATCCAGCGGTGGAGTTGGGTATCGTCGGCGGACTCCGGCCAGTACACGAAGGTGTCGAAGCCGGTTTCCGTGGCGAGATCGGCCAGAATGCGGGCCCAACCCGCAGCGTCGGTGCGAATCGGTTCCTCGCCGCGGAGCGTGACCGGCCCCGGAATGTCGGTGATCGTTCCGACGAGCTGTGCCATCCGGGTGATGTCGGCCGGTTTACGTCCCGCGTCGATGGCGGCGGCAGAGATGATGTCCTGTGTCGCTTGCCATTTCTCGTACGGCAGGTAGTGCGGGATGGGCGCCGCCCAGCCGTCGGCGATGCGCCCGGTGAGCGCGTTGGCCTTGGGGCCGACGCTGCCGAACCAGATCCCGACCGGATGCGCGGGCGCGGGTCCGGACTGCACGCCCTTCACGGTGTAGTGCGTGCCTTCGACTTTCGCCTTCGTCCCCGGATGCCACATGGCCCGAATGATCGCGGTGGCCTCCTCGAGCGCCTGCAGCGCTTCGGGATTCGACCGCATCGGGCCGCCCATGGCGCCGATCGCCGGCCAGAAAGCGCCCGCGCCCAAGGCGAGTTCGAATCGTCCGCCGCTGAGGAGATCCAAGGTCGCAGCCTGCTTCCCGAGCATCGCGGGCCCGCGCAGTGGCAGGCTCGCCACATCCGGAAACACCCGCAGCCGTTCGGTTTCCGCCAACACGGTGGCGATCACCGCGAAGGTGTCGGCCAGCCCGCCGGAGTACGGGTGGTCCTGGATGCCGAGCAGATCCAGGTCTTCCCGGTCCGCCACCCTGGCCATCGCGCGCAGCTGAGGCAGCTCGGTCACCGTCGGCGCCAACTGAATACCGAATCGTAGGTCCACCCCGCGATCATGCCAGCCGTGTCAGTGGACGGTGACCCTCGTAGTGCGTGGACGTGTCGTTCGATTGAGGTTCTGGCCCGCAGGGTCGTCGAGTTTCCAGTCTCGGCAGGAGATGCCGGGGAAGTAGGGGGCAGGCTATTGGTCGCCGGGACGGACGGGCAGGAGCCGTTGGCGCTCGGATATCAGGTGGTCGTAGGAGTCTCGAACGTGACGGACGAAGCGGTCGCCGGGGTGACGGACCAGCGGCGGTGCGATGACGCCGTCGGATTCGGCCGCCAGGGCTACTTCCAGCGATGCGACGTGGGCACAGAAGTCACGGAGGGGGGTTGGGAGAGAGGGCTCCAGAAGGAGATCGGCGTGGTCGAGGATCAAGTCGCGCATGGCGCGGTTCGCGGGCATCAGGACGTGGTCGCGCCACCGGCGCCAGTCCGGGTTGTCCCGGTCGAAGCGGCGCTGAGCGCGAGGTGGCAGCTGGGACTCTCGCAGTGACTCCCAGACGTGTTCGTTGACGTCCACCAGGGTGCGTAGCGGAGCGTAGAGCTCGGCGAGTTGACTGCTGATGCGCAGCAGTCTGGCTTGCCGCCGCTCCTGACTGATCAAGCCTCGCTGGGCCAAGACGAAGGTCAAGCCCGCCGCGAAAATGCTCGCGCAGGCCGCGATCACCGCAGCCGGCATGTCAACTCCCCACCACCGTGATCGACAGGACGATGCCCGCCGGGTTGGAGGTCGGGAAGAACAGGTGCCCGTCCCGGTCCGACATCTTGAAGTGCGCGACGGAGGAACCCTCCAACATGTGTGCCTTGCACGCGAGCGCGATATCGACCTCCTGGCCCGCAGGCGTCTCGGGAATCGGAGTGAGTCGCGGGGTGGACACCTGGCCGACACCGCCGAGCGCGCCGATCCGCTTGAGATAGCGCTCATTCCAGTTCACGGTCCCGGCGTTCTGGATCCGCCACACCTTGGTGAACGTCTGCCCGGGCGACATCAACGTCCCATCCGGAATGGTGACATCCGCGATCCACTCGGTCCGGTCGCCCGGCAGTGGGTAGGCGGGTGCCGCCACGGCGGGCGTCCGGTAACTCGCGCGGCGCCGTCGCTCGCGCTGCTCGTAGCGGAGGTCCTCATAGTGCGCGTTGAGGATGTTGTTCGCGTCCAGCGCGGCGTCCCACACCTGTACCAGGGCCTCGCTCGGCACATGTTGCCCGCGCTCGGCCTGGCCGATCGTTGTCGCCGAACATCCTGCGGCCTCGGCCATCTCACCGACGGAGAACCCCTTGAGATGCCGGAGCTGGCGCAATCGGTTGGCGACGGCCGGGGCGGGGGCGAGAGCAACCTGGGCATGCGGTCGGAGATCACGCTGCTGATGGAGTTGCTGCACAGCGACCGCGAGGTGTGGCAGCGCAAACTGCTTCCGGTGGTGTTGCCCGGCCGATCCCCGGCCGAGATTCCCCTCTTCCTGCAGCCGCGCACCGCTGATCACTATGTGGTGCGGGACTTTACGGTCACCGGCGCGGAGGATCTGCTCCGCACGATCACCGCGCAGGAACCCTATCCACGGCCCGGTGTCAATCCCGTGGTTGTGCGACTGCGGCCGAGGAGCCGATGACATAACACGATGCTAATGACGGGTCGCCGACCATGGATCGGGCAATCGTGCAGTCTTTTTCGGCTCTTTCCAGTGCATTCCAGCCGGTATCGCACCACGCCCACGCCGCGTGGCTTCATGGGACGGTCCAGAAGGGAGTAGACAATGGCCGAGATTTGTCCACAGTGTTCCAAGCGGACCGGAATGGATGTCGGAGAGAAGGACAAGCAGGGCTGGCAGAAGTATGTGTGCCAGTGGTGCAAGTTCGAATGGAAGGCATTCGCGCCGTAACCGCCTGCCGGACACCGACTCAACCGTCGGTGTCCGGCAACGCTTCCAGTCGTGCGCGGATCTCGTCCTGCCGCTGCCGGTCGCGCAGCACGGTGTAGCCGGCCAGCGCCTCATTCCAGTGCATGCGCGCCGCGGGCCAATTGGCCTGGGCCGCGGCGATCTCACCCAGCCCGTCGTAACCGCGGGCCTGCTCCAGCATGCTCCCCGACCGTGTCGCGAGTTCAGTGGCGCGGGAGAACATTTCACCTGCCTGCTGCAAGGCGTCCAGCTGCCGGTAGGCGCGCCCGAGCACGTTGTAGGCCATCGCCTCGTCGACGTGCAGCTGCTGGGCGTGGAACACCTCGAGCGCCTCCCGCGCCATCGGCACCGCCGCCGCATACCGGCCCATGGCGATTTCGATCGTGGCGCTGTCGCGCAGCAGGATTGCCACATTCCTCGGCTTGCCGTGGGCGGTCAGATAGTCGAGAGCCATGGCGCTCTTGCGCCGAGCTTCCGCCGGCTCGCCCGCCACGAAATCCGCCCATGCCTCGTGCGCGAGTGCGATGTGCTCGCCATAGGCGTCGCCGATCTGTTCGAAACGGGCACGAGCCCGCCGGTACAGTGCCGCGGCGGCCGCCACATGACCGCCCGACAGCTCGGCGAGCCCGAGGTTGTTGCAGGTCACCGCCTCGGCATAGGCATCGGCCGACCGCTCGGCGGCGGCCAGCGCCAGCTCGTGGGTGCGCAGCCACAGGTCGATATCGTGCGTGATGAAGGCGAATTCGCGGATCCCGAACGCCAGCTGCCAGCACTGCTCGTCGCGGCCCAGCGCGTAGGCCGTGGTCGCGGCGGCCAGCAGGTTGTCCCGGTCGGCAGTCAATTGCGCTATCGCGAAACGGTATTCGCGCATCGGAGCCGCTGTGTCCCGCACCGACGGGGCCATGGCCGCACGATGCCGGGTGGGGGTGAGCAGGCGGTCCGCCGCGTCCGCGGTCGACAGGTAGTGATCCACCAGCCGCGCGCGGACCCGAGCGTGTTCGTCGCGGGTGAGCGTGGTGTGGGCGCGCTTGTGCGCGAAAGATTTGATGAGATCGTGGAATTCGTAACGGCCCGAGCGTGGGGACGCGAGCAGATTGACCTCGATCAGGTGCCGCACCGAGCGGCGCGCCACACCGCTGTCGACCTCGGCCATGGCGGCGACCGCCGCCAGGTCGAAGTCGGGACCGGGGTGCAGTCCGAGCAGGGTGAAAACACGTGCGAGCTCCGGAGCCAACCGCGCCACCGAGTACTCGAACAGTGCTGGGAGATCGCGGTCCCCGTCGTGGAAGACCTCGATCCCGTCATCGTCATCGGCGGTGCTCGGCCACGTCTCGGTGTGCACGACCGCCGCTGCGATCTTGATGGCGACCGGCAACCCGTGGCACCGGCGGGTCATCGCCACCAATTGATCCTCGGATGGCCGGCGGTCATCGGGCAGGTCCGCGATGAGCTCGCACGCCAATTCCGCCGAATCATTGACCGACAGCGGCGTTATCGGCACTCGGCGGGCATCATCGAGACCGTTGAGATTGCTGCGACTGGTGAGCAGCACCCGACTGTCACCGTGGGTGGGCAACAGCGGCCGCACGTGCGCGGCGTCGAGGACGTTGTCCAGTACCAGCAGCAGGCATTTGTCGGCCAGCAGCTCACGCAGGGCGACCAGCCGCTCTTCCTGGTGAGCCGGCACCGATTCCGGCGGCGCCTTCAACTGACGCAGGAGCTTGCCCGCCGCCTCGCCCGTCGACATGGCCGGGGTGTCGGCATATCCGCGCAGGTCGAGAAACAGGCACCCATCGGGAAACTCCTTCTCCAGGCTGCGGGCGGCCCGCACCGCCAGCGCGGTCTTGCCGACACCGCCGACACCGCACAGCACGCACACGGTGCTCGTCGCGAACTCCGCCTGCGCCGAGCTGGTAAGCACGCCGAGAATCTGCGCGAGTTCCGCCTTCCGGCCGTGCAATTTTCTTATATCCCTGGGTAATTCGCCGGCATACAGGCCTAGCGATGGTTGCTTCACACCGCCTTCGCGACGGGTTCGCCGCGCGATCTCGGCGGCGTCGCGCAGGGTCTGCAACTGCCCGATGGCGGCTCCGTCGAGTCGTAGTTCGAGGAGCATCGATTCCAGTACCGAGGCCGATGGCAGCGTCGTTCCCTTGAGATAGGCGTAGACGCTGCCGACCGAGATGTTCAGCCGCTTGGCCAGATTCCTGCGCTTCACGCTGGTGCCGAGCTGCTTCTCGGCGCGCAGCATCGCCTGGTTCAGTGCGGTGACGAAATCCTCCAGCGCGACATCCGGATCGACGGCTCGTCGCGATGTTCCGGCCATCGGTCACCTCCGCGCTCCTGTGGCGGCACCGTGCAGTTTATTCAAGCGGTTTCCAGATGTCCAGGAACTGCACCACCGCGCGTGATGCAGTTGTACGCAACAACATTCGCGACCGGAAGGAAGTCATCGTGAAGCGCGCCGCAGTTCTCGCCGCCCTATTGGCCACCGGATCACTCGCTCTCGGCGGCTGCTCCAACTCCCACGGTTCCGCCTCGACTCCGTCCGGTTCGATGCAGTCCGCCACGGGCGGCGAAACGACCTGCAAGGATTTCCTCGCCGCCGACAAAACGCGCAAGGAATCGATTATCGAATCCTATTTGCGCAGCACCGGACAGAGTGCGAGCCGGTCCTCGATCACCGCGACCCGGTTGTCCGCGGAGGCGTTCTGCCGCACCACCGGCAAGAACAAACTGGTCCGCGATATCACCACGGGTTGAGACACAGAGGGTGCTCAGGAGTTCATGATGGAAGCTTTGTTCGTACTTTTCGTTGTCGCGTTCGTCGCCGTACTGATACTCGGGTTCTTCCTCAGCGCCGGCGCTCGAAAGCAGGTCGACACCTATGCGAAAGTGCCCTACGCCCAAGTGATCGACGTGGTGCACGACCACTTCGGTTCGGTGTGGTGGCGCGCGGTCGACGGCCCGGGGGATATGAACTTTCGAGTGCGGGGGTTCGGGCTGAGTTCGGTGGGCAGTGACAAACCGGTCCTCTCGGTCAAGGTAACCGCGATGGACAACGGAAACATCAGCGTCGCCGCTTGGATGTCGTCGTGGTCGCAGCGAATGGGAATCGTGGGGTGTTGCGACCGCGTGTACTTCAAGCGGCGCACGCTGATTCAGAAGATCGAAGCACTCTAGCCCGAACCAGGCAGGACATTCCCATGGATCCACAGCCCCTGTCCGGGGACACCCGCCCCGACTGGAATTCGATAGCGCAGGACTACCTCGATCGCGGCGACGGATTCCAGGCGCATATGGCCGCGCGGGAGGCGACTCATCAACGGCCCGGCGACGCGGAGGCGTGGTACATCCGTGCCCAGGCCTCCCTCGAACTCGACAATGGCAATGACGCCCTGTTCGAGATCACGGAGGCGATCCGATTGCATTCCGGCGATCCGCGGTTCCACTGCGTACTCGGCGATATTCATTGCGGCGCCCGCGATTGGACGCGGGCCCGGGCCGCGTACGAGCGAGCACAGGCTCTCGATCCGAGCAGTCCGCTGTACGCCATCGGCATCGCGAACACCTATGCCGACAATCTGGAACTGGCTATTCCCATCTACGAGAAGGCCGTTCGCGAATACCCGGGTAACGCGTACTTCCGGGAGCACCTCGCCGCCGCGCTTGCCGACTCGATCACCGACCGGTGGAGCGAATTCGCCGACGGTGGCCGCTGCATCACCAATCAGGCGCAGCTCGACTCCTCCTGGAAGGTGCTCGAGCGGATCGCGGACCTCGATCTCCGGGCTGCGGAATTCTCGGAGGTGCGCACGCACATCGCGGAGATCCGGCGGTTGGTGGAACGTGCAGCGCAGGTCAGGTGGTACGGATCGGATCACATCGTGGCGTATCTGGTCGCGACCGCAGTGTGTGTGCTCACCTTTCTGATCGCGGCCGGCGCGGGCGACGGGGGACTGGGAGTGCTCGGCCTGCTGGGCGGGGTCGCCATTGTCACCGGCTACGTCCTGCGGCATCGCATGCCGGAGTGGAAATGGACCCGGCGCAGCGTTTCTCAGAGTGTCCGGCGTACCGGTCAGCAAGATCCCGACCGTTAGGTATTGAGAAACCAACGGCAATACCGTAATTAAGCGGACAAATCAGACGCGACTGAAAAATGAGGGGTTTCCAATGGGTCACCGTGGCGTACGCTACGTCCGTACTACCGGTGATAGGCGTTGAGGGCGGACACAATGGGTGGTGGAGAACGGTTTTCATCCGAGTCCCATGGCGAGTCGCCGAGAGTGTTCGTGACGTATTCGCACGATACGAAGGAACACAAGGAACTGGTGCGGCAATTCGCGACCTTTCTCCGTGAAGACGCCGGTATCGACGTGCACCTGGATCTCTGGTACGACACCGAGCGACGCGATTGGTCCAGCTGGGCGATCGATCAACTCACCAGGGCGGACTTCATTCTCGTCATTGCCTCGCCCGAGTACAAAAGGCGGGCAGAGGGTTCGGCCGCACCGGACGAGGGCCGCGGCGCTCAGTTCGAGGCCGCGATACTCCGCAATGAGCTCACCAGAAATCTCTTCGAACAGACCAGGCGGATTCTTCCCGTGGTCCTGCCCGGGCGCTCGATCGATGAAATCCCCATCTTCCTGACGGGGTACTCCGCTACCCGCTACGTGATCGAAGAATTCACCGTCGACGGCATCACCGACCTGCTCGTCGCGTTCACCGGAGAAGGGGAGCATCCCCTGCCGACCCGCGGCGACTGGATCGGCTCCCCATTCGCCAGAAGATCGCGCGCGACACCGGTATCCGGACCGGTACGCCGCAAGGCCAGGCTATTGACCACGGTGCTGGATCCGTCGAACATCGGTCCCGACTTGATATTCGGCGGCGCGGATCTGGATGCCGAACACTATGGCAACAGCATCGTGCACCGCTGCAACGCCTTCTGCGGTGATCCGAGGAGCGCCGTCGAATACACGCTGGGCCGCCGGTACCACGAGTTCGAAACCGTGGTCGGCATTCTCGACAATGCCAAGGACGCCAACCAGATCGGATACTTCCAAGTCTTCCTCGACAACGAGCCGCAGCCACAGGTCCGCGCGACCCTCGGCGAACCGATCCGACTCCATTACAACGTGGAGCGAGTACTGCGAATACGCTTGGTCGCCTACCGTCCGGATACGGTGGAGAATCCGATAGTGGCAGGTATGGCTTCCGCCGTCGGTCGCCCGATTCGACTCCCCGAACTCGCATGGGGTGATCCGACGCTGTTCGAATGAGCAACTGACACAATAAAACTGGATCGCCACGATCGAACGTAAGGCCCGGAGTATGGACGAAACCCGTCAGCCGCGGATCGGAACAGTCGAACGCGAGCGCGCGTTCGAAGCCCTCAAACAACACCTCGCCGCGGACCGCATCAATCTCGCCGAATTCGACGAGCGGGCGGCGCGCATTCACGCCGCTGCGACGCAGCCCCAGATCGACTCGGTCTTCGCCGACCTACCCGCGCTGTCGAAGGGTCCGGGCCGCTGGAAACGATTCGCGGTACCCGCCGCCCTCGGCGGCGCAGTGCTGGTACTGGTCGGCGCCGTCGCGATCGTCGCGGTGGACCGCTCGCACCCGCAGGCCACCCGCACGGTAGTCGTCACCACCGTCGTCGGGCCGGCCGCGAGCCTCCCCGCCACGACTGCGCTGACGACATCGACCACGGTGACCTCGACGTCGCCGATCACCCGCACCTCCACCACGCCCACCAGCGGAGCCTCGGTTATCCCGGTCCCCGGGGTGCAGTACCTGATGGACCTGCGAAAGCTGGACGGCGCAACCTATCTCAACTTCAACACCGGCCCCGCCGAGGTGTCGGGCACCAGCTACACCCGTTCGATCATGCTCGATCCGGACGGCCGCCATCTGGCCTTCGTCGAATACGACCTCGCCCGGAAGTACGCGCACCTCGACGGTGTCCTGGGCGTCCGTGACGACGCGACCCCGTCCGGCATGGCCATGCGTTTCCAGATCTATGCCGACGAGGTCCTCGTCACCGACTCCACCGTCAAACTCGGCGACACCGCCCCCATCCACATCGACTTCGACCGCCCACTCCGCCTGCGCCTCCAGGTCACCAACCTGAACCCGGGCGGCGACGCTTACGCCATCTTCGGAGACCTCCGAGCAACCGCTAATTGACCCGGTCGACTACACCATCCCGAGCCGCAGCGTCTCGCCACGTTGAACGCAAAGGAGGCCGCTCCCATTGGGAGCGGCCTCCTCGATGTGGAGCTAAGGGGAATCGAACGCCTGACCTTCTCGATGCGAACGATGATCTTGTCTGTTTTGCCCGGTTTGGGTGGTGTTGGGTGTGCTGGCACCATAGCTCTGGCCAGGCATTCGGACGTTGGTGGCATCGGGTCGGATTGGCGGTCAGCGAAGCTACTGCGGACGTCCTGCGGACGAACTCCCTCGATCCTTCATTTCAATTGCCCTGTGGCGCTTCCTTCTTCGGCGCCCGAAAGACTGGACGGGCCACGGTTGCGGGGCCGGCGTCGCCCCGCGCTGGCCGGTTCGGTCAGCGCGGTATGCGGCAATGTAGGACGTCGGGTGCCGAGTAGTCGACCGCCGGGTGATCCCACCGTTATGGTCCTTCTCGGTACCCATCCACATCGCATCATGGCGTGCACTCTCACCTCTCCATGAATAGAAGAATGGCCCTGACCATATGAAACGGCCAGGGCCATTCTTGTGTCTCAACCACACAGTCGGGGTGACAGGATCGGAACCTGTGGTGAGTCGATGATGGGGTCGCCGCCGGAGCAGCCCGTCCAGGCCAGTCTCGGCACATCGTCCCGACGCTACCTGCCGGACGAGGCGCGGGCACGGACCCGCGGGGTCAGTTGTTGTTCTGGAAAAGCAGCCTTCCGATCATGTCGCCGATGGCGTGGCCGGAGCCGGCGGCGCTACCCGAGCCGTACCCGCTGATGTCGGAGTTCTGCTGGGTGCCGTTGTTGATCGGCTGCAGCTGCACATCGGCACCTGCGGTGCCAGCGTTGGTCACGATGGCGGCGGCGATAGCGGCCGTCCCCAGCGTCATGCGGACGAGTGTGTTCCTGACGTTCATGGTTACCTTTCCGTGCCGCCCGTGGGCGGCGAAAAACGATCTTGAAGTCAGCGTTAGTGACGTTGGTCAGCAAGGCGACGCGTGGAACTGCTGCGGACACTCTGCGAACTGTCGAAAGCCCTGACAAGCCAGGGCTTTCGACAGGGTGTTACTACTTCTGAGCCGAAAGGCTGCTGAGGAGACCGCCGATCACCGGAATGGAACTCGCGCTACCGGTTCCCGTGCCGGTGGGCTGGGTGCAATTCGACCCGGCCGGAGCGGACTGCACCACGGTGACTGCCAATGGCCCTCCAAAGGGGGTGCCGTAGCCGCCCTGGCTGTATGGGGCCATCATGAGCTGCCACTGCCCTGCCGCAGGTGGCGTCCACTGCACAGTCACGTCCTGGCCGGCGACGTACTTCACCGGGGCGGAGACGGTTGTCGACAGTCCGCTGCCGGCAGACGGTGTTTCCACCAGTGCCCACTCGTTCAGAGCGGTCTCGACGGCAGGCATTTGCGCCCACAGTGCCGCAGCATCTGCCGCAGGCAGCGTGACAGCATAGGTGGTGCCAACGCAATACGCTTGCGACGGTGTAATGGTCATGTCTGCTGATGCGGTCGTAGCCGAGACGATGGTGGCCACCCCCATCGCCACTCCTGCGGCGATACCGACGGTCGAACGAGCAAGGACCGACATTTTCATACTTCACTCCCCAGTTGTCGAAAGTCCCCATGTACCAAGGGGACTGGCGCAGCCTATCGGAAGTGACTGACATCTATTTCAGAGTGATGTTGCACGGGGTGGGGGATGCGAAACCAGCCGTCCGCGCCAGGCGTGAGCTCCCTCGATCCTTCCTTTCCGATCATCCTCACTGGACCGCGATGCCGGAGTTGTTCCTCGGCGCGGAGGGCTCTGCCGCCGGCGCGCACGACGTTGACGGTTGCGGCCTTGCGGTGGCGCGGCGAGGCTGTGTGGCCGCGGCAGTGGCACCCGCGACTGAGCCGACAAGCTGAAACGCGCACAAACCCGGCAAGCGCTCAGCCGTGCAGGGGACCGATGTAGGTGCCCGGGTGGGTCGCGCCTTGGGGCCATACCGTGATCGAGCCCAGGGCGGTGGGCCAGGCGGCATGCAGTTGGGTGGTGGAATCGGGTGGGGTGACGATGATTTCGGTGGGGGTATCGGTGCCGGTTACGTAGGTCAGGGTGCTCTTGGCCTGACCGCCCCCGGGCAGGTGGACCGGTTGGCCCTGTTCGGTGGTTCGGGGCAGCGAGGCGCGGCCATTGTCGCCCACCGCAGCCAGGTCGACTCCCGGGAAGCCTTGCAGAACACAGGATTCCTGGGACAGGTTCGTCAGCACGATACTTGCGGTGCGCTGACTGCCGGTGGGCTGTCCGAGCTCGGGCTGCACGGTGAGGCCCAGCCGTGAGGCCCCGCACCACGGCTCTTCCGCCTGCGCCTGTCCCGCCGCCATGCAGGGGACTACCGCCCCGGCCACCACCAGCACTGCCGAAGCCACTGCCCTGAAACGCATTTGCCGATCCTTCCGCGTCATCGTGATCGACAGTGATCTTGCGGAAGGAACCTTATGGACGACTAATGATCCGTTGAACGCTGCCCTCCTCGGTGGAGGCGGCGCCCGACTCCGCTCAGATCACCGACCGGATGTCGCCGCCGCTCACCCGGATGGTCGCGCCACTGATGTAGTCGGCGTAGCCGCTGGCCAGATAGGCCACGGCACCGGCGATTTCCGCGGGTCAGCCGAACGGCCGGCGTCATTGGGTACGAGTTGCCGCCGCGTCGGCGCGCCAACTCCGCACCGACGCCGCCGAACGCCTCGGGCGGACGCCGCGCTCAGGTAGCGCGGCCGGGCGAAGTCACCACCGCCGCCGAAAGTCGCAGAGCCGCATGCGGTTCTGCGGTTCTGTGGAGCTAAGGGGAATCGAACCCCTGACCTTCTCGGTACCGCCGAGGGTGACTACCGTGCCCTACCGCCGACTGTCAACGACAAGCCAGAAAGGTGTGATGATCAGGTACTACGTCAACTCTTGACGATCTTCGGCAACCGAACATGGATTCGATTGTTCAAGGCGCTCACCTGATTTGATGTGACTTAGTTGGACGCTCTGATAGCTCCTTTGTCCGGCGTGTTGTCATGCAGACACGCCGGGTGGGGAATCCGGATAGTGATCATCTGGCTATCGGGTGGAAGGGCGGATTCCCGGCTTGGCTGGGCTGTCGGAGCAGCCGATGGCCGTTGCCGTTGCCGTCGCCGAGCTGGCCGCTGAACTCGACCGGGTCGACGGAGGATGCGGACCGGCTTCCCTTGCGGGGGAGACATTTTCGGTGCGGTGACCGGCTGATCTGGCGCCGGGGAGTGGTTGCGGCTGCCAGTCATCTTTTTCGTCGGATTGCGGGTATGCGTCCTCTACAGGTGTGTAGCCTCCCTGGCGGAGGGAGTGCAAATGATGAGTAAAGTCGCATCTTCTTGTGGCGCAGGGGGTTCAGCGGTCGGCCGTCGGCAACTGCGCTCGGTTCTGATCGCGGCAACGGCCGCACTGTGCCTCACCGGCACCCCGGCAGCGGTTGGCAATGCGGATCCGATCCCGATTCCGCAGAACGACCCGTTCTACACCCCGCCGTCGGGCTGGGAATCGACGGCGCCGGGCACCATCCTGAATTCGCGGCCGGTCGAGGTGGCCTCGATGCGGCCGGAGGCGGAGGACGCCGATGCCTGGCAGTTGCTGTATCGAACGACAGATAACGCGGGCCGGCCCATGACGACCGTGACGACGGTGCTGCGCCCGCGAACCGGGCAGGTCAAGGGCTTGATCACCTATCAGGCTGCCGAGGATGCCTCAGCCCCGCAGTGCGCTCCCTCGTACGCGCTCCGGCAGGGAGCGGTCCCGCTGGACCACAAGTACGACGCCTCCTTGGATTTCTTGCAGATCGACCAGATGTTGTCGTCCGGTCACGCGATTTCCGTACCCGACTGGGAGGGGTCGAACGGGGCGACGATCGTCCCGAAGCAGCCGGGTTACACCGCGCTCGACGGCGTGCGCGCGGCCGAGGCATTCACGCCGCTCGGCCTGTCCGGGACCGATACTCCGGTTGCTGCGGCGGGCTATTCCGGCGGGTCGTTGGCCAGCGTTTGGATCTCGCAGCTGCAGCCGACCTACGCTCCCGAAGTACGACTGGTCGGTGTTGCCCGGGGCGGTGGGGCGGGTGGGCCGTCAGAGCCTGTCGGCCCTTATCTGCAGTCGCTCGACGGCGGTCCGTTCTCCGGTTTCCTGCTGTCGCTCCTGCCGGGCATGATGCGCGCCGATCCACGTCTGGCGGCAGCTTTCGACACGTATCTGACGCCTGCCGGGAAAGCGTTGATGGCCGCGGGTGACAACGAATGCTCGGTGCCGCTCGTGGAGAAGTATCCGTTCCTGCACATGGACGACTACCTGACGATCCCCTTCTCGCAAGTGTTCGAGCAGGTACAGGCGTTCTTCGACGAGACGGACTACGGCATCACGGCGCCGACCGTGCCGACATTCCTCTATCACGCCGTGAACGACGAGATCGTCCGCATCGCATGGGTCGACCAGGCGGTGGCGAATTGGTGCGCATCGGGGGCGCCGATCACCTATATGCGGGACCAGATGAGCGAGCACCCCAGTCTCGAAGTCGCTGCGACTGCTGCGGCCCTGCGGTGGATCGATGACCGTCTGGCGGGGCAGCCCGCGCCGGACGACTGCTCGATACGCACGGTGCCGTCGATGGCGCTCGGCGGCGCGTAGCGCGCGACGCTCCTGCCGATCCGGGCTCGGCAGCGCGGCCTACTTTGTGCTGCGCGGCTGACCGGTTGCCTGGGGAGCGCCGGCCGTAGGGGCGAGCGGCAGACTGGTGGAATGCACACGCTGGCCGAGTATCTGAAGACGCGACGTGGGGCGATCGGGCCCGGGGAGGTCGGGTTGCCGGTCGGGCCGGGGTTGCGGCGGACGCCGGGGTTGCGGCGGGAGGAGTTGGCGGCGCTGGCGGGGATGAGGTCTTCGTTACACACTCCTTAGCTCCGCCTGGGCCCGCCGGGCAGTATTGGTCAAGAGTAAGCGCCGGTCTGCTGTGGGCTCGCGGCTCTTCGGTGGCACACTGGCTCCGGTGAAAGATGATGTGGCAGTGGCGCTAACGGCGTGCAGGCATCTTGCTCGAACCTTTTAGGCATTGTTTTCGAGTTTTCCTGAGTACCAACAGTTTTCACTTGTTGGTTCCGAAGGAGTCGAGGCAATGCCCCGTTCGAAAAGTTCCCTGGAATACCCGCTCGAGACAGCGCCCGAGGGTGCGGCGCTGGTGACCGTCGGCAAGGCATCGGCCTTCCACCGGCGATTCGATGACGGCGAGCAGGTCGTGATCGTGCACTTCGGAAACGACGTGCATGTACATGTGCCCCACTGCGAAGACATTGCATTGCAAGCTGACCTGAATGAGGCGCTCGCCGAGTTCGTTTCGGGCGACGGCGCGGCGGTGGCGTCATGAACGACCCCCGCAAGATTTGATCGCGCCGACGCGATCCAGGTGTTGTGGCCCATGGGCGGCCCATATACGGCCGATTCGATCGTGTCCGCTGCGGCTGCTATCGGCGACCTGTGGCGATTCCTGCGTCAGCTTCGTGAGGTGCGGAGGTGGATGCGCTCGCCCTGTTTTCCGAAGAGGCTGAGTATTTCGACGCTGCCGCCTCCGGTGGCGCCGAACCAGTGCGGGATCTGACAGTCGAATTCGGCTGCTTCGCCGGCTCCCATGGTGAAGTCGTGATCGCCCAGTTTCACGCGGAGTTGTCCGCGGAGCACGTAGAGCCATTCGTAGCCTGCGTGGGTCCGCAGGTGGGGCTGTTTGTCGTGCGTGGGGATGGTCATCTTGTAGGCGCGTGGTTCTCCCTGATGTCGCGACAACGGGATCAGGACTCGGCCACCTGTCCTCGTGGGCTGCTGCGGCACGCGCGGATCGAGTATCCGCGGTGCTGAGACGATCTCGTCAAGGGGGATGCCGAGCGCTGCGGTGATCGGCAGGAGGAGTTCGAGGCTCGGCTTGCGCTGAGCTGATTCCAGACGCGACAGCGTGCTGGTCGAGATGCCAGTGGCTCTCGCGAGGTCGGCCAGACTGACGCCCTTCTTCTCGCGGGCGTGCCGCAGGCGAGGAGCGATCTGTTCGATCACGGCACCGACGCTGGGTTGCTCGTCCATGGGATGCAGTCAACCAAATCTGTCCCGGAATCAGCAACGTTGTTTGTCGATATCGATCGAATTCTCGATCCTGTCAGTGGAGGTGATCCGAATGGACGCAACAACAGATCCAACCAATGGATCAGTGTCAGAGGTGCTTTGGGACACGATCATCGTCGGTGGCGGGGCCGCCGGATTGTCGGCCGGGGTTGTACTCGCGAGGGCGCAGTTCGCGACCTTGGCCGTTGATAGCGGTGCGCCCCGGAACGAGCACGTCGACCACATGCACGGGTACTTGACCCGGGACGGCATGGCGCCGAGAGAGTTCGTCGCGACCGGGCAAGCCGAGCTGACCCGTTACGGCGGGAGGCTCATGCGGGCGTCGGTGACCGACGCGCGGCACGCGTCGGACGGCGCCTTCGAGCTGCAGCTCGATGACGACCGCACCCTGCGCGCTCGGTCGGTGCTGGTCGCAACCGGACTGACCGACGAGCTACCGGACATCCCGGGCCTGTCCGAGCGGTGGCCATCCGAGGTATATCACTGCCCCCACTGCCATGGCTACGAAGTGCGGGGACGGACCATCGCCGTGATCGGCAGCGAGATGGGAGCAGTATCGACACATCTTGCCTCGCTGATACGCCGCTACAGTTCGTCGGTGACGTTCTGCGTCAATGGCATCGAGGTCGGTGCCGCAGAGCGGCAGCGCCTCACAGCGTACGGCGTACGCCTGATCGACGCACTCGTTACGCGCGTCGTGACGAGTGCCGACACCGCGTCCGGGAACTCGATGGCGATCGAGCTCGACAACGGCGAGAAGGTCGGGTGTTCGGCCATCTTCGTGGCACCTCGGCCAGTGCCCCACGACACGATCCTGACCACGCTGGGCGCGGCCAAGGACCCGGTGAGCGGACTTGTTGCCGTCGACTCCCAAGGCGCCACGAGTTGCGCCGGGGTCTGGGCGGCCGGGAACGTGGTCAACCCCCGAGCTCGAGTCATCGCCGCCGCGGGCGCGGGCTCGACTGCCGCAATTGGAATGACCAGCTGGTTGCTCGACCAGGAGCTGTCCGCTGCCGTCGCGGCTGAACTGCTCGATGTCGGGGGCGCGAGCTGATGGTCGACACCGACACAGAGAGGTCTCGAACCAGTCGCTCCGAACGGCTGCCCATCGGTGTGTACTTGCTGGGTTTCAGCCTGTTCGCGATGGGAAGCGCGGAGTTCTTATTGGCCGGCGTACTACCTGCGATCGCCGCCGATCTGGACACCACGCTCTCCTCAGCCGGGCTTCTGATCACCGCGTTTGCGCTGGGTGTGGTGCTCGGCGGGCCGCCGTTGGCTGTGCTCGGTCTGCACTGGCCTCGCCGGACCGCGTTGGTGATAACCCAGAGTGTCTTTGCAGCCAGTATTGTCATCGGACTATTCGGAAACTACCCAGTTTTGCTGCTCACCAGGGTGATTTCGGGTATCGCCTATGCGGGCTTCTTCGCTGTCGCGTCGGTGACTGCGATCAGCCTGGTGACGCCGGACCTGAATGCCCGCGCTTCTGGAGTCGTGGTCAGCGGACTCAGCGTGGCAATGGTCGCCGGCGGTCCCGCAGGCACACTGCTCAGCCACTTCACCGAATGGCGCGGCGGCTTCTGGGCCGTGGTGGCCCTCACGGTCGCCGGGATCATCGGCTGTCGCCTCGGACTCCCCGCAGTCGACTCGAACACCAACCCGACCACCGGGCCGAGCGTGGCACGCGAGCTCGCCACGATGCGGAAACCGATCCTGTGGGGCATCTACGCGATCACGATCCTGACCACGGCGGCATACATGATCACATTCAACTACCTGGCAGCCATGCTTGCTGATATCACCGCCGTCCCCGAGGTTTGGATTCCGGCGATCCTCGCGCTGTTCGGGGTCGGAGCGTTCGTCGGTCTGTCCATCGGCGGCCGCATCTCCGATCAGCGCCCTCACCTCGCGCTGCTCACCGGAGCACCGGCCATCGTGGTCCTGTCTGTGGTGATGACTATCGCAATCCGGCAAGTCTGGGCGGTGGTACCTACGGTATTCCTGATCGGCATCGCAGCGTTCGTGCTGAACCCCGCCGTATACGGACGCGTCTTCGCAATCGCAGCCGATGCCCCGACCCTCGCCGGCGCCACCACCGTGTCAGCATTCCAACTGGGCATCAGCATCACCCCCGTTCTAGCAGCCGCTTCACTGACACAAGGGGCCACTCTCACATCGGTGTGCGTGATCGGAGCCGCTCTCGCCGCGACCGCTATACCCCTCATTCTCCTTGACCGGGCCCAGCAGGTCCGCTGAACGAAACGCATGGCGGCCGACACAACCTCAGCCGCCATGCTTTCGACGCACAGCGGGCCGCCATGGCCCTCATCGAAAATCCTGCCGGTGATCGAGGCGTCCCGGACTCGCCACGACCTCGGTGACGCGCCGATGGTCGCCGCCGCGGACGCGGGTATGTTGTCCGCCGGTAATTTGAAAGAACTCGACGAGGCCGGGGTGAAGTTCATCGTGGGGTCGCGCACGGTGAAGCGCCAGCGGATCTGGCGTCGCATTTTCGTTGGCACGGTGACTGTTTCACCGACGGGCAGATCATCGATACCGTCACCCCGAGGAACACGAAGAGTGTGGCCAACGACCGAGGATCAGCGTCGAGCCCCAGGACCCGCCATAGAGCAGCCAGCGGTCGATGCCGAGGTGGGCGCGAAGCCGCTCGATATCGGCGATCAGGTGCTCGGTGGTGTTCACGGCCATGTCCGTGCGGGGGTCAGCGGCGCTCGGAATGCTCTGCCCGCAACCGCGTTGGTCGAACTGCACGATCCGAAATACCTTCGGATCGAACGACTTCCGCTGCCGCGGGCTGCTTCCGCTGCCCGGCCCGCCGTGCACCACCAGCGCCGGCTGGCCCGCAGGGTTGCCGCTGGTGCACCAGTACACCTGGTTTCCGTCGCCGACCTCGAGCAGGCCGTCTGCGTACGGGTCGATAGGGTAGCCGTCGTCGAGTTCGGTGACGGTGGAGATTTCGTCGGCCAGCGTTTCGCGGGCGAGGAACGCTCGATGGTGCTGGACCGCGCCGCGTGCCTGACCAATAGCGGCGATGGTCACTGTGATTCGGTCGGAGATGTCGAATCCGGCGTCGCGGCGTGCTTTCTGGACCACGCGCACGACGTCACGGGCGATTCCCTCGGCGATCAGTTCCGGCGTGATCCGGGTGTCGAGGGCGATGGTGATATCGCGCTGAGTGTCGACAAGCCCTTGCACCGAACTCGGTGTCGATCATGCCGAATCTGGTGTGTCCTCAAGCGAATTCGCCAACGGTGTCCATTTTGGGTCCAGTGCCTCGAATCCGTGGGGCGTTGAAGTCGTGGATCACTTGCCGCACATAGGCTTCCGACGCCTGCATCAGGCGCCCTGGCATTCATCGGCCATGCCGACCTGCGGCAGTTCGGGGCCGTGGCCGCCATCGCCACGACGAGCGCGTGGGCAATCGGGTACGCGGTCGCACGGCATCGCGCGTACCGCACGGACCTCGCCCGGCACAAGCGCCGGCTGGTGCACGCCGAGTTCGTCGAACAGCGGCCCGAGATCGCCCGTGAACTGCACGACGTCATCGCCCACAGCATGAGCGTGGTCTCCATCCAATCCGGGTACGGGCTCTACGTGCTCGATCGAGACCCGGCGAAGGCGCGCTCGGCCCTCGACTCGATCCAGGCCACGAGCCAGGCCTCGATCCGCGAGCTGCGGAACCTGCTCGCCGTGCTGCGCGCGGGGTCCGGCGACGGCGGCCCCGACGGCCTGGTCCCCACGCCCCGGCTCGCGGACCTCGACACCGTGATCGGCCGAGCATCGTGCCCGCGGCTACCTCACCCATGTTCAGGTCGAGCACTTGACCCGTGAGGTTACCGAGATGTCCACGGTCATACGGTTTCTGGCCTATACCGGGCTGCGGTGGGGCGAGATGGCCGCGCTCAGAGTGTCTGACTTCGACATGCTCCGCCGCCGTGTGAACATCCGCGAGGCCGTCGCCGAAGTAAAGGGGAGAGCGGTGTGGTCCACGACCAAGACCCACGCGCGCCGCTCGGTCCCATTTCCGAAGTTCCTGGCCGACGAACTTGCCGCTCTAATGCGCGGCAAGGGTCGAGACGCTCTCGTATTCGCCTCTCCGCAGGGCGCGGTGTCCGGGTGTCCACATATCGGAAGCGCGTATTCCGGCCCGCGGTCACCCGCCTGCGAGATCCGAAGAGAAAGGGGTGCGCGGCGAATCCCGAGGCGCCGCAATTCCCGTACGTCTCGCCGCACGATCTCCGGCACACCGCGGTGTCACTGGCGATCAGCGCTGGCGCGAACGTGAAGGCCGTCCAAACCATGCTCGGTCACAAGTCTGCGGCCATGACTCTGGACACGTACGCCGATCTCTTCCCGGACGATCTCGAATCCGTCGCCGAGGCTCTCGACGCCGCTGCTCGGTCAGCTATCGCGGCCGCTGCGGACGGGTACTGATAACCAAGATCACACGTAGTTCCGAAAACGAAAACCGCCCATGATCTCTGCCGAGGTCACGGGCGGTTCTCTGTGTTGTGGGCCTGACGCTCCACAACCCGAACACCCTGACCGCCGACGGACCGGAGATCCGGATCAAGCCGGTGGGTACCCGTCGCGTGGCCGTGGGTGGTGATCGGTAATGGCCACCGACTACCGGGATCAGCAGGGCCGCGGGTTGTGGGTGCAGTGCGCGTGCGTGGCGTTGGTGTGCCTGGGCGCGGCTTACGTCTCATACCGGCACGGGCGCATGTTCGCGCTGCGGTTCGGGGCAGATGAGGCCACAGCCCGGATCTGGCCGCTGATCGTGGACGGCATGATGACCGTCGCCACGATCGAACTCTGGCAGACCCGAGCCGGTCGACATCGGCGGGTTGCATGGCTGGCGTTCCTGTTTGGGGTCGGATTGTCGTTGTGCGCGAACCTCGACAGCGCGCCGCTAGTGAGTGGGCTCGGATTGGTAGTGGCGGGGTGCCCGCCGCTGGCGTTGCTGCTGTCAGTCGAACTGCTCAACCGAGCCCTCCTCCAGCGCCGCGCCGAGAGCGGCTGCGAGACGAGACCCGCATCCGAGACTCGAGACCACGGCCGTCCAGAATCGACCGATACCGCGTCTCGCTCGGGAGTTACCTTGACCGCCGAGCAGAAGATGTGGGCCTACTACCAGGAGCAGCTAGCGAACGGCCGGACTCCCTCGGGTGCGGAATTGGATCGCATTGCTGGAACGAACAATTACGGACGGCGAGTCCTGCGACGGTGGCGCACGTTGAGTGCGAGACCTCCAGCCGATGAAAACCCTTCGAGTAACTGACACCAACGAGAGCCCCAGCGCACGGCGCGACGGGGCCTCTCCGTATCTCGCTTTAGTGGTTACAGATCGTTGTCCACCTTGCCTTCAACTAGCCAAGTCTTCAATGTGATGAGAAATTCGTAGTCGTCTTCTTTCACCGATCCTCCATGAAACAACTCATTCCTAATTACGTTTAGCTTCTGCAACCATTTAGTCCGATCTTTCCACGATCCACGAGACCGCTCATCACCCGGTTTCGTGTACCGCTTCTCAAACAAACTCACCCACCTGGCATGATCATTTGTAAGAATCTTCTGGTAGTCCAGAAGGTACAGGCAATCCCAGGCCTCTACCGCATCTTCGGTGCCCCGTTCCAGATTCTTCTCGACGGCCATTTTTCCAGCCTCGCTCTGAACGGCCCTCGGCACCCCTCGTTTGAACCACTCATTGCCGAATTCATCTTCAAGGCGGCCCCTAATGTCACTCTTTAGGAAATGCTCAAGCTCCCTCACCATGTCGGAAGATTCATTATTGAACTGCTTCGTTTCATCCTTGATGTACTCGGCAAGCCCGGGAGGGTTGAATTCTGGAACTTCAGCATTAATGGCGATCTGCAATCGGCGCCAATAGCGAGTGCTGCCACCTGAACCGTACTGCTTCCGATACTCCGATCGCTCTTCGGGAGAAAGGCCTTGAAGATGGCTAATCATTGGATCGAGCAGGAATTTTATTTCTTCGAATACCTTCGAGGGATGACTTGATACTTGCGTAGTATCGCGGTCCCCAATTATATGGTCAACCGCGTCACTGAATATCCTCAGCAGCGACTCAACTCCAATGTTTATGAATACGAACCCACCCTCCGCGCTGCCAAGATCCCATTGACTCCTAAGCCCGCCCTTGATGTAATCAAAACAAAGTTCAAGAAACTCAACCAATCGCGCAACGGTTTCTTCATTTGTCCCGACATAGAAAGTCCCAACATGAACCACGTCGGATCTTCCGAAGACACCGAGATAATTTGCGCGTTCGATACCGCGTTTGATTGCATCTATGGTTATGCATCGAATCGGCGACCGAACGCTCTCGCCAACTAGAACTCGCCCGTATAGTGGCGACGGTTTTGTTTCGCCGAGTTGTTGAGCCACTTGTAGCACGAGTGAGCGAACTTTGTCTCGAAGATTCGGAGAATCAGATAGAAGGTCAGCATTCAGAGTGTTGCGGAGATTCTTCGGCACTGCCTGCTGATGCTCGTTGATCTGCATAAATATCCTCACCTGCTCTGCGCGGTCGAGGTCCACAAAAGCCACGACTGGAATGAGATCCGATCCAGCTCGCTTCGAATTGGCGTATCCGTACAGCCGATGTTGGCCATCAATAACGTATGCCGCACGATATGTTTGTGGCAGGTATAACGTCCCCGTGCGGCTCTTAGAATCAGGTACTTGGCCCCCATGTATATCGAACCGCACGCCGCCCCGCCTGCCGGAATCAATATTCAAGATCAGGCAGTTGGGAAAGAATCCGCCACCTTCGACGAATTTTGATACGGCCGCGAGGCGCGGCCGACGGATTAGCCTCTGATAGGTTGGCATCAAGCCTTGATTCGCCTTGGTTCGATGGAGGATATACGCTATTTTCAGTAGCCTTTCCGGCTCGATTACGAACGAGTAGTAGGTATGTCCACCCATGCGTGCTTCTATCGCGGAGACACGCGGTTCAAGTTCAGGAATCTTCTGATTCGCGAATAGACTGCCGAGCAATTGATACTTGGCAGCCTTACCGAGATGCCCTGTGAGGTCTCTGTAGTATTCGAGAATGTCCTCATCCATATAGGAAATCTGAGCGTTTTCAAGTGTCGTCAACGTCTGAGCCGATACGTCGCAGTTTCCGGCAGCCAAGATGAACCTGATCTTGCGGCCAGGGAACTCGGTCCTTATACGGCTGATGATCCTATTGCGTTGGGCTTGCAGGAAATCAATGTCAGCCCTAAAGCTCTGGGTCTTACCTTCGTCGAAATAGCGGCAGAGGATGACAAGCGCGACCTCGTCATCTGCCGCAAATATATCGAGGTCCCGCGGACTGTTGTCCGCCAGCCATGTACCACCCAAAGAATTACTCATGTAGGTGAAGCCCAGCTTGGCAAATGTTGCCCAGGTGCGGTCAACAAAGCGCTCGCATGCGGTCTTTGGCTTTCTCATCTTGACCGCGGTCTTCATTGATTTTTCTTTTAGCCAACCATCACTTTCGAGATCGGCGACGGCGGAAGCTGGGACGGATTTTATGTGATACTGCGCGAACCTGCGACGTACCTCCGCAGGTATGTTCTTGAAAGGAATCAGGTACTTCTGCACGTCGTTTCGACTACTGGAATCGCCTTTAGTCATGCCCGCCCCACGTTGGTGAACAGGTATTCTGATGCATATCCCCTCGCGGATGATGCTCCACCAACAGCATTCTTCCGCTGTGTTACAACCCGCTGGTCACCTTTTTCAAATAGTTCGGCTATCGAATCATGTGCAGCGTTGGATAATATATAGTAGGCGTTTGCACTCTTGATTTTATCTATCAGGTTACTGAGTCGACATTGATCGGCCCATGAGAATAGTTTCTGGTTGTACTTCACGAAACCATTATTATTGTGAGCAACCGTATAGGGGGGATCCAAGAACACGAGATCGCCAGGCTCGACATTCTCAATACAGTGCTCAAAATCGCGGGCCTCGAGCTTCGCGTGCTGAAGGCGCGCTGAAATAGATTTCAAGGTGTCCAGCGCAGGAAGATTAATACTCTTTCGGCTACCGTACGGGACGTTATAAGTCCCCGAAAGGTTTACTCTATAGATACCGTTAAACGATGTATGGTTCAGGTAGATGAACCTAGCGGCGCGCTCAATCGGCGCATCCGGCACCTCGCTCCGAGTTTGATAGTAATGCTCAGGGGTATTTACGTGACCTTCCAGTATGTCAAACACACTTTCGTAATCGTCTCGGATGCACTCGTATACTTCGATCAACTCCGCGTTGATATCGGAAAGAAACGCCTCGCCCGAATACGAGGTCCCCAGAAATACTGCAGCACCGCCAAGAAAAGGCTCGTGATAATTGTTTACAACGATATTCCCCAGAACGGATTTAATGGTAGGCAGTAGCCAGCGCTTTCCTCCAGCCCAACGCAGGATCGGTTCACTGTACGCAGACTGGTGCACGCTGCCCCCTCATCTCTAGTCAGCTCGAATCTCACTGACGCCATCTCGACCTCTATGGCCATACCGTGTTCAAACGGTAGCAAGAAAACTGAAGTCAGGAAGTGTCTGCACAGTGATTGGCACTAGTCGTCAGTCGCTTGGCTATTCAAGGTATGGCCACACACATCCTGGATGTGCCCATACCGCCCGCTATCTAGCGGCATCAGAAGCCCTTATGTAAATACCTAGCAGTCGGTTTTATTTTATGGAACGATAATTCCCTGGCGAACTATGACGCCGTAGCTCAGAAGTATCCTCCCATGTTCCACCGCGACCAGGACGCGGTGAACGCGTCGAAGGGTTTCTGTCTAACCTTTGACCGTCTGTGTTGCTCTCAATTCGGTGACCTTCTTCTGCCCTGAGCGGCCCGACGCGAGAGCATGCGCCCCGCTCCTGGCGCGCGGACGATGAATGCAGATCAGTTCGGTGGTGGCGTTAGGCAGCTGTCGCCGAATCGTGCATGCCGAGAACCTCGGGGTCGGCCCCGCCTCGCAGAGACGGCGGGTACAGGGGAGCTGCGTCAGACGTGAGAGACCGGCCCCCTCTTCGACATCTCGATCGAAGTGGGGCCAGCGGTTGTTCAATGCTCCGGGGATGCTCGAAATCAGTTGGGGCGGTCGAATTCTCCGACTTTGACGCCAGCGGTGAAGGCGTCCCACTCGCCGGGTGTGAAGGTCAGCGCCGGGCCGGCCGGATTCTTCGAGTCACGGATACCGACCGCCTCGGCGTTCAGCCACGCGACCTCTACGCACTCCTGCCCTCCGGAGCTGTGGCTCGACTTGAACCATTCGGCTCCCGTCAGATCAGCGGTCATTCTCATGCTCCCTTGCTATCTCTCGCAACAGATCTCGGGTCGGACGCACTTCCAAGGCCGCCTTCAGGACTTCCTGAAACGCGTCGCGGAACCTTCCTACATCGGCGACCCGCTCAAAGTACATGGCACCGGTATAGCTCTCGGCGAACACCACCGAAGGCTCGAGTAGCTTCCCGCGCTGGTCACGACCGAAATCCAGGATCGTGAACGACGGCAACGGCATCCCCAACGGAAACCCCGCCCGGTACGGCAGCAGCCGCACTTGGATGTTCGCTTCGGTGCCGAGATCAGCCAATCGACGAAGTTGCGCGGCCATGATGTGACCATCGCCGACCCGCGTCCGTACGGCCGACTCGTGCAGGACCGAGATCAGGTTGGCGGGCCGACGCTTACGCAGAATGACATGCTGGCGTTGCCTCCGCAGTTCGACACGGCGGTCCAACTCTGTATCGGTCTCGTTGGGGAAGAACCTGTGATCCAGCGTCCGGGCGTAGTCGGCGGTCTGGAGAATCCCGGGCACGATCAGGGGCTGGTAGTACGTGAGTTCCCTTGCGCTGGCTTCTAATCCGACGAACAGGTTGACGTTCGCCGGAATCAGGTCCCCGTAGGCATGCCACCATGACCGCACCGGAGCCTGCTGGGCAAGCCCCTTGAGCGCGGCCATCTTCTCTTCGCTCACCCCGTACAACTCGCCTAGGCCGATCACCTCACGAACTCGCACCCGCTCCGACTGCCCCTTCTCCAACCGTCCCAGCGTCGACTTCCCCCACTCCATCAACCGGGATGCCTCCTCCAACGACATCCCCGACGCCTCGCGCGCCTCGCGCAGCATCCGGCCCAACTGTCGACGCGGCAGGGTGCTACTGGCGGTGTCGTCGGTCTGGCTGTGTTGGCCCGCAATGGCATCCGACATGATGGTCCGTCCTCCCTGTCCGGCCGCCATGATTTCCCATTCTGGGACAACAATACGGCCCAAAATCGACCGCACGCTGCGGTTTCACGCCAATTCCGCAGGATCACCGCTGGTGCCATCCCGACGTCGGCAGCGGGTTCATCGTTTCCCCATGACCACAACCACCCGACTCGATCAAGCACAGGTCGCGGTCCTGGCTTCGCTCGCGCCCGGCGGGATCCTCGGCATCGAATCGATCGCGCAATCAGCGCAACTCACCATGTGGCGGACCCGGCACGCGGTGTCGAAGTTGACATCGCGCGGGCTGATCGTGGGAAGGCGACGCGGCGGGCGCGGTGCCTGGGAGATCACCGACCGCGGCCGACGCACGCTCTCGACACGCGGCCGTTACTTCCAATAGCTGGACCGAAACATGTTCCATATCACCGAGATCGGCGATCTATCAGCCAATTGGCTACTCGTCGACGACCGTATCGTCATGGTGTCGTTCACCGACAAGGCGTCTATCCGACGGGCCGCATACCAGGTTCGCACGGACGGATCGATTGCCGATTTCCCCGGCGGCGCGCCCGGCACTGTCTACTTCAGCGAAGGCACACCGCAACCGGACCTGGCACAGGTACGCGAATGGTTCCCTGGGCATTTCTCCCTGTGGGACGCGGTACGTGCTGAGTACTGGGATGCGGTCTTGCCGCTGAACCACCCGCGATTGAAAGGACTGGGCGAACTGGCCGCCCAACCGTACCGGTGGTGAGCGAACATCCGGAATGGATCGCCAATCCGATTATTCGCCACCACCGGCAAGGAAACGCAGTCCAGCCTCAGCATCGAAGATATTGAGTTTGAGGAGTTTACATGAACGCACTGGCCGACCTCGTGGTGGTAGTACTGGCTTGTGTCGTTGTCGAAGTCGCCGTTAGTTGGGGTATCTCCGATAATCCGTCGAAAGTGACTTCAGTGCATGATGAAACGTTGCTGATCGCGGACGGTCGCGTGTTCCACCGAGTACCGGTGGGTAATCTGCAACGTCTGCATGGACGGCATCGCGCATAGGCAGGGGGTATTCGACGATTCCATGCTCGCGACAAGTGGCTGCCCGACAACAAGGACTGTCTACAGGAGGCGTTCCCTCAATCCTTGGCAAGAAGCTTGACGAGTTTCTCAAGAGACGTCGTATATGTCCAAGTGTCTTGTGTCCGTTCGACCGAGCTCAACTCTCTCTGAGCAGACTCCAGCAGGGCATCCTTGAAACGGCCAGCGTCCTGCGGCTTCTCCTTGTTCACATCCATTCCGCCGTTGGCGTCCACCACATAGCGCCAGTCCTCAAGGTCACCAGGCATGAGCCCATACCCGATGGCGGCATCGAAGAGCCGATCGAAGACCGAGCCCGATACCCACCACTCATTCTCCGACCCAAAACGAACCGATAGCATCAGAATCCCATCCTAATGATCTTTTGTTGTGATGACGGCGGCAGTGAATCGACGTAACCCCGAACCTCTGCGATTTGCTCAGGAGTATACCCCGTCATATCGATCACAGTGAAATCGTTCCCCTGTTTCACTAGATGGTGATCAATTGAATCTTTGAATTTCTCGAAGTTGTGGAATTCCGACTTGTCTCCACGTCCCAGGGCGTCATACTTGCGCCCGAGGTCGTCATACCAATCGTAGCCGGGGTCTGGAGGCGGAGGGGATTCGAAAGTTCGCCCAGCGAATCGCGGGTCGTCCGCTAGACGCTTAGCCGTCTCCAATTCGTTCGGCCGCAGATACTTCTCCATAGTACTGCCGAGCTTGGCCTTCGCGCGTTCAGCTGCTTGCTTGAGGTCATTAACTCGCTTACTCAGGAGATCAGCGATACGTTGCAGTTCCGCTCGAGTCTGTTCAGTCTCTTTCTCAACATGGACAGCCTTGTCGATCTTTCTTAGATCGAGCACCTTACGAAGAAGTTTGGCGAACTTCTCCAGGCACTTAGCAGTTCTCGCGACCCCTACAGCAGCACCGAGGCCGAAAGTAACGAAGGACAATGCAACACTGACAGCAGCATTGATTGCGAGTTCTTTGATTAGTTCGTCGCGGAAGTCTTCGAGGGTATGTTTCAGATCTTCCCGAAGATTGTCGTGCGCGGTCTTCTGATCCTGGCAGGCTTTGGCGATATCTTTACACGTAGAGACCACATCGCCAGCAGCATCCTTCATCGAACGGATGTCGCCGCTGATGAATTCGACTTCTGGTGCGGTCACTGTCTGAAACAGCGCCGCGGCCCGTTCGAGTTCACTGGAGAGTTTGACGGCCGCGTCCGAGGCGGCCATCTCCGTCCAAGCGCCCGCAGCTTTGAGTAGCTTGCCGGTGTCGCCGTCGGGAACTGGAACGCCGATCTTGGACACTAGATCGAGTCCGTCATCGATGAGTCCGTTGCCCTTGCCACCGGCCGAGGCTGGCATCAGAGGGCATACCGACATCGCTGGTGGCGGAGCCGCGGGTTTCGTTGGTGCGAGCCCACCACTGTCAGGCGGGTAGTCGGCCACAGCGTGGTTGTAACCAGCGTCAATAAGGATCGTCGTGTAGCTGTCGATCGCGGCAAGTAGGTTCGAGATCAGGCCATAGGCGCTGTCAGCCTTCTGATCGTAGGATTTCCCCCAGTCCGCGCAGTCGCCGACGGTGCCGGACATCTCCTTGGTATCTTGGAGAACTCCGAGCTGGGTTTGAAATACCGTGAAGTAGGCTGCGCCCGCCTTATTAATGATTGTCGCGGCGTCGTAGTAGACGCTGGGATCCACATTGATTGTTGCGGTCGGAGCTGTCATTTTCTGCCCAACATATTCAGATTCGCCTCGATCGCCGAGGTGTAACGGCCGTGCGCTGCCATGGCGGCCTGACGCATTTTCTCGATACCGTCGGAGACGTCCGCGGTTCCCGTCAACCATTTCTTGAATGCATCGGAATGCTCGGTTGCGGCCGAGCCGGTCCACGTCACATGCAATGCAGTAATACGCTGCTCGAGGCCAGTCAGGCTGTCAGACAGAAAACCAACGAACCCCTTTAGGCGATTGGCAATGTCATCTAACTCGGTAAGATTCACTTGATATGACGAGTCATCGTCGCTCATGGGAGTTCCTTCGGTCAGACTGGCGGGAGATTCAGCAACGACCCGAATCCACTGGCATTGCCTTGATCCATGTCGGCGAACACTGTCCCACTCACTCCCAGCAACTCGGCCATGTCTTTCAGTGCCTGGAGCACCTCGGTCGCGCCTTTGTGAACTTCCGTCCAGCCGTCGCTGTAATCAGTGGCCGAGCGTCCCCGCCATGTTTTCAGCAGATCAGCCACTTCGTTGTCCAACGACCGCATTCCGTTGATCAATTCTTCGGCTGTCATTTGCATGAATTGGCCCGCGTCGGTGACCTCGGCAGGCACCACTTGGAATATTTCGGTGGAGTTCTCCGATTCCGATGTCACATATCCCCCTTAACGGCTACGTATCCAACGCGAGGTAACCCTACCTGTGGGGAAGGTGCCGCGCGAACTCGGCTGAGGATCCGCTGCTTCCGGTCATCGAAGAGCATCGGCCGCGATTCGTCACCAGTTCGTAGAGTTCCGGATGGGCGAGCTTAAACGCTGCTCTCGCTGCCAATCGTCGTACTCCACCGCATCCACGTAGCTGGACCTACTACCGCCGGTTTCGTGAGACGCCGGACCGCTTGGACCAGAATGAGGTTCGTTTGCGCCTACCCCTCCGATTCCCGCGCGGACTGCGTCGTACGCTGCGGCACGGGCTTGTCCGATCAGCTCGATTACCGTGGCCACAACCCGTTCGGGATCGGTGCTACGCACCCGATCGGTAACGACCCATCGGTGGACCTTGCCGTCGGCACCCACAGCGACCGAGACCGAGCCGTCTGGCGACGCCGCAACGGCAACCTCTTTCGCCAACATGGCCCGAACTGCTTCGACATCCGCGCCTGAAACTCTCGGCGAACCACCGGCTGCTGCTTTCCTGTTGCCTCGCATGAGCCCCCGATTCGAACGCTGGTATGTGGGTGAGAGTCCCACCCTGACACGGACTTTCACACCCTACATCGCAAACGATGGGCGCTTCGTGCCGAATCCGACCAGCATCACGAATGCCTCGTCCGAGTGTCTCTTCCCTCGTCTCGTCCTCCCTCGTCTCGACCGACACGGGGTCGGCCGTGTCCTCGGATCCCGGAGGGCGCTCGGTCACGATTCGGTAGCCGTGTCGGATTTTGCGGCCTTGAGATGCCAGTACAGGGCATGAGGGAGATCCGTAGTTCGGGTGTGTGGCCTCGCCGACGGGAACGACACTTCGCGCGGGGTCCGGCCTGTCCTGTGCTCCTGTTCTGTTCGTGTGCGGGTCTTCTTGGTCGGCCGTCCCCCTCCCGATCTATCGCCTTTCCAGGGCACCGGTCGCGGGGAGCCAGCCCGGTCGCTTTGCTCCACGGATTCGATCGCGGGCAGAAGTCGCAAACGGGGGTAGCAGAGGCATCTATCAGGTGAGAGGAGATTGCCAGATGTCCGGAAACGGTTCGGTCTCCATCGAGGAGGTGATCGCGGTTTTCGTCCACGGGCAGTGCAGTGCTCCAGCGCCGAGGGTGACTGATCAATTCAATGTCCGTCGCGGAGAAAGCCTGCGATGGTCGCGTCGAAATACGGGGTGCTGGAGACATGTGCTGGGGGTGAAGGGAGAGCTCTGGACGGACCGCGGAATGCGTCGAGGAGGTGGTGTTGATTTCGGCCGCGATCACCGGAGTCGTTCGGTAGGACAGGCACCCGCCTGCCCGGATCAATTCGCATGGAGGCACGCATGAGCATCGAGACCATTCCCAAGCTTGGGGCGTTCATCGCCAACGCCCCGGCCGCGCTCGGCCACACCGCATACGCACAGCGGCCGCTGCTGGCTGCGGTCACCGTGGCCGTGTTCCTGGCCCGGTTGGTGGCGGGCTGGTACAGACGCCGCTGCCGGTCACGGGAAGCCGCGCAGGCGGTGTGGTTGCAGATCACCCCGCCCGCCGCGCTGCCCCGGGATGCCGGGGTGGACTTCGCGCGATCACTGGCCGGCCTGCTGGGCCGGACACGCCGCCGGCCCTGGGCTGCAAGGTCAGTCGCGTTGGAGTTCGTGGCCACCGACGCCGGAACCCGCATCGGCGTGTTCGTGCCGCCCGGTCTGTCTGTGCGGGCGATCACCGACATGATCGTCGGGGCCTGGCCCGGCGCAACCGTCGAACCCACCACCCCACCCGAGCTGGCGGGCCGGGGCGGGGTCTGCGCACACGAGATCATGCCCCGCGCCGGAGCCTGGTCACCGCTGCTGGACCCGGGCCGCCGTACCCACGGTCCGCTGGCCACCATCGACACCCCCGACCCGCTCGGGCACATGCTGACCGTGCTGGCCGAACGCTCGCCGGGACAGACCGCGCTGGTGCAGGTGATCGTGTCCGCGCAACGCGACACCGGCACCACCCGCCCGGTGAGCGCCCGCCTGACACTCGCCTTCTGTGGGCTGGCGTGGTCGCTGCTGAAAGACCTCACGGGGATCCTCCTGCCGGGCCACAGCAGCGCCAGCCCCGGCCAGCAGACCGGCGCGGACCTCGATCCGGTGACCGCGGCGTGGCAGCGGGAGGTGGTGGCGAAGAAGGCCGCCCGACCGCACCTGCGGGTCAGCGTGCGGGTGGCGATCTGCGGGTCGGTGCCTGCCCGCTACCTGCGTGGGCAGGTCGAGCGAATCACCAACGGATTCGACCCGGTCCTCACCGCCGGGGACGGGTTGCTCACCCGCCGCGCCCGACATGCCCGCGCCGCGACCACCACAAGGACACCCGGGGCGGTGTTCGTGGCGACCGCGCCCGAACTGGCCGCACTGTGGCACCTGCCCGCCCACGGCGGTGTCTACGGGGTCCCGGTTAACCCGGCCCGCGCCCGCACCGCACAACCGATCGTGGCCCGCCGGCCCCACCCCACCTCCAAACCCACGACCATCCCGACCGCCGCCGCTTCGACGGCCTCCACACCTCCCGAGGCCGTGTGCGCGCCGACCGAGTCCACGGCGAAGCAGCCCCTGCGTCTCCCGCTACCGGATATCTGCCAGCGCACGCACGGAAATCCCGCACACCCCAACCCCATCCGCCCTCACACCGGAGGCACGCGATGAACCCCGCCCAGCCCAATCCCCGACCCGACCCGACGCAGGAGACAACCGTGCCGCAGCTATGCCTGACCCCGCCCGATGACCCACGCCGCACCAACCCGAAACCATTGGGGCTAAACGCCGGTGAGCTGATCGGGCTGCGGGTCACCGACGCCCGCCACCATATCCATGTGCCCGGCGTGACCGGCGCGGGGAAATCGACGTGGCTGGCCAACCTCACCGTCGCCGAAGCCAGAGCTGGGCGCGGGACAGTGCTGCTGGACTGCCAAGGCGACCTGGCCCGCCACGTCCTGGACCGGCTCCCCGCCGAGTGCGCGGACCGGTTGGTGATCCTCGATCCCGCCGAAACAGAGGCACCCCCAGTGTGGAACATCCTCGCCCCCACCGGTTTCGGGTCCGGCGACGTCGTGTCCCCGGCGGCGCACGAGTACACGGCCGAGACCTTGACCGGCACCTTCGCCAAGATCTACGCCCGCTCGTGGGGGCCGCGCATGGATGAATTGTTCCGTGCGGCGTGTCTGACCCTGATCCGCCTACCGGGGGCGACGTTGGCGGATCTGATTCCGCTGTTGACCGAACGGGGCTACCACCGCCGCATCACCGGCCGCTACGGCACACCCGGTGGCCTGCACGGGTTCTGGGAAAGCTACGACGCCCTGACCGACGCGCAGCGGCAGGAACGCTACGGGCCGGTGATCTCCCGGCTGCGGTCGGTACTGACCTACCGATTCGCCCGCGACCTGCTCGCCACCCCCGGACCCTCCACCTTCGACCTGTCCGACATCCTCGACGGCGGCATCCTCATCGCCCGCCTCCCCAAGGGCGAACTCGGCGAACACGGAGTCCGCCTGATCGGGTCGCTGCTGCTGTCGGGATTGTGGGCAGCGGCGGTGCGCCGCGCCGACCGCGCCCCCGAGGATCGGCCCGACGCCACCCTCATCGTCGACGAATGCCACAACTTCCTGCACCTGCCCATCGGCGTCGATGACGCGCTGGCCGAGGCCCGCGGCTACCGCGTCTGTCTGGTTCTGGCCCACCAGCACCTCGACCAGCTCCCACCCGAGATCCGGGGCGCGGTGGACGCGAACGCCCGCAACAAGATCGTGTTCACCGTATCCCCCGACGACGCAACAAAACTGGCCCGGCACTTCCGCCCCTATTTCGACGACAACGATCTATCGGGACGGCCCAGCTACGAAATCAGTGCCCGTATCCTGAACGCGGGCACCGCCGTTGCACCGTTCAACCTATCGGCGCTGCCGCTGCCGGATGCGATTCCCGACCGCGCGGACATGCTCCGGGCCGCCGCACGGGCACGCACAGGATTATCGAGAGCCCAACGCGCCCTGGCCGACAAGCGCCGCCGACTGCCCACCACTGATCCCGACGCCCACGACGACCGGCCGCCGGTTTCACTACCCGTCTCATCCACCGGTTCCCTCCCAGCCTCACTGCCGGTCCTAGAACCGGCGAGTGAACCGGGTACCGCCGGTCAAGGGTTTCCGCAGGTCGATGGGGGTGAACGGTGATGGGCCGGACACCCCGACAGACTCCCATGGTCTCCCCGCACAGCCACCGGTCCGGGTTTTCCTTCTCGGATGCCCTTGCCGCGCAACGGCTTCTCACCCCGCGCGATCTGCGGTTGGTGGGATTGCTTGCCGAGCATCGGGTCTTGACCGCGCATCAGATCGCGCGGCTGTTGTTCGGCTGTGACGACACCGCGCAGCGGCGGCTCAAACTCCTCGCCACCCGCGGGGTCCTCGCCCGGTTCCGCTGCTGCATCCGCCCCGGCTCGCAGGAATACCGCTACACCCTCGGCCCGCTCGGCGCGATGATCCACGCCGCCGACCACGGGCTCCCGCTCCCCACCGCCCGCACCAGCAGCGAGAAGGCATTCAAACTCTCCCGCCACCCCCAACTCGACCACCTGCTCGGCATCAACGAATTCTTCACCACCCTCGCCCATCACGCCCGCACCCACCCCGGCAGCGAACTGGTGGTCTGGCGCAACGAGTACGCCGCTGCCGACATGTGCGGGCGCATGGCCCATCCCGACGGGTACGGGCACTGGACCGAGAACGGCCGCAGTGTCCGTTTCTTCCTCGAATACGACACCGGCACCGAACAACTGTCCCGGCTGGTCGACAAACTCCACGGCTACCGCGACGTCGCCACCGCCGGACTCAACCTGCCCATCCTGTTCGTCTTCCCGGGCGCGGCCCGGCGAGACAACTTCCTGCGCACGCTGACCGGCCACCCGACCAGCACCAGCACCCTCACCATCGCGGCCACCCCCCTGCCCGACCTGGACGCCGCAGGCCCGACCGTCCCCATCTGGCAGACCCCTGCCTCGACTATCCGGTGCCGCCTCATCGACCTGCCCGTCCCACCAGCCGCCCACACGAGCGCCGCATGAATGCTCGCCACGCCCACACCAGTCCCCAGGATCGGCCCGCACGTCGACCCACCGATCCCGCACGTCTCGCCCTGCGAGACGTGCGCCACTCGTCATCGGGAATCCGAGACCGCGAAAGACGAGACGAGACAACCGGTCTCGAACCCGACCGCCACCGTCTCACCTCGACCCGCCTGCCCCCTGAACTGCACCACGACCGCCGAACACCCAGGACGCACAACGCCACCGCCGCTACCGCGACAACGACGTCAGGAGCCACACCCATGCGCCCCAGCCACCCCCACGACAACGACCACACCGACGACGACACCGCCGGTAACCCATCCGGCCGGGTGGTGCCGCTACACCGCCCGGCCCGCCGCGATGCCGTCACCGTGGAACACATCGAGACCGAACCCATGACCGGCGACCAGTACCGGCGCGCGGTCACCGCCCTGGCCGCACTCATCGGCAACTGGCACCATGCCGCGACCGACCGAGACGCTGCGTGAGATATAGGAAACAAGCCCGGCGAGACTTCCGAAAACCGTTCCCCCACTAGCAAATACGGAGGGACAATAGAACCGGGAATTCCCGCGAACCATCAATTCGAAACGCGATCATCCGAATTCGTGGACAAATCCAATTCTGGTGAAGGGACTCGACTGCCATGGTATCCAAACGCGCGCCACGCCAGCACCGCCCGGCCGATCCCGGGATCGAGGATCTGCGAGTGGGCACCTACACCCGCCGCTCCACCGACGACGAACACCAGCCCTACTCCATCGACGCCCAAGACACCCGCCTCGGCTCCTACATCGGCTCCCAACCCGGCTGGCGACACATCACCTCCTTCACCGACGACGCCTCCGGAGCCACCACCAACCGCACCGGACTGCAGAAGGCCCTCGACGCCGCCCGCGCCGGACTCATCGACGTCCTGCTCGTCTACCGAGTAGACCGCCTGTCACGCAATCTGCGCGATCTCGTCGGGCTGCTCGAAGAACTCGACCGCCTCGGAGTCGTGTTCCGCTCCGCCACCGAACCATTCGACACCGCCACCCCCATCGGACGCATGCTGGTGCAAATGCTGGGCATGTTCGCCCAATTCGAACGCGACACCATCATCGACCGCGTCATCGCCGGAATGGAACGCAAAGCCGCCAAAGGCAAATGGAAAGGCGGCAAACGCCCCTACGGCTACGACGTCGACAAAACCAGCCACCAACTCATCCCACACCCCACCGAAGCCGCGATCGTGCAACGCATCTACCGGCTCTACACCCGAGAACGGCTCGGCTCCAAAACTATTGCCCGCGTCCTCACCGAACAGGGACACCGCACCTCCACCGGTGGCAACTGGTCGGGAATTCATATCCTGCGGATCCTGGCCTCCCGCATCTACATCGGCGAACTCACCTTCCGCGACATCACCGTCACCGCTTGCCACCAACCACTCATCGACCCCGACATCTTCGCCGAAGCCGCCCGGCTGCTCACCGCCCGCGGGGAAGATCATGCGCACCGGCGCGCCAACGCCTCCGACTACACCCTGACCGGGCTCATGCGCTGCCCGGCCTGCAAGACCGCGATGATCGGCACCCGCGCCCACGGCAAAAACCGCGTCTACCGCTACTACACCTGCCACAGCCGCAACCGCTATCACTCCGGCATCTGCACCGGAGCGAGACTCAACGCCGACGACATCGAGACCGTCGTCCTCGACGCGCTCGCCCGCTTCTACCGCGACCACCACCGCCTGATCGCCGACGCGGTCGCACACGCCCAACGCCAGCACCTCGCCGGATACGACGCCCAGCACGCCGAACTGACCGCCGTACAAGCCAAGATCACCGAAACCAACGCCAAGATCGACCGCTACCTGACCGCCTTCGAGAACGGCACCATGGACGCCGAACTCGTCGGCGACCGACTCACCAGCCTGCGCGAAACCGCCCGCCAACTCGCCACCCGCCGCAACCAACTCGCCACCGCCATCGACGACACCCCCACCGCGCCGCCGCCCGCGACCCTGAACCAGATCGCCGACCACATCGCCGAAATGATCCGCACAGGCACCGATCAGACCCGCAAAGCGCTGATCGAAACCCTCATCGCCGAAATCAAAATCACCAGCCCCACGACCGTCGTCCCCGTCTTCCGCATCCCCCAACCCCCGGCATCCAACCCGGCGGCAGAGGCGGCCCCAGATACGAAAGAGGCCCTGACCGGCAGTAAACCGCCGATCAGGGCCTCAAAAAACAGTGTTCGCGCAATGGCAAACCTGGTGGAGCTAAGGGGAATCGAACCCCTGACCTTCTCGATGCGAACGAGACGCGCTACCAACTGCGCTATAGCCCCGCGGGGGCGTTTCCGACCCGCGCTGGAGAACTTTAGCAGGTGGGGTGGGGAGTCGACGAATCGGCTGGTTGGAGCGGGTTTCTCGAGATGTGGGGGCGGACAGGCGCCGGGCGATCGGCTCATCGACGAACTCCGTTCGGGCCTGAGGCGCCGAACTGAGCCCTCAGATGGGCTCGCTGTAGGAGTCGAGCACTCGCAGGAACAGGTCGAGGCGGTACTCGCGTACTGCCGGGTTGTCCGGTTCCAGCAGGCACTGGCCCAGCGTGCCGTCGTGCACCGCCACCAGTGCCCGGCCCAGTGCCGCTGGATCCGGCACCCGCCGGCCGTTGCGGCGCATGAGTGCGACCACCACGGGGATGAGTGCTGCGGCGATCGCCTCCTCCCGTGCCACCATCACCTGACGTAACGCGGGATTGCGCAGGGCGTGCGCGGTGAATTCCGAGGTGATTCGAAACCACTTGTCATCCACTGGAACTGCGGCCAGCACCTGCTCGACCGCTCGCCGTGGATCGCCGCCTACTCCGCCGGGCGTATCGAGCACCGCTGCCGCCTCGGCCAGCATCGACGCCGATCGCTGCTCCCACATGGCCAGGAACAATTCCTCCAGCGAGGTGAAGTTGGAGTAGAACGCACCCCGTGTGAATCCAGCCCGCTCACACACCTGCTCGACCGAACACCGGCCGAACCCTTCCTCGGCGAAGGCCTCGAACGCCGCGTCCAGCAGTCGCTGCCGCGTCCCGGCCCGGCTGCGGCGCACCTTCACACCCCCGGCCGCCCCATCGGCAGCCGCCCCCTCCCGCTCGGATTCGTCATAGGCCCTGCTCACGCCCGCATCGTATCCGGTCCGGCGACTTCGCCACCGAGAGTGCCGTACCCCTGGCCGATGCACCCGCCCGCACCGTCGCTGGCGACCTTCATGAATGCCGAGTCCGGACAGTCGAATCGTGCCGCCCGGCTCGGTGACGGCGATCTCGCCGGACGCCAAGGCTGGCCAGCCGAGTCGCCCGCACCGGGACTGGCGGGCTCATTGAATGCCAGACCTGGACCTCCGAATCGAGCTGTCCGCCGCGGCCGGGTCTAGGGGCGGTGGACGGGGAGGCCGGCGGATTGGGCGGCGTCGGTGAGGACCTGCTCGAGCATGGCGGGGGTGAGCCGGCCGGTGAAGGTGTTCTGCTGGGAGGGGTGGTAGGTGCCGAACAGGTGGAGGGGGGCGCGGCCGGGGACGGCGGGGGCGAGTTCGACTCGGGCGCCGTGGGTGAAGCGGGGCTTGGGTTTGGGTATGGCCCAGCCGGATTCGGCCAGGGCGGGCAGGAGGGCTTGCCAGCCCCAGCCGCCGAGGACGACGATCGCGCGGAGAGTGGGTGCCAGCAGGGTCAATTCGGTGGTCAGCCAGTGGCGGCAGGTATCGCGCTCGGTGGGGGTGGGTTTGTTGTCGGGTGGGGCGCAGTGGACCGGGGCGGTGACACGGGTGCCGAGCAGTCGCAGGCCGTCGTTGGCGGAGACGCTGGTGGGCTGGTTGGCGAGACCGGCGGCGTGCATGCAGGCGATGAGGACGTCGCCGCTGCGGTCGCCGGTGAACATGCGGCCGGTGCGATTACCGCCGTGCGCGGCCGGCGCCAGGCCCACGATCAGCAGACGGGCGTCCGCGGGACCGAAGCCGGGAACAGGCTTGCCCCAGTAATTCTCGTCACTGAAAGCGGCCCGCTTCTCATGTGCGACCTGCTCGCGCCATGCCACCAGCCGAGGGCAGGCGCGACACGCGGTAAGTTCCGCTTCTAGCTGGGCAATTGTGCGGCACACAAGGGCGACTCAACCATAAAGCGGCCCCGGCCGTGCGGCGGAGTGCCGGTGTGGCGGGCCGGGCATACTGTGCCTCGGTAGCCGAAAGTTAGCGATAGGAACGAAAGTGGGCCACCCGTGAGTGATCTCGTCGAACTCGGTACCCCTGTCGACGCGGCACAGAGTGTGGGAAACCTGCTGGGCGTGTTCGCATTCGGCGTGTCGGGCGCGCTGCTCGCGGTGCGTCGCCGCTTCGATGTGGTGGGCATCGCGGTGCTCGCGGTCGCCACCGCCACCGGCGGCGGTGTGATCCGCGATCTGGTGATCGGCCGCACCCCGCCGCTGGCCTTCGTCCAGGTGTCCTATGCCGGAGTCGCCCTGCTGGCCGCGGCCGTCATCTTCTTCTGGCATCCGCCGGTGCGGCTGGTCCGCACGCCGCTGAATATCGCCGACGCCATCGGCCTCGGCATCTTCTGTGTGACCGGCACCGTGACCGCCTTCCAGCACGGCATGTCGGCGACCTCGGCGGCGGCGCTGGGCCTGGTGACCGCGGTGGGCGGCGGTGTGATCCGCGATGTCCTGGCCGGTGTCACCCCCAGCGTGCTCAGCGACGGCGAGTTGTACGCCGTGCCGGCCCTGCTCGGTTCCGTGGCGACGGCGCTGCTGCTGCACTACGGCCAATACACATACTGGACAGGCGGATTGGCTGGGGCGGGCGCGGTCGGCCTGCGCCTGATCGCGCTCTTCCGGCACTGGCACGCCCCGATGGCCCGCCCGCACCGCCGCCGCGACGGGTGAGCGACGCGCCCGCGCGCGGGGGAGGCGAGCGCCTCAGCCGTGTCGCCGGGTACGGTCCGGGCTGATTGATAGCATGGCGAAGGCTTGGCCGACTGGCTGTGAATCACACCTCGAGAGAGTTTCCATCCAATGCAGTTCGAGATCGTCGAGCGGGACGAGACGTGGGTTGCCGGGTTGCCGGTGCGCAGTCCCAAACGTGCGCTCGGTGAACTGCGCGACCACGATCTGGAAGTGGCCTGGGCCGCGGTCCTGCACCAGGAACTCGGTGGTCCGCTGGCCTCGGCCTACACCGACTACGCGGCCGAGCTCGGCACCTTCAACACCCAGATCGTCGGCTACCAGTGCGGCTCGCTCGACGAGGTGACCCGCGGCCACGTGGTGGCCCGCCTGCCGCGCGGCACCTACGCCCGCTTCTCCTCGGTCGGCAACTTCCCCCAGGTGATGACCGATCTGTGGACGCAGATCGCCTACGCGGAGGAACACAAGCAGATCAAGCGCATTCACACCGGAGACTTCGAGACCTACCCGCACGCGTACAAGATCGATTTGTACCTGGCGGTCGAGCCGTCATGACCTATTCGATCGTGGTCCGGCCCGGCGGGGTCTACGGCGGCCTGGTGGTTCCGCGGGTGCGCCCCAGTTTCAAGGTCTCCAACAGCGAGCTCATCGAGTTCCTGCGCGACCGCCTGCGTGACCGGGAGGGCGCCGAGCGCCCGCTGGCCACCGTCTACGTTCCCGACCCTGCCGGCAACTACAACGTGCTGGTCTCCTACGAGTACAAGGGCCCCGACGATGTCCCGGTCGGCGACGTCCTCATCCGCGTCCCCAAGGGCGTCTACGCCCGCTTCCGGCCCAATGGCGATTATCACGATCCTGCCGAGGACGTCTGGGCTCAGGTCGACGACGCGACCGCTTCCGCCGAGATCACCCGCGCCTACCGCGAGGAGATCGAGATCTGGCACGGCACCGCCGAACTGGAGCTTTTCATCTCCATCCTGGTGTGATTGCTCAATGTTAACTGAATGGGAACCAACCGGTCTTGTCGCTGGTTTTCGTGACTGATAGCAATGGTTTGACCAGGGGTGATTTCTGGAGCCACGCTGGGGTTTCGGAGCATTTGCCGGACGCCTGGACAATTTCAGTTGGCTGACGGATACTCCCCTAGGCGCCCAAGCTGGGCGCGATTGATACAGAACTGTATCGGGCGAGAACTCCCAGAGGGTTGCGCGAAGTCAGTGCATAAGTGGAGCGGAACTACATGTCAGTCGAATCGATCGCGCCCGTCCCGGCCGAGGGTCCTGGTGACGGGATGCTCCACTATCGGGACGCGGAATCCGGCCACACGTTCCTGATCGGTCCGCCCCAGGCGAGTCCAGCGTTGTGGCGACAATGCATGGACGGAGCGCTGGAGGTATACCGCCACTACAGTTCCGAGGACGCGCTGGAGTACGACGCGGTCGTGGACGGCTTGTCCACCACACTCTTCGCTGTCGCCCTGGATCGCGAGCAGAAGGTCGTGGCGGGTGTCCGTGCCGAAGGGCCGCATCGTCATGTCGATGAGGTGCATGCGGTCTCGAGTTGGAGAGGCATGGCTGGTGACGCGGCTTTCCGTCGTTTGGTCGCCGAGCAGATTCCGGATGGCGTGATCGAGTGCAAAGCGGGTTGGACCGCCCGCGACACAGGGAATCGGTCCGCGCTCGCGGACTGGGTCGCACGGGCCATCGTGCACTGCGCGACCCTGCTCGGAGTGCGGTACGCCGTCGGCGTCGCTCCCGAGCACGCGCTCAAGTGCTACCGCAGCAGCGGCGCGAACGTGGCGTGGTGGATTCCGCCAACCTCGTACCCGGACGATCGGTACCGGACCGTGCCGGTGTGGTGGGACCTGCATACGTACCACACGGTCGCCACCGAACCTCAGGCGCGCTTGATCGAGATCGAATTGGCGGAACTCGTCGCGGAGGGCACCACGTTGCCCGATGAATGGAGCCGGGACGAGGGACTGGCCTGAGCATGTCCGCCGGTGATTTCGTAGCGGGCGAATATCGGCCACTCCTGCTCGATGAATTCGATCCCGAAGATGCAAGACGGTTGTCGCAATTGCGCGCCGATCGATCTGTTGACTTTTCCGATTTGCGTGGTTTGCTGCGTTCGGAATTCGAAGCCTTGGTGGCCGCGCCGAAATTATCCGAAGGGCCGGAATTCGATCGATGGGTCTATTATCCGTGGCGGCGCGCCGTCATCGCGGTTCCCGGCCCGGAACTCATGCGCGCAGTGCGGCTGGACCGGAATCGCAACACCATCACCCGGGCTGAGCAGCGGACATTGGCCGGACTGACCGTCGGCGTGGTCGGACAGAGTGTGGGGCACGCCGTTGCCTATACCCTTGCGCTCGAAGGCATCTGCGGTGGACTACGGCTGGCGGACTTCGACACCATCGAACTCACCAATCTCAATCGAGTGCCCGGCACGCTCTTCGACATCGGCGCGAACAAGGCGGTGGTCACTGCCCGCCGGATCGCCGAGCTGGATCCGTACCTGCCGGTCGAGGTCTTCGATGTCGGGGTGACCGAGGACAATGTCGACGAATTCCTGACCGGCCTGTCGATCGTCGTCGAGGAATGCGATTCGCTCGACATCAAGCTGGTGGTGCGCGAAGCCGCGCGGCGGCACCGGCTGCCATTGCTCATGCAATCCAACGATCGCGGTTTACTCGACGTAGAGCGCTTCGACCTGGAACCCGAGCGGCTGCCATTCCACGGATTGCTCGGCAGTACGCGCGCTGCCGACCTGCGGGATCTGTCGACCCGCGACAAGGCACCCTACGTGATTCGGATCCTGGATGGTCGCAATCTGTCCGGCACACTCGCGGCCAGCATGGTCGAGATCGGGGAATCGCTCAACAGCTGGCCCCAGCTGGGAGCCGATGTGTTCCTGGGAGGCGCGAGCGTCTCGACGGCGGTCCGGCGCATCGGGCTCGGTCTGAAACTGCCCTCCGGGCGCACCAGGGTCGATATCGAGCGCAGCCTCGACGAGATCGCCGAACCCGCGGGCGCCGAAGACCCGGTATGGCCGGACGAACCGGGCGAGCAAGCGGATCCCGTGTCGGGCGTTGCGGCCGTGCTGGCCTGTGCGCAGCGCGCGCCTTCGGGCGGCAACGCGCAGCCCTGGACCCTCGCCGTCGAACCGGGCGTCATTACGATTTCCCTTGCGCCCGAACGCTCTCCGCTGGTGGATATCGGTTGCCGCGGCGGCGCGCTGTCTCTCGGTGCGGCGCTGCACAACGCCCGTGCCGCTGCCTCTTCGCTCGGTCTGCTGGGCGACAGCGAACTGCACAGTGACGGTCCGGGACACCTGCGGGCGGTTCTTCGACTGGGTGCGGATTCCGATCCGTTATTGGCGAGCGATCATCAGGCATTGCTGTCGCGGCACACCAATCGTCGTCTCGGCACGGGCGCGCCGATTCCCGATGCCGTGCTGGAAACTCTGGGCGTGGTCGCTGGTAATGCCGGTGCCGCGCTGCGCTGGGTTTCCGACCGGACCACCGTCGATCTGCTCGCACAGCTGCTGGGTGAATCCGACCGGGCCCGCTACCTGACCCCCCGCCTGCACGAGGAGATGTTCGCTGAACTGCGCTGGCCCGGCGATGACCTGCAGACCGGGATGGACCTGCGCACGTTGGATCTGGCGCCCGACGAACTGGCCAAGCTCGAGATCGCCCGGCGTTCCGATGTCATGGAGCTGGTTCGCACATGGCAGGGCGGCATCGCATTGGGTGACTCGATTCGGGACCGGGTGCGAACGGCTTCGGCGCTGGCGGTGGTGACCTTCCCAGCTCCCGCACCGGACGATGCGAGTGAATTGGCCGCGTACGCCCGGGCGGGTGTGGCGATGCAGCGGGTATGGGTCGAGGCGGAACGACACGGGCTGGCCGTTCAGCCGGTATCGCCGATCTTCCTCTATGCCCGACGCCCTGGCGAACTACACACGGTTTCCCCGGAGTTCGCCGATACACTAACGTCAATTCAGGACCGCTTCCTGGACGTGTTGGGAGTACCTGAGCAGGAGACGGTGGCAGTGGTTCTTCGCCTCGGTTACGCGGCGAAGGTCACCGTACGCAGCAGGCGACTTCCGGTACCGGACGCGGACACCCGCGGTTAGTGCGATCGGAGACAAAGTGCCTCGGCGAACACTCGACTCACTGGTGACGCAAGTTGCCTCCGAGTTGATGGCGGTGGACGCCACCACGATGGTGGGTGCGAGTGAGCGCGTGCTGTCCTGGCTGGTCGAGCATTTCGACGTCGATTTCAGCTTTTTGCGCTACACCGATCAGAAGGAGCGAGCTTCGATTCTGATCGCGGAGTGGCCGCCGCGTCCGGTGGACGTCGACCCCGACCCGCTCCGGGTGACCTACTTCGACCGGACCAACTCGGTATTCGCCCAGCTGGAGCAGCTGACCGAGCCGATGATCATCCGCCGCAGCCCGGATTTTCCGGACTACCAGGAGTTCATTCTGCAGGCCACCGGATTCTCGGAGGTGTCGGCGGCCTGTGTTCCGCTGGTCTCGCGCGAAACCTCCACCGGCGTCCTGGGGTTCATCAAGGTCGGCGAGCGGGATTGGAGTACCCGCGAAATAAATGTGCTCAAGGCGATCGCCGCCTTGTTCGCCCAGTTGCAGGCGCGGGTGGAGGCCGAGGAGCGGCTCCGCTATATCGCCATGCACGACGATCTGACCGGACTGGCGAATCGGCGGGCGCTGCTCGAGCACATGGAGGAGCGGCTCAGACCCGGACGGCCGGGGCCGGTGGCGGCGTTCTTCCTGGATCTGGATCGGCTGAAGGCGCTCAACGACTTTCTCGGGCACACGGCCGGGGACAATTTCATCCGCACGCTCGCCACGCGGTTGCGCGAGAATCTGGATCCGGGTGACGTGATCGCCCGGCTGGGTGGCGACGAGTTCGTGATCGTGCCGGCCAAGCCGATGGATGCGGCCGCGGCCGAGCGGGAGGCGAGCCGGATTCAGCAGCTCATCGCGCGGCGGGTGACCGTCGGCGAGGAGACGGTGAGCCGGGGCGCGAGCGTCGGTGTGGCGCTCGGTATTCCGGGCGAGACCACGGTCGCCGATGTGCTGCGGCGCGCGGATCACGCGCTGCTGTCGGCCAAGTCGAGCGGCGGCAACGGGGTCGCGGTGTTCACCGATGCCATGCGCGCGCAGTTCGAGCTGCAGGACGACGTGGAGTTGAATCTGCGCGGCGCGGTGGCGGACGGTTCGCTGGTGCTGCACTATCAGCCCGAGGTGGATCTGCGCACCGGCCGGGTGGTCGCGCTGGAGGCCCTGGTGCGCTGGCAGCATCCGACGCGCGGGCTGCTGCCGCCCGGTGCGTTCGTGGGTGTCGCGGAGGCCACCAATCTGGCGGGGGAGCTGGGTCGCTGGGTGATTCGCACGGCCGCCGAGCAGTTCGCGCAGTGGCGGCGGCGGGGGCTGGCCTCGAATGTGGTGATCCGGATCAATGTGTCTCCGGTGCAGCTGGTTTCGCTGGATTTCGTGGAGACCATCGAGGGGATCCTGCGGCGGTACGGCATCGACGGGTCGTCGGTGTGCCTGGAGATCACCGAACATGTTGTGGTGCAGGATCTTGCGCGCACGCAGGTGACCCTGCGCGGGTTGAAACGGATGGGCGTGCAGATCGCCATCGACGACTTCGGGACGGGGTATTCCTCGCTGTCGCACCTGAAGGCGCTGCCGGTGGACGCGGTGAAGATCGACCGGGGTTTCGTGCAGCGGCTGGGCGCCAGCGCCGATGATCTGGCGATCGTGAAATCGATTGTGGGGCTGGCGGGTTCGTTCGGTCTCGGGGTGGTCGGCGAGGGTGTCGAGACCACCGTTGCGGCCCGCACCCTGGTGGCGCTGGGCTGCTACCGCGCGCAGGGGTTCCTGATCGCGCGGCCCATGCCGGGTGGGGAGGTCGAGGAGCATCTGGCGGCGGGGCGGATCGCGCTGGATCTGGACCTGCCGGGGACCAGCCGCTCGGTGCTGCCGGGGCCGTCCTGAGTCACGGTCCGGCGCCCCGGGGGCCACGGTCCGGCGGTCCGGATGGGCACGACTCCCTAACGTCCCCGTACCGCGCGCGGAATCCCGGACCGGGGTGCGTGCGCCCAGGAAAATAGGGGCGTAACGGGTACTCGCCCGACTCGCGAACAGGATTGTTCGCGTAGTAGCGTGCGGTCTGACAGGGCTGTCGAAGTGAGGGATGGATCGACGTGCGTGATCGTAGCCTGAGGGGCAAGAAGACTTTGATTACCGGCGCGGCGAGCGGCATCGGCCGGGCGACGGCACTGGCGGCGGCCCGCAAGGGCGCGCGGCTGGTGCTCACCGACGTCAATGCCGAGGGGCTGGACGCGACCGTCGAAACCATCCGTTCCACCGGCGGCATCGTCGAGGTCGCCACCGCCCTCGACATCAGCGACTACGACGCCGTCACCGCCTTCGCGGAGAAGGTGCACGAGGAGCTCGGCTCGCTGGACGTGGTGATGAACATCGCCGGTATCTCCACCTGGGGGACGGTGGAGAACCTCGAGCACCGCCACTGGAAACGCCTGGTCGATGTGAACCTCATGGGCCCCATCCATGTCATCGAGAACTTCGTGCCGCCCATGATCGAGGCGAAACGCGGTGGTGCGCTGGTCAATGTGTCCTCGGCCGCCGGTCTGATGGCCTTCCCCTGGCATGCCGCCTACAGTGCCAGCAAGTTCGGCCTGCGCGGCGTGTCGGAGGTGCTGCGCTTCGATCTGGCGCGCCACGACATCGACGTCCACCTGGTGGTGCCCGGCGCGGTCGACACGCCGCTGGTGCAGACCGTGGACATCGTCGGCGTGGATCGCGACGACCCGCGAATCCAGGCCTGGATCAACCGCTTCCGCCACCACGCCAAGTCGCCCGACCAGGTGGCCGAGGCGATCCTGCGCGGTGTCGAGAAGGGCACCTACCTGATCCACACCCAGTTCGACATCCGGTTCGGCTACTGGTGGTCCCGCAAGTTCGCCTGGCCCTACGAGTTCGCCATGCGCCGCGCCAACGACCTGTTCACCTCGTTCCTGCCGCGCAAGTAGTCACGCCTGGTCGGGTGTGGGGGCGCAGACGGCCTTGGTGCAGTTCTCGGCGGCGTGGGTGTCCAGCACGCGCGCGCCGGGGCCCTCGTCACCGAGGTGGTCGTGGGCATTGAAGATCTTGCAGACGCCCAGTGAGAGGCAGCCGCAGCCGATGCAACCGGTGAGGTTGTCGCGCAGCCGGATCAGCTGTTCGATCCGGTCGTCGAGGTCGGCGCGCCAGGTCGTGGAGAGGGTCTCCCAGTCGCGGCGGGTGGGGTTGCGGCCGTCGGGGAGGTTGTCGAGGGCGCGGCGGATCTCGGCCAGCGGAATACCGACCCGCTGTGAGATGCGGATGAAGGCCACCCGACGCAGGGTTTCCCGGGGGTAGCGGCGCTGATTTCCGCTGGTGCGACGGGCCGTGATCAGGCCCTCTCGTTCGTAGAAATGCAAGGCGGACACCGAAACTCCGGCTCGCTGGGCGAGCTGACCGGGGGTCAGCTCCTTCGCCTGCCACGACGCGGTCTGCATACCTGAACATTACTCCAGGTTTTTGGCCGGTGCGACTCCAGGGTTCTCCCAGGGTGCGACTCGAGACGCGAATTCCATGCCATCCGTGCCGCGGGGAACTACCGTCATGTCATGGGAACAAAGGCCGCACCCACGGCGCGACCGTTTTCCGTGACCTCGGAGGTCGGCGCGCTGCGCACGGTGCTGTTACACCGGCCGGGCGACGAGCTGCGCCGGCTCACCCCCCGCAACAACGACCAGTTGCTCTTCGACGCCATTCCCTGGGTCGAGCGCGCCCAGCAGGAACACGACATCTTCGCCGAGGTGTTGCGCGGGCGTGGCGTGGAGGTGCTGCTGCTGGCCGATGTGCTGACCGAGACCATCCAGGTCAGCGGCGCCGCGCGGATACAGGGCATCTCGGGTGCGGTGGACGCGCGGCGGCTCGGGCACCTGCTCGCCGACGAGCTGGCCGCTTACCTGCGCGGAGTGCCCGCGCCGGAGCTGGCGCAGATCCTCATGTCCGGCATGACATTCGACGAGCTGCCCTTCGGGGCGGATGCCACCTCGCTGGTGCGGCGCATGCACCACGGGCACGACTTCGTCATCGACCCGCTGCCCAATCTGCTGTTCACCCGGGACTCCTCCTTCTGGATCGGGCCGCGGGTGGCCATCACCTCGCTGGCGCTGCCGGCCCGCGCCCGCGAAACCTCGCTCACCGACCTGATTTACGCGTTCCACCCCCGCTTCCTGGGCGTGCGGCGAGCCTACGAATCGCACACCGCGCCGATCGAGGGCGGCGACGTGTTGCTGCTCGCGCCGGGCGTGGTGGCGGTCGGGGTGGGGGAGCGCACCACGGCGGCGGGCGCGGAAGCCCTGGCGCGCAGCCTGTTCGAGGACGATCTGGCGCGCACCGTGCTCGTGGTGCCGATCGCTCAGACCCGGGCGACCATGCATCTCGACACCGTCTGCACCATGGTGGACGTCGACGCGGTGGTCATGTATCCGGCGATCCAGGATGAGTTGTGCGCCTTCACCATTCGCAAGCAGGAGGGGCACGGGGTGAGTATCTCGGGCCCGGATCCCTTCCTGCGCGTGGCCGCCGAGGCCATGGGCATCGGCAAGCTGCGGGTGGTCGACACCGGCCTGGACGGCGTCACCGCCGAGCGGGAGCAGTGGGACGACGGCAACAACACCCTCGCCCTGGCCCCCGGCGTGGTGGTCGCCTACGAGCGCAACGAGAACACCAATGCGCGGCTCGAAGACGCCGGAATCGAGGTGTTGCGCATCCCCGGCTCCGAGTTGGGTTCCGGCCGTGGCGGTCCGCGCTGCCTGTCCTGCCCGCTGTCGCGTGACGAGGTGTGATGAAGCCATGCTGGACATCCCGGTCGACCACCACTCGACGGTCCCGCCCTACGAGCAGCTGCGCCAGGGCATCATCGCCAGGGTCCGCTCCGGCGAACTGGCGGCCGGGACCAAGATCCCCACGGTCCGGGCGCTGGCGGCGACGCTGAAGCTGGCTCCGAACACCGTGGCCCGCGCCTACCGGGAGCTCGAGCAGGACGGCGTCCTCGAAACCCGCGGCCGCCTGGGCTCTTTCATCGCCTCCTCCGGTGACCCCACCCGCGACGTGGCCGGCCGCGCCGCCACCGAATACGTCGCGGTGATCCGCCGACTCGGCCTCGACGACGCATCAGCCGTCCGCTATCTGCACGCGGCGCTCGGCGAAACTCCCACCGCTCCTTAGTTTCGGTGGATCCGCGCCGAGCGACTTACCTGGGGGTTCCGGGGCTTGGCCCCCAAGTCTTTCGGGGGTGTGGGGGCTTGCCCCCACGACCTGACGTCAGTCCTACCGCCAGCTCGGGAGCCAGAGGTGGTCGTGCCAGTTGCCCGGGGTGATGGACTGGGCGGTCAGGATCGGCCAGAGCCAGATGAAATTGGCGATGACCAGGGCCAGGTAGAGGCTGACCAGGAGCAGGCCCAGGCCTTGTCGCTCACTGAGTGGCGTGAAGTGTTGCCAGCCAGGGGCTCCCGACAGCCGTCGCCCGATGGGTGGGGCGTGGCCGAGGATGTCGCCGAGGGCCAGCGCCACACCCATGGCCAGGAACGGGGCCAGCGGCACCGCGTAGAAGTAGTACATCTGGCGGTCGAGGTCCAGGAACCAGGGCAGGATGCCCGCACCGTAGCCGACCAGGACCGCCGCGTAGCGCCAGTCGCGGCGCACCGCGCTGCGCCACAGCGCCCACGCCAGCATGGGGAAGGCCACCCACCACAGCGCGGGGGTGCCGATCGCCATCACGGCCTTCACACAGGTGGGCTGGCCGCAGCCGGTCACATTGGTGTCGGCGTAGTAGTAGAGCATCGGCCGCAGGCCCATGGGCCAGGTCCACGGCTTGGATTCCCAGGGATGGTGATTGCCGGCGGAATTGGTGAGCTGCGAGTGGAAGGTGAGCACCTCGCCGCCGTAGTACCAGAGCCCGCGCAGTGCGCTCGGCACCCAGGAGAAGTCGCCGCCGCGTCCGACCTTCACCCCGACCGCGTACCGGTCGTAGCTGGTCTCGTTGGCGAACCAGCCCCAGAAGGAGGCCAGGTACACGAACACCGGGATGACGGCGAGCGCGTAGACGGTGGGCCCGAGATCCCGTCTGGCCACACCCCACCACGGCCGCTGCACCCGGTAGCCGCGGCGGGCCGAGAGATCGAAGGCCAGTGACAGCGCGGCGAAACCGATGATCCAGTACGCGCCGGACCATTTGGTGCCGCAGGCCAGCCCGAGCAGGACGCCCGCGCCGAAGCGCCACCAGCGCACCCCGAAGCGCGGCCCGTATGGGCTGTCGTCGATGCGGCCCTGCGCGGCCACCAGCGCGATGCGAGCCCGGATGTCGTCGCGGTCCACCACCAGGCAGCCGAAAGCCGCTGTCACGAACAGGGCTTGGAAGATGTCGAGCATGCCGATGCGGGAGGACACGAAGGTGAGCCCGTCGCAGATGATCAGAATGCCCGCGAACGCGCCGATCAGCGTGGACCGGGTCATCCGCCGGACGATGCGGATCACCAGCAGCACGATCAGCGTTCCGGAGACGGCCGCGGTGAACCGCCACCCCCAGGGGGAGTAGCCGAAGATGGCCTCGCCCAGCGCGATCATCTGCTTGCCCACCGGCGGGTGCACCACCAGCCCGTAGCCCGGGTTGTCCTCCACGCCGCCGCCGGTGAGCACCTGCCAGCCCTGCGGCGCGTAGTGCTTCTCGTCGAAGACGGGCGTGTGCAGATCGGTCGGATAGTTCAGGAACAGGAACCGGGTGATGGCGGCGATGGCTGTGAGGAACAGCGTGACCACCCACCCCCGAGCCCAGTCCGTGGGCCCGAAATCGGGTGAGGGCACCAGCGGAGCCGGACTCGACAGCGCCGCCGTCTCCGCCCCCACCGCTGCCGGTCGCACGTCGGTCACCTGGGTCACGCCGTCGATCGTAAGCGGTAGCCGCCCCCGAGTCCCGCCGCGGTGAGGATGGAGGTTGGCGGTGCCGGTCGATCGCATCGATAGAGTCGGGGGCGAGTTGGCGGACCTTTCGAGGAGTAGGAGCACCATGAGCGCGGAGCCGAGTGCCGGCGGACGGCTGGTCTTGGCGGCCACTCCCATGGGCGATATCGGGGATGCCTCGCAGCGGCTGCGGGACGCGCTGGCCACCGCCGAGGTGGTGGCCGCCGAGGACACGCGCCGGACCCGGTCACTGGCCAAGGCCCTGGACATCGAGATCACCGGCCGGGTGGTGAGCTTCTACGACCACGTGGAGACCGCGCGGATCCCGATGCTGCTCGAGGAGATCGAGTCCGGTCGTACCGTGCTGCTCGTCACCGATGCCGGGATGCCGTCGGTGAGCGATCCGGGCTATCGGATGGTGGCGGCCTGCGTGGAGCGCGGCCTCCCGATCACCTGTCTGCCGGGCCCGTCCGCGGTGACCACCGCGCTCGCGCTGTCCGGCCTCCCGGTCGAACGGTTCTGTTTCGACGGCTTCCCGCCCCGCAAGTCCGGTCAGCGCAAGGAGTGGCTGCGCACCCTCACCGCGGAGCCGCGGGCCGTCGTGTTCTTCGAGGCCCCGCACCGTCTTGCGGACTGCCTGGCCGATGCCGTCGAGGTGCTCGGCCCGGAGCGCCGCGCCGCGGTGTGCCGCGAGCTCACCAAGACCTACGAGGAGATCGTGCGCGGCACGCTGGCCGAGCTGGCCGCGTGGGCGGTCGAGGGCGCGCGGGGGGAGATCACCGTGGTTCTCGAAGGCGCGCAACCGGTTTCCGCCGAGCCCGCCGACCTGGTGGGCCAGGTGGAGGCGCTGATCGGTTCCGGGCTGCGGCTCAAGGACGCGTGCGCCGAGGTCTCCGCGGCCACGGGGGCCTCGCGCCGCGAACTCTACGACGCGGTGCTCGCCGCCCGGGCCGCCGAATAGCCGGGTAAGACTCGGGACTGGCTCTCGAGTCTGATATCGCGGTGCGGGAATCACTCTCGGGTGTGAGGACCGTCGAGGACCGCGGTGCGACCATCGCGGGGTGATCTCGAATGAGGTGCGGCGGTCGGGAAGTATCGGCGCGATGGTCGGCACCTACGTGGTGCTAACGTTTCTGGCGTCCGGAGTTCTGCTTGTGATGCAGGCGAATTCGGGGATCGACCCGGCGGCGCTGTCGCTGACGCAATTCGGGCCCGCCGTGGCGGTGGGGGTCGTGGCCCTGGTGTGGCGGCAGCGCCTGGCCGCCCTGCTGCCCGCGCCGGTGTCGTGGGACGTGGTACGCGGACATGGTGTGGCGGTGGTGGTTTCGTGTGCGGCCACCGGCCTGTCGACCGCCGCGATGGCCTCCGACTCGATGAAGCTGCACGGTCCGGTGGCGGTGGGTGGGGTGCCCTTCGCGGTGTTCGTGCTGCTCCAGCTGGTCGGGGCGGCGGGGGAGGAGGCGGGCTGGCGCGGATTCCTGCAGCCGGTGCTGGAGTCGCGGTATGCCCGGCCGGTGGCGATCGGGATCACCGGGGTGGTCTGGGCGGTGTGGCATGTGCAGGCGTTCGCGGCGGGACCGGCGGTGGCGGCGGCGTTTCTGGCGGCGGTGCTCGGATTCGCCTGTGTGCTGGGGTTTCTCGCGGTCGGCAGTTACTCGCAGCGCGTGCTGATCGGCACCGTCGGGCACTGGCTGATCAACGTGGCGCTGTACTTGGTGATGGGGGACGACACACTGGGCCTGCCGCAGCTGTACTACTACGCTGCGGCGGCGCTGGTTGTCGGTGCGGCCGTGGGGATTTCGCGCCGGGGATCGGGCGTCCGCGCGGCCGGATGATCGGCAGGCGCGGCCGAGATTTGTGCACTCCGAGTGTATGCAGCGGCTGGGGTGGCCGATGGCGGGGACCCGTCAACCCGGCCGCTGTTAGAGTCCCCGATCATGGTGCACGAAACCGATGTCCCGGCAGGCGAATTGGCGATCGAGCCTTTCGTGCTGACCGATGACTTCTATCAGCACCCGCACGCCGCATACGACCTGCTGCGTGCGCGCGGGCCCGCGCATTTCGTGCGTTTCCCGGACGGCGGCACCGGCTGGCTGATCACCGACTACGAGGCGGCCAAGGCGGCCTTCCTGGACCCTGCCATCAGCAAGGCCCTCAAGTCCGAGGGCGCGCGCACGGCCCTGGCGGGTGATGGCGCGGGCGCCCAGGCGGCCGGCGCCATGTTCGGCGACATGATGCTCTTCTACGACCCGCCGGAGCACACCCGCCTGCGCACTCTGGTGAACCGGGCCTTCAGCGGCCGTGCCGTGCGTGAATTGGCCTCACGCATCACCGAATTGGCCGACGCTCTGCTCGCCGACCTGGCCGCCGACGCCGCCGTCGATCAGGATCTGCTGGACCGCTACGCCTTCCCGCTGCCCATGCTGGTCATCTGCGAACTGCTCGGTGTGCCCCACGCGGATCGCGACGACTTCCGCGCCTGGTCCACCACCCTGGTCTCCAATGACGAGACCGTCGAGGCCCGCGGGGCCGCGGTGCAGCGGTTCCTCGCCTACATCGATCAGCTCATCAACGCCAAGCGCGACGAGCCCTCCGATGACCTGCTCTCCGAACTCATCTCGGCCGGCGAGGACGGCGACCGGCTCTCCCACCGCGAGCTGATCAGCATGGTGTTCCTGCTGCTGGTCGCGGGTTTCGAGACCACTGTGAACCTCATCTCGAACGCGGTCGCGATCCTGCTGACGGACAAGGACGTCCGGACCACACTGGCCGACAGCCCGGATCGGGTACGGGATTTCGTGGAGGAGGTGCTGCGCTACGAGTCGCCGGCGAGCGAGGCCACCTTCCGCTACACCACCGTCCCGGTCACCCTGGGCGGCGTCGAAATCCCCGCCGGCCAGCGCCTTCTGGTGTCCATGGCCGCCGCCGACCGCGACCCGGCCCGCTTCGCCGATCCGCATCGCGTGGACCTGGACCGCACCGACAAGAACCACCTCGCCTTCGGCCACGGCGTCCACCGCTGTGTCGGCGCGCCCCTGGCGCGCATGGAGGGCGGGATCGCACTCAGCCGCTTGCTCGCGGCCTACCCGGATCTGGAATTGGCCGCCGGGGCGGAACTGACCTGGCGCAAGTCCTTGATCGTGCGAGGTCTCACCGCCCTGCCGGTGCGGCTTCGCCCCTGAACCGGGCGTCGGCCCGTCGAGATGTGCGCACAACGAAGGGGGTTGTGCGCCCATCTCCGCGGGCCGATGCGCGCCGGCCGAATCGGTCTCCGCCGGTGGCGGTTCCGGCCCGGTTCACGGGTGCGCCGCGTTCAACGAGGAGCGTGGCGGCCCGGGTCAGCGCAGCTGTGTGCCACGAGCGGCATCCGTGGCATGCAGTTGCGTCACCGGACTACCGGTGCGCGACAGGAACATTCAGGGCGTGACCGGGGCCGGCTTCTGGAGGAAGTCGCCGACCTGGCCGACGGCCTCGGCCGCCTCCGGATGGAACGACCAATAGATCTGGAAGGCGTGCCCGTCGACCGGGTAGCTGTCGTGCCGGACCGCGACATCGGCCGTTCGCAGCCGCTCGACGAGCGCATTGGTATTGCGCCCGAGGCCGTCGAACTCACCGGATTGCACCAGGGTCGGCGGTAGGCCGGTGAGATCGGCGCACATGGGGTTGGCCTCCGGATCGCTCACCGGGCGGCCCGCCAGGTAGGCGGTCTGGAAGCGCAGGTGCTGTTCGACATCGGCGGGCGGGTCGTCGGCGGGGGCGTAGAAGTCGACGGCGGGGCACAGCAGGACGGTCGCGCGCGGCATGGGCAGTCCGCACTCGCGGGCGTGCAGCAGCGCCGACAGGATCAGCATGGCCCCGGTCGAATCACCCACCAGCGCAATACTTGCCGGTGGCTTACCGCACTCCAGCAGCCAGCGGTAGACGGTGCACACATCGTCGCGGGCGGCTGGGAAGGGGTGTTCGGGAGCGAGCCGGTATTCGGGTACGAGTACCCGGGTGCGCCCGGCCTCGGCGACCGCGCCCGCCATGCCGCGATACCCGTAGGCCGAGCCCATCATGAAGCCGCCGCCGTGCGCGTAGACGGCGACGGTGTCGGAGTCTCCGGGCGCGAGCTGGATTCCGGGCACCCCGCCGGCGTTCACCGGCTCCAGCTGCACGCCCTCCGGAATGGGGAACTGTGCGTGCATGAGTTCGAAGGCCGACCGCATGGGCGCCAGGTCGCCGTTGAAGGTCTCCTCCACCGGACTCCACAGCCGGTCCATACGGGCCGAGAGCTCGCCGCCCGCCGCGCGGGCCGCCGTCAGGGCGCTGTCCAGGCCGGCGAGCACGTCACGGGTTCGATCCAGCAGTGCCGTGCCCGCGGGAGTGAGGCCCACGCTGCGGGTATTGCGATGGAAGAGGTCACAGCCCACCAGCTTTTCGAGTGACCGGATGGTCCGGCTGAGCGCTGGCTGGGTGACGTAGAGCCGCTGCGCCGCGCGGCCGAAGTTCAATTCCTCGGCGACCGCGACGAAGGCGCGCAGGTGCCGGAGTTCCACGCCCTCGGGGGTCCGAGGCAGCGGCTCGACCATGCGCTCGAGTATGCCCGCCCCGCATTCATTCCGCTGCGGCATCGCTGTCTTGCGAACCCGGCAATTCCTTGGGCTTTCCGAAACTGCGACCGTGGACGCATGGGAAAAATTGTTGCAGGGCAGTACCTTTCACTGGACGGCGTGACCGAGAGCGGCTGGACCGGTCTCGCCCCGTCGATCTCACCGACCGATCCGCACACCGGGCCGTATTTCAACGACGCCGAGGTGCAGCAGGCCGTGGGCGCCATCATGGCGGGCAATGACGCCATGCTCCTGGGCCGCACCACCTACGAGGGCCTGAAACCCTTCTTCACCAGCCAGTCCGGCCCGTACTTCGACGCCGTCAACGCCATGTCCAAGTACGTGGTGTCCACGACGCTGGAGTCCACCGACTGGGCCAACACCACCATCCTGCGTGACAACCTGGCCAAGGAGATCGGCGCGCTCAAGGACCGGCATCAGCACATCGGCATCGGCGGCAGCGGCACCCTGGTGCGCTACCTGATCGCCCAGAACCTCCTCGATGAGCTGCACCTGCTGGTGTTTCCGCTGATCCTGGGCGGTCCGGGCGCGCGATTCTTCACTCCGGACCAGATGCCGGCCACCTTCACGCTGACCGACTGCCGTCCCCTGGACTGCGGTGTGGTGAACCTGGTCTACACCCGGCAGGAGGCCGCGGCATGAGCCGCCGCATCACCGCCAATGTCTACCTTTCCCTCGACGGCGTGGTGGAGGCTCCGGAGACCTGGCACTTTCCGTACCACGACGACGCGACTCAGGAAGCGGTGATGGCGGGACTGCGCGCCGCCGACACCCTGCTGCTGGGCCGCAAGACCTACGACATCTTCGCCGCCGCCTGGCCGGACCGGGAAGGGGAGATGGCGGACTGGTTCAACCTGACGCCGAGACTCGTGGTGTCATCGACGCTTCGGGATCCGGAGTGGAAGTACACCACCGTGCTCGCCCCCGACCGGCTCGTCGAGGAGCTCACCGAGCTCAAGGAACAGCCGGGCCTCGCAATCGCCGTGCACGGCAGCATCACCCTGGTGCGGACGCTGCTCGAGCACGGGCTGCTGGACGACCTCGTCGTCATGCTGCACCCCATCGTCGTGGGCTCGGGTGCACGGATGTTCCCCGGCAACGGCCCCCGGCTCCCGTTACGGCTCACCGCCGCGACCACTTTCGGCAGTGGCATCCAGGCCCTCACCTACACCAAGGACAACTGATGGAACCCACCACAGGCTTCGTGGACTCCAAGGACGGCACCCGCATCGCCTACACCCGATACGGTTCGGGCCCGGCGGTCGTGCTCGTCGACGGCGCGCTCGCCGCGCAGGAGTTCGGCCCCAACAAGTCACTCGCCGAAGCGCTTTCGAGCCGCTACACCGTCTACACCTACGACCGGCGCGGCCGGGGCGGGAGCGGCGACAACCGGCCGGTCGACATCGAGCGTGAATTCGAGGATCTCGACGCGGTCATCGACCTGGCCGGGGGACCGGTGATGCTGTATGCCATCTCGTCGGGCGGCGGCCTGGTCCTGGACTACCTGCGCAGCGGCCGCACGGTGCGCAAGGTCGCGCTGTACGAGGTGCCGTTCGTGGTCGACGACAACACCCGCCCGCCGGCTCCGGCCGACTATGTCGAGCACCTGACTTCCCTGCTGGCCCAGGGCAAGAACGGTGATGCGGTCAAGTACTTCATGCGAGCGGGAGTGCATCTGCCCGCCCTCATGGTGGCCGCGTTCCCACTCTTCCCGGGCTGGAGTCACCTCAAGACGGTGGCTCCGACCATGGCCTACGACATCCAGTACGTCCAAGCGTTCCAGCGGGGCCGCAAGCTTCCGGCCGATCGCTGGGCCGAGCTCGACCTGCCGGTCACCGTGATCGCGGGCAGCAAGAGCCCCGCCTGGATGCGCAATGCCAATGCCGCGCTGGCCCAGGCGATTCCGGGCGCCTCGCACCGGGTTCTACCCGGCCAGACTCACCTGGTCAAGGCGCCCGTGCTGGCACCCGCGCTGATCGAATTCTTCGGCTGAACCTTTCTCCGATTACCCGGGGCCCACCAGTTGGCGGGCCCCATCAGCTTGACCAGGGCAGGAACCAGCAGCATGCGCACCAGGGTGGCGTCGATGAACAGCGCGATCACCATGCCCAGACCGAGGAAACGCATGGGCGTGAGCGGGGAGAGCGTGAATGCCCCGGTGATGAGCACCAGAAGCGTTGCGGCGGCGGTGATCACGCGGGCGGTCTGCACGGTGCCGATGCGCACCGATTCCTCGGTGTCGGCACCGGCGTTGTGGGCCTCCACCATTCGCGAGAGCAGGAACACCTCGTAGTCGGTGGACAGCCCGAAGACCACGGCGATGATGAGCACCATCATGCCCGCCGACAGTGGCCCGACGCTGATGTGCAGCGCACCCGCCAGGTGGCCCTGATCGAAGATCCAGGTCAGCACCCCGAAGGTGGCTGTCAGGCTCAGGAACGCCATGAGTACGGCCTTGAGCGGCAACACGATCGAGCGGAAGGCCAGTGCCAGCATGAGCAGGGTCACCGCCACCATCACCACGATCATGAGCGGCAACCGGTCCAGGACGGCGGCGATGCTGTCGACGGTGCTGGCGCTCTCGCCGCCGACCCGCAGGTCGAGTCCGTCCAGGCGCAGGTCACGCAGGTCGCGCACGACGTCCTGGGCCCGCGGCGAGCGGTCCGGAGCGGCCAGCGCCGCGTGGATGACGGTGGTGTTGTCGCGGGTGTCCAGCGCCGTCGCCTGGCGCACGCCCCGGTCGCCGCTGATCTCTCGCAGGACGGTGCTGATGGCGGTCGGAGTCGGTGCGCTGCCGTCGGTTTCGCGCAGCAAGATCGTCGCGCCACTGTTCGCGGCCGGGAAATGCGCGCTCAATTCCTCCACGGCGACGCGGGTTTCGTTCCCGGCGGGCAGTGCGGTGTGGTCGACATCGCCGAGCCGGACCCCGGACAGCGGTGCGGCGAGGACCAGCAGGATCGCACCGACCGCGATGGCGACCGTGCCCGGCCGGCGCATGACGGCGGTGACGACCCGTCCCCAGAATCGTTGCGCCCGTTCCTCCGAGCGCTCGAAGGCGTCCGCGCGCCAGCTCCACTTGCTGATGCGTGAGCCCAGCAGGGTGAGGATCGCGGGCAGCGCGGTCACCGAGAGCAGCGCGGCCAGCCCGACCGCGGCGATGGCCCCGATGCCGAGTGAGCGCAGCACGGCCAGCGGGAACACGAAGGTGCCCGCGAACGCGCACATGAGCAGCAGCGCCGAGAACAGCACGGTGCGCCCGGCGGTCCGCAGGGTGCGGGTCACCGCCTCCTCGGTCGAGCGCCCCCGCCCCAGCTCCTCGCGGAATCGTCCGACGATGAAAAGCCCGTAGTCGATGGCCAATCCGAGCCCCAGCAGCGACACCACATTCATGGCGAATACGCTGACCTCGGTCATCCGCGCGATGATCCCGACCGCGCCCAGCGCCCCCACCACCGCCAGCGTGCCGATGAGCACCGGCAGCGAGGCGGCCACCACCCCGCCGAATACCAGCACCAGCACGATCGCGGTCAGCGGGATCGAGATCGATTCGGCCAGCACCAGATCGTGCCGTGACTGATCGCTGATGGTGTCGGCCAGCGCGCTGTATCCGGTCAGCTTGGTGTCGATTCCCGGAATGCGCAGTGCGGCCGCAATTTTCGGATACTCCGCGACCCGCTGATTGTCGTTCCCCGCCGAGAACACGACCGCCACCGCCTGCCGTCCATCGGACGATCGGAGGTACTGCGATCGCGGACTGTTCCAATAACTTTCGACCGGCCGATCCAACAGCGCCGGATCGATCTTGCCGATCGCCTCGGTCACTCTCGGCCCGATATCGGTCAGCGACTGCCCCTCGGGCGTGGTGTAGATCGCGATGACATCCGGGTTCTGCGGTCCCAGGCGTTCGGCCACCCAGGCATCCACCGACGCTGATTCACCATCGGGCACCACGAATCCCGCCGAACTCACCCGCTGCTGCAGCCCGGCCGCGAACAGCCCGCAGGCCAGTGCGAACAGTACCGCGACCACCAGCACGGTCTTGGGCCGTGCCACCACGACCCGCGCCCAGGCGGCCATGAGGCCATCTGATTCCGCGGTCTCGGTGACCTCGGGGGAACTGTCGACGACGGTCATGGGGCACTCCGATCCTTGTGTGCGAGTGGCCTATTGCCGCGGCCGGGCTCGGGTCGAGAGGAGAGTCAGGCGGTCGCGTCCGAATTCGTGGGCGTCAGTTCGCTTTCCAGCGTGCGGACGATGCGGTCCAGCAGGGCGTCCAGGCGTTCCGGAATGCCGCGTCCGTTGCGGACCGAGACGGTCAGCTCGGTGCGTCCGCCGCATTCGGTCATGCCGATGAGCAGCGGCATGGCGACACTGTGCTGCGGCATGACCTTGATGGCGGTGGGGGCGAATCCGGGGACCGCGAGTGCGTCGAGGTCGTAACGGCCCATGTGGGAGACGGTGGCGGAGGCCAGGTTCCGGCCGGTACGGGAGCCGAGTAGGTTCAGCGTGCGCAGCAGCCCGCGCCCCGCCGCCTGCGGCAGGTATTTCAGCCCGCCGTTGTCCATCTGGTTGAGCTCGCGGTTCTCCTTCAGGCCCGCGCGCTTGATCTCGTTGAGCTGCTTCCAGTCGATGCCGGGCCGCACGTCCAGGAACAGCGGCAGCGCGAGATTCGCGGTGGACCGCAGTTCCGGGTCGTGGCGGCGGATGTCGACCGGAATCATGATGCGCGAGATCGGCCCGCCCTCCTCGGCGAGCAGCGCCGCCACCCGCATGAGCGCGCCCGGCCCGGTCGCGTGAATGGTGCGGGTGCGCAACAGGTGCCGGTGTTCGCCCGGGTCCTGCCGCCCGTGCCCGACCGCCGAGCGGAAGCGCGGCAGCATGAGCGTGGGCCGCCCGGGCGCGCCGACCTTGCGCACCAGTTCGGCGTCGGCGATCGGATCGGGCGCACCGACGGGTTCCTCACCGCGCAGCACCCGCAGCACATCCGTGGCCCACATGACCATGCCCATGCCGTCCATGACGCCGTGGAAGACCCGGAACACCAGGGTGGTGGGTCCCTTCTCGCCCTCGGGTAGGTCGGCCGTGAGCAGCAGCACCTCCACGGTGGCGTCCGGGGTCGGCCCGATCGGGCTGGTGAGCACCGGATCCGCCTCCAGCGCCGGATATTCCAGCACGTGGTCCACCACCCGCACGCTCGGCGCGACCCCGCTGTCCACCCACTGCTTGCCGTCGCGGACCAGCCGCGCACCCGGATTGGCGTCCGCGGCGGTGGCGACCGCGCGCCGCAGCGCCTCCGGATCGATGCTGCCCTGGCCCTCCACCACCAGCTGCATCAGGAACGGCGGCGCCAGATCCCGCATGGGGAAGTAGATGAGCTCGGTGGGGGAGATGGGACGGCGGAACATGTGTGTACCCCTGCCTAGATCTTCTCGGTCAATGCCACGATGCCGCCCTGGGTTTCGAGCCAGGCCAGGAACTCGGTCAGCCCGGTCTCGCGGTCCACGATCGGCTGGTAGCCGAAATCCCGGGTGGCGGCGGAGGTGTCGTAGGTGGCGGTGCGGGTCATCAGCGCCACCACGTACCGCGTCAGCGGCGGCGACCACCGGGTGGCGACGAACGGCAGGCGCCAGACGGTTTCGATGGCGGCCACCGCGGCGGTGAGCACCCTCGGATTCGGCTGCCGGGTCGGCTTCGGATAGCCGAGGCCGGTGGCCACCTCGCCGAGGAAGCCCCACACGTCGGTCTGCTCGGCGTCGGCGATGAAATACGCCTTGCCGCCGACCTGCTCGGAGCGGGCCGACAGGGCGGCCGCCTCGGCGATGTTCTCCACATGGCACAGCGAGGCCATCACCTGCTTGCCGTAGGACAGGTCCGGCAGCGTGCCCGCGGCCGCCCGCCCGAGCAGCCGCACGATCGGCCCGGATCGGTCGCCGGCGCCCCAGATGGCGCGGGGCCGCAGCGCGCAGGCCGTGAATTCGGCGGTGTTGGAAGCCAACACGGCGCGTTCGGCCGCGGCCTTGGTCTCCGAGTACACGTTCAGGTAGCGGCTCGGGTACGGCACCGATTCGTCGATGTCCACCTGATCGCCGCCGTCGCGGTCCATGAGTGCGCTGGGGCTGGAGATGAACACGAACCGCGAGGCCCCATTGCGCTTGGCGGCGCGCAGCAGATTCTCGGTGGCCGTGACGTTCTCGGCCACGAACTGCGCCCGGGTGCCGCGGTCGTCGACCCGCGCCGCGCTGTGGAACACCACATCCACGCCCTTGGTGGCGCGTTCGAGCGACACCTGATCGGTGAGATCGCCGGTGATGATCTCGATCTCGTCGATGACCTCGTACAGGTCACGCAGATTGCTGGTGGGCCGGGCCAGGATGGCCACCTCGAAGCCGCCGTCCCGGAGGAGGCGGCGCACGATCGCCCCGCCCAGGAACCCGGATGCCCCGGTTACCAGTGCCTTCACGCCGCCTCCTGGGTCTTCCACCACGTGATTCCGAAGATCTGGGTCATGGCCGCCGTCTTGACCGGCGAGTGCTCGGTGCCCGCGGTCGCCTTCAGTGCGGCCGGGATCTGGGCCGCGTGCACCACGATGCTGAGGAAGGCGTCGATCCAGAACACCGCCCGCAGCAGCCGGTTGGCGGGGGCGCGATCGCCCGCCGCCAGCAGCAGCCCCAGGGCCAGGTAGAGCCATCCCAGTACCGGAATCGCCCGCAGCACAGTCACCTTCATCGTCCGTCGTCCTTTCCGAGCTGCTCCGCCGCCCAGACCGCGAGTTGTTCGCGGCCGATCTTGGCATTGTGTCGGATATCGACCGGGAACTTCGGATGGAACAGGAACGTGGAAACCGGTGCGGTGACATCGAATTCGCCGGCTCGCTGCCGCAACTGCGCCGTCAGCGCCGCGGTGTCCGTGCCGGGCGCGGCCTCCACGCAGAGCACCGGCAGCTGCGCGCCGCGGGTGCCCACGCCGACCAGCGCCGTGCGGACCACCCCGGGCAGTATGTTGAAGACCTGCTCCACCTGCACGGAGAACATGGGTCCGGCGGCGGTGTGCACGCGCTGACTCTTGCGGCCGCAGAACCAGATCCGGCCCTCGCCGTCGATCCAGGCCAGGTCGCCGGTGCGATGCCACACCGTGTCGTCCTCGTGGATCTTGCCCGCCAGGTTCGCCGACTCGGGCCAGTAGTAGCGGGTGCTCACATTCGGTCCCGACACCACCAGTTCGCCGATGCCGCGGGTGGCGACCAGCTCGGATTCGCGGGCCTCGGCCTGCGACCAGGTCGGGATGGGATCGTCGGTGATGGCGACCAGCCGGGCCCGCACACCCTCGGCGGGCCGCCCGACACAGGTGCCGTCGCCCAGGTGCGCGCGCTCCGCCAGACCGCCCAGCAGTTCCCGGGATTCGATGGTGGACATGGGCAGCGCCTCGGTGGAGCCGTACCCGGCGTACACTTCGGCGTCCTCGGCCAGCACCTGCCGCAGCCCGGCGATGCACCAGTCCGGGACGGGGGCGCCGCCGGAATAGATGCTGTGCAGGGTCGGCACCGGCGTCTTGTGCGTCTCCAGGTGCCGCAGCAGCGGAATCAGCACGGCCGGGGAGGCGAACATGGTCTTCACGCCGAACCGGTTGAGGGCGTCGACCACGTGCGCCGGATCGGTGGAGCCGACCTTGCTCGGCACCAGCGGCGGTAGTACGCACCGTGATCCGAGCAGCATGTCGAGAATGCCCACCAGCGGCAGCGTGATCAGCGAGGTGCCCGGTTCCACCCGGCCGCGCGCGGCGTGCACCTGCTCGACCATGGCGCTGAGATTGCCGTGCGTCATCTCCACGGCCTTGGCGGGCCCGGTGCTGCCGGTGGTGTAGGCGATGAGCAGCACCTCGTCCGCCGGCGCCGGCACCCGCTCGCGCAGGGTGAAGGCGTCGAACGGGGCCCGGTGCTCGCCGGCGGTCCGCCGCTCAGCGCGGGCGGCCAGCAGTTCCTCCAGTCGCGCCGCGACTTTCGCGCCGACCGGACCGGCCGCGCCGTCGGCGTGGAACCGGTTGCCGAGCCGGCCCGCGGTCACCGGCGCGCCCCAGCTGCGCAGGGTCGGTCCGCTCCAGAACCACCGCGGGCCGACGGTGAGAGTCACCCGCACGTTCCGGAAGTACCTGCCGAACAGCACTCGTGCCGCGTGCGCCTGCGGAATGCCGATGAACGCCTCGGCATTCGCGGCGCGCAGGCAGTTGAGCATCTTGCGCAGGCCCATGCCCGGATCGATGACCACCGGGATGGCGCCGATCTTCAACAGCCCCAGCATGATCGCGTACAGCTCCGGGCTGGGCAGCACCAGCACGATGGTGCGGGTGCCGCGGCCCATGCCCGCCGCGGCCAGGTGCAGGCCGATGGTGTCGGACCACTCGTCGAGCTCACGGTAGGTGAGGTGGCGGTAGTCCGGGAGACCGGAGGCGGTCTTCCCCGCGGGGTAGATCACCGCCTCACGGTCCGGATCGGCGGCCACCACCGCTCGGAAGCGGTCGATGGCCTGCCAATAGGTCGCGGTGGTCACGCCGCGGCTCCGGCGAGGGCCGGGAGCCGGTAGACGACCGCGGCGGCCGAGGGGCCCGCACCGGCCGCCACGAACAGCACATCGCGGTAGCCGGCCAGCGAATCCGCCTGGGCGGCGGTGTGATACGCCAGGGTGAGCGCGGCCGTGTGCGGGTCACCGTCGGTCAGGTCCGGGGTGAACACCGCGTCCGCGGCGATGCCGAGTTCGGCGGCCAGCCGGGCCGGGAAGTCGGCGCTCGGGGTGGCGGCGATGAGGGCGGTGGTGGTCTTGTCGACCGCACTGTCCGACAGCGCGGCGCGCGCGGCCTCGGCGGCGGTGGCCAGCAGCCGGTCCAGGTAGTCGGGTTCGCGCTCGACCGTCATGATGCCGCGGCCTCGATCGCCCATCGTCTCGGTGTCCACGTAGGACTCCAGGCCCGGAGCGCCCGCGGAGGCGCGGGTGTGCACCCGGCCGAAGCCCTCGGGCTCGCCGGTCTGCTCCAGCAGCAGCGCCGCACCCGCGGTGGCGTAGGGGAATTCGTCGTCGGCGGCGGAGCGCGTCAGCGAGGGGTGGGTGTCGCCCGACACCACCAGCACGTGCTCGGCGCTGCCGGTGGCCAGTACCGCCTGCGCCACCTGCACGGCATTGAGCACGCCGGTGCCGGCGTTCATGAGGTCGAAGGAGAACGACCGCGGGTCCTCCTTCACGTAGTCGAGCCCGATGCCCGCGGCCTTCTGGATCAGGGCCGACACGGCCGGCTCGACGGTATTGCTGTCGCGGAAGATGCCCGCGTTGATCATGACCCCGACCTGCCCGGGCTCGATGCCCGCGCTCTCCATGGCCCGCCGCGCGGCCCGGCCGCTGAGCTCGACGATGCTGAAAGTGTCGGTGTCCCGGCTGATTCCGGTGGACTTGATGCGCACACCCATGGCAGTACCTCAGACCTTCAGCGACGAGATGGTGGTGGACAGGAAGCCGCCGACGACGCCGGAGGCCGCCGGAATCATCAGGATCTTCGACCCGGCCGCCAGGTTCTGCTGGCTGAGCTGATCGTGCAGCACGATGAAATGCGAAGTGCTGGAGGTGTTTCCGTACTTCTCGATGACATTCAGGTCCGGCGGCATGGGGTGGCCGAACTCGCGCTCGGCGATCGCGTTCATGAACGGAATCGCGGCCGCGCCGAACTGGTGGTGGATGATGTAGTCGAAACCCTCGTCGGCGAAGGTGATCCCGTTCGCCTCCATGAAGTTGCGCTGGGTGTCGGTCCACAGCAGGAACCGCGCCTCGTTGTGCATCTTCCGGTTGTCGGTGTAGAGCGCCACGCCATTGGACTTGTCACTGGGCATGCCCAGGCACAGGTGCGAGAACTCCGAGGCGGTGGTGAGCTCGATGTAGTGGATCATGTCGTTGTCGTCCACGGCCTCGTCGAGCACCACGGCCGCACCGGAATCGCCGACGGTCAGCGACGCGAATTGCAGATCGTATTTACTGGAAATCTCGTTCACGGCCGTTTCGGCAATAGGCGTAATGGCCTCGCCGCTGACCACGATGCCGCGTTTCACCGCGCCACTGCGAATCATTCGGTCGAGAATGTAGACGCCACTCATCATGCCCGCGCAGGCATTCGAGAGATCGAAGGCGATGACATCCTCCCGAGCGCCGATGGCACGGCCGATGGTACCGGCGAAGGATGGCTCCATGTACATCTTGGTGCCCTCCCTACTGCGCGTGATGGAGGTCGAGATGATGATGTCGAGATCGCCTGCGGCATAGGATGACCTGGACAGACAGTCCTCGACGGCCTTCATGGCCAGGGCGAAGGAGTCCTCGAGCGTCTCCGGGCGGGTGTCGCGGAAACGGCGTTCCTTGACTCCCGTGATTCGTTCGAGATCGAACTCCGGGACCTCCTTCAATTGTGAAAGCAGTTCGGCTGTGGTAATACGCTTCTCGGGCAGATAGGCGCCGATGGACTCGAATCGAGATTGCGGCACAGGGGACTCCTGAAACTGGGAGGCTGAAACCTCGTGGAAGAGAGTGAAATGTGTGTTCGTCAAGCTCGGATGAACTGAGGCTACCCGAGGGTAACTAGCTTGGGGAACTAAAGCGTTCCGAGTAGCTGTCTGAGACGAAACGTGAACGCTCGCTTAGTGTTACGCGCGGTGTCGCAAAATTTCCGCACCCAGCCTGGCTGTCCGCGGCCTGGCTGAAGTGGGGGTTCGCCGAAAGCCGGGCGCTGTGGTCACCGCCTGGTGATCGTCCGTTATGTGTCATCGGTATGGCTCGGGGATGACGAACCGAGCTTCTCGCTGTGAGTGAGTTCACCCGGCCACGTCACACCCGCACGCTCCGGTGGCCCCGACCCGAAAACTGTCTGAGCGACAGTGGATTTCGCGACGGGGCGTAGCGATTCAGGCCTGTGCGGGCAGGCCCAGCACCGCGACCACGAACTCCACGAACAGCGGCGCCAATTCGGGCACCCGATGCGCCCCCTCGGCCACGATGACCCGGCGGGTGCGTTCGCCGATGGCATCCGGAATCAGCGCGAACAGCTCGTCGGCGATGACCGGCAGGCTCGGATCGGTCGCGCGCGCCTGGGCGTAGAAGACCCGGTACAGATCCGCGAACCGATCCACCGACAGATCCCGCAGCGCCACCGACTCCTGATCCACCTTGAACGCCTCGACCAGCATCAGCCGCGCGAAATCCGGTTCGGAGGCCACGGTTTCGCAGAAGGTGACCACGATGGACTCGATGCGCTCGTACGCGCCGGCATCGGTGGGCAGCTGCGCCAGCTCGTCGGCGATGCGGGTCGCGATGATGTCGGAGGCGGTGCGCACCGCCTCGACGAAGCAGTGTTCCTTATTGCTGAAGTGCTCGTAGAAGGTGCTGCGCGAGACCCGGGCCCGCGCCACGATATCGGTGAGCGTGGTGGCGTGGTAGCCCCTGGCCTCGACGCATTCCACCATGGCCTCGAGCAGCCGGCCGCGCTGCGAGGTGAGGACGGCGTCCCGGGCGGCACGGTGCCGTTCGTCGAAGTTGGTGCGCTGCAACGTCCCCTGTGGTGCGCGAGCCGTCATGTGGACCTGCCTGTCGCGCATCCATTCCCTCTCTCACTGAACCGCGTTCGCTTCAGATGGTCATTATCGGTGGGCGCCCGGATCGGGGGGCTCCCGGGATTGCGGTCGGGTGACCTCAGTCGCCGCCGGGTACCTCGAGCGCTACGGCCGCGGCAGCCGCAACACCGCGAAGGTGAAGGCTCGCAGATCCGGAATCCGTTGCGGCAGTTGGTAAATCTCCCCACGCTCGAGCAGCCGCCGGATGCGCTCGGCAATGGCGTCGACGATCAACACCAGTAGCCGCCCGCGTTGCGAGATCAGCAGCGCTTCCCGATCCGCCCGATGTCGATCGGAGTGCCCGTTCCGGCGCGACGAAAGACCATTCCTCGTGTCGTTGGGCCGCATATGCATATCGTTGCATTGACGGATCGGCCTTCGCCATCCGCGTGGATCTCTGCCCAGGTCCGGGGTCGCTGTCGGGTGCCGCGGTCCGTACGCTGGCTGGACCGGAAAACTGGATCCTCACTGGCTACTTCGGTAGATATTTAGCTGAAGGATTGCTGGATGGATAGGCGGACAGATGCTCGACGCGCTCACCCCGGTTCCGGAGCAGCCGCTGCTCGGAATGTACCTGCGGCACCGCCGGGAGAATCAGGGCCTCACACAGGAGGAGACCGCTCGGCGGATGTTCGTCAGCGTCTCGCTCTACCGGAAGCTGGAGAGCGGGGAGCGCACGGTCTCGGCGGACCGGCTCGAGGACTGGTGTGCCGCCATGGACGTACCGATGTGGATGCTCGAGAAGGTGGTCTCGCTGGCCCTGCCCAGGGTGTCCACCTTCGCGCGCGGCACCTGGCCGCCCCGGCTGCGCCAGGAGGACCTCGACCATCTCGAGGCCCTGCCCTATCCGGCGTACTTCCACCGCTTCCCCGAATACGAGGTGCTCGCGGCCAATCGGGCTGCCAGCGGGGCGTTTCCGTGGTTGGCCCCCGCGGCGCCCGACGCCGACCGCCCGGTCAATGTCATCGAGCAGTTCCTGACCATCCCGGAAGCTCGCGAGTTGCTGGTCAACTGGGACACCATCGTGCACCGCCTGGTTTTCGGCCTGCGCGTCCTCTCACCCGGCGTAGTCGCCCCCGAGCGCCTGGCCCAGATCATCGAAACCTGTAGCGTCAACCCGGAATTCGCGCGCATGTGGAACACCCCGATGGAAGAAGACCTGTTCAATGACTCGCTCGTGCAGGTCCGCAACCCGGCCACCGGCGAGATCATGAGCCTGACCATGCGTTCCTACAACGCATTTCACCCGCAGAACTGCTCCTACCAGCTGTTCATGCTCACGCCACGGTCGCCCGGGACCACCACCATCGACCCGTGCGCGGTCCCCTGACCGGGGTCCGGCTGCTGTTCAGAGTAGGAGATCAGGTGTTCGAATCGTTCGATCCGGTTCCCGAGCAGCCGTTGGTCGGGATGTACATGCGCTTCCGGCGGGAGACGCTGGGGATCACGCAGGAGGAAGCCGCCCGGCGGATGTTCATCAGCGTCTCGCTGTACCGGAAACTGGAGAACGGGGAACGGTCCATGTCGGCCGACCGGCTCGGGGACTGGTGCGCGGCCATGGACGCGCCGATGTGGTTGCTCGAGAAAATGGTCTCGTTGGCGATGCCCAAGGCATCGCGCCTGGCGGTCGGAACCTGGCCACCGGATCTGCGCCCGGAGGATCTCGAGCACCTCGAGGCGCTGCCGGTCCCCGCGTTCTTCCACCGATTCCCCGAGCAGGAGGTGCTCGCCGCGAATCGGATTGCGCTCGAGGGCTTCCCATGGCTGGCCCCCGCGAGTCCTGATGCCGAGCGGCCGGTGAACGTGATCGAACAGTTCATGACCATCCCCGAAGCCCGGGAGCTGATCGTCAATTGGGAATCGGTTGTCCGCCGGCTGCTCTTCGGTCTGCGGGTCATGTCGCCCGGGCTGGTCGAGCCCGCCCGGCTCGAACAGATCCTGGAGACCTGCCGGACGAATCCCGAATTCGAACGTCTCTGGGCGGCCCCGATGAGCGAGGAGCTGTTCAACGATTCGCTGGTGATGGTCCGCAACCCCATGACAGGTGAGCGCATGAGCTTCACGATGCGCTTCTACAACGCCTTCCACCCGCGGTGCGGCTACCAGCTCTTCGTGCTCACGCCACGCGCGCCCGGCACCCCAACCGTTGATCCCCTCGCCAACAGCTGATCCGGGCCCGCCGGTCAGTGCGGGTGCCCCAAATCGTGCTACCGCCCCAGGTTGACCAGCGCGGTAAGCGGACCGGATGCTGGAACGGCGAGATCAGCCGCTGCCCGATCCGATTCCGCGGATCGGGCAGCGGCATGTTCGGCGCCGCATTCCCGTTCCGGCGATGGTGGAGTTCGGAGGGGAATCTCCACCCGCGGTCGGCGGGTGGGACTCGGTGCCCGCCCGCCGGAGGGCGGCGGGCGGCACCGGTTCTTACTTCGGTTCGACGTACTTCGGGAAGACCACGGCCGGTTCCGGCAGGGCGGTGCCCGGGCGGAGCGGGGTGGCGAGGTCCGCGAAGTTGCGGTCGGTGACGCCGAGCAGGTCCAGGATCTTCCCGGCCGAGCCGGGGATCACCGGCTGGACCAGGATCGAGACGATGCGCAGCACCTCCATGGTCACGTAGAGGATGGTGCCCTCGCGGGCGGTGTCCTCCGGTGTGCCGGCCTTGGCCAGGGTCCAGGGCGCCTGGGCGGAGAAGTAGCGGTTGGTCTCACCGAGGGTGAGCCACAGCTGCTCCAGACCCAGATGGATCTGCTGCTGGTCGAACTCGGCCCGGACCTTCTCCAGCAGGTCGCCCGCGCGCTCCAGCAGGGCCTTGTCGTCCTCGGTGAACTCGCCCGGGGTCGGGACGACGCCGCCGAAGTCGCGGGCCACCATCTTCAGGCAGCGCTGGGCCAGGTTGCCGTACTCGTTGGCCAGATCGGCATTGATGCGGCCGACGATGGCCTCGTGGCTGTAGGAGCCGTCCTGGCCGTAGGAGATCTCACGCAGCAGGAAGAAGCGCACGGCGTCCAGGCCGAAGGTGTCGACCAGGTCCATGGGATCGACCACATTGCCGACCGACTTGGACATCTTCTCGCCCTTGTAGTTGACGAAGCCGTGCACGAAAACCCGCTTCGGGAGCGCGATTCCGGCGCTCATCAGGAAGGCGGGCCAGTACACGGTGTGGAACCGCGAGATGTCCTTGCCGATGATGTGCAGGTCCGCGGGCCAATACCGCTGGAACGACGCCGAATCGGTGTCGGGGAAGCCCGCGCCGGTCAGGTAGTTGGTGAGCGCGTCCACCCAGACGTACATGACGTGCTCGGGGTGACCCGGCACCGGCACACCCCAGTCGAAGGTGGTGCGGGAGATGGACAGATCCTTCAGGCCCGACTTCACATACGAGACGATCTCGTTGCGCCGGGTCGCGGGCGCGATGAATTCCGGCCGGGTCTCGTACAGTTCGAGCAGCTTGTCCTGATAGTTGGACAGGCGGAAGAAGTAGTTCGACTCCTCGGTCCACTCCACCGGGGTCTTGGTGTCGGTGGAGATGCGGGTGCCGTCCTCGAGGAGGGTGGTCTCCTCCTCGGTATAGAACGCCTCGTCGCGCACCGAGTACCAGCCGGCGTAGGTGTCGAGGTAGATGTCCCCGGCCTCGACCATGCGCTCCCAGATCGCGACCGACGCGGCCAGGTGGTCCTCGTCGGTGGTGCGGATGAAGCGGTCGAAGGAGATGTCGAGCGCCTTGTCCATGTTCTCGAAGACGTCGGAGTTGCGCGCGGCGTACTCCTGCTCCGCGAGACCGGCGGCCTTGGCGGCCTGCTGCACCTTCTGGCCGTGCTCGTCGGTGCCGGTCATGTAGAACACATCGAAGCCGTCCAGCCGTTTGAAGCGGGCCAGGGCATCGGACGAGATGTACTCGTAGGCGTGCCCGATGTGCGGTGCGCCGTTCGGGTACGCGATGGCCGTGGTGATGTAAAAGGCGGGGCGATCGGATGCGCTCATGGTGTGTCTACTCTATCTGCGTGTCCTACGTCGCTCGCGTGAATATCCCCGTGGCAGGTGCCGCCCGTCTTTCCTTCAGGGGATGGGTATGACCAGTCGCCGACCTGCGCCCGAGCCGCCCGAGCCGCTGTCGCCGCTCATCGACGCGCACACCCACATCGATGCCTGCGGGGCCACCGATCCGGAATCGGTTGCGGCCCTGGTGGAGCGGGCCCGCGCGGCGGGTGTGCGGGAGCTGGTGACGGTTGCCGACGACCTCGAGGCCGCGCGCTTCGCGGTCCGCGCCGCGCACTGGGACGACCGGGTCCACGCCGCGGTCGCGCTGCACCCGACCCGCGCCAACCACCTCGATGATGCCGCCAAGGCCGAGCTCGAGCAGCTGGCCGCCGATCCGCGGGTGGTTGCGGTGGGGGAGACCGGGCTGGATTACTACTGGCCCGGCAAGCTGGACGGCTGCGCCGAGATCGAGGATCAGGTCGAGGGCTTCCGCTGGCACATCGACCTGGCCAAGCGGCTGGGCAAGCCGCTCATGATCCACAACCGGGAGGCCGATCACGACCTGCTGGCGGTGCTGCTGGACGAGGGCGCGCCGGAAACCGTGATCTTCCACTGCTTCTCCTCCGACGCGAACATGGCGATGGCCTGTGTGGAGGAGGGCTATGTGCTCAGTTTCTCGGGCACGGTCAGTTTCAAGAACGCGCACGAATTGCGCGAGGCCGCGAAACTCGTTCCGGACGAACTGATTCTGGTCGAAACGGACGCGCCCTTCCTGACTCCGCATCCGTTCCGGGGTGCGCAGAACGAGTCGTACATGCTGCCGTACACGCTGCGCGCGCTGGCCGAACTGCGCGAACAGGATCCGGTGCAGCTGGCCAAGATCACCACCGCCAATGCCCGCCGGGTCTACGGAATCTGAAATACTGTTCCGCCTCTCCGGGGCTTCAGCGCCCGGCTCGGGTGCCGTCGCGGGTACCGCACGCGTGCCGGCGGTCGGGTGGCGAACCTATTTCGGGCGTACCCGGCGAGTTACCCTCAGCGCTGCGAAATCAGTTGTCGCTGTCGGGGATCGGACACCGGGCTTTGGGACGCCATATGTGTCGCAGCTCACTATGATCTAGCGCGATCTTGATTTACCTGCGGTTCGATATCGGGTCGTAATTTTCGTCCCCGCAGTTCCGCCGAGAGTGGTTGTCAATCTCTGACCCCCTCGTTATCGTACTGTGACCATGCCGGGATTTCCGATGCACGCATTGACGAAGATCAACTCGTCGCGTTCCCCGATGCTGTACGGGGCTATCGCGGCGATGCTCGTCACGCTCATCTTCGGCGCCGGCGTTGCCATCATGAGCAAGAAGCAGATCACCTTCGTCATCGATGGCAAGCAGTTCGCCGAATCCACCATGCGCGGGGACGTTCGCGGCGCGCTCAAGGACGCCGGGTACGCGATCACCAACCGCGATGACGTATCCCCTTCCGCCGGAGCGCATATCAGCGACGGATCCACCATCACGCTGAACCGGGCCCGTGAGGTCTCACTCATCGTCGACGGCACGCCCTCCAAGGCGTGGACCACCGCGCTCACCGTGGCCGAGGCGGTCACCAAGCTCAACCTGCCCGGCGACGTCTTCACCTCGCCCGCGCGGCCGACCCCGCTGCCGCTCGAGGGCGCGCAACTGCTCATCACCAATCCGCGCACGGTCGAACTCAGCGACAACGGCGCGCCCGCGTCGCTGGTCCGCCTCGCCGCCCCGACCATCGGGGAGCTGCTCCAGGCGCAGGGCCGCCCGCTGGTCAATCAGGACTCCGTGGAACCGGTCGCGAGCACCCCGCTCACCGACGGCATGAAGATCACCGTCACCCGCAAGATCGTGGAGAACCGCACCGAGCGGGTGCCGCTCGATCCGCCGGAGAACATCATCGAGGATCAGACGCTCAATATGAGCCGCACGATCGTCGAGAATCCGGGCGTACCCGGTACGCAGGACGTGACTTTCGCGGTCTCCATCGTGAACGGCCATGAGGCGGGCAAGGATCCGATCAAGTCCACCGTGATCGTGCCCGCGCAGCCCAAGACCGTGCGCAAGGGCGCCAAGCCCGGCACCGAGGTCCCGGACGTGCAGAACGGCACCACCTGGGATGCCCTGGCCAAATGCGAATCCGGCGGCAACTGGGCCATCAATACGGGCAACGGTTTCTTCGGCGGCATCCAGTTCGACCAGAACACCTGGGAACGCCAGGGCGGCACCCGCTACGCCCCGCGCGCCGACCTCGCGACCCGCGAGGAACAGATCGCCATCGCCGAGGTGACACGCGCCCGTCAGGGTTGGGGCGCGTGGCCGGCCTGTACCTCGCGGCTCGGCATCGGTTAGAAGGGCTGTCCCGACAGCGTGGACAGCAGCTGGAACGGCATGCTGAGGAACATCAACCCGACATAGAGCGGGTAGCGGATCGGATCACCGTTGAGGTAGCCCTCGGCCAGCCAGCTCATCAGGTCTGCGGAACCCATGTCGCATCTCCCTTGCGTAGTGGTTACTGCCACCGGGCATGTCGGCAACGCGAGTCCTGTTGTTACCGAACGGAAGTATCGGCCGCCCGGGTGATCGGCGCTCGGCGCGAACGCGCAGGGTCACCGGAAAGTGGATTCGAGGTAGTCCACGAGGTCGGCTGCGGTGGTGGCCGTGCGGCGGGCGAAGCCCAGATAGCCGTCGGGACGGATGACGAAGGCCGATCCGTGGCCCGCGCGGTAGGCCCGGGCGAATTCGCCTGCGGTGTCGCGGATCAGCGGGAGGCTGGTCGCGGCCGCGCCGGCCCGGGGCGCGGCGATCAGGTAGGCGTTCAGGTGGCCGTGGGCCGTAGCGGTCGCGGTGACGGCCAGCTGTTCCAGGTCGCGCAGGTCGTGATCGGTGGTGGTGTCGTCCGCGTAGAGCAGCACGGTGTGGGCGGTGCCGTCGATGAGGGGCAGCAGCCGGAAGTCGAAGGCGACGGCGTCTCGGGTCAGGCCGCGGGCGTCGGGGGCGCGGGCGCCCGCGAGCGGGGCGGGCTCGCCGGGCGGGGACGGCGCGACGATCGGGCTGCCGGCGTAGTCGATGAGCAGCTGGGCCTCCCGGCGCAGGACGTAGCCGGGGTCGGTGGAGTCCGCCCCGATGCCTTCGCGGGCGCTGCGGACCGTGCGGCCGACGACCTCCTCGCCGACCGGGCGGCGTTCGGTGTCGTAGGAGTCGAGCAGGGTGTCGGAGGCGTCGCCGGTGAGCGCCAGGGCCAGTTTCCAGGCCAGATTGTGGGCGTCCTGGATGCCGGTGTTCATGCCCTGGGCGCCGGTGGGCGGGTGGATATGGGCGGCGTCGCCCGCCACGAAAACCCTTCCGCGGCTGTAGGAATCGACAATGCGGTGGCTGATCCGGAAGACCGAGGACCAGCGCAGGTTCGACACCTGCGCCGGCTCGGGGGCGAGGCGGTCGACGACCGCTTGCAGATCGGATAGATCGGGCGTCCACCCGGTGGTGAAGCCGTGCTCGACGCCGTCGTCGCCGGTCGCCTGGTCGGGTGTCCGGCCGTCGGGGAGGAGCATGGAGATCCGGTACCGGTGCCGGCCGGGGAGCGGGATGCAGACCAGCAGATCATCGGTGACGCCGTCGGTCTGGTGGCTCGCGCGGATGTTGTAGCCGCGCGGCATCGACCAGCTCAGTTCCACGTCCCCGAGCATGTAGTGCTCGGTGAACGCCGCGCCCTCGAAGGAGAGACCCAGCGCCTTGCGGATCGTGCTGTGCGCGCCGTCGCAGCCGACGAGATAGCTTGCCCGCGTGGTCTTCTCACTCGTTTCGCTCGCGAGCGTCACGGTGACCCCGTCGGCGTCCTGCTCGAAAGCCGCGACCCGCGTACCGCGTTCGACGGCGCCGCCCAGCGCGGCGAGCCGATCCCGCAGAATTCGCTCGGTCTCGTACTGCGGCAGGCCGACGAATCCGAACGGCACGTCCGGCGGCAGCGTCAGCTCGATGCGCGGGCCCGGCTCGCCATTGACGAAGGCCAGCTGCCCGTGCAGTTGGATCGCCGCGTCCAGGATCCGGCGCAGCACCCCCATCTGCTCGAACACTTCCAGCGCACGCGGTTGGATGCCAACGGCTTTCGCGTACTGCAGAGGTTCCAGCAGCGGGTCGACGATCCGGCACGGCACGCCGCGGCGGCGCAGCTCGATCGCCGCGGTCAGGCCGACCGGTCCGGCGCCCGCGATGATTACCGCGGTGTCGTCCATGGGGTCGAACCTGTCGGTGATACGGACGCCGCGGGGTTGTTCGTGGCCGAATTACGTTGTGCCGGATCGTGTCCGGGCACCGCACCGGTGCCGTAGAAGGTGGGCAGCATGCCCTTCACCAGTACCAGCGCCGACCCTTCGCCGGAAGGAACGGCCGCCAGGTTGGTGGCGACCACGATGGTGAGGCCGGAGTCCGGGTCCGACGCCATGTAGGTCATGTAGCCCGGGATCTGGCCGTCGTGCCCGAACTGATGCTCACCGAATCGCACGAGGCCCAGGCCGTACCCGGCCATGGCCGGATTCGCCGGATCGATCGGCTGGATACTGTCCATCCGCATCTTCTGGAACTTGGCGTCGAGCAGTTTGCCGTCGACGAGCGCCTTCGTATACGTGGTCATATCGCCGACAGTCGAGATCGCCGCACCCGCGGTCCAGGTCCACGACGGGCTCGAGGTCGTCTGGTCGCCCGGTTTCAGCGTGCCCGCCAGCGCCGCCGCCTGCTGATCCGGCGGCAGTGCGAAGGTGTCGATGGTGGAGACCATGGTGCCGAAGGCGTAGCCCTGCGGATGCGGATCCGGCATCGAGGAGTCCGCCGGCGCGGGGAACGACGTGTGCTTCAACCCGAGCGGTTCGAAGATGCGCTGCCGGAAGTTGTCGGCCACAGGCATATTCGTGACCTTCTCGATGACCAGCCCCAGCAGGATGGTGTTGGTGTTGCAGTACTCGAACTTCTCGCCCGGCTGGAAATCGACCGGGTGCGCGAACGCGATGGCCAGCAATTCCTCCGGGCTCCACACCTTCTGCGGATCCTTGTCGATCGCGGCGCTGAAGTCGTAGTCGAAGGTGTAGTTGTAGAGGCCGCTGCGCATTTCGGCGAGCTGGGCGAGGGTGATGCGATCCCCGTTCGGCACGCCCGGCCAGTACTTGCCGATCGGATCGTCGAGGGAGAGCTTGCCCTCCTGGGCGAGCTGCAGGAGGACCGTCACCGTCATGGTCTTGGTATTGCTGCCGATCCGGAAGTGGTCGTCCACCGTCATCGGATCGTCCTTGCCGATGGTCCCGGTCCCGAAGGTGGCGGTCCAGTCGCCGTCCTTGGGCGACTTGACCACCACCACCGCTCCCGGAATGGCGTTGTCCTTCATCAGTTCGGTGATGATGGGCCGCAACGTCGCGGCGTATCCGGGTTCCTTGGACCCCGTATCGTTCGACGACCCGCACCCTGCGGCGACCGTCAACGCCACGGCTGCGATGAGCACGCCGAAACTCCGCCGGTATCCCATAACTCTCCGTCCGATCCGCTGGAACGTGGTTATGAAGCTGCTGAAGCGCTTGTCAGCCTAACTCCGTACCAACCGGTCGCGAATGGAAATGGGCGGTGTCGCTACATCAGTGCGCCACCATCGACGCGGAGCTCGGTGCCGGTCATGTAGCGGCCGTCGTCGGAGGCGGCCATGGCGACGACACCCGCGATGTCCTCGGGCTTGCCGAGCGCGCCGCCCTCGATCCACCCGGGCAGCCGCGCCATGAGCGTCCAGTCGGCGTCGGCGGGCAGTTCCAGACCGGAGGTGATGCCGGTGCTGATGCCGCCGGGCACGATATTGACCGCGCGCAGGCCCTTTTTCACGTATTCCAGGGCGATGGAGTGGGTGAGCGCGTTGACGCCCGCCTTCGACGCGGAGTACGCGGCCATATAGGGGTTGGACCCGAAGGCCGAGGTGGAGGAGAAGTTCACGATCACGCCGTGCCCGGATTCGATGAGCGCGGGCAGCGCGGCCTGGATCATGAGGAAGGTGCCGGTCAGGTTGACCGAGATGACCCTGTTCCAGTCCTCGAGGGGCATGTCGTGGGTGTGCGCGGCGCGCAGGATGCCCGCGGCGTTCACCAGAACGTCCAGGCCGCCGAGGAATTCGAGGGCCTCGGCGGTGACGGCGCGGACCGCCGCCGGGTCGGAGATGTCCAGGGTGAGGGTGCGTAGACGCTCGCGCTGATCGGCGGGGACGGCGTCGACGGTGGCGGCCAGTCCGGCCTCGTTCACATCGGCGGCGACCAGGTGGGCTCCCTCTTCGAGCAGTCGCAGGGCCACGCCCTGTCCGATGCCCGATCCCGCTCCGGTGACAAGTACTCGGCGGCCTTCGTATCTGCGCGACATGGCGAGAAATTAGAACAAGTTTCAAGGCGCGTCAATGGGCCGGCGCCCAACCGGGCATAGCTGGTTGCCAGAGTCTTCTCATACTGGTCCTCCGTTCAAATCGATAAACTCGGGCCCCGAACAGGAATGGTCATCGGGTCGGGACTGATGGAGGATTCATGCGGTCGGTTGGTTGGCGTACACGGATTTTCACCGCGGCCATAGCATCGGCGGGCACGCTGCTGGTCCTGCCGGGAACCGCGGCCCATGCCGAAACGGCCGGCACCGCCTTCGCCACCACCGCGCTACCGGACGGCTTCCGCGGCCTGCCGAACGGCACCATCATCGACTACTGGACCACCCGCTCCAATGGCGAACCGGTGAAAGCCAGTGGCGCGCTGTTCGTTCCGTCCGGTCCCGCGCCCGCGGGCGGCTGGCCGATCATGGCCTACGACCACGGCACCTCCGGCATGGGACCGGGCTGCGGCGGGCAGACCGACACCTCGAAGGTGAGCCGGGCCAAGGAAGACCAGGTGCTGCAGTACTTCGTGAGCAAGGGCTTCGCCGTGGTCGCGCCGGACTACCTGGGCCTGGGCCGCTTCGACACCGGCCCGCACCCGTACCTGGAGATCAGCACCGAGGCCGGTGCCACCATCGACCTGGTCAAGGCGGCCCGCGCCACGAATCCGGAGCTGTCGCGCACCTGGGCGGTGACCGGCTTCTCGCAGGGCGGTCAGGCGGCGCTGGGCACCGCGCACCTGCAGGTGTCGCAGACCCCCGACCTCGACTTCCGCGGCACCATCGCGGTCGACCCGGAATCGGATCTGGAGAAGATCGCCCCGTTCGTCGGCCCCTGGGCGCCGGAGATCCCCGGTCAGGCCGGGACCGCGGTCAACGGGTTCGTGGTCAGCATGCTGGCCGGGCTGCGCGCCACCCACCCCGAGGTCGATGTCGACAGCTACCTGACCCCGCGCGGCAAGCAGGCCGTGGACGCCTCGGAGAGTGTGTGCTTCGCGGACATCATGAAGGCGGTCGACGGCATGGGCATCGGCGACATGCTGTCGCGGCCGCTCGACACCCCGGAATTCCAGGCCGCCATGAGCGAGTACATGGCAGTGCCGGTCAACGGCTACAACGCGCCGATCCTGCTGCTGCTCAACACGAATGACACCACCGTGCCGTCCCCGCTGCACGCGGCGCTGGCCGCGCAGCTCGCCGCCGCCGGCGCGGACTTCCAGACGGTGGTCGGCACCGGCACCCACACCCAGTTGAACCCGCAGATGTGGAATGCCATCGGCGCGTTCAGCGATCGGATCCTGGCCACGCCCACCGTGCCGTGACGATGGTCGCGTGATCCCAACGGCTTACTTCGGGAACCAGCCGAAATCGGGTTCGCAGGTGACGTCCTGGTCCGGGCGCACACCGGTGGCGAAGTAGGTGTTCACGATATTGTTCAGGCACGGGCTCAGGTCCGGCCGGAACGCGCCGTGAATCCTGGTGTCCGCCAGCGTCACCAGGCGTGACCCGGTCAGATCCGCGTGCAGCGCAAGCCCTTCCGAGTATGCGGTGCGGGTGTCGTGGACATTGGCGACGATCAGCACCGGGGTCGCATTGTGGATCTCGGTGGGCGGTTCCACCGGGTCCGGCCAGAAGGCGCAGGCGGTGATGTTGTTGGCGAACGCCCCGAACACCGGCTGCGTCGGCCGCGCGGCCTCGACATTGCCGTAGTACCAGGCGGGATCGCGCGGCGCGGCCTTGTCGCCGCACATGATGGCGGCCATGCCGGCAGCGTCGAGCGGCACCACGGAGACGATCTTGGCCTTCAGCGCGTCCATGTCGATGGGGCCGCCCGCCACGCCCGACGCCACCATGGTGAGCACTTCGGCGAGGTTGGGGTTCAGCTGCGGGTTCGGCAACAGCGCCAGCAGCATCATGGGAATGGTGTGCTCGTCGACCAGGTAGCCGCTGCCGTAGATCTCGTGACCCGCGGACCGCCGGATGAGGTCCTCGACCCAGGCGCGCACCGCCTCCGGGGTGCTGCCGAAGTGGTACTGATCGTCGTGGCGGGCCGCCCATTTCGCCCAGTCGTCGAGGGCGTACTCGTTGATCGCGCCCATGTCCTGGTAGAGCCCGACGTAGTAGCGGTCCGGGTCGACGGCACTGTCGAAGACCATGCGGTCGGCGTGGTCGCCGAACATCTGGGTGTAGACCGCGCCCAGGTAGGTGCCGTAGGACGCGCCGAAGTAGTTGAGCTTCTTCTCGCCGAGCAGGCTTCGGATGAGGTCCATGTCGCGCGCGGTATTGCGAGTCGTGATCTTGCGTGCCTTCTCCGGGTCGGTGCCCACGCACGCGGTGGCCAGCGCCGCGGCCACGGCGGTGTCGCGGGCATAGCCGAACACGTCGAATCCGGCGGAGAAGAGCATGGTGGGCACCGGAATCGTGCAATTGACGGCGTCGGAGCGGCCGACGCCGCGCGGGTCCATGCCGATCAGGTCGTACTGCGCGCGGACGTCCGCGGTTATGGCCTTCTGGGTGTTGACCGTCATCGCCAGGCCGGCGCCGCCCGGACCGCCCGGATTGGTGATCAGGATGCCGCGACGGCGCGCCGGGTCGGTGGCGGCGATGCGGGAGATCGCGACGGTGAGCGTGCGACCATCCGGATTGTTGTAGTCGAGCGGTGCCAGGACGCCCGCGCACCGCGCGCCGGCGGCGTCCAGGGCTGCGTTGTCGCACGGCTTCCACTCCAGTGTCTGGTGGTAGAAGCGGTCCAGTCCCGGGGCCGTGTCCGCATTCGCCGGTCCCGCGGGCAGCGTGACCGCCGCGGTCAGCAGCGTCGCGCCCAGGACGAGCCGTCGAATCCGCCGAGCGGGCATGCACTCTCCTTCACGGTTGTGTTCCCGAGGGGCGACGCTACTCGGATACCTGGTGAAAGACCGTGCGACATGGCGGATTTGGTCCGGCGCGCGGGGCCGCCACGCCCGCACGAACGAGTTGGCAAATGTATAGCTAACTTCAGTGTTAGACTCCGCGCGCCATCGCCCTCGCGGTGTGACCGGGTGCCGGGTGATGCACGCAGCTTGATAGGTTTTCCAGAATGTCCGAACCCGAAGTCGCCGGTCGTGGAAAAGCCGCCCTGCTGGGGCCCGCCGAAGTGCGTGAGCTGGCCGAGCGTTTCGGCGTCCGCCCGACCAAGCAGCTCGGGCAGAATTTCGTCCACGACGCCAACACCATGCGCCGCATCGTCGCCACCGCGGGCGTCCACCGCGACGACACCGTGCTCGAGGTCGGTCCCGGCCTGGGCTCGCTGACCCTGGCGCTGCTCGACGTGGTCGACCGGGTCGTAGCCGTCGAGATCGACCCGACCCTCGCGGCCCACCTGCCGCAGACCGCCGCCGCCCGCGCCCCCGAGCTCGCCGGTCGGCTGACCGTCGTCCCCATGGACGCCATGAAGGTCACCCACGCCGACCTGCCCGCCGCGCCGACCGCGCTGGTGGCCAACCTCCCCTACAACGTGGCCGTGCCGGTGCTGCTGCACCTGCTGGCCGAATTCCCCAGCATCCGAACCACTCTCGTCATGGTGCAGCTGGAAGTGGCCGACCGCCTCGCCGCCACCCCCGGCGGCCGCATCTACGGCGTGCCCAGCGTCAAGGCCGGCTTCTTCGGGACGGTCCGCCGCGCCGGAACCGTTGGCCGCCAGATCTTCTGGCCCGTACCCCAGGTCGAATCGGGACTGGTGCGCATCGACCGCTTCCCCGAATCCCCCTGGCCCCAGGACGAATCCTTCCGCCGGCGCGTCTACGCCGTCATCGACGCCGCCTTCGCCCAGCGCCGCAAGACCCTCCGCGCCGCCCTCGCCGGCTGGGCCGGTTCCGCCGCCGAAGCCGAAAAGCGCCTCACCGCGGCCGGAATCGCGCCCACCGCCCGCGGTGAAACCCTCGATACGGCCGCCTACGTCCGCCTCGCCCAGCAGGAATGAGCCGAAGACTCGTCCGTCGGCGCGGTGGAGCGCATTTCCGTCACATGTCCATGCCTGACCGCGCCGGCCGAAATGGTCGACGCGGTCACGCGGAAGATCGACGTGCGGGATTCTTCGCGGTTTGCCGGTAGTGCGCGGTTATGGCACCCGGTCTGTCCGGGTGTGCTGGGTCGTGATCAGACCGGTGCGGGGACGTCGATGGTCAGCTGGGATGGGCTGGGGTTCGTACTCACCTGGGCGGAAACCTGGCCCGAGCCTTCGAGGGTGAAGAAGGCGGCGTGCCAGCCGTAATGGCTGTCGTACTCGGTGGTTTTCGTCTCGGTCGTGCTCGTGCCGTTGTCCAGGTTCTGCATGGTGACAGTGGTGGAGATTTCGCAGCTTCCGGGCGATGCCAGCAACGAGTCGAGGGTATTGGTGTCGGGGGTGAAGTTCACCGTCACCGTGGCCGAGCTGTCGACGAAGGTATCGCCCGTTTGACCCTGATTGGCCGACAGCTGGGCGTCGGCCGTGCCCGAGCACCCCGGCGTGGAACCGGTGACCTGAGCCGAATCGAAATTCAGGGGGTCCGCAGTTGCCGGACCGGCCGGTACCAAGAATGCCAATAACGGCAGGATCGGTACTGCCGCGATCTTCAGTGCGCCTCGCTTCATGACTCTCGTCCTTCCTCACGTATACCGCGGGGATAAGGCAACTGGTCGGCAAACCGCCACTCCACGCTACTCGCCACTCGCGGCATCCGGCTGTCCGGGGCTTCGGCGCTCACACTGGGGGCATGGAGATCACGTCGGCTGTAGGGGCGGTTCTCGGGGCCTTCGGGCTGTCTGGGGCGGCGGGTTTGAATGCTTGGCTGCCGCTGCTGGTGGTGGGGGTCGCGGATCGGGCCGGGTGGATCGATCTGGGGAGCTCGTACGGGTGGTTGTCGTCGACCCCGGCGTTGATCGGTATCGCGGTGCTGTTGGTGCTCGATCTCGTGGGGGACAAGATCCCGGCCTTGGATTCGGTGTTGCACGGCGTCGGGGCGCTCGTGGCTCCGGTGTCGGGGGCGATCCTGTTCACGGCCGAGACCAGTCTGTCCTCGCATCTGCCGCCCGCGGTCGCCGCCGTCCTGGGCGCCGTCACCGCGGGCAGCGTGCATGCCGGTCGGACGGTGGCGCGACCGTTGGTCACGGGAACGACTGCGGGCGTGGGGAATCCAGTGGTTTCCACCGCCGAGGACGGAGTCTCACTGGCTCTCACGATTCTGGCGCTGGTAGTCCCGGTGGTTGCCTTCATCGTGCTGCTGATCGTGCTGATCGGGCTGGGCCGGTTGGCATTCCGGGCGGTTCGGCGGCTGCGCGGCAGGCGCGGCTCGAGCAAGCTCGAGCCGCGCTAGGCGGCGGGTCAGGCCGAGATGGACAGGCCCTGGAGCAAGGTGGTGGGGCCCGCGCCGTCGCTGTCGCTGCGGGTGGTGATGGTGAGCTGGACCAGGTACTGGCCGTTCTCGGACTCGACGATGATGTAGCGGTTGTAGGCCCAGAGGGTGAGCTGCTCGACGTTGTAGGTGCCGGTGATGCCGGCGGACGGCCAGCCCTCGAAGTCGGTGGTGTCGGTTTCGAGGTCCTCCCAGCCGGGGAGCCGGCGGGCGTCGTCGAAGGCGTGGGTGAGCAGTTCGCGGGCATCGACGGGCGGGGTGAAGGTGGCGACCAGGACGACGGCGTTGTCGGCCCAGCCGTTCACGGGGGTCTGGGTCCAGACACCGTAGGAGCCGGGGAACATGCTCGGCGGAACCTGCTGCCAGCCTTCGGGAATGCCGACGGCGACCTTGGGGGCGCCGGGAGCTGCGGGGTCGACCGGGGCGGCCTCGATCTGGGCGGCGGCCAGGTATTCGGCGATGGTGGTCAACGGGGCTCCTCGCGAGGGGACGGCGGTGGTCACCCGCCATTCAACACGATGCGACAGGGCCGCCCGGATCCGGTGATCGGGGCGGCCCTGCCGGTATCGCGGGACCAGCGATCGGTATCCCTCATCCGCGAAAGCGGCGCAGTCGCAGGCTGTTGCTGACCACGAACACGCTGGACAGTGCCATGGCGGCACCGGCGAGCATCGGGTTCAGCAGGCCGACGGCGGCCAGCGGGATGGCGGCCACGTTGTAACCGAAGGCCCAGAACAGATTTCCCTTGATCGTCCGCAGCGTCGCCCGCGACAGCTTGATCGAGGTCGGCACCGCGCGCAGGTCGTCACGCACCAGGGTGAGGTCGGCGGCCTGGATGGCGACGTCGGTCCCGGTGCCCATGGCCAGGCCCAGATCGGCCTGGGCCAGGGCGGCCGCGTCATTGACGCCGTCGCCGACCATGGCGACCACCTTGCCCTCGTCCTGCAGCTGCTTGACCACGTCCAGCTTGTCGCTGGGCAGCACCTCGGCGATGACCTGCTCGATGCCCACCTGATCCGCGACCGTGCGGGCGGTGGCCGCATTGTCGCCGGTCAGCAGCACCGGGGTGAGGCCGAGCGTCTTCATCTCCGAGATCGCCTGGGCGCTGGTGGGTTTCACCGCGTCGGCGATGACCAGCACGCCGCGCGCCTGCCCGTCCCAGGCCACCACGATGGCAGTCTTGCCCGCCCGCTCGGCCCGGATCTTGGCGTCCGCCAAGGACTCCGGCAGCGCGATGGACCAGTCCTCGAGCAACTCGACGCGTCCGATGACCACCGCCCGCTCGCCGACCAGACCCTGCACGCCCTTGCCGCCGTGGCTGACGAACTGCTCCACCTTCTCGGTGTCGAGTCCGCGCTCCGCCGCACCGGCGACCACGGCCTTGGCAACGGGGTGCTCGGAGCCGTGCTCGACGGCCGCGGCCACCGACAGCAGCTCGTCGGTATCCACGCCGGCGCTCGGAATCGCCTCGGCGAGCGTCATCTTGCCGGTGGTGACGGTGCCGGTCTTGTCCAGCACCACGGTGTCGATGCGTCGCGTCGACTCCAGCACCTGCGGGCCCTTGATCAGGATGCCCAGCTGTGCGCCGCGTCCGGTGCCCACGAGCAGAGCCGTGGGCGTGGCCAAGCCGAGGGCGCACGGGCAGGCGATGATCAGCACCGCCACCGCCGCGCCGAAGGCGGTCGCCACGGCCGTGCCGGTGCCGAGCCAGAAGCCCAGCGCCGCCACCGCGATCGCGATGACGATCGGCACGAACACGCCCGCCACCTGATCGGCCAGCCGCTGCACGGGAGCCTTGCCGTTCTGTGCCTCCTCCACCAGCGCAGCCATCTGCGCCAGCTGGGTGTCCGCGCCGACCCGGGTGGCGCGCACGGTCAGCAGGCCGCCCGCGTTCACGGTCGCGCCCACCACCTGATCGCCGGGACCCGCCTCGATCGGCACCGATTCGCCGGTCAGCATGCTCATGTCGAGCGCCGAACTGCCGCTCACCACCACACCGTCGGTGGCGACCTTCTCGCCGGGACGAACCAGGAACTCCTCGCCGACCCGCAGATCGCCGATGGGGATGCGGGTTTCGACGCCGGCCCGCAGCACCGACACGTCCTTCGCGCCCAGCTCCAGCAGCGCCCGCAGCGCGGATCCCGCCTTCTCCTTGGACCGGGTCTCGAAGTAGCGGCCCGCCAGAATCGCGGTGATCAGCGTCGCCGCCACCTCGAAGTACAGCGCCGACGACGAGTCGCCGCGCTCGATGGCCAGGCTGAACGGGTGCTTCATGCCGGGCATGCCGGCCGTGCCCCAGAACAGCGCGTACACCGACCAGCCGAAGGCGGCCAGCGTGCCCAGCGAGATCAGCGTGTCCATGGTGGCCGCGCCGTGCTTGGCGTTCACCCACGCGGCCCGGTGGAACTGCGACCCGCCCCACACCACGATGGGCGCGCTCAGGGTCAGCGACAGCCACTGCCAGTTGGTGAACTGCAGCAGCGGGAACATGCCCATGGCGACCACGGGCACGGCCAGCGCCAGCGTCACCAACAGCCTGTGCCGCAACTGATCCGCCGCCGACGGGGCCGAATCGGATTCGGCCGCCTCGGTTTTCACCGGTTCGGTGTGGTGCACGGCGGCGGTGTAGCCGGTGTCGACGACCTTGGCGATCAGGTCATCGGTCGTCACCGACTCCGGGAAGCTGACCTTCGCCTTCTCGGTCGCGTAGTTCACGGACGCGGTGACGCCGTCCATGCGGTTGAGCTTCTTCTCGATCCGGGCCGCGCAGGAGGCGCAGGTCATCCCACCGATATCGAGTTCGATCGAACGCTCGGGCGCTGGGGCGCTCATGAGTGACCTCCTCCGTGGTGGGCGGGCGCATTCGAATCGGATGCGGCAGTGGATGCTTCGTCGGTGAATTCCGCGGTGTGCACCGCGCCGCCGTGCTGGAAGTCCAGGTACAGGCGGTAGTTGCCGTCACTCGGTGCTTGCGCGTGGAAGACGACGTCGGGGCCGGGTGCGGTCCTGCCGACCTCGCCCTCCGGGTGGACGTGCAGGTAGGCCAGGTCCGTGGCCCGCAGCGCCACCAGGTGAGCGTACGCGCCCAGGTAGGGCTGCAGATCGGTCACCGGCTTGCCGTCGCGGGTGACGGTGAAGGTGAGTTCGCTGCCCGCGGTGGTCAGGTCACCGTCGAGGGTGACGCGGTAGCCGTCCACCTCGGCGGTCTTCGCGACCGGCGGCAGTGGCTTGCCGGTCACGTTCCCCGCGACCGCGATGGTGCGGCTGAGAACCAGTTCGCCGGGCCCGCCGGCGGGGGAGAAGTCGGCGAACACGCGGTAGCTGCCGGGTTCGGCCCACTTCCAGTCGATGGACCAGGTGCCGTCGGCCGCCCGGGTCGGGTGCACGTGCCGGAACTGGCTCGCGTCCGAGCGGACCACGATCAGGTGCAGGTCCTTCTCGTGCAGGTCGTTGTAGCTTGTGACGGCGCCCTGCGGTCCGGTGATCCGGAATCGCAGTGCGCCTTGTTGATCAGGGGCGGCGGGAGCGCTGATCTCGCCGAGGGTGTAGCCGGAGAGGCTGTCCTGCAGGCCCGTCGCCGCGGCGGCCTCGTGCCGACTGTGGTCGGGGGCGGCTTCGGCCGGGGCCGCGCCGGACCGGTCGCCCACCAGGGCGCCGATGCCGAGCGCGGCTCCGAACAAGACGACCAGTCCGCCGCCGAAGGCGGCGAACCTCAGCCGATCGTTCACACCGTCACCTCGTAACCCGCTTCGTCGACGGCGGCGACCACATCGGTGTCGGCGAGCGCGGCGCCGGACTCGACGGTGACCAGGCCGGTGGCGAGATCCACATCCACGCTGGTGACACCGTCGATCTTGCCGATCTCCTTCCGCACCGAACCGACGCAGTGGCCGCAGGTCATGCCGGTGACGGTGTAGGTGCTGGTGGCCATGGTGGTCTCCTTCGCTCGCTGTTCATACGGTGAGGGGGTATCCCCGACACCCAGAAACATACCCCCCATGGGTACCTGGCGCAAGTACTCGAACGGGAAATCTGTCGACTAGGCTGTGCGCGTGCTCTCAGTTGTGCCCAGCCCCCTCGTCGTGCGCGCGCCCGCGAAGGTGAATCTGCACCTCGGGGTGGGCGACCTGCGCGAGGACGGCTACCACGACCTCACCACGGTGTTCCAGGCGTTATCGCTCAGCGACGACGTGCAGATCTCGCCGTCCTCGGCGCTACGCGTAAAGGTTGTCGGCGAGGGGGCCGACGAGGTTCCCACCGATCGCGGCAATCTGGTCTGGCAGGCCGCCGTCAAGCTGGCCGATATGGCCGGACGCGCCCCGCTGGTGGAATTCGCCATCACCAAGGGCATTCCGGTGGCGGGCGGGATGGCCGGCGGGAGCGCCGACGCCGCCGCGGCCCTGGTCGGTCTGAACGACCTGTGGGAACTCGGCCTCGGGCGCACCGAATTGTCCGATATCGCAGCCGAACTCGGCAGCGACGTCCCCTTCTCCCTGCACGGCGGCACCGCCCTCGGCCGCGGCCGCGGCGAGGAACTGCTGCCGGTGTTGTCCCGCAACACCTTTCACTGGGTGCTGGCCCTGGCCAAGGACGGCCTGTCCACCCCGGCCGTCTTCCGCGAACTCGACCGCCTGCGCGAAGCCGGCGACCCGCCGCGACTCGGGAGCCCGGAGGAGCTGTTGCAGGCGCTGGCCTCCGGCGAGGCCAAACAGCTCGCCCCGCTGCTCGGCAACGACCTCCAGGCCGCGGCACTCTCGCTGAAACCCGAACTGCGCCGCACCCTGCGCGCGGGCGTCACCGCCGGAGCCCTCGCGGGCATCGTCTCCGGCTCCGGCCCGACCTGCGCCTTCCTGTGCGAGAGCGAGGAGGCCGCGGTCACCGTCGCCGCCGAACTCGCGGGCGCCGGAGTCAGCCGCAGCGTCCGTACCGCCCACGGCCCGGTCCCGGGCGCACGCCGCATCACCGATCTTCCGGACGCCGCCAAGCGCTGACATCGGGGTGGTCCAGGCTGCTCGGTAGGCTTGCCCAGGGCAAGCATCGACGACACAGAGGATTCATGGCCAACCTGATCAACCTGGAAGCCGTCTCCAAGAGCTTCGGTATCAAGCCGCTGCTCGACAACATCTCCCTCGGGGTTCAGGAGGGGGAGCGGATCGGTGTCGTCGGTCTCAACGGCGGTGGCAAGACCACGCTGCTGGAAGTGCTGACCGGAATCGAAGAGCCCGACTCGGGGCGCGTCAGCCGTCGCGGTGATCTGCGCATGGCCGTCGTCACCCAGCGCGGCGTGCTGCCCGAAGGCGCGACCGTCGGCGAGGTCGTGCTCGCGGGCCTGGCCGAGGATCAGCGCACCGACGGGGTCGCCGAACACGAATGGGCCGCCAATCCGCGCATTCGGTCCGTGGTCGAGGGCATCGGCATCGCCGACCTCGGCCTGGACACCCCCGTGGCCAACCTCTCCGGTGGCGAGCGCCGCCGCACCGCCCTGGCCGCCGCCCTGGTCCGCGACCTCGACCTGCTGGTCCTCGACGAGCCCACCAACCACCTCGACGTCGAGGGCGTGCAGTGGCTGGCCGAGCACCTGCTGAACCGCCGCAGCGCGCTGGTGGTCGTGACCCACGACCGCTGGTTCCTCGACACCGTCGCCACCCGCACCTGGGAGGTGCAGGGCGGCCGGGTCGAGACCTACGAGGGCGGCTACAACGACTGGATCTTCGCCCGCGCCGAACGCGTCCGCCAGGCCGACGCCAGCGAGGCCCGCCGCCAGAACCTGGCCCGCAAGGAACTCGCGTGGCTGCGCCGCGGCGCACCCGCCCGGACCTCCAAGCCGCGCTACCGCATCGAGGCCGCCGAGGCCCTGATCGCCAATGTGCCGCCGCCGCGCGACACCGTCGAGCTGGCCTCCTTCGCGCGAAAGCGCCTGGGCCGCGTGGTGATCGAGCTCGAGGACGCCACCCTCGCCACCCCGGACGGCCGGGAACTGGTGACCGACCTGACCTGGCGGCTCGCCCCGGGCGAGCGCGTCGGCCTGGTCGGCGTGAACGGGTCGGGCAAGACCACGCTGCTGCGCGCGCTCGCCGGCGACGCGGACCCGAAGTCCGGCAAGCGGATCCAGGGCCAGACCGTCAAGATCGGCTGGCTGCGTCAGGAACTCGACGACCTGCCGCTGAACATGCGGGTGCTGGAGGCGGTCCAGGACGTGGCACAGCGCATGATGCTGGGCGACAAGGAGATCAGCGCCGGCCAGCTGGCCGAGCGGCTCGGCTTCACCCCAGCCAAGCAGCGCACCCCGGTCGGCGACCTGTCCGGTGGCGAACGCCGCCGCCTGCAGCTGACCCGCATCCTCATGGCCGAGCCCAATGTGCTGCTGCTCGACGAGCCCACCAACGACCTCGACATCGACACCCTCCAGCAGCTCGAGGACATGCTCGACGGCTGGGCGGGCACCCTGGTGGTGATCTCCCACGACCGCTACCTGATCGAGCGCATCTGCGACTCCACCTGGGCGCTGTTCGGCGACGGCAAGCTCACGAACCTGCCCGGCGGCATCGAGGAGTACCTGCGCAAGCGCGCCGGCCTCACCGCGGGCAAGACGGCCGCTCCGGTCAAGGCCGTGTCCCCGGCCGGCGCGAATTCCGCCGCCCCGGCGACGGATTCGGCCGCCTACCGCGCGGCCCGCAAGGAGCTGGCCAAGCTGGAACGCGCCCTGGAAAAACTCACCGACCGCGAGGACAAGCTGCACGCGGCTCTGGCCGAGGCGGCCACCGAGCCGGACAAGCTGGTCACGCTCGGCGCGGAACTCAAGCAGGTACAAGCGGAAAAGGAAGCCACAGAAGAGCGCTGGCTCGAGTTGGCCGACAGCTAGCCCGCCTCCCCGAGCCTTCAGCGGGCGGCCGGGAGCCGTTGTCCGCTACGCATCCGTGCCGGCGGTTGGGGGAGCGAACCGAATTTGGACGTACCCGGCGAGTTACCCCAACCGTAACGAAATCAGTTGTCGCCCTGGCATACGCGTTGCGCGCATACGCGTTGCGCGGGGCGCAACCGGAGCTTTACCCGTGCTGTTCGAGCACCTGTGGGTCCAGCGACGGGACCGGCAGGCAGGTGCGGGTGAATCCCGCTCCGAACGAGGTCAATTCGATGGTCCGGTACATCACCTTGGTGCCGAAGCTGGCTCGCTTGAGCAGCCGGCGTACCTCCGGCATGGCCTCGAGCAACTGGTAGCGGTTCGGATTGCCCAGTGCCTCGCGGGTGATGTCGATCAGGCCCAGCCGGTCCAGATTCGTCAGATATTCGTCGATCCGGTTCGGATACCGCAGCGCCGCATCCTCGCCCAGCAGGTTGAAAATGCCGCGGTAGGCGGTCCGCCCGGTCTTCACCTCCACCGCGGGCTGCGGCCCGTCCAGGTACAGGTGCCGCACCACGCGCGCCTCGTCGGGGGCGAGCTCGCCCAGGATGCGGGCGTAGGCGGTGTGATGGTGGTTGTCGTCCTCGGTGTGGAAATCGGCGGAGCGGCGCAGCAATTCGGCGCCGCGGGCGCGCAGCACGCTGGCGGGACTGGACTCGGGGGCGATCTCGGCGGCCTCGGGTGCGGTCACGCCCAGCGCCTGCCGGACCGAATGCCGCACCTGCGCACCGGCATCGGAGAGGATCTCGCGCGGCGGCTGCCCGGCCATGCTGCCGCGCAGCACCACCGAGGTCACGCCCAGCGCGGTCTGCAGGCTCCAGAAGCTCGCCTCGACCGCGGCCGACATCGCCACTCGCACCACCCCGGTGGCGGCGCGCACCGGCCCGGCCGCACCCCGGCGCTCGGTCGTGTCGACCGGCACCGGCAGCGGCGCGGCCTGGCGAACAGCGATGTCGGTGCTGGTATCGGCGGGATCGTCCTCGCCCGAACCTGATTCGGCGCGCCCACCGGTGGACGGGTCGGTCATATCCATGAGGTGGCAACTCCTGTTCCGAAGATCAGGAGGTGAGCGTAACCGGCGAACAGGCCCAGCGCGCCGCCATGGACGAACAAAAGCCATTCGTCCTGTTTGATGGCCGAACGCAGCATGTCCACGAACTCCGGCGGGGCCAGCGCCGACATTTGTTTGGCGATGTACTCCTGCACCTGCTTGCCCTGCTGCACATTGAAGGCCGGGTCGGCGAAGGCGATCGGCGCGATGGTCATCGCCTCGGAGGTGAAGGTGTCCTGCAGCGAGTCGTACTCACGGCTGCCCAGCGCGAACTTGACCACCGACCGGGCCGGTCCGAGCGCCCGGTCGGCCGCCGGCTTGAGGGTGTCCTGGAGCATCTGCATGGTGCGGTCGGCGCGCGGCCCGTTGAGCAGCTCGTCGCCGATATTGGCGACCGTCATGATCTCGCTGGCCACCAGGGCCGCGTACCCCTCGGTGATCTCCGGCTGCCGCTTGATGAGCAGGCCCTGCCGCCACGGGCACCACCACTTCGGGTAGGCCGGTTCGAAGATCAGGTTGATGCCGATCCAGTTCACCACCCAGCCGATGATCACCCCGCCGACCGGCAGCACCACCAGCGACGACCAGCCGGTGAAGTGCAGGATGGCGACCAGCACCAGACCCATGGGCGCACCGAAATAGAAGCCGAAGTTCTGCATGAATCGCAGTTCCTTGGCGCCCAGCACCTGGAACACCGAGTTCAGCATCTGCGGCCGCGCCTGGAAGTAGCGAATGGTCATCGACTTGACGTCCAGCAGCTGATCGATGTTCTTGCCGAGTTCATCGGTGAGTTCCCGGAGAATATCGGGCAACTGTTCGCGCACCCGGCTGTGCACCATCTCACGCAGACCGGTCGGCAGGTTGTACCAGAACTGCGGATGTTCGCGCTTCAGGATGTCCTCGACAATGTCGCGAATCTGAAGGTCCGCAATTTCAACAAAATGTTCAGCGAGCTTGTCGGGTTCCAGTTCCCGATAGAAATCCGCGACGCTGCCGAGTTTCGCCAGCCCTTTGTCCACCGCGATGCTGGCCATCTTGTCCGCCCGCGACGGCACGATTCCCTGCCAGCCGATCCGGCCGTCGTACTGCAGCAACGGCAGCACCTGAATGCGCTTGGGCAGCAATGGAAACAACGCCGCCAGGCCCGGAAGCCGAAACCCGTGGAACCGGATCGGCTTGAACAGCATGAGCACACCGGTCCAGTTGGTGATATAGCCGATCACACCCGTGAACAACGGGATGGTGATCAATTCCAAGAGGATGGTCGGACGCACCCCAAAGACACTTTCCAGCACGACACCCTCCTGCCGACCCGCAACGCACCGCCGTTGGCGTTGACAACCCCTCGGCGGTTCGGACCTTACTGGTTCTTTAGGAATCGAGTCCAGCGGGGAGTGTCTGAGTCGGAGATCTCGGTCACACTGGCCGGGCTCGATGTTCCTCTCTCTCGATAGGAACACGAGAATGGCACGGACCACATCCATATCGCGCCTTGTGCGGTCGTGTTGGGGGTCATGTGCGTCGTTCTGCGGCGGACGTGGACTGGGGTAACCTTCGTCTGGCTCGCGGGTTCAACGTGCCCGAAGGTCCGTCGGGGGCAATAATCTGTGGACGATTGTGTTCACCTGGCGATATTCGGAGATGGACGTGGCGGAAGACAGGATCCCGGGGCAGGACGTGGCCCGTCCGGGACCCCGTGCCGTGGAACGTAGTTCGGATGTGGAGAAGCGGCAGATCAGCAATGAGGCCCGGCTGATCCGCGGCGCCTTCCGGGCCGCCGGCCTGGCAGTGGGCACCGCGGTGCGGGGGACCGAGTGGGCGGTCGGCACCAGCTTCGAGATCACCAAACAGCTGACCCAGGCCGCGCTGGACGGCGAGTCGTCGGCCGATATCGCCGAGCGCACGGGGGCGGCGCTGCGGTCCATCGCGCGTAGCGCGCTCGGTGTCACCGAGGGTTCGGTGCGCGAGATCGTCAGTTACGTACCGACTCCCATGGGCGCGCCGCAGCCGGCCATCACCAACGGCCTGGTGCGCTCGGTCACCACCGACGACCTGCGCCGGCGCGGCGACGCGCTGCTGGCCCGGTCTGCCGACGTCTATTTCACCGAGGACGTGCACCCGGCCTACGACCGGATCCTCGATCAGTTGGCCCCCGACGAGGCTCGGATTCTGCGCTTCATGGCGCTACAGGGTCCGCAGCCGTCGGTGGACGTCCGTACCAACCGGCCGCTGGGCATCGGTTCCGAACTGGTCGCAGGGGACCTGACCTCGGTTCCGGAGCAGTCCGGCGTCCGCTACCCGGACCGGGCCCGGCACTACCTGATCAATCTGAACCGCCTCGGCCTCACCATGACCTCCGAAGATCCGGTCGTTTTGTCGCGATACATGGTGCTCGAGGTGCAGCCCCTCGTGGAGCAGGCGCTGAAAAAGGCCGGTCGCGTGCCCAAGATCGTGCGAAAGAGTCTGCGACTGACCGAGTTCGGCGAGGATTTCTGCAACACCTGCTTCAGCATCAACGGCTGAGTCGGTATCCGGCTGATAGCGATCTGGTACAAATCCGTGCCGATCCCTGAAGGTTTCCTACACCTGATGGGATGGTTGAAGGTATGGATTCCGATGCCGTCGCGGCGATCAGCCGGCTGAAGTTCCGTTACCTGCGCGCGCTCGACACGAAGGCGTGGGAGGAGTTCGCCGACACGATGATTCCGGAGGCCACCGCCACTTACAGCGAGTACCTCCAGTTCGAATCGCGCGACGCCTTCCTGGCCTTCATGCGCAACACCCTGGGCCCGCACGTCATCACGGAACACCGCTGCGACCACCCGGAAATCGACGTTCACGGCGACGAGGCGACCGGCACCTGGTACCTGGCCGACACCGTCCTCATCCCGGGCCACAACATGCTGCTCCGCGGTGCGGCGTTCTATACGGACCGCTACGTCCGCTGCGACGACGGACAGTGGCGCATCGCGCACACCGGATATGAGCGCACCTATGAGGTGGTGCTGTCCCTGTCGGATCTGCCCAGCCTGCGCCTGACCTCGAGCCGCTGGGGGCTGATCGCCCGCGAACCCGCGGAATCGCCGCGCACCGAACCCGGCTCGGACGGGACGGGCACGATCGGCTGACGGCACCGGCCGCGCGGTCACCGCGCTGAACGTGTCGCTATCGCTGGGCCGAACGGGTCACTATCGCCGGCGCCGAATGCGTTGCGCGTCAGTGCAGCTGGTTCTGCGCGGTTTCCAAGCCCACGCGCAGCAGCAGTTCGACCGCGTCGGCGGTCTGCTCGACGATCACCGGAACCTCTTTGCGTTCCGGTGCGGAGAAGGGCTTGAGGACGTAGTCCGCGGGATCCTGGCGGCCCGGCGGGCGGCCGATGCCGAAGCGGACGCGCAGATAGTCCTTGGTGGTGAGGGCCTGCGAGATGGAGCGCAGCCCATTGTGCCCGCCCTCGCCGCCGCCGCGCTTGAGACGGATGGCGCCGAAGGGTAGGTCGAGCTCGTCGTGGACGACGATCACCTCGGCGGCGGGCACGGAGAAGAATTTGGCCAGCGCCGCGACGGACCGCCCGGACAGGTTCATGTAGGTGCGCGGCTTGGCCAGCAGCACCTTGCGCCCGTCCAGACGGGCCTCGAGCAGATCCGCGCCGGACTTCTTGTGCACGGTGAAACGGCCGCCGACGCGCTCCGCGAGCACATCGGCGACCAGGAAACCGACATTGTGCCGGGTGCGCTCGTATTCGGATCCGGGATTACCCAGACCGACCACCAGCGCGGGCCCGGCCGTTGCCTCGGTCATCGAGAACCGTTGTGGGAGTAGGGAGTTACTCCGCGGCTTCCTCGGAAGCGGCGGCCTCGGCCTCTTCCTCGGCGGCGGCGGCCGGGGCGGCGATGATGTTGACGATCAGGGCCTCGGCGTCACCGGCCAGGGTGACACCCTTCGGCAGCTCGATCTGGCCGGCGGTGATCTGGGTGCCGGCCTCGACGCCCTCGATCGAGACCTCGATGGACTCGGGGATGTTCAGAGCCTCGGCCTCGATGGACAGGGTGGTGGCGTCCTGGGTGACCAGGGTGCCGGAGGCGGCGTCGCCGACCAGGGCGACGAGCACGTCGGCGGTGACCTTCTCGCCGCGGCGCACGATCAGCAGGTCGGCGTGCTCGATGTAGCGGCGGATCGGGTGGACGACGACCGACTTGGTCAGCGCCAGCTGCTTCTTGCCGTTGATGTCGAGGTTCAGGACGGCGTTGGTGCCGTGCTCACGCAGGATGGCAGCGAACGCCTGGGCGTTCACCGACAGGTGCTGCGGCTCCTCGTTGTGGCCGTAGAGCACGGCCGGGACATTGCCGTCGCGGCGGGTACGGCGGGCAGCGCCCTTACCGAACTCGGTGCGTACGGTGGCTTCGAGAAGGTTGGCGTCGGACATGACTGTCTACTCCCTACGGCTCGTCCGGCTGTAATGTCAGCGTGTCGCCAGGCGACGGGGCCGCCCTGGCTGAGGTTGGTCTGCTCGTCGGCGAAGACCAACATGGACGGCCGTATAGGCCGAGCCGCGTCGATCACGGTGGGCAATTGGGTGCCGCACCCTCGCCGAGACAACCTGACGACTCTAACACGCGGCCGGAGCGGCTCTGCGCCACCCCCTCGATGGCTGGGGGCGGGGCGTGCGTTCCCAGGAATTGCACAGGAATTTTTTCACTCTTGTTTCCCGCAATCTGACACACTACCATTTCGCATCACTCCGCCTCGCGGGGAATGCTTTGCGCCATAGGGAAATGCGCCCCCATTTCCGGCGCCGGGCAATTCGAACGACACGCTGAGTAGCGTGTCTTCCGAGTAAGGATCAGTTTGATGAAGAACATCCGCCGGTTCGGTCTGAGTGCCGTGGGCATCGCCGCCGTCTCCGCCACCGTCGCCCTCACCGCCCCGGTCGCCGCGGCCGATTCGAATGCCAACTGCCCCCCGTCCAACTCGGGCGGAACCAGCACCGGCAGCAGCTCGACCACCCTGGGCCCGCTCATCAACAACATTCTGAGCAGCCTGGGCGCCCTGAGCGGCCACGGTACTTCGACGTCCAGCGGCAACGCTTCCTCGGTCGGCTGACGAAAACTGGGCTGCGACCGGCGGTCGGTTATCTGTTTGCCTCGCTGTCGTGACCGGTTCGGGTGGTCGTCACCGTTTTCCGCGGTAATACCGCTTCGGGTAGCGGAGACGCCACTCCGGTGCTAGGCAATTTGATCGGCACGCTGAGTAGCTTGTCTTCGAAGTAAGGAAACAGATTCATGAAGAACATCCGCCGGTTCGGTCTGAGCGCTGCGGGCATCGCCGCCATCTCCGCCACCGTCGCCCTCGCCGCCCCGTTCGCCGCCGCGGACACCTCCAACAACGGTATGACCGTGGTCGGCAGCAACTTCCAGACCGGCACGGCGTACACCATCAACATCATCACCGGCGTTCCCGGCGTCACCGCCAACGTGTACGACACCAACGCTTCCAACACCACGGTGTCGGTCGGCTCGGCGACCTCCTCGGGCTCCACCCAGGCGTCCGTGCAGTGGACCCCGGCCACCTCGGGCTCGCATCACCTGTGGGTGGTGCTGAGCGGCGGCTCCCAGTCGGTGCCGACCTCCGGCCCGGTGGATGTCACCGTCGCCGACCCCTCGACGACCACCACCACGACGGGAACCGGTAGCGCGGGCTCGCTGATCCCGTTGATCAGCAACCTGCTGAACAGCCTCGGAGCCTCCTCACAGGTGAGCTGACGTTCCGGCTGACGGCCGGTTGCCCGGAACCCGCGCGGGGGTCCGGGCAACCGGCCGTTCTGTTTACCGGGCCGTCTCGATATACCCGGCCCTATCGATTACGCGGCGTCTGCGGCCTTGAACGTGGCCGCGTAGCAATCGACATACGGGCGGCCGGAGCGGCGCACGATATCCGCCATGAGCTCGTCGGTGGCCTGGCGCACGGCCGGCGGATCGGCGGGCGGGATATAGCGCGGGTGGCCGAAGGAGATGCCCACCTTGGCCGGGCGCAGGAGACGCCGATTGCGCGGATTGACCCGATCGGTGCCGGAGAGTGCGACCGGGATGACGGGAGCGCCGGTCTCCATGGCCACCCGGACCGCGCCGGTGCGTCCCCGGTAGACGCGGCCGTCGGGTGAGCGGGTCCCCTCCGGGTGAATGCCCCAGATGCCGCCCGACCTGAGAATGCGGACCGCGGCGGCCAGTGAATCCGATCCCGCGGTGCCGCCGCTGCGATCCACCGGCACCTGGCCGGTGGCGTTCATGACGAAGCGATTGATGCGGCCGCGGAAGCCGCTCCCGGTGAAGTACTCCTGCTTGGCGATGAAGGTGACCCTGCGGCGCAGCACCAGGCACAGGTAGAACGAGTCCACCACGGCCAGATGGTTCGCCGCGATGATCACCGGGCCGTCCTTCGGAACATGGTGCAGCCCTTCGATCTTCGGTCGCCCGAGGAGTCGCAGCACCGGCCCCACCAATACCTGCTTCAGTAGCCAGTACCACATGGAAAGCCTCCCGAATCGTGGCCGTAGACAATGTCTACTCACTGTTCCTACCGGACCGGAGTAGACACTGTCTACCCTTATCGGCAGAATGTGACGCATGACTTCGCTCGAGCCGCTGCGGGAACGCCTGGTGACCGCGGGTGTCGCCCTGCTCGAGGAGGTCGGCTCCGGCGAGCTCGGCCTCCGCGCCATCGCCCGTGAGGCGGGGGTCTCGCACGGCGCCCCCCGGCGGTATTTCCCCACCCACAGTGCCCTGCTGGCCGCGATCGCCGCGCGTGGCTACGCCGATCTGCGGACCGAAATCGATGCGGTGCAGGGCGATACGGCGCCGGCGCGGGTGCGGCGCAGCTGCCTGGCCTACATCGGTTTCGCGGCCGCGCGGCCGGAGATGTTCACCCTCATGTTCCGCCACGACCTGCTGGAGGGCGCGGGTGAGAACCTGCGGGCGAACTCGACACTGCCCATGTTCGCAAGCTGGCGGGCGCTGGTCGCCGAGTGCGTGCGCGACGGCGCGGACGAGCGGGCCCTGAGCCTGTGGACCCAGCTGCACGGCATCGCGGTGGTGGTCGCGAATCGCAGTATCGAGGCGATCGCGCCGGGGGCCGATATCGAAGCGCTGGTCGCGCAGGCTGTCGCCCGGCACCTCGCAGGGCAAACCGGCGAATAGCGTGCCGGACCCGGACGGCGCTGGACCGGCCGGTCGGGCAGAGGGGCCGGTCACGTACCCTGGGGCGGTTGCCTCGTCTGCACAAAAAGGAGTCCCCCGTGAGTTCCCCGACTGCCCCCTCAGCTACCGCCGGTCGGCTGGCCGACGAGGCGGCGCGGCGGCGCACCTTCGCGGTGATCTCCCACCCGGACGCGGGTAAATCGACGCTCACCGAGGCGCTGGCGCTGCACGCCAAGATGATCTCCGAGGCGGGCGCGATCCACGGCAAGGCCGGCCGCCGGTCCACCGTCTCCGACTGGATGGAGATGGAGAAGGCGCGCGGTATCTCCGTCAGCTCCACGGCCCTGCAGTTCGAGTACGGCGACTGCGTCATCAACCTGGTGGACACCCCCGGCCACTCCGACTTCTCGGAGGACACCTACCGCGTGCTCACCGCGGTGGACGCGGCGGTCATGCTCATCGATGCCGCCAAGGGCCTGGAACCGCAGACGCTCAAGCTCTTTCAGGTCGCGCGCGATCGCGGCATCCCGGTCATCACCGTCATCAACAAGTGGGACCGCCCGGGCCAGGCGCCGCTGGAACTGCTGGACGAGATCGTCGAGCGCATCGGCCTGACCCCCACCCCGCTGTTCCTCCCCGTCGGCATCGCCGGCGACTTCCGCGGCCTGCTGCGCCGCGGCGAGGAGGGCACGCCCACCGAGTACATCCACTTCACCCGCACCGCGGGCGGCGCGACCATCGCCCCCGAGGAGCACTTCACGCCCGAGCAGGCCGCCGAGCGCGAGGGCGATGTGTGGGCCACCGCCGCCGAGGAGAGCGAACTGCTCTCGGCCGCAGGGCAGGACCACGATCAGGAACTGTTCCTGGCCGGGCACACCTCGCCGGTCATCTATGCCTCCGCCATGCTGAACTTCGGTGTGCGCCAGCTGCTCGACACGCTCGTCGAGCTCGCGCCACCGCCGCGCGGCCGCAAGGACGTCAAGGGCAATCCGCGCGATACCACCGCGCCGTTCAGCGCCGTCATCTTCAAGGTGCAGGCGGGCATGGACACCGCGCACCGCGACCGGCTGGCGTTCATGCGCATCGTGTCCGGTGAGTTCGAGCGCGGCATGGTGGTGACCCATGCGCAGACCGGGCGGCCCTTCGCCACCAAGTACGCGCTGACGGTGTTCGGCCGCGAGCGCACCACCGTCGACACCGCCTACCCGGGCGATGTGGTCGGTCTGGTCAACGCCACCGCGCTGGCTCCCGGGCACACCCTGTTCGTGGACAAGAAGGTCGAGTTCCCGCCGATCCCGTCCTTCGCGCCGGAGCACTTCGCGACGCTGCGGGCGCAGACCGCGGGCAAGTACAAGCAGTTCCGCAAGGCCATCGACCAGCTCGACTCCGAGGGCGTGGTGCAGGTGCTGCGCAATGACGCCCGCGGTGACCAGTCGCCGGTGCTGGCCGCGGTCGGTCCCATGCAGTTCGAAGTCGTCACGGCCCGAATGCAATCCGAGTTCAATGTCGAGACACAGCTCGACCACCTGCCGTACCAGCTGGCCCGGCGCACCGACGCGGAATCGGCGGAGGAACTGAACCGTCAGCGCGGCGTCGAGGTCTTCACCCGCACCGACGGCGCGCTGCTCGCGCTGTTCAGCGACAAGTGGCGGTTGCAGTACATCACCAAGGAGATGCCGAAGCTGACCCTCGAACTACTGGTCGCCGGAACGGAATAGCCGGTGCCGCGACCCACCCCCGGGCTGGTTCAGCCGAGGTAGGTGGCGGTGGCCGAGCGCCGGAGCTTGCCGGAGGAGGTCTTGGGCAGCGCGCCCGGGCCGAGAACGGTCACGCTGCGAGGCCGGACCCCGACCTCGGAGACGACCGCGTGCACGATGTCGTGCTCGATGCGGTGGACCTCCTCGGGATTCTGGTGATCGTTGGATTCGACCACGACGGCGAAGCTTTCGCGTTTCTGCCCGGCGTCGAGGCGCACCGCCACCGCGTTGCCGGGGCGAACTCCCTTGACGCGCAGGGCCGCTCGCTCGACGTCGGTGGGGAAGATATTGCGGCCCGCCATGATGATGACGTCCTTGATGCGGCCGCACACCACCACCAGGCCGTCGTCGGTGAAGTAGCCGAGGTCGCCGGTGTCGAGCCAGCCCTGCGGGTCCTGCGCGCCGCGGAAGCCGTCCACCGTGAGGTAGCCGGATGTGACTGCGGGGCCGCGTAATTCGATGACGCCGACGCTGCGCACCGGGAGGGGCCGGCGCTCGGCGTCCACGATCCGGCCCTCGAGGTTGTCGACCAGGTAGCCGAGGGTCGGCAGACGGCGTACGCCGCCGTGATGGTGTTCCGGATCGCGGATGGGGACGGCCTTGCCGAGGGCCTCCAGCAGGTCGGCGTCGACGACGTCGAGGACCTGGCCGAGGCCCGGATCGGGGATGGAGACCGCGAGGGTGGTCTCGGCCATGCCGTAGACGGGGGTGAGGGCCATGGGGTTGAGGCCGAAGCGTTTTCCGGCCTCGCCGAGGGCGTCCATGGTGTCGGCCTCGACGGGTTCCGCGCCGTTCCACATGTAGCGGACGCTGCTCAGATCGACCGACCCGTCGGCCGCGTTGCGCAATCGGCGGGCCAGCAGCGAATACGCGAAATTTGGTGCGGCGGTGACGGTTCCGCGATACTTCGAGATCAACTCGGCCCACAGGATGGGGCGGGTCAGGAAGTCGAGCGGGGTCACGCACACCACTTCCGCGCCGAATTGCATGGGCACGCTGAGGAATCCGACCATGCCCATGTCGTGGAACAGCGGCAGCCAGCTGATCATCACGTCGTCGTCGAGCTGGAATTTCACCCGATCGAACATGGCGTGGGCGTTGACGAAGAAGTTGCCGTGCGTGATCTGCACCGCCTTGGGCGACCCGGTGGATCCGGATGTCAACTGCTGCAGGGCGATATCGTCCTCGCCGGTCGGCACCGGCTCGATCGGCTCACCTGTGCGCATGGCCGCGATGGTCACCACCGCGATACCGCGTTCGCGCAGCAGCGGTTCCGCGATCTCGAACGGCGCGCCCAGAATGACGGCCCGCGCCTGGATCATGCCCAGCACGGTCTCGGTGTCGTGCGCCCACACCTGCAGATCGGTGCGCGGGGTCGGCTGATGCAGCATGGTGATCGAGGCGCCGCGCATCCACACCGCCTGGCAGGCGGGCGCGATGTCCACCGGCATGCCGGCCAGCACGCCCACCGCGTCGCCCGGGCCGATCCCGGCGGCGGCCAGGCCGCCGGCCATCCGGCGGGCGATGTCATGGATCAGGCCCCAGTCGTGCCGCACCGGCGCATCCGGTTCACCGGTCACCAGCCCTCTCCGGGAAACGCGGGCGGTGGCATACATTTCGTCGGTGAATCGGCTCACGATCGACTCCTCAAACGCCGAACCAGCACCTCAAATAATCCCGCGCCCGGTGCGCGCTGTTAAGCGTTTCGGAGTTTTGGGCGGCGGTCAGGCGAAGGTCCGGACCGCCCCGACGAAGCGATCCAGGTCCTGGTAGTCGACGAAGCAGTGCGGGGAGGCACGGACCACCGAGTTCAGTTCTCTGGCGGTCATATCGAGCAGCGTGGAGCCGCGGTGGCTGACCGTCACCGTGATGGCCTCGGCGGCCAGCCGATCGCGCACCTGGACCGGTTCCAGGCCGTCGACGGTGAAGGACACGATGCCCGCGTGCTGGATGCCCCGGTCGCGCACCTCGACGCCGGGAATCTCCTGCAGGGCCTTGCGCAGGTACTCGGCGCGTTCGGCGATCGCCGCGTACACCTGCGCCGGACCCAGGTCGAGCAGGTAGCGCACAGCCGCGCCCAGCGCGAGGCGGCTCGCGACCGAGCATTCCCAGAATTCGAAGCGACCGGCGTCGGGGGAGAGCACGTAGTCGTCGGGGGCGATCCACTCGGCGCTGTGCAGGTCGAGCCGGCCGGGCTCGAGACTCAGCGCCAGGTCGGGCCGCACATACAGAAATCCGGTGCCACGCGGGCCGCGCAGCCACTTGCGGCCGGTGGCGGACAGCGCGTCCACGTCGAGTTCGGCGACATCGAGGGGCAGCTGACCGGCCGACTGGCACGCGTCCAGCAGCGCCAGCGCACCGACCCGGTGTGCGATGCGGGCGGCCTCGGCGACCGGGTTCACCAGGCCGCCATTGGTCGGAACATGCACCAGCGACACCAGTTTCACGCGCTCGTCGATCATGGCGTCCAGAGCGTCGAGGTCGAGCTGGCCGCTGCCGTCGCTGGGTATGGCCTCCACGACCGCGCCGGTCTGCCGGGCGCGCTGCAGGGCGGCGATGGCATTGCTGCCGTAGTCCACGCCGGAGATCAGGATGCGGTCGCCGGGGCTCAGCGGGACCGAGTAGAAGAAGTCGCTCCAGGAGCGGCTGGCGCTGTCGCTGAGGGCCAGCGCGGCCGGGTCGGCATTGATCAGTTCGGCAATGGCCGTCTTGACGCCGTGCAGGTCGTCGATGCGCTCGTTGGCGGCGCGGTAGCCACCGATCTCGGCCTCGCGCCGCAGGTGGTCGATGGCGGTGTCGACGACGATCCGCGGGGGGAGCGAGGACCCCGCGCTGTCGAGAAAGACCTGATTCCGGCACCCCGGCGTGTCGGCGCGCAGACGGGCGATGTCCAGTGTGGCGTTGTCTCTCACACATTCGACCCTATCCACCGCGTCGAGCGCCCACCGGGGGAGCCGCGCTACCCCGTTGCGCCGCCTGCGGTTTCGAGCACCGCGCCGATCAGTGGCGCCGAGCGCTCGGCGAGCTCTGCGGGCGGGTACGGCCGGTCGTGGTCGAGCCACCACACGATGGATTGCATGAACATCGCCGACACGACGGCCGGCGCCAGGGCGTCACCGCCCTGCCCGGGCAGATGCTCGCTGACCATGGCCGCCAGCGCCGCACGCATGCGGTCGGCGAACCAGGGGCTGCCGCGTCGGCCCAGCAGCGCGCCGTACAACCGGTGATAGGCCTCGATGTGGGCGAGGAATTCCTGCCAGCGCTGCCCGGGCGGCCGATCGCAGCCGGCCGCGGTCAGCTCGGCGAACGCCTCGTCGAAGATCTGCTCGACCAGCTGGTATTTGTCGCGATAGTTCCGGTAGAACGCGGCCCTGCTGATCATCGCGCGGGCGGTGAGCTCACCGACGGTGACGCGGTCGAATCCCCGCTCCTCGATCAGGTCCACCAGGGCCTCGCGCAGCAATGCGCGGGTGCGGCGGACCCGCAGATTCGGCTGAGACACTTTCGACTCCTTGTCTCGGTCGGGACATACCGGCTCGGTTGATCCTTGTGCGGGGACCGACCGGATTCGGAGACTGGACGAGTTGATTCAAACGAGACAGATTGTCTCACTTCGGATTCAGTGTGCGGGAAGGGGCGCGGCCATGCGAGCTGTGCAGGCGGATCGATTCGGTGCACCGGAGGTGCTCGGCCTCACGGAGGTCCCGGAGCCGGAACCGAGTGCGGGCCAGGTCAAGATCGCGGTCCGGTCGGCGAGCGTGATCTACGGGGACGTCATCGTCCGGTCGGGCCGATATCCCCGGCCCCTGCCCTGGATTCCCGGCATCGAGGTCGCCGGGGAGGTCGTGCGAATCGGCCCGGAGGTGGACGAATCCCTGCTCGGCGCGACGGTCGTCGCGACCACGGCCGGGCCGCTCGGGATCGTCTTCCGCAAATCCGACGCCGAGCAGCGCGGTGATGCCGAATGGGCATTGGCCGCGGCGGGCCGCGGTGAGCTGAGGCCCCGGATCCATGCCCGCCATCCGCTGGGACGGGCCGCAGATGCCCACCGTGAGCTGGAGGAACGTCGCAATGTCGGGGCCATTGTGCTCTCGGTGGGGCAATGACAGCGGCGGTCGGGAATCGGCTGTTCCTCTGCAGGCGTTCTCCATTTCGTCAGATTTCTTGTCACAGTCGCTCGCTACTCTTGTTTGGGTCGCCGTGCGATCCCCGGCGGCGACCGCATCAGACGGAGGTTGGCAATGGCTGTCACGGCGTCACCGACCGATGTGCTGCACAGTGGCCTGGCCGAATCGGACCCGGGCGGCGAATTCACGTCACGCGCCGCCGCCGAGGCTTATGTCGGAAAAGTCTGTTTCAAACAGGGCCCACCGCTGCTCATCGGCGCCGAACTGGAGTGGCTCACCGCGCAGGGTGAATTTTCGGCGACCAACTCGCGTCCGGACCTCAGGGTCCTCGCGGACGCTCTCGGACCACATGCGCCACGGTCCATTTCCCCCGATTCCCCGGCCGTTCCGTTGCCGGGAGGCAGCCGGGTCACCCTCGAACCCGGCGGTCAGATCGAACTGTCCAGTGCCCCGTTCGGCACCGCCGCCGAACTGTGCGAGCGCTTGCGGGCAGACACGATACGCTTGCGGGAGCTGCTCGAATCCCGCGAAATCCGAACTATTTCCGCCGCCGCCGACGCAACTCGGCGGCCGCTTCGTGTGCTGCAGCTCCCGCGCTACCGGGCGATGGAGCGATCCTTCGCCGGCATCGGCCCGTTCGGTGCGCTCATGATGTGCAATACCGCCGCCGCCCAGGTGAGCGTCGACGCGGGCGCGAATCGCGCCGAGATCGCCGCCCGCTGGCAGGTCCTGCACGCCGTGGGTCCCGCCCTGCTGGCCGCTTTCGCCTGCTCACCCAGGCTGCACGCCGCCCCGCCCGGCGACTGGGCCTCCCAGCGCATGCGGGCCTGGCAGCGGCTCGACCCGCTCCGCACCCGGCCGCCCGTGCACGACTGGGCCGACCCGATCACCGGGTACGCGCGCTGGGCGCTGGACGTGCCACTGCTGTGCGTGCGGTCGCCGGACCCGCAGGCCGGTGACTGGTCGGCCCCGCCCGGGGCCACCTTCGCCGACTGGCTGTGCGGGGCGCTGGACGAGGAGATCGGCCGCCGCCCGGACCGGGCGGATCTGGACTATCACCTCACCACCCTGTTCCCGCCGGTCCGCGCGGCCGGGCACCTCGAGGTCCGCTACCTCGACGCGCAGCCTGGCGACGGGTGGTCGGTGCCGGTGCATGCCATCGACGCGCTGCTGTCCGATCCTGGAACCATCACGGAGGCAACGGCTCTGGCCGCCTCCACCGCGGATCTCTGGTCCGAATCCGCCCGCCGCGGGCTGGCCGACGCGGAGCTGCGGGCAGCCGCGGTCGCCCTGCTCGACCTGGCCACCGCGCATGCCGCCACTCCCGAGGCGGCCAAGGAATTGGCTGCCGCCGCCGACCGATGTCGCAGCGGCCGCACACCGACAGAATCGGAAGTTCTCTCATGACTGTTCAGCATCTGCCGGGATCGGATCGGGCGGAGACCGAGGCGTTGCGCGGGCGGATCGCGGACGCGCTCGAGCGGGCGCGCCGGCGGACCATCGGACTGACCGAGTGCATCGACGAGGCCGAACTGGTCGCGCAGCACTCGCGACTGATGAGCCCGCTGGTCTGGGATCTCGCACACATCGGCAACCAGGAGGAACTCTGGCTGGTACGCGATGTGGGCGGGCGGGAACCCGTGCGGCAGGACATCGATCACCTCTACGACGCCTTCCGGCACGCCCGGGCGGACCGGCCCGCGCTGCCGCTGCTGGATCCGGCGCAGGCCCGCGACTATGTCGGCACCGTGCGGGACAAGGTGTGGGATGTGCTGGACCGCAGCCCCTTACGCGGTAATGACCTGGTCCACGACGGCTTCGCCTTCGGCATGATCGCCCAGCACGAGCAGCAGCACGACGAGACCATGCTCGCCACCCACCAGCTGCGGACCGGAGACGCGGTGCTGTCCGCCCCGCCCACCCCCGCCGCGCGGGTGGCGGTCACCGGTGAAGTCGTCGTTCCCGCAGGCGAATTCATCATGGGCACCGACTCCGATCCCTGGGCCCTGGACAACGAGCGGCCCGCGCACCCGGTGCACGTCGACGCCTTCGCCATCGACGCCGCGCCCATCACCAACGAGCAGTACCTGGCCTTCGTCGACGACGGCGGCTACGAGCGGCCCGAGCTGTGGTCCGAGCGCGGCTGGGCGCACCGCGTGGAGGCCGGGCTGACCGCGCCCCAGTTCTGGGAGCAGGACGCCGGAGGCCGTTGGTGGCGCCGGGTTTTCGGCACCATGCAGCCGCTGCGCGCCCACCAGCCGGTGGTGCACGTCTGCTGGTTCGAGGCCGAGGCCTATGCCAACTGGGCGGGCAAGCGCCTGCCCACCGAGGCGGAATGGGAGAAGGCCGCCCGCTTCGATCCGGCCACCGGCCGCTCCCGCCGATACCCCTGGGGCGATATCGATCCCACCGATGCCCTGGCGAATCTCGGCCAGCACCACCTGGAACCGGCCGATGTCGGGGCCTACCCCGCGGGGGCGTCCCCGGCCGGTGTCCATCAGCTGATCGGCGACGTCTGGGAGTGGACCACTTCGGGTTTCGAGGCCTACCCGGGCTTCCGCGCCTTCCCGTACCGGGAATACTCCGAGGTCTTCTTCGGCGGCGACTACCGGGTCCTGCGCGGTGGTTCCTTCGGTGCCGACCAGGTCGCCTCCCGCGGCACCTTCCGCAATTGGGATCACCCGATCCGCCGCCAGATCTTCGCCGGCTTCCGCCTCGCCCGGGACCTGAGATCGGACGAGCGCTGATGTGCCGTCACCTCGCCTACCTGGGCCCACCCACCCCGGTAGGGGTGCTCCTGACCCGGGGCCCGAATTCCCTGCGCACCCAATCCTGGGCCCCGCGCGACATGCGTGGCGGCGGCACCATCAACGCCGACGGTTTCGGCGTCGCCTGGTGGCACCACCCCGATGCCGCCGCTCCCGACCACGGACCCGGCGTCATCTGGCACGGCGGTACGGCGGCGGATATCCGGGCTGCGGCGGAAACCGTCGGCGCTCAGGCGGATCAGGCCGGATCCGGTGCCGCGGGGGCGGATCCGGTGGTCAGCCGGTATCGCAATGCGGCCCCGATCTGGACGGATCCGGCGGTCGACGAGGTATTGCCGCAGATTCGGTCCGGAGCAGTACTGGCCGCAATCCGTTCCGCCACAGTGGGAATGCCGGTGGAGCGAGCAGCCTGCGCCCCGTTCACACACGGCCGCTGGGCCTTCAGCCACAACGGCGCGATCCCCGACTGGCGGCGAGCGCTGAGTGCGGTTGCCGCCGAATTCGATTCGCCACCGCTCCTGGAGGCAGAGTCCCTGACCGACTCTGCCGCACTATGGGTGATCCTGCGCGGACTGCTCGACGGTGGTGGCGACACCACTGCGGGCGTCGAGCATTCGGGCATCGGCGAATCGCGGAGTTTCGGCGCGACGGTGACGTCCCGGTCGTCGATCAGTGTCACCTCGGCTTCCGGTGCAGCGCCGGAGGTTCGGACCTGGCGGTCGGCCACGGCCTCGGACGGCTCGGCCGGCGCGGCGTTCCATGGTGCGGGGGCGAGAGATCCGGAGGAGGTATTGCGGCTGGTGATGGCGGCGGTGCTGGCGCGGTCGCCCCGCGCGCGGTTGAACTTGCTGGTGGGGGACGGGGCGGGGATTTGGGGGACGACGTGGCATCACTCTTTGTCGGTGTTGGAGACCGACGGGTTCGTGTTGGTGGCCTCGGAACCGTTCGATGACGATCCGCGGTGGCGGCCGATTGCCGATCGGCAGCTGCTGAGCGTGCGGGACGGGCGGGTGTCGGTGGAACCACTGGATATCGAGATCGGAAAGGCTGGCTCATGACTGCGGCTACGCTGGAAATTCATCTGACCGACGAGGATTTGACGACCGCGCTGCGCGCGGACGTGCGACAGGGGCTGACCGCGGAACCGAAGTGGTTGCCGCCCAAGTGGTTCTACGACGCACGCGGCAGCGAGCTGTTCGAGAAGATCACCGAACTGCCCGAGTACTACCCGACCCGCACCGAGCGGACCCTGCTGGAACGGGTGGTCGGCGAGATCGCGCGGACTGCGCAGGCCGAGGTGCTGGTCGAGCTCGGCGCGGGCTCGGCGGCCAAGACCCGGCTGTTGCTCAACGCACTGAAGGCGGAGGGCCCGCTGAAGAGCTATGTGCCGCAGGATGTCTCGGTCTCGGCGCTGCGGATGGCGGCGGACGAGGTGGCCGCGGAGTTCCCCGGCCTGGGCGTGCACGGCGTGGTCAGTGATTTCACCGCCACCCTCGACAACCTGCCTGGCGGCGGCCGCCGCATGGTCGCCTTCCTGGGCGGCACCATCGGCAACCTGATCCCCGCCGAGCGCGCCGAATTCCTCGGTGGCATCCGGGATGTCCTGGAACCGGGCGAGCAGCTGCTGCTCGGCGCGGGCCTGGTCATCGACCCGGCGGTGCTGGTCCCCGCCTATGACGACGCCGCGGGTGTCACCGCGGAATTCAATCGCAATGTGCTGCATGTCCTGAACAGCCGGCTGGGCGCGAACTTCGAACCGGAGAAGTTCAGGCACGTCGCGATCTGGGACGCCGAGCGGGAGTGGATCGAAATGCGCCTCGAGGCCACCGAGGCCATGACGGTCGGCATCCCGGACCTGGACCTGACCGTCGATTTCGCGGCGGGCGAGCAGCTGCGCACCGAGATCTCCGCCAAGTTCCGCCGTGAGGTCCTCGAAAGCGAGCTGGACGCAGCCGGTTTCACCACCGAGCGGATGTGGACCGATCCCGCCGAGCGGTTCGCCCTGGTGCTCGCGGAGCGCAGGTAGGCACGATGCTTGCGTAGGTGCGCGGGCGGTGGCGGCTACTTCTGCGCCGTCACCGCCGCCAGCCACTCGATGAGCGGCCGCATCTCCTCCCACGCCGCCCGGACCTCCCGGGCGGCGCGCGGGGTGCTCAGCCACTTGGGTGCGCCGAAATCTCTTCCAGCGGTGAGGGATTTGTGCCGCAGCAGCTCGATGCGCGGGTGATCGATGTCGTAGCCCTTGGGTTTGGTCGCCAGCTTGTCCCCGCCGATCTGGTATCCGGCCGAGACGAGCTGTGCGATCAGCCCTTCCAGCTCCGTCCCGCGCACCTCGTCGTCGATGGCGACCCGCAATGCGGCCAGCTGGGCGGTCTCGGCGGCGTACATGCCGCCCCCGACCCGCAGTCCGGCCGCGCTGATCTGGACGTACCAGCCGGAGTACTGCGCGCTGTACACCACCGCGCCCTGATGGTTCTTGTAGGGCGACTTGTCCTTGGCGAAGCGCACATCCCGGTACGGCCGGAAGATCTTGGCCTCGCCGAAGTCCGGTTCCAGCTCGGCGACAAGGGCTTTCATCGGATCCCGGACGGACTTCTCCCATACCTGCTTGTGGGCGTTCCAGAAGGTCTTGCTGTTGTCGGCTTCCAGATCCTCGTAGAAGTCGAGTCCGGCGAGCGGGAATCCGGTGAATGCGGTCATGTCAATTAGTGTTCGGCATGACCCCGGAGCCGTAGATCGCGACCCCGATGATGATGCCCAGCACCAGCGCCACCCCGGAGGCGACCGCGGCCCACTTGCCCAGCGGCTCGCCCTTGCTGTGCCCGATCACGCCGAGCACGATGCCCGCGATGCCGAACAGCGGCGGACAGAAGATGAGTGCGATGACCGCGCAGACGAATCCGATGATCGAGAAGGTCTGCGGTCCGCTGCGCGGCGGCGGCGCACCGAAATTCGCGCCACCGGGATAGGGCTGGTACGGCTGACCGTACGGCTGCTGCTGGCCGTAGGGCTGCTGACCGGGTCCGAACTGCTGCGGGTACGGCGGCTGCGCACCCCGGGGGTAAGAAGGCTGCGAACCCTGAGGGTAGGAAGCGTTCGGGTAGGGCGGAAACCCGCCGCCCGGATACGCGGCCGGTGGCTGATCGCCCTGTGGCGGGTAGCCGTACGCCCCGCCGGCCGGGTACTGCGGCTGGGCCGGTGGAGGCTCGGACTGCGCGGCCGGGTTGAACTGTGTGGGGTCGGGCTGACCGGGAGGCGGGGGAGTGCCCGGGATGTACCGGAAGGTGATGTCGTCCGCGGGCGGTTCGTCGGTGGGCCGAGCGCCCGAGGCGTCCTCTGGCGTGTCCGCCGCTGGCGTGTCGGATTCCTTCTTGAACATGTCGGCCGGTCCGGTGCCGGATTCGTCCGACGGCTTGCCGGGCTCGTGCGGCGGCGTGCTCATCGCGCCCTCCTCGATCGTGGTGTGCGTCTTCAGGGATATCCCTCTGCGGCCCGTGCTACGCAACAGTCCTAATCGCCGAGTTCCTCCACGATGTCCATGGCGGCGACCTCCGCGGGCCGGTCGTCCTCGGCCATGAACTCCTCGCGCTGCCGCCGGCGGCTCCACTCCTGGTCGAGTTCGGCTCCGATGCCGAGCCTGCCGTGGTCGTCGTTCTCGCGATCGCGGATGACGAGGTCCTCGGGCGGATCGGTGATGAACCGCGTGTACTCGCGGATCTCGTCCTCCTGATCGTCGTCGCCGAGGTCGTAGTCGAGGTTGTCGACATCGCTGTCGAAGACCTGATCGGTGTCGAAGATCTCGTCCATGACGCGGGCATCGTCCTCGTCGGGCCGGCCGGCCATTCGGCACCACCTCTCCGCGCAATCAGCGCACCAGTAGCAACCCTGAGTTCGATCCAACGCTACCGCTTACCTTCAGAAACGGACATCCATTGCCATCCCCATTTCACGCAAGAGCACCCCTCCCGTGCAGTGGGAGGGGTGCTCTTGCGTGTGTCTATCGGGCTGAGCTACGCAGCCGGTTATGCGTTCCCGTTGAAAAGACCTGTGACGGAACCGTTTTCGAAGACCTCGCGGATGGTCTGTGCCAGCAGCGGGGCGATCGACAGCACGGTCAGCGTCGGGAACTTCTTGGCCTCGTCGATCGGCAGGGTGTTGGTCACCACGACCTCCTTGGCCCCGCTGCTGGCGAGACGCTCGGCGGCCGGGTCGGACAGGATGCCGTGGGTGGCGGCGATGACCACGTCGCCCGCGCCGGCCTGCTTGAGCACCTTGACCGCGCCGGCGATGGTGCCACCGGTGTCGATCATGTCGTCGATCAGGATGCAGGTGCGGCCCTCGACCTCACCGACCACGCGGTTGGAGACGGTCTGGTTGGGGACCAGCGGGTCGCGGGTCTTGTGGATGAACGCCATCGGCGCGTCCGCGAGCGAGTTGGCCCACTTCTCGGCGACCTTCACGCGGCCGGCGTCGGGGGAGACGACCGTGATGTTGGACAGGTCGTAGTTGTTGCGGATGTGCTCGGCCAGCTGCACCTGCGCGTGCATGTGATCGACCGGGCCGTCGAAGAAGCCCTGGATCTGATCGGTGTGCAGGTCGATGGTGATGATGCGGTCCGCGCCCGCGGTCTTGAGCAGGTCCGCGATCAGGCGGGCCGAGATGGGCTCGCGGCCGCGGTGCTTCTTGTCCTGACGGGCGTAGGGGTAGAAGGGCAGCACCGAGGTGATGCGCTTGGCCGAACCGCGCTTGAGCGCGTCGATCATGATCAGGTGCTCCATGACCCACTGGTTCAGCGGGGCCGGGAAGCTCTGCAGCACGAAAGCGTCGGAGCCGCGCACCGATTCCTCGAACCGGACGAAGGTCTCACCGTTTGCGAAGTCGCGCGCGGTCTGGGGAGTGACGTGAACGTTGAGTTCCTTGGCCACCGCCTCGGCGAGCTCAGGATGAGCGCGCCCCGAGAACAGCATCAGATTCTTCTGGTTATCGGTAGAGAACGCGGTCACTGACGTTCGCCATCCTTTTGCTCGTTGGATATCTCGGTGGTTCCCGGCGGATCCGGGAGAGCCGCGAGCGCCGCTTCGGCCGCGCGGGCTGCATCGGTGCCGGGGCGATTGCGCTGCACCCAGCCTTCAATGTTGCGTTGTGCTCCACCCGACACCGCGAGCGCTCCCGGGGGAACGCTTCTGCGCAGTACAGTACCCGCCGCCGAATACGCGCCGTCACCCACGGTGACCGGCGCGACGAACATGGTGTCGCTGCCCGTGCGCACGTGCGAGCCGACCGTGGTGTGGTGCTTCTTGACCCCGTCGTAATTGACGAAAACGCTGGACGCGCCGATATTGCTGTATTCGCCGATGGTGGCGTCGCCGACATAGGTGAGGTGCGGGACCTTGGAGTGCGCGCCGATGGTGGCGTTCTTGGTCTCGACGAAGCCGCCGATCTTGCCCTCCGCGCCGAGCGAGGTGCCGGGCCGCAGATAGGCGAAGGGGCCGACGCTCGCGCCCGGGCCGATGCTCGACTTCTCGCCGTGCGTGCGCACCACCTTGGCGCCGTCGCCGACGGTCACGTCGGTGAGCGTGCAGTCCGGTCCGATCTCGGCGTCCTCGCCGATCACGGTGTCGCCCAACAGTTGTACGCCCGGCCGGATGACGGAGTCGCGGCCGATCACCACATTGCCGTCGATCCAGGTGCTGCCCGGATCGATGATGGTGACCCCGGCGCGCATGTGCCGTTCCAGGATGTAGCGGTTGAGGGTGCGGGCCGCGCCGGCCAGCTGCACCCGATCGTTCACGCCGGTGACCTTGGCGGAATCGATCAGCCGCGCGCCGTGCACCGGATGTCCGGCCTCACGGGCCAGCTTGAGCACGTCGGTGAGGTACAGCTCGTGGCGGGCGTTGGCGGTATCGATGCGCGAGATCATGATTCGCAGCACGGCCGCGTCGAAGACGTAGACGCCGGAGTTGACCTCGGTGATGGCCGCCTGCGCCGGGCTGGCGTCGGCGTGCTCGACGATCTCCAGCACGTGACCCTGTGCGTCGCGCACGATGCGGCCGTAGCCGTTCGGGTCCTCGGGCTCGAAAGTCAGTACGGTGACTGCGGATCCGTCGGAGTAGCTGCGGTGCTCGTCGAGCAGCGCGTGCAGGGTGTGCCCGTCCAGCAGTGGCACGTCGGCGTAGGTGACGAGGACGTCGCCGTCGAAGTTCTCCGGCAGCGAGGTGAGCGCGCACTGCACGGCGTGCCCGGTACCGCGCTGTTCCTCCTGCACCGCCAGGGTGATCTGGCGGCCCAGTTCGGCTCCCACCTTGCCGACCGCGTCGCCGACCTGTTCGCGATCGTGACCGATCACGGTGATGAGCGCCGTCGGGTCGATCTCGTGCGCGGCATGCAGCGCGTGGGCGAGCATGCTCCGACCGGCGAGCGGGTGCAACACCTTGGGTGTCTTGGACCGCATTCGGGTTCCGGCTCCGGCGGCGAGAACGACGACGGCGGTCTGCTGTGGCATGGATCTCCCTCGGCTGCCGGTCATCGTGTGCTGAGTCAGGTTGTGCTGGGCCACAGTGGGTCGGCACCCACAGCGTGGTCAGCGATTTTGTGCGGGGCCCACCATATCGACCCTGCTCGTGAGCTCCGCCGCCAGGACTCGAACCTGGACAAACTGAACCAAAATCAGTTGTGCTGCCATTACACCACGGCGGATTGGCGCTTCATGCGGGTCTGATCCTCGCATGAAGTACGCCTCTACGTCGAACCGCTTACATAGATTCGAACGTGTCTGTCGATAGGCTACGTACGAATGCGCGGCGGCCCATGGCCCCGCACCCCCTGCAAAGGTGCTCGGGGGCAGGGTGAAAGGGCAGGTGGCGATGACGACGGGCGAGGGCTCCAAGCCGGCGCGGCCGCGCATGACCGGCACCCAGCGCCGCCAGCAGCTCATCGAGATCGGCCGGGCGCTGTTCGCGGAGCGGGGATATGACGCCACCTCGATCGAGGAGATCGCGGCGCGGGCCCAGGTGTCGAAACCGGTGGTGTACGAGCACTTCGGCGGCAAGGAGGGGCTCTACGCCGTGGTGGTCGACCGGGAGATGTCGACGCTGCTGGAGATGATCACCTCCTCGCTCACCCAGAACCGTTCGCGGGTGCGGCTCGAGCAGGTGGCGCTGGCGTTGCTCACCTATATGGAGGAGCGCACCGACGGTTTCCGGATTCTCATGCGGGATCAGCCGGTGTCGGCCGCGGAGGGCACCTACTCGAGTCTGCTGAACGAGGCCGTGAATCAGGTGGCGCACATTCTGGCCGGGGATTTCGAGCGCCGCGGGCTGGACCCGACGCTGGCGACGCTGTACGGGCAGGCGCTGGTGGGAATGGTTGCGACGGCGGCGACCTGGTGGCTGGACGAGCGCCAGCCATCCAAGGAAGTGGTGGCCGCGCACCTGGTGAACCTGTGCTGGAACGGCCTCACTCATTTGGAGGCGGAACCCCAGCTGGCGTCGGAATGGCCGAGCGGCAAGGGGTTATAGAACCCGGCGGTTTGAATTCAGGTCTGATATGTCTGTCCTAGCGGGGCAGAACTGGACAGTTAACCAGCGAATTGCGAAGGAGGACGGGTCGAATGCTCGAATCGACTGGCAGCACGCAGCCGGGTGGTACGGTTCACCCATCCTTCGAGTGCTGTTCGAACTGTGATGTCGGTCAACTTCGGGATATCGGTCTACTTCAGGATGGCTGGTTTGATGACAGGCGGCTCTGATGGCTAGGCAGGCGCGTGCGGAGATCACTCGCGATTCCGTGCTCGCGGGCGCGGCCGATGTCTTTCTGCGACTGGGCTACGCGAACGCGTCCCTGTCCGAGATCATCGCGCAGTCGAATGTGACCAAGGGCGCGTTGTACTTTCACTTCGGATCCAAGGAAGAACTGGCGCGCGCGGTCGTCGATCAGGGCAACGAGCGACTGGTCAGCGCATGCCAGGGATTCTTCGATCCGCGGGTGCCGGCGCTGGAGGCGTGCATCGGGATCACCTATGTGGTCGCCGACCTCACCATGAACGATCCGATGGTGGGCGCGATGCTCAAACTGACCCACCAGATCGGCGACTACCGCGGCGCGACCGGCGACAATATCGCCAAGACCTGGGGCGAGACGCACCGTTTGCTCGCCGAACGCGCGATCACCCAGGGGGATCTCAAACCCGACCTGGATCCCGACACCATCGGCATGCTGCTGCAGGAGATGACCACCGGCGTCCATATCGTCGCGGTCAGCACCGAGTCCATCGATCAGATGGCGACCCGCATGGAGCGGGCCTGGTACTTCCTGCTGCCGAGCATCGTGCCCGAGGAGAAGGTCGCCTACTTCCGCGAATTCGCGGCTCGGCGCCTGCGTCGCTACGTGCAGTGAGACTGTGCACGGTGCAGTGAGGTGAGCACCGTGCAGTGCGTGTGAGCACGTAGCGAGCAGTGCTGCGACGCAGCGGGTTTCGCGAATCGGCTACTTGAGCCCCGCCTGCCACTTGGTGAGCGCCTTGCTGAACAGGCGGTTGGCCTCGTCGGCGTGGTAGTCGTTGACGTTGGCGTTGTAGTCGAAGTACCAGATCTTGCCGCCCGACCGGCAGACATAGTGCAGGCCGCGGGCCTGGCCGCCGCCGGCCGCCGTGGCGTCCATCTGGTAGCCGATGATCTCGTCGCCCACCGCCGGAATGTTCGAGATCTTCGTGTACACGATCTGCATGCCGTCGTAGATCACTGTCGGGCAGTTGTCGGAGGCGTCCTTCTCCTCGTCGAATTCGCTCTGGATCTCGGCGGGGGTGCGGAACGCGACCGTCGTCGACACCGCGGCGCCGCCGTAGCCGCCCTTCTGGCCGAACGCCGAGGTGGCCTTCGCCGCCGGTTTGGTCGCGGGCGGGGCGGCCTCCTTCTTCAGCTTCGCGGTGCAGTCCGGAGTCTCACCCGAGACCCGGGCCTCATCGGTGCCGTCGTTGGTCTGCTGCTCCTTCTTGGTGTCCTCGGTCCACCCGACCGGCAGGTCGTCGACCGCCAGTACCATCGCCGCCGGATCGCTCGTGCCCGCTCCGGTTTTGGTGGTGGCGGCCGCACTCGACGTCTCCGGGGACTGGGCCTGCGTGCCGCCCGAATCATCCGACCGGGTCGCCACCACGGCGATCACCGCACCCACGACCAGCACCGCGACTCCGGCCAGCGCCAGCAGGATCATCCGATTCCTGTTGCGCCCCATCGGTTGTGTGACCACCGGCGCTTGTGCGCCGAACTGACCCGGTGCGGCGAAGGGCTGCTGCCGCGCGAATTGTCCCTGCGGCGTACCGAACTGACCCTGAGGGGAGCTGAACTGGCCCTGCGGAGAACCGAACTGTGCCTGCGGGGAACCGAACTGCGCGTGTGGATCGAAGCCCGGTCCCTGCGGCGAACCGAACCCTGGTGGCGGGAACCCCGGCTGCGGAACATCGTGACCCGGTCCCGGGGCGAAGTGCTGGGGCTGTCCGAACTGCTGCTGTGGTTGCGCGAATTGCTGCTGCGACGGGAACTGGCCCTGCGGCGGAAACTGCGTCTGAGCCGGTTGCCCGTGCCACTGCTGGGTGGGTGCCCACTGACTGTCCGGCTGCGGTGGATTGCTGTGGTGATCCGGTTGCCCGCCGGAGGGTGACGCGGGTGGCGGTGTGGTCATGCTGTCCCCCTGGACCCGGGCGTTCTGGTCACGGCGGGTCGAGTCCCGGACCTCCTCCCCGCGGGGACCATTGTTATCACAGAGCCCCGACGCCGGTAGGTCGGCGAAATCGGCGGCAGAGCCCGGGACGGGCTACTCGCCCTCGAGTTTTCGCCGGCCGCCCGCGCGGTTGTTGGCGATGATCTGCCGGAACATGGCGAGAAGGGCTGGAGCATTGAGGGTTTCGCCCTCCGCCACGGCGATCATGCGGGCGGTCTTGTTGTCGTGACCGCCGGTGATGATGCCCTCGGGGTCGGGCACGATGGCCCCGTCGTAGAGGAAGATGTCGACCGCCTTCTTGGTGGCGAGCAGCGCGCAGATATTGCCGTCGAGCACGAAGTAGGGCCGGACCGTGCGTTTGATGGTCTCCTCGACCGCCGGGTCGGCCGCGTGCACCAGGTCGCGGACCTGGCCGCAGATGGCCTGTTGCCAGCCGGGCAGGGCGTCGATGTAGGCGTCCACCCGCGGATCGCGCGCATAGGACATTCCGCCATCCAAGCACGGCCGGGGCGCCCGGGGGCCAAGAAGCGTCTGCGTGCTGAAGCTGTCACGCCGGGTGACTAGACTCAGTTGGCTGTCTGAAACGCTGATCTGCGCCGAGGAGTCTGCCCCATGACCACCCAACGTCCACCTCTGGCGGGCCTGGCTGCGGTGGCCGGTGCCGATGCCGCGCTGGAGCAGGTCGCGAGCCTGATCGGTCGGGAGTCGGCGATGCTGGTCGCGCCGTCGGCGGTGCGGCCGTTCGTGGCCTCGACCATCGCCGGGCACCGCCCGCTGCTGGTGGTGACGGCCACCGGGCGGGAGGCCGACGATCTGGCCGTCGAGCTGACGGAGATGCTGGGGGACACGGTCGCACTGTTCCCGTCCTGGGAGACGCTGCCGCACGAGCGGCTCTCGCCGGGCGCGGACACCGTGGGCCGGCGGCTGCAGGTGCTGCGCCGATTGGCGCATCCGGAGGACCCGGGCTGCGCGGGTCCGCTGCGGGTGGTGGTCACCACGGTTCGCTCGCTCATGCAGCCGATGGCGGCGGGGCTCGGGGAGATCGAACCCATCGTGCTGCGCCGCGGCGCCGAGTTCGAATTCGACCAATTGCTCACGCGGCTGGTGGAATTCGCCTACGAGCGGGTCGACATGGTCGGCAAGCGCGGCGAGTTCGCGGTGCGCGGCGGCATTCTGGACGTCTTCCCGCCGACCGCGGATCATCCGGTGCGCGTGGAGTTCTGGGGCGACGAGGTCTCCGAGGTGCGCGCCTTCTCGGTGCAGGACCAGCGCTCGATCCACGAGGTGCCGATCGACCTGGTGGTCGCGCCGCCGTGCCGGGAACTGCTGCTCACCGACGCCCTGCGGGAACGCGCCGCCCAGGTGGCCGCCGAGAATCCGGCCGATGCCGCGCTGGTGGAGATGCTGGAGAAGATCTCCCAGGGCGTCCCGGTGGAGGGCATGGAGGCGCTGCTGCCGGTGCTGCAGCCCGGTGAGCTGCAACTGCTGGTGGACGCGCTGCCCGCGGAAACCCATGTGCTGCTGTGCGATCCGGAGAAGGTCCGCACCCGCGCCGCCGACCTGGTGCGCACCGGGCAGGAATTCCTGGAGGCGTCGTGGACGGCGGCCTCCTTCGGCGGGGCCGCCCCGCTGGGCGCGCACGGGCTGGACCTGGCAGCCTCCGGCTACCGGGGGCTGGATGTGGTGCACGCCGATGCCGAGCGGCGCGGCCTGCCCTGGTGGACGCTGAGCCCGCTGGCCGCCGACGATCCGAAGGAGATCGCGCTGCCGGTGCTGGCCGCCGCCTCGGCGCGCGGTTCGGAGGAGCTGGTCGCCACCATCTTCGCCTCGCTGCGCGCGCATGTCGCGACCGGCGGCCGCGCGGTCATCGTGGTGGCCGGACACGGTACGGCGCAACGCATTCTGGAACGGCTCGCCGATGCCGAGGTGCCCGCGGCGGCGCTGGAGGCCGGTGCCGAGCCGGTGCGCGGACTGGTCGGCGTGCTGTGCGGGTCGCTGCACGACGGCGTCGTGTTCGATGACGCCAAGCTGGTGGTGATCGCGGAATCCGATCTCACCGGCAACCGGGTCACCGCGCCCGGCGAGGGCAAGAAGCTGCCCGCGCGGCGGCGCAACCAGGTCGATCCGCTGGCGCTGACCGCCGGCGACATGGTGGTGCACGACCAGCACGGCATCGGCCGCTTCGTGGAGATGATCGAGCGGACCGTCGGCGGCGCGCGCCGCGAGTACCTGGTCATCGAGTACGCGCCCAGCAAGCGCGGCCAGCCGGGGGACCGGTTGTTCGTGCCGATGGACTCGCTGGATCAGCTGTCGCGCTATGTCGGCGGCGAGATGCCGTCGCTGTCCAAACTGGGCGGTTCCGACTGGGCCAATACGAAGCGCAAGGCGCGCAAGGCGGTTCGCGAGATCGCCACCGAGCTGGTGCAGCTCTATGCCGCCCGGCAGGCTGCGCCCGGCCACGCCTTCGGCGCGGACACGCCGTGGCAGCAGGAGATGGAGGACGCCTTCGCGTTCACCGAGACCGTCGATCAGCTCTCGGCCATCGCCGAGGTGAAGTCGGATATGGAGAAGGCGGTCCCGATGGACCGCGTGATCTGCGGTGACGTCGGCTACGGCAAGACCGAGATCGCGGTGCGCGCGGCCTTCAAGGCGGTGCAGGACGGCAAGCAGGTGGCCGTGCTGGTGCCGACCACGCTGCTGGCGCAACAGCATCTGCAGACCTTCACCGAGCGGATGGCCGGTTTCCCGGTGGTGGTGAAGGGCCTGTCCCGCTTCACCGATGCGGCCGAATCGCGGGAAATCCTGGAGGGCATGACCACCAAGGATGTCGACATCGTGGTGGGTACCCATCGTCTGCTGCAGACCGGGGTGCGCTGGAAGGACCTGGGCCTGGTCGTCATCGACGAGGAACAGCGGTTCGGCGTCGAGCACAAGGAGCACATCAAGGCGCTGCGCACTCACGTGGACGTTCTGACCATGTCCGCCACGCCGATTCCGCGCACGCTGGAGATGTCCCTCGCCGGCATTCGTGAGATGTCGACCATCCTCACCCCGCCGGAGGAGCGGCATCCGGTGCTCACCTATGTGGGCTCCTACAACGACAAGCAGGTGGCCGCGGCCATCCGCCGTGAGCTGCTGCGCGACGGCCAGGTGTTCTACGTGCACAACCGGGTGTCGTCGATCGACAAGGCGGCCAAGCGGATTCGCGACCTGGTGCCGGAGGCGCGAGTAGTGGTCGCGCACGGGCAGATGAACGAGGACATGCTCGAGAAGACCGTGCAGGGCTTCTGGGAGCGGGAATTCGATGTGCTGGTGTGTACCACCATCATCGAGACCGGTCTCGACATCTCCAATGCCAATACCCTGATCGTGGAACGCGCCGACGCCCTGGGCCTTTCGCAGCTGCACCAGCTGCGCGGGCGGGTCGGCCGCTCGCGGGAACGCGGCTACGCCTACTTCCTGTACCCGCCGGAGAAGCCGCTCACCGAGACCGCCTACGACCGGCTCGCGACCATCTCGCAGAACTCGGATCTGGGCGCGGGCATGGCGGTGGCCATGAAGGACCTCGAGATTCGCGGCGCGGGCAATGTGCTGGGCGCCGAGCAGTCCGGCCATGTCGCGGGTGTCGGCTTCGACCTGTACGTGCGCCTGGTCGGCGAGGCGGTGGAGGCCTACCGGGCCGCCGCCGACGGCCGCCCGATCTCGGTGGACGAGGAGGTCAAGGAGGTCCGCATCGACCTGCCGGTGGACGCCCACATTCCGCCCGACTACATCGCCTCCGACCGCCTGCGCCTGGAGGCGTACCGCAAACTCGCCGCCGCCCAGGACGATTCGGCGCTCTCGGCCGTGGTCGAGGAACTGGTGGACCGCTACGGCCCGCTACCCGTGGAGGTCGGCCGCCTGGTCTCGGTCGCCAAGCTGCGCCTGCTGGCCCGCGAGTACGCCATCGCCGAGATCGGCGTTACCGGAACCACTCTGAAGGTGTCGCCGCTGCAGCTCCCGGATTCCAAGCAACTGCGGCTGAAGCGGCTGTACCCCAACGCCACCTACCGCCCGGCGACCGGCATCGTCCAGTTGCCGCTGCCGCGCGTCGAGGACAGTGTCGGTGCGGCCCGCGTCCGTGATGTGCAGGTGCTCCAGTTCGTCGCGGACCTGCTGCTCGCCCTGGACGGAAAGGCCCCGGGCGCAGTGGATGTCAAGGTCGCAGCGGAGGTGCTGGCTCCCCGATGAGTTGTCCGACGAACGCAAGCCCGCCACGGGTGTTCGTGGGGCGGGCCGTCGCGCCGACGGCGTCGTGCGTCCGGTCCGCGGCTGCGGTGGCGTGATGAGTACCGGGAACGGCGCGGGAGCGGAGTCGGCCCGGCGGGGCGAGTCGGTCAGGCGGACCTCGGAACAGCCCAGCGCGGGAGGCGGTTTCGTGCGTGGCGAGGCGGGGCGCGAGGCGATGGCGGCCGAATCCGCGGCGGATACCGCGCGCATGATCGCGGCGCTGGGCGAGGCGGTCGAGGTGATGGACCGGCTGTGGAACTTCGGCGGGTGGGAGGTGACGCAGACGCATGATTCGCTGCGGCCGTACCTGCTGGAGGAGACGTACGAACTCCTGGACGCCATTCAGGCCGCAGACGCGGAGACCATCAAGGAGGAGCTGGGGGATCTGCTGCTGCAGGTGCTGTTCCACTCCCGGATTGCCGAGGCCGCAGGGGAATTCACCGTGGCCGACGTGGCCGCGGCGCTGGTGTCCAAGCTGGTGCACCGCAGTCCGCATCTGATCGGTGAGCACGGTTCCGGCGAATACGGCATCGATCCGGCCGCGGCGGTCGCCGACAAGATCGCGGCGCAGGAAAAGGCTTGGGAGGAGCGCAAATCCGCCGAGAAGGCGCGGCGCTCCTGCCTGGACGGCATTGCCATGGCGCAGCCCGCGCTGGCGCTGGCGGAGAAGGTCCGCTCGCGAGGCATCAAGGCGGGTTTACCCGAGGAGCTGATTCCCGGCGCTCTGCGTGTCGTGGAGCTCGGCGGGCCGGACAGTGCCGAAGAGCGGTTGCGCAAGGCCACTCTCGCGTTCGCCACCGCCGTCCGCGCCGCCGAGGATGCTGCCGAAATCGGTCGGGGCGAGCGGCGCGCGCTGGCCGCCGCGGACTGGCATCGGTACTGGCCGCGCGGCTGAACGGGATCGGGCACCGCGGACGGATCGGGCGTCGCGGTCGCGATGCCGGGCGATAACGGCGGTGTTGCCTTCGGCTCGTTTCGGCTAGCGTCAGAGGGGTGCATGCTTCGGGGCGCGAATCGATTACCGAGTACTACCCGCCACGAACGGGTGCGATCATCGCGCTGGTCTTCTTCCTATTGATGACCGCGCTACCCGGTTTCGTGGTGTTCGACGGCAGTCAGCAGCTGGTCATGCGTTTGCTCGGCGGATTGGCCATGGCGTTGTTCGGTTTCGGGGTGTACGCCATGCTCGAGGATCTGCTTCGCCCGCAGCCGACCCTGCTGGTCACCGACCAGGGCTTCACCTATCGCGGGTTTCCGCATGTGGCGTGGGCGGAGGTGGAGCGGGTGCGGCTGGGCATCGGGCGGCTGCGCAAGGGCGGTCGCGCGGAGATGTTCGCCGAGGTGGTGCTGCGCGATCCGGTCGAATTCCGTGACCGCGTACAGGCACTCGGCGATGTGATCATGCGCCGCAATCCGGACCGCCGGCTGTTCATCGTGGCCGAGCGGCTGCCGGTGCCGGTGCCGATGGTGGTGGACGTGATGCGGGAGCATCATCCCGGTCTGTCGGTGCGTGCCGTCGAGGACGCGCCGCCGGCCGCGCCCCGCTCACCCGATCGTGACATGGTGGAGAGCGCGCTCGTGAGCGCCCTCACCGAAGCGCTCCCCGTCGGCTGGAATCTGGCGGTCCTGTGGTTCTCCCTGGTCGGCGACGACGGCCACGCCGGCATCCAGCTGGAACTGACCGACCCCGACGCCGATCACACCGACGAGCTCCAGCCCTCCGAGGAGATCCTCACCCTCCTCAACCGGCTCAAGGAAGTCTGCTACGACCAGATGACCGGCACCTGGCTCAGCGGCCAGGTCGTTCTCCGCGCCGCCTCCACCAAGGCCGAATTCACCCTGTCCTTCAAGGAAATTCCCGACTGGCTCCCGATCCCCGAACCCGACGAATGCCGCCGCGAACTCGCCAAGTACCCCCGCGCCGGCGACGAAATCCCCACCTGGCTCCGCCAACGCATCTCCTGATCGCGCGGACCGCTCAGGGCCGGACGTTCTCGACCACGTCGGTGATCACCGAATAGGTGCTCAATATGTTGCTCTCGATCGGCGCGTGGTCGGGCCAGTCGTGTGCCGCCCGAAACGCATCCGACTCCATATACCCGATATAAGCGGCCTCATCGGCGAATTCGAGCATCGACACATAGCCGCGCCCGACCTCCCGGGCTCGCATCAGCCGCGCCCCCACCAGTCCCGGCACCTCCGACAGCGTCCCCCGCATGCTCGCCCCGAAGTTCCGTTCGAACACCTCCCGATCCGCGTCCGCCACGAACAACTCATTGACGACGACAAACATGACTACTCCTCGAGATTCAGCGCGCGACCGATGAATCGCACGGTGGTGGACAGCACCCGATCGAATTCATCCCCCGTGTCGATCCGATCGATGGCCCGTCCCAACGCCCCATCGACCAGCTCCGCGGTCAACTCCGGTTCCGGATCTCCCCGCTCGGCGAGTGCCTGCCGCAGCGGTTCGGCCATTTCATGATGCGTACGTGAAATCCGCTCCCGTGCACTCGCATCCGTGAGCCCGCCCCCACCGAGGACCGCGATTCGATGCGCCCCCGCCCCCGCCAACTCCACCGTGGCCCGCACATAGGCGATGACGCGCGCATCCGCCCCTTCAGCGGCCGCGACGGCCTCGCCCACGCTCCGCCCCAGCTGGCGAACGAGTCCACCACGATCCGCGCGAGAATCTCCTCCCCCGACCGGAAGTACTTGTACGGATAGGGATCGACAATGGTGCGGGGAACATCATCGCGCAGAGATGCTGCAGAAGGCCTGACTCGGCCAGGCCGCCGCGGGTTCAGTCTTCGGCGAGGTACCGCTCGACTGTTTCGACCTTGGCTTTCATGGCGTCGGTGACGCCCGGGCGGATGTCGGCTTTCAGGACGAGGCTGCAGCGTGGGGCGACTGCCATGACGGCGTCGGTGGCCTGTTTGACGACGGCCATGACCTCGTCCCATTCACCCTCGATAGTGGTGAACATGGCATTGGTCTCGTTGGGGAGGCCGCTGGCGCGGACGATCCGGACCGCTTCGGCGACGGCGCGGCCGACGTTCTCGCCGACGCCGAGCGGGGTCACGGAGAAGGCGATGATCAAACGTTCACGCCGTAGTCGCGGGCGATGCCGGCCAGGCCGGAGGCGTAGCCCTGGCCGATGGCGCGGAACTTCCACTCGGGGCCGTGGCGGTAGAGCTCGCCGAAGACCATGGCGGTTTCGGTGGACGCGTCCTCGGTGAGGTCGAAGCGGGCCAGTTCGGAACTGGTCACGGCGTCGATCACGCGGATGTAGGCGTTGCGGACCTGGCCGAAGGACTGGCGGCGGACGTCGGCCTCGTGGATGGAGACCGGGAAGAAGATATTGGTGATGGTCGGCGGCATGGCGGCCAGGTCGACATTGATCACCTCGTCGTCACCGTCGCCCGCGCCGGTGAGGTTGTCGCCGGTGTGCTCGATGGTGCCCTCGGGGGAGCGCAGGTTGTTGTAGAAGATGAAGTGCGCGTCGGAGAGCACGCGCTGGTTGGATCCGCAGGCCAGTGCGCTGGCGTCCAGGTCGTAATCGGCGCCGGTGGTGGTGCGCACGTCCCAGCCCAGCGCCACCGCGACCTTGGTCAGGTTGGGGGCCTGTTTGGACAGCGAAACGTTTCCGCCCTTGGCCAAGCTGACAGACACACGGACTCCTTCGATACTCAGTTGCGGTCGGCCGCCATCGCTTTGAGCGTCGCGACTCGTTTCTCCAGATAGCGTAGTTCGCTGTCGTCGAGGACGGTGCGCTGAATTCCCGTGGCGACCGAGAATGCTGATTGCCGGTGGTCGTCGATCACCTCGACCGTCAATTCCACCGCCACATAGTCGTCCGCGTCCGGCATGGGATCGGCGATCACCTTGGCGGTGCCGCGGGCGCACAGCGCCACATCGCCGCCGCCCAGAATCAGCAGCGCGATATCGGGACGTTCCCGCAGCCGCGCCAGCGAGCCGCGATCGAACTTGAGGCTGAGCAGGATTCGGCGATCACCGGCGCGCACCGGCCAGGAGACCGGGATGGCGTGGGGTGCGGGATCGGTGGTGACGAGGACCGCGATGGTGTCCTGCGGCCATTCGGGGAGGGCGTCCAGTTCGGGGTGGTCGGTCGGATGTACTGTCGTCTCGGTGTCGTCCGGTTCCGTCACTGTCGAGGGCTCCTGACGTTCCCGCGCTTCGGTTACCATCCGCGTCACCTCACCATCGGCTCCGCACAGCGGGCTGGACTGTGCTGCCGCAAGTGTATGCCGTTGCCGCGCTGGCCCGCTGGCGTCCGATCGGGGCCCGCGGCGTGCCGGTTCCGCGAGGTTCGTCCGTTACGACTGTGAAAACACCGCCGGACCTGCGAGGAAACAGATTGACGAGAAGCGATAACGGTTGCATCATTCGTTACAGTCCCTCGACTGAACGAGGTCATGCGAGTAGCCGGCCGATGACCGCCCGGTGAATATCGTCCGCCCATCCGGGTGTCGACGAACGCAGCAGCTTTTCCCAACCGGCGCGGTAGGCGCCATGTGAACGAGTGAGGTGAGTGCGAATGGGATTCCGGCCGTATCAGCGACGACCGTGGAATACACCTCGCACCGCCCTGTCCGCTCCGTTCTTCTGACTGCCCAACAGGTTTCACGACGCTGCCGGTACCGGGTCCGCCCGGCGTCCGGTCGCGCCGGTGCAGGGCTGCAGATGTGAGGTGAACAGCGCGAAGAGAGCGGAGATGGTGATGGCGGATCTGGGTTCGGGGCAGCAGCCGGAAATGGTGGAGATGGTGGGGCGCGCGACCGCGGCGAATCTGGTGGTATCGGATGCGGTCATCGACGATCTGCGTTACCTGCGTGGCGAACTGGCGGCCGCGGACGTGCCGTTCGTGCTGGTGCGCGACGCCGACCATCGGCTGGTACTGGCCGTGGACAGCGGTCACCGGTCGGCCCTGAGACGGGTGCTGGGTGCCGCGATGGTCGCGGGCTTCTCCTGCAACGAGAAGCCGCACAATGTCTTCCGCCTCGGCCGCGACCTGGACCCGGCCCATCATGTGGAGCTCGAGCTGTGGGAGTACCACGGCGACACCGTCGAGTGCCCGCGCCCGAATGCCCTGACCCGCATGGTCTTCGACGTCGCCGACGTGGAACCCGCCACCGTGCTGCTCTACGACGCCAGCTGGCCCACCCTGGCGGGGATGTTCACGCCCAACCCGACCGATGTCGGCTTCGACATCGACCTGGTCTTCTCGTGGGTGGACGGCACCGACCCCGAATTCCGCGCCCGCCGTGCCGGAATGATGGCGCAGGTGGTGGTCGGCGAGGGCGACGAGGCGGACGCCCGCATCCGCCAGATCGACGAACTGCGCTACGCCCTGCGCTCGGTGCACAAGAACGCGCCGTGGATCCGCCGCATCTTCATCGCCACCGATTCCCGGATTCCGGACTGGCTGGCCGACGACCCGAAGGTCACCATCGTCCGTGCGGTGGAGCACTTCTCGGATATCAGCGGCCTGCCGGTGTTCAATTCCCATGCGATCGAATGCCAACTGCAGCACATCGAGGGCTTGTCGGAGCACTTCCTCTACTCCAACGACGACATGTTCTTCGCCCGCCCCGTGCGCCCGTCCATGTTCTTCACTCCCGCGGGCATCAGCCGCTATATCGAAGCGGGCACCCGAATCGGCCCGGGCGCCAATGACGAACGCCGCAGCGGTTTCGAGAACGCGGCCCGCGTCAACCGCGCCCTGCTGACCCAGCGTTTCGGCCACGTCATCACCCGCCACCTCGAGCACACGCCGGTTCCCTTGCGCCGCAGTGTGCTCCAGGAAATGGAGCAGGTCTTCGCCGAGGATTTCGCGCGTACCCGAGCCAGCCGCTTCCGCGCCGCCACCGATATCTCGGTGACGAATTCCCTGTACCACTACTACGCCCTGCTCACGGGCCGCGCGGTCCCGCAGGAGGCCGCCAAGATGCGCTATGTGGACACCACCATGTACACGGGCCTGGCTCTGCTCGATGGCCTGGCGAAACGCCGCAACGTAGATTTCTTCTGCCTCAATGACGGCAGTTTCCCGGAGGTCCCGGAGGCCGAACGGGTCCGCGCCGTCTCGGAATTCCTGGAAACGTACTTCCCGGATCCGGCCCCCTGGGAAAAGCCGGATGCCACCGTCGGCACCATGACGGCCTTCGAGTCCGGCGCGGCCTGACCCGTCCGGGGCCAACGACTGTCAACCGTCCGGTGGGCGCTGCCGGACCGGGCCCGGGTTCTGCGCGCACCCACGCGGCGAACCCGGGCGATCGCTCAGAGTGCGTACGGGTTGAAGGTGCAGACCAGGTTCGGATGGCCGGCCGGGTCCAGGGCGTGCAGGGCGATGGACGCGGCCCGTGGGGAGTACATCATCGACAGGTGGTCGGACAGGTCGATGCCGCAGTTGTCCTGCAGGGTCACGTTGTTCACCGTTGCGCCGGGGCCGGCGGTCAGGAAGGTGGCGTTGTACGGGGTCGAGATCTCGTCGTGGGTGGTGGCGACGCTGGTGTAGTGCACGCCGGGGACGGTGTCGCCGGTGGCGTCGAGGGTCGAGTAGAAGCTGGATCCGGTGACCTGCTCGATCAGGCCCTGACCGACCAGCAGCTGGCTGAATCCCAGTGCGTTGAAACCCATGTCCGTCAGATGCCGGCCCAGGGTGGCGATGCCGTCGAGGGTGGTGCCGTGGTGGGTGGCGCCGAAGGTGATCAACTGGTCGACCTTCCCGGCGCCGCCGTCGAACTTCAGGTATTGGTCGGCGACCGTGCCGCCCTGGGAGTGTCCGATGATGTCGACCTGGTGTGCGCCGGTCGACGTGAGCACCTTGTCGATGAAGGTGGCGACCTCCTTGGCCGACTCCTCCATGGGCGCAATGCCATTGACGCCCGGCACCAGCGCGCCCAGACCACCCTGCTGCAGCAGACCCTCCTGGCCGAAGTTCAGCGCGTACACGCAGAATCCGGCCGTTTTGATCTTGGGCGACAGGTAGGCGAACCCGTCGTAGGCGTTCATCCAGGATCCGTGCAACAGCACCACCGGCTCGGGATGTGCCGCAGTGGGTTTGCAGTTCCAGTCGTTGGCGCCGGCGGGGGCCATGTTCTCATTGGCGACTGAGAAGGTGAACGCGGCCACGGCGTCGGTCATTTCGGGACCGTTGCCGGTCGGGATGGTGGAGTGCGGCGCACTGGAGATGCCGGTGTCCGCGAGTGCCTTGCCGGCGGTGGTCACGCCGGTGTTGATGGCGTCGACGAGGTCCTGGATCGTGGGCTGGGTAGCGGCCTGGGCGTTCACGCTGTGCGTACCGGCCAGCACGGCCGCGCCCATGATCGCGGCGGCGATGCGCACGCGCATCCGCTTGCTCGTGGTCATCTGGATGTCCTTCCTGCAGGTGCCGGGCTTCACTGCCCGAACCTGGATGCCGAAGGTAGAGCTGCGGCCGCGTCCGTTCGTCCAGGTTGCAGGGGGATTCCACGTTCCAACAACGGCGCGAGTAGGTCGGTGTGAGGACCTCCAACCCCGAGATGGGTGTGCCCTCGCTCCATCCGAGTCCGCTACCGCGAGAGCGCCGGCTGCTGAGCGATGGCGCTGATATGCGCCAATAGTGTTCGGTTGGAATCTGATTGGTGCCGCCGCCCACTCTCGGCAGCATGAAAAAGAAATTCCTCGCCGCCACGGTCCTCGCCGCCGCCTCGACCGCCACCATCTTCGGCGCCGGCCCCGCCTCCGCGGACGACGTGCACCAGATCTACTTCGCCTACGACACCGACAACGGCTACGTCAGCGGCCGCCTGACCGGCTTCAGCCACGACACCTACCAGGTCGACGCCCGCGGCGGCCAGGTCATGGTGGTCGACGCCACCCCCTACTGGTCGGACGCGACCGTCACCATCACCGGCCCCACCGGAACCCTGTCCTACCAGCACCAGTGGACCTCGGTCACCCTGCCGGTCAACGGTTCCTACCGGCTCACGGTGTCCTCGCCCAGCCACAGCACCGTCGACTACGGCCTCAGCGTCAAGATCGACTGAATACCCACTCCATGATCCTGTGGAGCGCGCTGTCAGCGCGCTCCACATCGGCGTGTGATGACCTCGGAACGAAGCGCGCATCCGGTAGCGGGGAGCCATGGTCGACGACCTTCTCCCGGTCGGACTCGCGGCCTCGGGGCAGCGCACGGCGAGTGGGCTGTGGGTACCGCGACGGCCTTGGAGTCCAGTGCGGCCGCCGGCACCTCGAGTCAGGCTTTGTGCACCGATTTCGTCACTCTCGACAAGCGGTTGAGCTTCTCGAAATATCGTGCGGCATCGTGACTTCCGGATGTCAGGTGGGTCGGGTCGAAGCACTCGCCATTACAGAGAGTGACTCGCCCGGCCGATGTGATCACGGTGATGATGCAGTCCGCGTCGTCCCTTCCGGTCATCCGGAACCGCACGGGCGCACCTACTTTCACCCAATCGGGCAGCCTGATCATGGTCGCCGCCCCTCCTGCTCACGCTCGTCGCGCAACCGCACGAGGTGTCGGCGCAGCGCGCAGCCGGCCTTCTCGCACGCCTCACTATGGGCGCGCAAGAGGGCTTCGATCTCTCGGTCGGAGAACACCGTGCCGCGCGAGGGCTCGGCGTGCCATGCGGGGTGGTCGCGCAGAGAGGCCGCCCGGTCGGACACGGGTGGATCAGCGGGCGCGATATAGGGATTGGTCATCATCGACTCCGAGTCGTCTGACGGGAAGAGGGCACGTCGTTACTGCGCGCGATGCCTGCCGTGCACGCGGTGGCGGTTGTGTAGCGGCACGCGGGCAAATCGGCCCGCGACCAGCGCCGTGTGACCCGGTGCAGCGGTGCGAGCGTCGCTGAATCCCCACCGTGCGACAGCCAGAAGTGCAGTTCCGGTAGCAGTAATCAGAAGTAAAAACCAAATGTCCCAAACCATTCGCCAGCTCCTCACTGAGTCGGACGGTCATAGCCATGAGGTGACGATGCTCCCGGTCGCGACACAGGGCCCGACTCGCCGCCGGATTTCCGAAATCAACGCGAAGCCGCAGCTCACTTCTCATGAGAGGCATAGTCTTCCTCTCAAAATGAGAGGAACGCGTCGGCCGGATGAGAGGACGGACGGATGGCGGACCACGAGCCCGAGGACACCGGCACCACCTTGCCGCGTCGGCAGCTCGGTCGGCTATTACGAGATGCGCGCACAGCGACGGGCATGAACCTGGACGAGGCAGCGGTGCTGGTGCAATGGAGTCGGCCCACACTGAGCCGCCTCGAGCGAGGCGAGACCGGAAGAGTGCGGGTCAACGATGTCCTGGCCCTCTGCGAAGCCTACGGATTGAGCGAGGCGAATACCGCTGTCGCACAGGGACTCGCCGAGCAGGTACCGGCGAAATCGTGGTGGTACGCCTATGGCGACCTCATCCCGGCATGGGCCAACCTCTATGTCGGATTGGAATCCGGTGCAACGACTTTGACGATCTTCCAACCACTGATCATGCATGGTTTGCTGCAGACCGCGGATTACACCCGGGCCGTCGACCGGGCCTTCTTCGTCGACGACACCGACGACGAACTGGAACGCAGGGTGCAGATCCGCGTGCAGCGGCAGCACCTCCTCACTCGTTCGCGACGCCCGACCGAGGTATCAGTAGTCCTGCACGAGAACGTATTACGCACAGTGGTCGGGGACAATCGTGTGATGGCGGCACAGTGCCGACACGTGGCGGACATGAGTACGCACGACAACATCGATATCCGAGTGATGCCGTTCCGAGCGGGACTGCCCCTCGGGGCTGCGCTGCCACCGTTCACGATCATGGATTTCGGTGGATCCGTACGCGGCAACAACGTCACGGAACCTCCGCAGGTCTACTGCGAGGGCTACGCCGGTAGCGCTTATCTCGAGAAGCGCACCGATGTGCTGAGGTTCCGCCAGGCATTCGGCAAGCTTCAACAGGCGAGCCTGGACACCCGCCCGAGCCGCGACTTTCTGCGAGAGATAGCAAGGAGACACGAGAGTGAACGTTGACTCGACCGTCGCTCATTGGTTCAAATCCAGCTACAGCCAGGGCGGCTCGGACTGTGTAGAGGTCGCACATCGCGCAGACCGCGTTCTCGTCCGAGACAGCAAGTACGCAGGCCCGTCTCACGATCAACCAGTGCTCGCGATTGCTCCCGAACTCTGGCCCGCCTTGCTGGATCTCGTGCTGAGTGGCAACTCCGGCCGAATCGGCGACCAACTCTCTGTCACCGTCTCCGCCGCGGGCGGTGCCACGCTCACCAACCCCCACGGCACCGCCCTCGACTACACCCCCGCCGAATGGTCGGCCTTCAGCAAGGGCGTGGCCAACGCCGAATTCAACCGCTGACAATACTTTTCGTCGATGTGCCCGTCTTCGAATGCGCTCTGATCATCGCACCGGTCGCAGTTCGTATCGCGGCGGCAGCCGAGGGGGTCCATTTTGTGAACGGCGAAAATCTTTGCTGCACAGTGCAATCGGGAGTTGCTTGGCCGTGCCGAACAGCGCTGCATACGGCAGGGCGCGGCGAGTGTGTTCTTCGGTCAGTCCAAAACCGGCAGTCCTTCAGGGGAAGTCGATCTTCCTTCACCGGCCGCCGCCGAAATAGCCGTACTGAGTGCCGCCGTGCCCTCGAACAGCGCCCGGGACCGGTTCTCGATGCTCTTGTCCCGCGCGGCCAGCCCGGCCATCACCGCGTCCCACCGCCGCGCACCCCGGAACTGCGGCATCAACTCCTGCAGCTGCGGAATCCGGTACCCCGCGGCCCGCAACTGATGCACGATCCGCGCATCCCGCACCTCGGCCGGCGTATATCTGCGTGCACCCCGGCTGTCCCCTCGTCCGGGCACAACCAGCCCCATCGCGTCCCAGTGCCGCAGCGTGGAGGCCCGCACTCCCAGTGCCTCCGCCAACTCGGTCACGCCCATCTCGTCCGAGGGCCGCGCATCCGTGATGGGTTCTTCGGCGATCAACCTGGCTGCGGCCCTCGCGATTTCGAGTTCCCGCCGCTCGCCGTCGAGCTGCCCGTGCACGGCATCCAGTAATGCGAGCATCTCGGGGCCGGCTCCGGCCTGCGCGGCCCGCATGATCTGCTTGGCTGCCCCCGGCCCCGCGCCCGCCGCGAGACTCCGGTACGCCCGCACGGACCACAGATGGGCTTCGCCGTACATTCGGTAGCCGGCGTCCGTGCGGATCGCCGGCGGCAGCACACCCTCGTTCTCCAGGTTGCGGACCTGCTGCACCGAGCACCCCGCAAGCCGCGCCACATCCACCGTCCGCCATCGGCCCGAGTTGCGACTTCGCAACTCCCCACCTCCCTATTTCCAGGGAAAAGTCCACACGAGCACTTCAATGTAACGCTGTAACTCATGACCATCGAAGACCTGGCCACATACATCGAATCCCTCGGCGGCGTCCTCACCCTCCACCCGGCCCCCGGCGACGGCACCCCCGAAATCGCCTGGGGCGACTACTTCTTCTACTACGCCCCCGACGGCATCACCCCCACCACAGTCCAGCCCTTCGCCACCCTCATCACGAAGGACTACCCCGACGACACCACCTCCCAGCTCGACCGCCCCGGCACGTTCCGCCTGAACATCAACACATCAAGGGACGAGTTCATCGAGTGGACAGGCCACACTCCCCGCGAACGAGGCTCCCTCGACCCGAGCACCACCGACACCCTGATCCCCCACCCGATCTACGCCTCAGCCGCCTGGCTAGCCGTCGTCAACCCCGGCCCCCGAACCGAGGCCCCAATCCGAAACCTCCTCCGAACCGCCCACAATCGAGCCCGCACCCGCTACGACCGCCACACCGAACCCAACTGACAGTTGCGCATCGGCACCCTCAACGTCCGTTCGACGCCCACCACTCGATAATCGAGCCATGAGCGGATGTCCTTGGGTGGCAGTGGGTCTCGCCGTGGGCCGCCCCTGAGTCGGCGCCTGTTCGGTCAACGCGGTCTGCGGCTTCTTAGCTGACACCATGTCTCACGTCGTTGTTGTCTCGTTGTAGATGTATCGGGATGAGTTGTGCTGCACGATGTTTCGTCTTGTTTACGAGCTTTCGAGCGGTTTGCGCCCCGGCGACTTGCGGGAGTTGGCTGAGCCGCTGCTGCCGAAGGCCACCTTTCGTTCACGGGGCGCCGCCCTCACCTGCTTCGAGCAGCTGATGAGGGCAAAACCCCGGAGGGTCCGGGGCGAGACCGGACCCTCCGTAGCGACCGGGTGGCTGAAGGGCTGGGATTTCAGTCGGGTGGTCCGATGAGTTCGGCGATGATTTCGATGCCGAGGGCGTAGGCGGGCACGCCGGCGGTGAGGACAGCGGTTTCGGCCACGCCGATCAGGTCGACGATGGTCGCGCCGGCGTGGAGTGCGCCGCGGGCGTGGATCCGGGCAGGGTCGGATCGGCCCAGGGCCAGCAGTTGACCGAAGTGGACGAGCTGCTGCACGCGTGGTCCCAGCGCATTGTCGGTCAGCACGATGTGCCGCAGCGCCATGATCGCTTCTTCGGTGTCGAGCCGATCATGTTCTTCTGCCAGGCGCAGGCGGTCCTCGGCGCCTCGGGGGATGGTGCCGAGGGTCGAGCGGTAGCGGTCGCGGATCGCTTCGGCGCGGGATGCGTTGTCGCTCATGACACCCGGGCCATCGACGCTCGGACGGCCTCGAGGGCGCCCGCGGGGAAGTCCACGGCCCCGCCGATCGCTTGCGCGGCGATTTCCGCTTCGGCGCTTTCCTCGATCGCGTACACGAGCTCGGCGGCCGACGCCGGGTCCGGGCCGAAGACCATCAGGCCGTGGTTGGCCAGCAGCACGGCCCGCGTGGTTGGGCGTTCGTCGAGGATCTGCGCGATGCTGCGGACCGACACGTCCGACCCGCGCGGCCCCCATGCGACGATCGGCACGTCCTCGGCCTGGCCGAAACGCAGCATCGGCTCGGTGCGGCACGGCAGCGGCCGATTGGCCACGGCGAACGCGGTCGAGGCGGGCGAGTGCGTATGGATGACCGCCCCCACCTCGGGGCGCTTGCGATAGACGATGCCGTGCATGGTGATGATCTCGGCGCTGGCGGACCGCAGCTTTCCCTCGAGGACCCGACCGTCCTGGTGGACGATCGCCACCTGTTCGGGGCGCAGATCGCGGACGAAGCCCGGGGTCATGGCGAAGCGTTCGCTATCCACCCGCGCGCTGAGGTTGGCGTGCCCGGAGTGCGACATCACGCCGGCCACGAACAGCTGCGCGGCGGTCTCGGCGATCTGCTGGGCCTGGGGTGTCGTTGCCGGTGTTCCCGTCATGATCCGACCTTTCGGATTCGGTTGTCGGCGGCCGGTTGCCGCCGGTGAAGACCACCGTGCGCCTTAAACTTGGGTTTAAGTCAAGCGTCGAGTCGGACGAGGAGGAACAGCCGTGATGACCATCGGCCAGCTCGCCGCCAGCACCGGAGTCCCGGCCTCGGCGATCCGGTATTGGGAGCGGCACGGGCTCTTGCCGGAACCCGAGCGGCGCGGTGGGCAGCGCCGCTATCCGGCCGAGGCCGCGGACCGGATCGTGCTGTTGCGCAAGTGTCAAACAGCCGGTCTCAGCCTGGACGAGATTCGCGAGTTACAGCAGGACCGGCCGCGGCGCAAGGCGATGCTGACCGCCAAGCTCGTCGAGATCGAGCGCCGCATCATCGACCTTCAGCATGCCCACGAACTCCTGGCCCACGCCGTCCAATGCAGCAAGCCCGACATCGTGACATGCGGGACATTCCGCGCGCAGATGGCGACCTGGCAGTCACCGCCCAACGACCCGACCTAGCCCGGGGCGTACGCCAACGTAAGTCGAGCCGATGCGCCGTTGTCCGGTGCGGGCTCGAGACGGGTGCAACTCGGCGGCAGCGGCTCGGACGACTCCCCAACTCGCCGAGCGGCCGACTACCCGGAAAATGTCTCAACGGAGACGAAACATTATGCAGCACAAATTATCCCGAAACATCACTAACGAAATAACAACGACGTCAGACACGGTCTAAGGTTCCGCGTCGCGACAGCACGGCGCAAAGGGACGGCAGGTGTGGGCTTCACGCGATGTGCAAAAGCGCGCCTGTTCAAGCCGCGGCCCGATTGGTACTTCCGCAGGCATTGACTCGGTCCACACCAGTACGTCAAGACTCGGCAAAGGGCGCGGTTCGCGAGCCGAGATGATCTCGGCGCATTGATCTTCGAGCCTGCCGGGTGACCGCTACTAACCGCCCGGGAAGCCCGGAGCGGACATTTCGGCTGGCATGCGCGCGCACCGCTGGCGGGGTACGACACTCGGCGCGTGATCTTCGGAGGCTGCGGACGACCGTTCGGGACAGGTTGGCTGTTTCAGCCTGTGGCGAATGGGAATTCGACGAATTCGACTGGACCGAACTCGTCGGAGGCTTGCTCGCGCGCCCCGGCAATACTGTGGTGGCAGGTGTCGGTGATGACATTCCACTCCCCGTCGCAATAGAACAAGTACACCTCAGGGCTCGCGTCGTACCGCGCTATCGCCAGTCCTGCGAAGTCATTGACGACGAGACCATCCACTTCGTGCCTTGTGCATCCAGATGGTCTCGCACCGCGGATATCTGCTGTTGCCAGCACGCGTGCACCATCGAGGAATCGCGGTACGTCCGTCACGAACCGAATTGTGCACCCACGCCAACCGCTCGCGCTCGTCGCCCTCGCGTCGAAGACGTGCACTGAAATCAGTAGCGGATGTTCCGCACCGCAACAGGTTCCGGCCGTCACTGCCTCGCGCTGGCCGGTTCGGTCAGCGCGGTATGCGGCAGAAGAGGATGTTATGCGCGGCCGTGTATCTGGTTCGCGAGTGACACGCGAGTCTCGTCCGTCGTCGGAATGCGCGGTGGGCGAACAACGTTGGGTTTGCGCTGACGGGCTGCGCGACTGCTTCGTCTCGCTGCGGACCCGCAGATGTATGTCAAGATCGGAACGTGGCGGTTTGCATCGAGAGCGTCGTGTCGGCCGACGGGACGCGCATTGTCTTTCAGACGCAAGGGGCGGGGCCGGCGCTGGTGATCGTTCCCGGCGCGTTGGTCACCTTGGACACGTATCTGGAGCTGGCCGGGCTGCTGGCTCCGGATTATCGGGTCGTCGTGATCGAACGACGTGAATACGGATCGAGCGGAAACGGCCCGCGCCCAGCGGAGTTCGCCGCGCAAGCCGCCGATCTGGCGGCGGTCCTGGCCGCGGTGGGTGAACCTGCTTTCGTCTTCGGGCACTCGGCGGGCGGTCTGGTCACCTTGGAAGCGATGCAGCGGGATCCGTCGATGGTGCGGCGTCTCGCACTGTACGAGCCCCCGGTCGCGCTCGCCGGCCCTCCATTGACGCCGACGCTCGAGAAGATTCGGCTCCACATGGAGTGCGAACGGTCCGAGGACGCGATCATCGAATTCTTCACCGCCATCACCGATCCCGTCCCTCCCCGCGCGGCCCTGCAACCGCTCGCGGACGCTCTCGCCTTCCGCGCGCCCGGATTGGTCGCCGATCTCGAATGCCTCACGGCGATGGACCCCGATCTCGCATCCTGGTCGGCCATCGAGTTGCCCACCCTTCTCCTCGCCGGCGAGATCACCGATCCTTACGGCACGGCCAGCGTTGACCTGCTCCAGGGGGCGCTGCCCGATGCCCGCACCGTCACCTTGCCCGGACAACGTCATCATCCCGACGACGTCCCCGCGGTGGCCGGCGCACTGCGCGAATTCTTCCGCTGAACAGGCTGGGCGCAGCGGTGGCGTGCGACCGGAATCGGCGAAGCGGCCCGTCATCGGTTGTGCGGCAACAGACATCGATCTCGCTCGCAACCTCACGTGAACGGTTGACCTGAACCGCGGTCGAGGTTGCACAGTGGCCGGATGCGGCTGAATCAGATCACGATCGGTACCACCGACCTGCACCGGTCCGAGCGGTTCTATGAACTGCTCGGACTCCAGCTGATCGTCAAAGACGACCACTACCTGCGGTTCCAATGTCCTGAGGGTGACAGCACGTTTTCGGTCGAGCTGGTGGACTCCGTGCCCGGCGGCGCGCAGGTGTCCATCTACTTCGAGTCCGATGACCTCGACGACCAATGCGCCCGGCTACGCGCTGCGGGCGTGGATTTCGACAGCCTGCCCGCCGACACGTCGTGGCTGTGGCGAGAGGCATGGCTGCGCGATCCCGACGGCCACCGTCTTTGCCTGTTCTATGCCGGAGCCAATCGCCTGAACCCGCCATGGCGGATCCCCGACCCGGCATCGCGGTCATGGCCAAGTCCCGGGGCGGCGGAATAATCGCCCGCATGCGAACAGCTCGGGACCGTCGATGCCACGGTTCCCGCACGGGAATTCGGCAGAAGCGGACGCTTTGAGTCGCGAGCAGTCTCGGCGCCGGCCGGTTCGGTCAGCGCGGTCTGCGTCATTTGCGATGTTATCGGCTAGAGGCGTATCGCCGTACGGACGAGGTCGGCGATGGCTTTGGATCTGCTGTGTGGTGGCCAGGCGATGACGGTCGTGACGGCCGGTGCGTCCGGCACCGGCACGATGGCGTGATCGTCGCGTAGTTGGGCTCGGAGTGACTCGGGCATGACTGCGCAGGCCCGTCCGAGCCTGATCAGCTGGATCAACTGGGTGTGGTCGCGAACCTGCGGGCCGGGGCCGTCCGGATAACTTCCATCCGGTCGAGGCCAGCGCGGCAGGGGCAGGTCCGTCAGGGCGTTGACCTCGGCCATCGACATGTGGGGTCGGTTGGCGAGGGGGTGCCCGGCGGGCAGGACCACGACCTGCTGTTCGGTGTGCAGGTCCTCGGTGTCGAATCCGGCCGTCGTGTCGTAGGGCCGGTGGAGCAGAGCGACGTCGGCACGCCCGTTGCGTAGCAGGTTTTCCGGTTCGCCGGGCCCGCACAGCACCACCTCGACCGCGACAGCGCAGGGGTCGGCTGCGTAGGCGTCCAGCAGCTTCGACAACAGTTCGCTGGACGCTCCTGCCTTGGTGGCCAGCACCACGCCGGGCCGGTCGGCAGCGGCGCGGCGGGTGCGGCGCTCGGCGGCTTCGACCGCTTCGAGGGCGAGGCGGGCCTCCCGCAGCAGCACCGACCCGGCCTTGGTCAACGTGATCGCGCGGGAATTGCGGTGCAGCAGAACGACTCCGAGCCGCCGTTCCAGCTGTTGGATCGCCCGCGACAGCGGTGGTTGTGCCATCGAGAGCCGTTGTGCCGCCCGCCCGAAGTGCAATTCTTCGGCGACGGCGACGAAGTATCGCAACTCCCGCGTCTCCACCGTGTCATCGTATCCGGCGCTCACCACGGCCAATACCCGTGCGGTATCGCCGCCCACCCGACCGGTCTTGGACGCCCCACCCGAGTCCGCAACATGATCGACGGCATGAGTGAACCGACGATCGCGCTGGTGACCGGCGCGAACAAAGGAATCGGATACGAGATCGCGGCGGGCCTGGGCGCCCTCGGCTGGCGAATCGGGGTGGGCGCGCGGGATCGACAACGCCGCGAGACCGCGGTGGAGAAGTTGCGCGCGACTGGAACCGATGCGTTCGGCGTGCCGCTCGACGTGACCGACGACGCGAGTGTGGCAGCGGCGGCCGAGTTGATCGCCGACCATGCCGGAGGGCTCGATGTTCTGGTCAACAATGCCGCGATCACCGGTGGTTCGCCGCAGACACCGACCACGGTCGATCCCGCGACCGTGCGAGCTGTCGTGGAAACCAACGTGATCGGGGTTATCCGGGTCACCAACGCGATGCTGCCGCTGCTGCGCGCCTCGGCCTCACCGCGAATCGTCAACATGTCCAGCAGTGTCGGCTCGCTCGCCCTGCACACCACGCCCGGCATCGACATGGGCCCGGTTCCCACTGCGTACTTGGCCTCGAAGACCTTCCTCAACGCCGTCACTATCCAATACGTCAAGGAACTGAGCGGCACCAACATCCTGATCAATTCCGGCTGCCCCGGTTTCACCGCCACCGATCTCAATGGCTTCCAAGGCGTCCGCACACCACAGCAGGGGGCGGCGATCGCGATTCACCTCGCGACCCTGCCCGACGACGGACCGACCGGCGGATTCTTCGACGACGCAGGAACAGTGCCCTGGTGATGGGCACGCCGGTGCGAACCATTCCCGTTCTCGAAGTCAGCCGCGCATGGCGCTCCAGAGGAGAAGCAAGACAATGACAAAAGCAGTCAGGTACGACGAATCCGGCGGAATCGACGTCCTGCGGATCGAGGAGGTCGACCGTCCCGTGCCCGGGGAAGGGCAGGTCCTCGTGCAGGTGAGAGCAGCAGGCATCAACCCCGGTGAGGCGGCATTACGCACCGGCGCGATGACGGACATCTTTCCCTCCATCTTTCCCTCCGGGCAGGGCAGCGATCTCGCCGGAGTCGTCGTCGAGATCGGTGCCGGAGCCGGCCGATTCGCGCCCGGTGACGAGGTGATCGGATTCTCCGAGCGGCGAAGCGCCCAGGCCGAGCTGGTCCTCGTCGACGTCGACAACCTCACCCCCAAACCGAAGAACGTCCCATGGGAAGTGGCGGGCGGCCTATACATTGCCGGCGTGACTGCATGGGGGGCAGTGCATTCCGTACAGCTCGAGAAGGGCGATAGCGTCGTCGTCTCCGGAGCCGCCGGAGGAGTCGGCTCACTCGCCGTTCAGCTCGCGCGTCGTGCCGGAGCCACGGTCATCGGTCTGGCGAGCGACAGCAACCACGAGTGGCTGCAAAGCCACAGCGTGATCCCCGTCGCATACGGTGACGGCGTCATGGACCGGATCAAGGCCGCCGCACCGGGCGGCATCCATGCCTTCATCGACACCTACGGCGACGGGTACGTTGAACTGGCCCTCGCTCTCGGCGTCGCAATCGAGCGGATCGACACCATCATTGATTTCCCAGCAGCCGCAAAGTATGGGGTCAAAACCGAACCCGGGCCCAACGGCAGGCCGGGCGCCGAGGTCCTCGCCGAACTGGCCGGCCTGATCGCCGACGGACACCTCGAAGTCCCGATCGCGAACGTCTACCCGTTGACACAGGTTCGTCAGGCCTACACCGAGCTCGAACGCAGACACACCCACGGCAAAATCGTGCTGAGGCCCTAGCCGGCGCCACACAGTGCAGCGCGCTTTCAGGGGACTGCTCGACCGCGGGGGCTGATTCCCGTCAGCACGGTTGTCTGCCACCCAAAGACCACGACACCGCCGACTACACATCCGGTATTCGGCTATAGCGTGCACTGCCCGCGGTTAGTTAGCCGCCCGGGATGCCTTCGGCCCGTTGATCTTCCGAGGTGACGCGCTGGTCGGTTCGGTCAGCGCGCCATGCGGAAATGCGTTGGCGCCGCGGACGTGATGATCTTGTCTGGGCCGGTAGATCGGCTCCAGTACTGGGCGAGCCGGGCAGGTGTCGTGCACCTGTCCGGCTCGCCGTGCTCAGTGGCTGGTGGATTCGACTCCGGGTGCGGCAGTTTCGGGTGTGAGACTTGCTTTTTGGAGGGGGCGGGTGAGTAGCAGAACGAGTAGGCCTCCCAGCAGTCCGACGATTCCGCTGACGGCGAGTGTGCTCTGGATGCCGGCGGCGGCTGCGGTATGCAGGGTTTCGCGGACGATGGGCTGCACCGCGGCCGGAGTGTGCGCCAGTATCAGTGGGGTTTGGCCGCCTGCCACGGCGCGCGCTGTGGCGGCGGGGTCGGGCATCGATTGGGCCGCGAGCACGTGCTGAGCTCGTAGAGTGAATGTGTTGCCCAGCGTGGCTATGGCAACGGCCATGCCGAGCTGCTGTGCGGTGTTGACCGCGCCGGCCGCCATTCCGGCGCGCTGCAGCGGAACCGCCGATACCGCAGCAGAATTCAGGGTTGCCGTGGCCAGTCCAACCCCAGCGCCGAGCAGCAGGAACCCCGGAACCAGCGCAGGCCAACCAGCGCCGCCGTGGACCAGAAGCGCGCCCACTATCCCGCCTGCACCGGTGATCAGCAGTCCGGCACCGATGATGCGCCCAGTATTCGGGCCGTGCAGGTGTCGGCCGAGTCCGCCGGACACTGCAAATGCCAGTGCGGACAAGGGGAGTCCCACGAGGGCGGCACCGATGGGACTCATCCCGAGCACCGATTGCAGCCAGATCTGGGTGTACATGAGCGCCCCGAACGCTGCGAAGAACAAGACAACCCCGGCGATCAGTACGCCGATGAACGAACGGTCCCGCAGCAGAGCGAGGTCGAGCATCGGATGTGTCGAATACCGTTCGATGGTGAGGAACAGCGCGAGCGCGAGCGCCGCGGTCAGCAGTGTCCACCGGATCCCGACATCCGACCAGCCGTGCTCGTTGGCCCGGATCAGCGCGTACGTCGCGGCACCGGCGGCGCCGGCGAACGTGAAGACACCTGGCGCATCGACCCGGCCGCCGTGCGACGCACCTGACTCGGCGATTACCCAGGCGCACAACACTATTGCCACGATGCCGACCGGGAGGTTGACGAAGAATATCCACCGCCACGATGCCCAATTCGTGAGCACGCCACCGATGATCGGCCCGACGGCGGAGGATGCGCCCGCGATCGCTCCCCATACTCCGTACGCGGCACCCCGGTCGCGGCCGGTGTAGGAGCTGTTCAACAGCGCGAAGGTCATCGAGCCCATCGCGGTCGCTCCGATACCCTGTGCGATGCGGGCCGCGATGAGTATCGCCGGATTCGGTGCGATCCCGCAGATCAGCGACGATACCGTGAACAGCGCCATACCCGCCAGGTAGGTGCGTCGATGCCCGACCAGATCACCGATCGATCCGGCGCCGAGCATCAACGCCGCCATGGCCAGCGCGTAGCCGTCGACCACCCATTGCAGCGCGCTGAAGGAAGCGTCGAGGTCGCGCTGCATGTCCGGTAGCGCGACGTTCACGATCGTCACGTCGATGAGCAGCATGAAGGTGCTGAGACAGACCGTCAGCAGCGGTAGCCACTTCCGCAATTCCGTTGTCCTTTCAGGGGATTGGATATGCGGCGTCGAGTATCTTCCTCGGCATCGGAGGAAGTCGCCTCCGGTCGTCCACGGCGTAGATTTTGTGCAGTGAGCGACTCTGGCATGCGCGAAAACTCCGTACTCGATCCGATCGATAAGCGAATTGTGCGTGCGCTGCAGTTCGATCCACGCCTTCCATTCAGTGTCGTGGCGGACGAACTGGGTGTCGCGGAACAGACGATTGCGCGCCGGTATCGGCGACTGCGTCGCGACGGCTTGGTTCGGGTGATCGGGGCGGTCGATGCCCGCGCGATCGGCGAGACGGAGTGGATCGTCCGGGTACGCTGTCGCCCCGAGGGAGCGCTACAAGTGGCCGAGGCGCTCGCGCGCCGCGACGACACGGCGTGGGTCAGCCTCGCCGGCGGCGGCGCCGAGGTCGTGTTTTCGCTGCATCCACGTGCCCAGCACACGCGCGAAGACCTTCTGGCGCAACGACTGCAGCGGAGTGCACCGGTCCTGGACGTCTCGGCGTCGATGATTCTGCATCGCTTCGTCGGCGCGAGTCCGGTCGATTCGCGTGGTCGTCGGCTCGCTGATCCGGCCGCCACGCCCGTCGCCCCGGGCGATACCCGAATCGAGGACGCTGATCGTCCACTGCTGGACCTCCTTGCCCGCGACGGACGGACAAGCTATGCGATGCTGGCCCGCTCGACGGGCCTGAGTCCAGGAAGAGTCATGCGTCGCATCGAAGCATTGCAAGCCTCCGGGCTTCTCTACTTCGACCTCGACATTGCTCCCGCCGCACTGGGCACCCGGCTCGCGGCACTGCTGTGGCTCACTGTCACTCCAGCACAACTGGAACCAGTCGCGCAGGCCATCGCCCAACACGAGAACACGACCTACGCGGCCGCGATCACCGGACCGTTCAACCTGATCGCGACGCTGTCCTTCGGCAACACCAACGACCTGTACCGGCACATGACCACCGAACTGGCCGATCTGACCGGCATCCATACCGCCGAAATATCGCCGGTGCTGCGGCAACTGAAGCAAGCGGGTGCGCTCATGAACGGTGATCGACTCGCGCAGCCCACACCCACGCGACGTCGCAGACACTGACCATCGGGCAGAACCTCGGAGTCTGGGCACTGGCGCGGACCGAACAAGACGAGCAGCTCTGGAACAAGCCCGAAATCGGCAGTTGCGGACGTTCCGCCGGCGTCGGATCGGTACGGCCAGTTGATCTTCCGATGCCCCGCGCCGGCGCCTCACGGTGGCCGGTTCGGTCAGCGCGGCATGCGGCAGAAGAGCACGCTGCCTTGCGCTCATGAACCGGACAACCCAGCCGTTCTAAACGCGCACTACAGCTGAGGAATTGGCGCGGAACTGCTGTTCTACAACGGATTGTGCGGGATTGCACCGGTTGTCCGAAACTCGGCAATATGGTGTGTTCGGCGAGGCTCAGATCGGTAGTCCCAGTTGATCTTCCAGGCCCCGGCCCGAACACTTCGGGGTTGCTGCGCCGGATGGCTCCTCGGTCCGGTCCGTACGCTCACCCCTCAGCACTGGACGCGCATATCTGCACCTTCGCGGACAAGGTCGAAACACTGCTCGGCAGAGTCCAATTCGCCGCTGAAGTGAGGATTCGGCCGGATGGCTACAATGCAAACCTGTGGACGGACTTCGTCCTGATCTCCGGCACCTATGTCGCTCGGTTGTCCTTGTCGGTGACCGACTGACAACCCACAGCCCGTATTGTCGAACCTTGCGCAGAGCCCACCGAACGCGACTCCACGCGGCATTACCGCGCACTCGAGTCGACTGAAGCCCGCTCGGGAGCTCGGCATTGCGGGCCCCGCAGCCCAATGAGCAACGACCTAGAACATATGTCCATGAATAGCGTGGCCAGCTGGGCGAACTCAGTCCCGGTCCTGATCGTGTGCAAGCGGATTCGGCTCTGGTTCATTCGCCACGATCCAGCGACCGGTTGCCGGGACCGCGCACAGGACGAGAATCAGCAGGCTCACGATGATCGGAATGAACAAGAAGGTGAAACCCCTGTTGAAGAGCTGTGCAACGCTCACGATCAGTGCCACCCCTGACGCGAGGATCAACAGGAAACGACCCGTTTTCATGTACGCCAGCAGAAGGGATCCGCCGACGGACCAGGTCAGCCCGATGACGACGGCGACGATCCCCATGACGATCAGGTCTGTGTTGTACCCGCCGATCTCTGAATATTCGCGGGTGTGATATTCGCGGGCGTGATCTTCGATTGCGACGACCATGTAGAGAACCCACATGATTCCGGCGATTCCGGTGGGTGGACCGAGGATCAGTGCGGTAATGGATGCGGTGACGGCGGTCGCGCCGTGTGGGGCCGGCGTCGGTAACTCCGGTTGATCGTGCGGATCTTTCACATCCGTTCCCCTCGTCGTTTCGCGCGAACCTACCTCGCCGTGCCGGCAGTTGGCGATGCAGTGTTTCAGGTGTCTTGACCGACTCGCCGGCAAAACCTCGATGGAGGCGATCCGCGCGCTCAAACGACGACTGTCCAACGTCATCTACGTCCGGATGCTCGCCGACCAGCGTCAACGCGAATCAGCAGGCCCGGCAGGGCAATCGGGAACGACTCCTGACTCCAGCGCGACCGGTTCCAACCCGCACACCGATCCTTCGGACAAGTCACATCCCGGACCCACCAACAAGGCTGAACCCAAACCCTAACGAAGTCTTGACCTGAAGGTGCGGCATGAGGGTGCGTTCGGCCAGCCTCGAATCAGGACGGCCGACTGATCTTCGGCTGCCTGCGCAGCTCGAGCCGAACAGCGCGGGAACGAACGAGCGGAGGTCGAGAATCGATCGATTCTCGACCTCCGCTCGTACCCGTAACCAGGGACGCTCAGTCGATCTGGAGGTTCAGCGTGTACGAGGCGTCGTGCTCGGGCGAGGTAATGGTCAGGTAATAGGTGCCCGTGGCCGGGAGGTAGAGCTGGGTTCCGGTGGTGTCGATGGCCAGCTGCTGGCCGTCGGGTGAGGTGAGCGTGTAGACAGCGGTTCCTGAGGCGGAGGTGTAGTGCGAGGTGATGTCGGTGCTCAGCTGCTGACCGGCGCGGGCGTCGAAGTACCAGGTGTCGGAGTATCCGCGGTTGATGTAGCCGTCCACGGTACCGTGGTCGGTGTCGAGCGCGAACTTGATCTCGGTATTGACCCCGCTGGCATTGGCGGCACCCGCGCCTGCCAAGGGGATGAAGAGCGCCGCCGCGATCGCAATCATGGCGACGGCCGCTTTACGGGTGGCCGAGGCAAAGGCAGTCATGAGGTTCCCCCCAATTCGATGTATCGGACAGCGCTACGCCACGTCGGCGTCCGCTCGTTCGGCCGGATGTTCTTCCATCCGGCACTACCGTGTCTTTCGCGTCCGAGGCGAAAACCGTTGCGCCCCTGATCTCATGGGCACGCAGGCCGCCGACTCCAAACCTCACCCGCACTGGTGCGCAAGACTTCTCGCGCCAGCCCCTTCGAACCGCCCGGATCGCGGCAGAAGAGCACGCTGCCGTGCGCGCATGAACGGCCAACCCAACCGTTCTAAACGCGCACTACAGCTGAGGAATTGGCGCCGAACTGCTGTTCTACAGCGGATTGTGCGGGATTGCGCCGGTCGTCCGAAACTCGGCAATACCGCGCACTGCCGGCGGTCGGTCAATCGCCCGAGATGGCCGCTGCCCATTGATCTTCCGAGGTGCTGCGCTGGCCGGTCCGGTCAGCGCGGTCAGCGGTGGGATGTTTGCGTCGCAGAGAGTCACACCCAAGTGGTCGCGAACAAAACGGTCACGGCTGCTGTGAGAAGAAGGGTGATGTTGAGGGCGACATTTCGATCTCCGCCGGTCCGGTGGACCGGGATCGCACCGAATTGCAGGAGTACGAACCCAACGGCCGCGATCACAGCGAGCCAGGGTGCGACGCCGGTCAGGGGTGGAAGGATCAACCCGAGCGCGCCGAGTACTTCGAGCACGCCGATGGCGCGGACGGCGGGTAGGGGTGTGCGGTCCACCCAGGCCATCATGGGCCGGAGTCGATCCCGGCTTCGGGTGATCTTCAGTGCGCCTGCATACAGATAGAAGATCGCGAGCAGGCCGGCGGCGATCCAGAATGCGATGGTCACAATTCCTATCCAGGGTGACATCAGTGACCGTGGCGAAAGCACCTCGGTCCGCTGGGGTTCAGGTGAAATCGGTGGCGGGCTCGGTGGCGTAGTGGCTCATCACGGCGACGTTCACCTGTGGTGTCAGTTCCCGGCCGTCGGCGATCATGTCCTGTAGGTCGCGGAAATACTGCACATACAGGTCTGGTGTGAAGGTGCTGAGCATGACGGCCGGTTGGCCGGTGATGTTGGCGAAGGTGTGCGGGGCGCCGGGTGGGACCATCACCAGCGTGCCCGCTGTCGCGTCGTAGGTGGTGTCGCCGACGGTGAACCGCACCGTGCCGCTGATGATATAGAAGCCTTCGTCGTGCTGGGCGTGCCGGTGCTGCGGAGGTCCCGGAGTGTAGGGCGCCACGACGGATTCGGCGACTCCGAGACGGTGGCCGGTATTGCTGCCGTCCTCGAGGATACGCATTCGCGTGGCGCCCAACATGATCACCTCACCCTCGCCGGGATGCACTATCGAAACCGTTGTGGCGGAGTTTGTTTCGTCGCTGTGTGCTTCATCGGTCATATTTCGATTGCACCGCCGGGACACCGGAGGTGTCCAAGACCTGTTCCGCGATACCGATACCGGACGGGTATCGTGCCAGTGTGGAGCTACGTACGCTGCGTTACTTCGTAGCTGTCGCCGGGGAACGCCACTTCGGTCGCGCCGCCACCCGGCTGCACATGAGCCAACCGCCGCTGAGCCGCGCCATCCGGCAACTGGAGGCGGAAGTCGGTGCCGCCCTGTTCGATCGGTCGCCCACCGGTGTCGGTCTCACCCCGGTCGGGGCGGTGCTACTCGACGAGGCGCGTGCTCTGCTCGAGCAGGCCGACCGGCTCAGCGTGCGGGTGGCCGCCGCGGCCGGAAACGCGAACCTCACCATCGGCATCCTGGGTGACGCCACCGACCCCGGCATCACCAGACTTGCCGCCGCTTACCGCCACAGGCATCCCGAGGTCGACATCCGTATCCGCGACACCGACCTCACCGACCCCACCTGCGGGCTGAAGGCCGGACTGGTCGACGTCGCCGTGACCCGCGCACCGTTCAACGACACCGCCCTGACCGTCCGTGAACTGCGCGCCGACCCGGTCGGAGCCGTACTACGCGCCGACGACCCGCTGGCTCACCGCGACCACCTGAAACTGACCGACTTGGCCGACCGTCGCTGGTTCCAGTTTCCCGCCGGCACGGACCCCCTCTGGCAGACCTACTGGAACGGTGGCGAACCGCGGGAGGGCCCGGTCGTGCGGGTCGTTCAAGAATGTGTGCAAGCCGTGCTCTGGAACGGCACCGTCGGTATTACTCCGCTCGGGCACAAAGTGCCCGAGGGACTGGCCGCGGTCCCGCTGATCGATATGGCGCCGAGCAGGGTGGTGGTGGTCTGGAAGGAGGGCGACGCCAACCCGTTGATCCGATCGTTCGTGCAAACAGCAACGGCCGCATACCTCGATCCCCCATCTCGGCGGTGAATGCGACTCAGTCCACGAATTGACCCAAGCCAGCCCCGAACAGCCAGGATGGCTCGACACGCACTGGAATCGGCTACTCGAGAATGGTGGTAGGACTTGGTCCCGGCCAGGATCAGTCCCAGGTTTCCGGTGGGAAGCACTCTAATCGGCTGCCCGCCAACGGTTTTGGTGTGGCTCGCTAATGGCTTGCGTCCCACCGGGTTACCGTGAGGGTGTGGCCAGTAGGGTTTGCTCTGGCTCGGCCGGCGGGCTCAGATGGCCCCTGCCCGGGGAGGATCGGATCAGACGAGCAGGACCCGGCGTCCGCGGGTGTGTCCGGCCTGGCTGTCGGCGTGCGCGGACGCGGCCTCGGTGAGGGGATATGACCGATCGACCGGGATGTGGAGCTTCCCGCGCGCGATGAGGTCGACGGCCGCGGCGAGAGCTTCGGGCATGCTGCCGCCGACACCGGCGAATCGGATACCGAGCATCGGCGCCTCGAGGTCGGCGATGGTGATCACCTTGTCCGGGTCTCCGGTCAGGTCGAGGAGTCCGCGGATGACGCCCGCACCGTTGAGGTCGAGGGCGGCGTCGATGGTGCCGAGCCGGCGTGCTCGCTCCTCCCAACCTGCGTCGTAGGTCATGGCGACGGCGCCCAGGCTTCGCACGTAGTCCTGGTTCGCGGCCCCGGCGGTGCCGATCACCTTGATTCCCCGCTCGCGGGCGATCTGCAACACCGCCGACCCGACTCCGCCCGCTGCGCCGCTGACCAGCAGCGTCTGTCCCGGCCGGACGCCGACCAGACGGATGATCCGTATCGCGGTCTCGACCACCGACGGGTACCCCGCCGCGTCGGCGAAGCTCAATCCCTCGGGTATGCGTGCCCAGGAGGACAGGACGGCGAATTCGGCGTAGGTGTTCGAACCCCGGCCGAATACGGGCTCACCGACCTCGATGCCGACTACGCCGTCGCCGATCTCGTCCACCACGCCCGATGCGTCCTGTCCGACGCCGGCGGGCAGCGGGATCGGGTGGATCCGCCGGAACTGGCCCTCGCGGACCCGCCAATCATGCGGGTTCACTCCTGCCGCTCGCACGGCGATACGTATCTGGCCGGGGCCGGCGTGGGGCTCGGCCACATCTACCGGTTTCAGGACTTCCGGGCCGCCGTACTCGGCGAAGCGCATTGCCTTCATGTC